>NZ_JBXDSA010000019.1:0-1156 GCF_056844565.1 Chryseobacterium sp. FR054 | reverse complement strand
GAATCATTCATCGGTACCCCTGCAAGAGGTTCGGAATAACTTCCTTTCAAAAGCCTGTTCAGGCCATCATATTGGTAGCTGTATCTTCTGAAAACTTCATCTGAGGATGTTTTCCAGTCTACTTCAGTGATGTTTCCGTTAAATCTTCCCGGGACAGCAGTGTTGGAAGGATTCTGATATTTAATTTCATATCCGAAAAGCTTCCCGCCCAGATTTCCCGGATCATTGATTTTGGTCATCCATCCCCTGATATTATACTGATAATTCACCGTCTGTAAAGGTGATGCCGGACTCGTTCCGCCTACCTTTTTGGTTTCCAGCTGAGAAAGCTCATTGTAGCTGTTCTGGGCCAGGATCTCTTCAGCATTACCGTCTACCTTGTGTTTGTGAACCAGCAGCCTGTTCTGATGGTCGTAGGTGAAAGTTTCTGTGATCACTCTTTCCGTATCGGTGCCCAGTCTTTTGTGGCGTGTCACGGTTTTCTGAACGGTTCCGGCAAAATCCAGCCTGGATTCGCTGTGGGTGTAACCTCCCAGATGATTGATGGAATGCGAACCGATCACCCTTCCCTGGGTGTCATAATAAGAATAGCTTTTGGTCCAGTTGTCATCTTCGATGTTCTTCACCAGGCTCATGACGGCAAGGCCTTTGGTGCTTTGTCCTTCTGAAGAAGGAGTATCGGTTAAAACGGTTTCTCCTTCAATAGCGGATGGGAAAGCGGGATTGAAGCTGTACTGGGGATAGGTGTCGTAATAATTCACGCTCAGCACTTTTTCAAGAACATGAAAATAGTTATTGGTATACTGGATCTGCATTCCATCCTTTGTAAAACCTCCGGAATGCCTGTTTTCCACGATCAGGTTAGGGCCGGCCTGGGCCTGCATATTAACCCTGTTCATCCCAAAGATAACAGCCGTATAGGCTACCCGGCCAAAAGAATCGTATTTGGTGAGGATCCACTGTCCTTTCTCCTCCAGGTTGGCATCCTGGGTAAGGACCAACCGGTCGGCCTTGTCATATACCATATAGTCCCAGCCTTTCCCCGGAAGCTTCTTTTCTACCAGGCGGTTCTTTTCATCATAGCGGTACTGGTAGCAGAGGTTGTTCAGGGTCGCTTCATCCGGAGACAAGGCTACGGAAGCCAGCGGAGGGATCA
>NZ_JBXDSA010000018.1:0-1214 GCF_056844565.1 Chryseobacterium sp. FR054 | reverse complement strand
CTTAAGACAGACTTATTGATTACAGAAACTGAATAAGGACGATCAAACAATATTGAATATTCTCCCTCCTTTATTCAATAGAGAACGTGCTTTAACCCATTTAAAAAATATTCCTCCCTTCATCCGGTCTCCGTAAAACTCCTTCATTAAAAATCTTCCGCATAGACTGATTCCGACCCCCCTTGTCTTACCCTGCTAAAGTTTATGTCTTTGTTTACCTTAAAACGACACACTGTTATTCATCTTGTCTGGCTTTACGCTTAATAAAAATCCAGCCATAATTTTCCTGACATTTTTATCTATCTGTTTACTTACTGTGAAATAAATTCCCCACAGGTTCCTACCCAATAATAAAAAACCTTAAGACATACTTATTGATTACAGAAACTGAATAAGGATGATCAAACAATATTGAATATTCACACTGCCTTATTCAATAGAGAACGTGCTTTAACCCATTTAAAAATATTCCTCCCTTCATCCGGCCTCCGTAAAACCCCCGCATTAAAAATCTTCCGCATAGACAGATCCCGAAAAACACCCCCTTGTCTTACCCTGCTAAAGTTTACGTCTTTGTTTACCTTAAAACCACACACGCTGTTATTGATCTTTGTCTGGCTTTGCGCTTAATAAAAATCCAGCAATAGTTTTCCCGATCCCGCCATCCATTCCTATCTTATTTTCCATCAAACCCCAGGCATATCCTCAGTGTATTTTCATCCCCCCGGCCCTTTATCAACCGTTCATTTCCTGAGCTGATGATCAACCCTTTCATTGTGGATAACTCCGGATATTCTGTAAAGTGCATAAAATAAGAGCATTACATGCCATAGTTATCCACAATGTATCATTAGTGTAAATTTTATGTTAACTCAACTTGTTTTGCGTTATAATAAGTTGTTATCTTTGCCCCACTGAAAACGAGAGTTGCTCAGTAAGCGCAGAAGACATTTAATAATACACTATAATTAAGCAAAGACATCTCTTAAAAACTTTTAGAAAATAAAGTTTGTGAGATTTGTTAAAAAAGCTTACCTTTGCAGTCCGGTTTACCGGGAAGTGCAGGAGTTAAAGATTGAGGTTTGGGAGGATTTAAGGTTACGAAAAAAAAACTTTAAAATTTTCTTCAAAACATTTGGTCATTACGAAATAAGTTATTACTTTTGCACTCGCAAATACGGAACGAAACGACAGAAAGTAGTGAAGTATGAAAG
>NZ_JBXDSA010000017.1:0-1261 GCF_056844565.1 Chryseobacterium sp. FR054 | reverse complement strand
CGCCGCTAAATATGATTAAAATATCTTTATCTGTTTTTTGATATTCTTTAGGAACCTCTTCAAAATACATCTTTTCTGCATCCTTTTCATAATTTGTTTTTTCGATTCTGTCATTATAATAAAATTCAGCCGTAACACTTTTACAGTTATAAGCAGAGAATACTACAATATTTAAAAATATTATTATGAGTAATTTATTTAGTAGTTTCATCTTTATTAGTTTTGGTTAGTTCATCTTTATTAATTCTAGTTTGTGATGCTTCTATAACCTTCTTCATCTTCTCTACCTGCTGAGGTAAAAGATCTGTTCCTGAATTATTTTTCATAGATTTTTCTGAATTACCATCAGAATTCTGTAAATTATTTCTGTTTTCAGGAGTATTAGATACGCTTGGATCTTCCCATATATGCTCAAGACCTAATCCATGTGCTATTTCATGAGCTGTTACTTTTACAGTTCCATCTGAAGTAACGGTTTGAGTTACAGGATCACCTACTCTCGCTTCACCAAGAACTTTTTCTATTTCTACATTACCATTTTTATCAATTGTTACTTTCTTTGACTGATACGGTTTTGTCATATCAAGACCGAAAGTAGCTTTAGGGTTATTAATCATATTGATTTGTAGACCAGAGTTTTGAGATAATATTTTCGAGACTGCATTCAAATGTTCTTTAACTTGCTGTGGTGTAGTACCGCTCTTAGGAGTCACATTTACATGATAATCAACAGTCATCTTATCTTTAGTATTATTAAATATTACAGGCTCTAGTCCTTCCAGTTCCACTGCATCAATAACTCTGTTTCCACTAAATGCATAAGGAGTCCAAGTATGATACTGCTCTGTTAAAGGATCAATATTGAAAAATCTACCAACATCGGGCATATAGTTTCTCCACTTAAATGAGTAAAAACCAGTTTCCTGCAACTCTTGTCCTTGATACTTATAATTAAAATAACTGCCCAACTGTCCTCTTGAGATCCCTTCAATATGGTTCAATCCAAAAGGATAATAATTGTTGACATCTGTTATTTCAATTGCGCCTTCGCTGTTTCTGGCATAACTCACCCTGGCATTGCCCAGGTGATCTCTGTACTGGTAAATATAGCGATTTTCTTCAAAACTGTAAAATCCTTCTGAGGTCGGTACAAAATCCAGTTTCCATTCCGGGGTTCCGGTTCCGGGAAACACCATTGTTTTATAGGCCTGTTCTTCATAAGCAGACTCTGTACGGCAGGTCAGGCATGTCCCTCCTTCAT
>NZ_JBXDSA010000016.1:0-2132 GCF_056844565.1 Chryseobacterium sp. FR054 | reverse complement strand
TTTTAAATGTCCATACCCTGCACCAGGGTCTGCAATTGTCGTATGCCACTGTAAAGGAGGTTTTGTAGCCTGATCGTAAATAACCTTTCCTAACAAAGCTACTAATATAACCCAACCAACAGGATTTCTGAATTGATAGCCCCAAGTGTAGCAGCAGGCAAAGTCAGGATAACTTACAACTTTGGTTACTTATTTATCTTACTCCGAAGTTTGAAACTTCGGGGAGCAAGGGGGATTTTTATAGTTTGATATTCTGAAAATTTGCTTTTTTCATAAAGTTTAACAAACTAAATTTAATAATTTTAATTTATCCTTATTTTTGAAAAAAGGCTCAGATTATAAAATCCAAGCCCTGACTTTTTAACTTACACACTTCCTAGGATAGTGTCCTCCTTATATTAATGCTTATAAATTTACATCTTAAATTTTAACAATTTTTATTTGCTTCGTGTCATAGAATGCATAACGACAGGCAGTCTCTTTGCTTTAATAATCGTGGAGTGGAAATCGTATTATTTCCGGCAATCTTCTATTGTATCAGTAAAACCTAATAGTTGCCTTATTTCCTCTGTTTTACCTCCCATACAAAAAAAATAAATTTTCCCTTTATTATCAAACCTGACATTTAATGGAACAGGGGAATCTGAGATCATATTCTTATTAAATGGCTGTACTGAAAATGTTTTGGATAGTATAGTATTTTTAAAATGTTTAAGTAAAAAATATTTATTCTCTTTTTCATCCGAAATAACTACCACTTTATATCCTTTATATTGAATAACTTCATCTTTATCAGTCACATTACCTTGACATTCAAAACAATTATGTGAAATACTAAGAACTTTATTTTGTGGATTTTCATTTTCGGAAAATACTCCCATTAATAAATATGTTTCTTTAGGATTAAAGATTTTATTTCTTGACGAGTAATAATCAATATAAGTATCAACAATATGATTTACATTAATTTTCTGAGCCGAACAGCTGCAAATCAACAATGTAAAAAATAATACTGAAAATATTTTATTCAAAATTTGTTTTTTGACTATCATAATTCATATATCTTTTTAATAAGTTAATATAGACTCTTAATTTTACATCAGGATTTTCTCTTGCTCTATTAATATCACAGCCACCATTAAGACAACGGACATCATAACTTTGTCTAAATCCTCCTGAATAGCTCTCAAATCCACTTGCCGGATTCCAAACCAAGCCATCGGCAGGATGATTATGATCATGTGCGTATAATTTGCTTGGAAAAAGATAATCTCCATTTATTGAAAAATTAGACATTCCTTTATCAAAAATTTTGGGATTAAATGGTGATATTGTTGGCATATGAAAAGTCGAAACAACAGAGAAAATATTATCTGTTTGGGAAAAATAGGATGCATTAGAAGATTCCACTCTTGTATTATTATACATATACTCTACAACTTCTTTCGCTTTTGCTGTATTATTATAAAAGCTTAATGTAGTCATTTTATTTGATACATTTCCTTCAGAATCTTTTATTGGTTTTTTCAATGTAATTTCTTGTTTATTTTTATTGATATATCCCTTTTCTCCAACATCTACACCACCATCATTTTCAGTTTTAAGTTTTCCATTGCTATCAAAATTCTTGGAAGCATAAATTACATCTCTATCAGATTCATCTCTCCATGTTAAATTTCCGTTTTCATCTAACTCATAAATATCCTCATTTCTTCCATCCGGATCAATAAATCTAATAGGATTATTAAATGCATAACGATAAGGTGACCACGCTCTATTTAATTCCGCCAACGGATCTACCACACCCCATCTCCCGATATCCGGCATATAGAACCTTGCCCCGTAATCATACATTCCGGTCTCTTGCAGCTCCTTGCCATTGTACTTGTAATTAAAATAACTGCCCAACTGTCCTCTGGAGATCCCTTCAATATGGTTCAATCCAAAAGGATAATAATTGTTGACATCCGTTATTTCAATTGCGCCTTCGCTGTTTCTGGCATAGCTCACCCTGGCATTGCCCAGGTGATCTCTGTACTGGTAAATATAGCGGTTTTCCTCGAAACTGTAAAAACCTTCTGAGGTCGGTACAAAATCCAGTTTCCATTCCGGGGTTCCGGTTCCGGGAAACA
>NZ_JBXDSA010000015.1:0-2709 GCF_056844565.1 Chryseobacterium sp. FR054 | reverse complement strand
GATGGTATTATTCCCGCCTTCATAGCCAGTATCATTCAGGGAATGTTCTGTTATCCGGTCAAGGCGGTTTCCGGTATAATTATAATCCAGGTCGTCTACCAGGGTAGAGGTAGTGCCCATTAACGGGGAAGCTTTTCTTTTCAGGGTTTTGATATTCCTGTTAGGGTGAAAAAAAAAGACTCAAAAATATCAGTATAAAGTAAATGCTTCATTATCATATGTTTTTTTGAAAGATAGAATTCTGAGAATACTTTTTTCAAACGTTGATATGAATGAAGCAGTACAGGAGTTAAAAAGTCTTTTCCGAGCTCATTTAGTTCCTATAAGGCCGGAAAATCAAACAAAAGAGATATAGGTAAGTATCGGACAAGAGCTAAACCTAAACAAGTAATTATTTACTTTTTTATGTACTAAAGTTCTCTTATATTTGTGTTTACGCTGTAATAGAGGATAGAAGTGGGTAATACATTAAATATCGGAAATAAAATAAGTACGCTCAGAAAACAGAAAAATTGGTCGCAAGGAGATCTTGCACAAAAGATAGATACTTCCCGGGAGATTATAGGAAAATATGAACGTAATAAAAATTTACCTTCCATTGAGATAGCAACTAAAATGGTAAAAGCTTTTGAAGTAACTGTATATTTTTTAATCGGGGAAGGAAAAAACGCTGCATTTGATAAAAAGATCTTAGAGCGTATTAACGATATTCAAAAAATGGATCCTGATACCAGAAGTATCCTATTTAATGTTATTGATACCTATATCCAAAATTTTAAAACTAAGCAGGCTTTTAGATAAATAAACTCTAACAAAATAAGCCAAAAAAATTTGAAAATATTACTATGAAAAAATATATTCTAATACTGATTTCTTTTCTTTTTATTGGTTGTAGTTATGATAAAATTTATGAAAACAGAGAATCCGATAGACAGGAAGCTCAAAAGATAACTAACAAATTCTATTCTTTAATAAAACAAAATAACAGAGAGGAAGCATTTAAATTATTTAATCAAGAAACAACAAGCAAAGAAAAATTTAATTTAGTACTTGATAAAATAGAAAGTGAAAATGGACAAATTCAAAATGATAGCCTTACCAATTGGGAAACACATATTATTAAAGGAACAAATTCAAAATCTGATTATTTACTAGTCTATGAAGTAAATAGATCTATTACTAATACTCAGGAAGCATTTGTTATGCAAAAAATTAATGGTACTATTAAAATAGAGAAGTACAAAATAAACTTCGATATGTTACAAAAAAAATAAAGCGAAAAAAATTCCGCTTTATTTTTTTATTATTCATAGCATTTCCAAGAATGAGTAATAATAGTATCTTGTTTATGAATATTAAAACTTAGCTCTCCTTTATTTTTTACTATTGTATCGCCAGCTTCTACTTCATTCCAATATAAATTCCACCATCGATTAGTCGTTTTACAAACCTTAGGCTTTTGTGTAAATGGATCATAACCTTTTACTTCAAAATAAACAGAAGATGTAGGAGGTGTTTCAACGACTATTATACATTCTTCTTTAGAAAGCATTTTAGTATATTCGTTACAATTCACTTTTCCACAAGAAAATAAAAGAAGAAAACTAATAAATATAAATAATCTCATTTGTACATTTAATTTAAATTCGGAGATTTCCCAATTCTAAAGTATTGCGGATTAGCTTTCATCCAATTACTTATACTCATAGTATTTGTTTTAGATTTTCCTACACCATACCCTAATTCTAAATTAAGACTCCTTGTTTCTGTGCCATAAGGAGAAAACTTTCCATTTGATGAACTTTTACTATACTCTCCGCCTATTTCATAAGATCCTGAATAAGCTGTAGATTCTCCTTCCGCACCACCAAAAACATCTGTATATTTAGATCCGTCAGGATTATTTCCGTAAGCATTCATCATGTTAAATTGGAACCCTATTCCTATACTTGGCAAATCTTGCTCCCCGTAAGTTCCAAACAAATTTGCTTGGCCAGTACCTAAATTATAAGCTAAGGTTAAACTTCCTGAACTCTGAGCAAAAGAACCTCCAAAAGTAATCCCTAAAGCATATTTTCCAAACATAGCAGACTCAGCGGCTCCAAGCCTTGTTCTTGCAGCCTGAAGATTTCTTTCAGCGATAACACCTTTAGGAGTTATTTTAACTTCTCCAACATCATAAACCCTTCCATCAGCAATTGGTTTCCCTCCAGCAGATTCGTCATAAATCACTCCGTTCGCAGCATAATTTAAATTTCCTTGTTGAGCTGTCTCACCAACATAGCTTCCTTTTATTCCTTTATCATTTAAATTCTTCTGGCTTTTTATATCATCTCTAAACTCCATTTGACCTAAAGAATTTTTAAACCAATCTGACTCTGATCTTCCATCCGGATCTATAAATCTAATTGGATTATTTATAGCATAATTATAAGGTGTAAACCTTCTGTTTTTCTCTGCCAGCGGATCTACCACACCCCATCTCCCCAAATCCGGCATATACATCCTTGCTCCGTAATCATACATCCCTGTCTCCTGTAATTCCTTCCCATTGTACTTGTACTGATAATTCGGATTTCCCCCCAGATTATTATACCCCTCATGCTTCAGGCCAAACGGATAATAATTACTTTCCTCAATTACTTCTGTTCCTGTTCCGTTTTTAGCATAGCTTAATCTTACATTTCCCAGATGATCTGTATAATTGTA
>NZ_JBXDSA010000014.1:0-4344 GCF_056844565.1 Chryseobacterium sp. FR054 | reverse complement strand
GAAAAGGACTGGATAAAAAAGACGATTCCAGAGGAGGATCGGATATCTGGCTGGTAAGGCTGAATGAATTCGGAGATGAATTATGGCAGAAAACATTGGGAAGTGCTTCCGATGAAGAAGCCAGAGCGGTCGTTCAGACCACCGACCTGGGATTCTTTGTCGCCGGAAATGTACAGAATTCCTCCAAAGGCTATGGCTCCAAAGATGCCTGGATCATCAGACTGGATAAAAACGGGAATGAACTTTCGCAGTTGATTTTAGGCGGCAAAGGCCTGGATGAAGTAGAGAAAATGATTCCTACGAAGGATGGCGGCGTATTGCTAGGGATGTATTCCAGAAGTCATAAAACTAACATGGGTAATCAGCAATCGGGAATGAGTAATGGAGTTTCAACGGGAATTTCGGTTACCGGTAATTCATTATCAGCTGTTTCAAAGCAGACCGAAAATTTCGGTGAAGGCGATTACTGGATCGTAAAGCTGGATAAAAACGGCAAAGTGGAATGGGAAAAGAACTACGGAGGAAAAGGTGATGACCATCTGAGAACACTGGCTTTAACTTCTACTGGCTACCTTATCGGTGGAGAATCCCGGTCCGAAAGATCAGGCAACAAAACCACGGGAATAGAAGAAGGAACCGATCTGTGGCTCGTTGCTTTAAACGAAAGAGGAGAAGAACAGTGGCAGAAATCCTACAATTTCGGGAACCGTGATATCCTGATGGGGATGAGTGTGATCCATTCCGCGGATGATAAAACCTCCAAAGGCATTTTACTGGGCGGTTACACTCAGGCCGAAGGAAGAATAGAAAAAGATGATGAAACCTTCTGGATGCTGTACCTGGATCAGAATGGCAATGAGCAGTGGAGAAAGCATGTTGCGGGAGAAAACAGGAAGAAAGAAGAAAGGCTTTCAGATATTAAGCTGAACAGGGACGGCTCCATTATCCTTGCCGGAACCAGTGCCGAAGAACTCGGGAAAGAGAACTGGAAGATCGTGAAGCTGGGAGACAGTCAGATCGATAAGCTGATCCAGAAGCAGGACATCAAAATTTATCCGAACCCTGTTACCGATTATGCCTATGTAGAAATAGGTATGGATTTCAGGGAAGCGGATATTGTGGTGTATGATATGGGCGGAAGACAGCTTCAGAGTGTGAAGACAAAAAATAAGGTGACTAAGATCAACACCCAGCCTTTGGTTCAGGGGGCTTACCTGGTGGTGATCAAAACCGATACGAATAAAACTGCAAATGCAAAACTGATCAAGAAATAAAAAACCAATTCCATGAAGAAGATTATATTTGTGCTTAGCCTGTTATCCATGTGCTCTGTCTCCGGGCAGGAAGATGTGGTTAAACGGATCAAGGCACCCGAAGCTAACACATTATCCAAATTTGTCAATACTCCTGAAGGTGATTATACAGGCACCGCAGGCTTTTCAATTCCCCTGTATGAAATTAACATCAACGGTTATACCCTCCCCCTGAGCCTGAAATATCATGCCAGCGGCATACAGGTGGATGAAGTATCCGGAAAATACGGATTGGGATGGCTGTTAGACCTGGGGGGAATCAGCCTCAGCTATCAGAAATACGGGAAAGAAGATACCAATTTATGGGTTCCGGGAGTAACAGATCTTGGGTGGCTGAATATTGTGGATACCCCAATGAATAAATTTGCCTATTATGCAAGTGTTTCACTTTTCCCGGAAGACTCCCAGCCTGATATTTTTGAATACCAGACCCCTAATCATTCAGGAAAATTTTCAATCTATCATAAACAGATCATTAAATTCCCTCCATCGGATATAAAAGTCGATCAGAATTTTTTAAATACCGCTTTCACTTCTTTAAACGGGTTAAAAAATCTTACTCCCTCCATTACCGATACCAACGGAGTCATTTATACATTCGGCAGCCCCAATATTTCCTATGCAGACCTGTCCAATAGTCCCACTATCGCCGTGGGACAGATGTATTCCTCGTTAAACTGGAACATCAGTACGATTAAAACACCCAATAACGATGAAATCAGCTTTTCCTATGAAACCAATAGCTACAACTACCTGCACAACATCCGTTACAGCAGAGATATAACAACTGAAATAAGGCAGGAACCCAATTCTGTGGGCTCTTCCTGCTATACCTCCGGTTCAGGCACCTGGGCGGATAAGATTACCAACTCGGTAAAGGATAACCTGCTAAAAACAATTACCTTTCCCGAAGGAAAAATTGAACTGGTCTACAACAATAAAACCACTGAGCCGAGAAATGACATTCCCGACCAGAGATTCTTAAAAGAAATCAATGTTTACAGCCACAATAATTTAATAAAAAACATCAGGCTTAACTACTCCTATTTTTCCACTTTGGCAGCAACTTCAGGGGCTGCCCTGACCACGGAGCAGAAGAATACGGAGAACAGGCTGCGGCTGGATAATGTAATCGATAATACCACGGGTAAATATGAAATTGATTATTATACGCCTGCCGCAGATGAAGAATTACCCAGCAGGTTAGCCTCTAAAGACTACTGGGGATTTTATAATGGTGAATCTCCGACCGATAATGATATTACCCTAATTAATTATGACGGAAAAACATATGGTTCAACGAACAGACAATCAAAATTACACTACACTGAATTTCTGTCTCTTAAATCCTTAAAATATCCTACCGGCGGTATGCATTCCATTGAATACGGACTGAATGACTATTATGTAGGCGGTACAGTCCGGATAGCTGATTCCATTAACACAAGAACTTTCTCCGGGGATAATATAACGGCTCCAGGTTTGTTTGGAACCGAAGAAGTCAATATCGATAATGTGACCCCGGGAAAACATACCCTGGTGTTTGGAAGCAGCCAGACCATTCCTTCCAATCCCGACCAGGTTATCCAGGGTGAAAACTATATGCATTATATCATGCAGCTTTATGACAGTAACAACCAGCTGATCTATACCACTTCATCCGCGGTAGAATCAGTTGCTGATTTTTCACTTGCCGGCGGAAATTACAAACTGAAGATCAGCAAAACACATCATTATAACGATGCCCCCAACCATCATTATGAACTTGTACTGGTAAGCAGGATACCCCGGTATTCAATGATCAAGAATGCTTTTTCAGGCGGCTTACGGACGTCCCGGTATAAGATAACGGATAACCAGGTATTAAAATATGATGTGTCTTTCGATTACAAAAAACCCAATACCGACAGATCAAGCGGGGTATCATTTTCACCCCTCACCACCTCGCTGATGGTAAGCTATAAGCCCAAGATGAATAATACTGCTGAGGGCTCACCTCCTACGCCAGCCTATAATGAATCATGCGAAAATTATATGTTAACCAACGACAACAACGGACTGAACTTAAATATTGTCGGAAAAGGAAGTGTAGGATATCAATACGTTACCAAAAAGATCCATTCCGTAGAAAATAGCTCAGCCTATTCCATTGTGAAGAAATTCTATGTAGACTATGATTCCAGCTTTAATCAGGTGACGAATTATGAAACATTGGGCGAACTGGTGGCTCCCCGTTTTCTCTCCAGTAAAAATGGCTCCGTTTTAAAGGAAACTTATTTTAATGACGCCAACGACAGTATTAAAACTGTAAAGTATGAATATGCCTATGATAACCACTACAACAGGCTAAGCCCAATACCGGAACTGGACGAGGATTATGTATTGTCAGGAAGTGCTTACGGCAGGATTTCGTTTAAGCATAAACCGGGAGCGATGTTTATTCAGAATTCGACGACCTACGGGGCTCCCTATTACAATTACGGGGCATACAGATATGTCGTTCCTTCCACATGGGTCAGGCTGATGAAAAAAACGACGGACGAAAAGCTCAACGGTAAATTCTTCACTACCGTTACAGATTATCATTACAGTCCGGATTATCAGCATCTCAACCGTATCCGTGAAGTGACGGCTTCTCCGGACGGCACAACAGATCAATCCATGGTTTCTTTTGCTGCTGAGAAAAACAACCCGTTCCTGATCGGTAAAAATATGATCGGGATCCCGTTAGAAACAGAGGTCATAAAGAACAGCAAAACCCTGTCCAAAAAAGAGAGCTTATATCCGGTAAACCAGTCGGAAGCAGATGCAAAAACTTCAGGATTGGCTCTTCCTTATAAGATCAGTTCAACAGGACTGTTAAATACCGTTTCTACGGAAGTGACCTATGACCGGTATGATGCCAAAGGCAATCTTCTTCAGTATACCACAAAAGACGGAATACCTGTAACTATCATCTGGGGATACAACACTTCTCAGCCCATAGCTAAAATCGAAGGAGCCCGGTTACAGGATATCCCGCAAAACCTGA
>NZ_JBXDSA010000013.1:0-4475 GCF_056844565.1 Chryseobacterium sp. FR054 | reverse complement strand
CAGGAAAAGGACTGGATAAAAAAGACGATTCCAGAGGAGGATCGGATATCTGGCTGGTAAGGCTGAATGAATTCGGAGATGAATTATGGCAGAAAACATTGGGAAGTGCTTCCGATGAAGAAGCCAGGGCAGTCGTTCAGACCACCGACCTGGGATTCTTTGTCGCGGGGAATGTACAGAACTTTTCCAAAGGCTATGGTTCCAAAGATGCCTGGATCATCCGGCTGGATAAAAACGGAAAAGAACTTTCGCAGTTGATTTTAGGCGGCAAAGGTCTGGATGAAGTAGAGAAAATGATTCCCACGCGTGATGGCGGTGTATTACTAGGGATATATTCTAGAAGTGATAAAACTAACATGAGTAATCAGCAATCGGGAATGAGTAATGGAGTTTCAACGGGAATTTCAGTTATAGATAATTCATTATCAGCTGTTTCAAAGCAGACCGAAAATTCCGGTGAAGGCGATTACTGGATCGTAAAGCTGGATAAAAACGGTAAAGTGGAATGGGAAAAGAACTACGGAGGAAAAGGTGATGACCATCTGAGAACACTGGCTTTAACCTCCACAGGTTACCTTATCGGTGGAGAATCCCGGTCCGAAAGATCAGGCAACAAAACCACGGGCATAGAAGAAGGAACCGATCTGTGGCTTATTGCTTTAAACGAAATAGGGGAAGAACAGTGGCAGAAATCCTGCAATTTCGGGAACCGTGATATCCTGATGGGGATGAGTGTGATCCATTCAGCGGATGATAAAACTTCTAAAGGCATTTTACTGGGTGGTTATACTCAGGCCGAAGGACGGATAGAAAAAGATGATGAAACGTTTTGGATGCTGTATCTGGACCAGGACGGCAATGAACAGTGGAGAAAGCATGTTGCGGGAGAAAACAGGAAGAAAGAAGAAAGGCTTTCGGATATTAAGCTGAACAGAGATGGCTCGATCATCCTAGCCGGGACCAGCGCTGAAGAACTAGGGAAAGAGAACTGGAAAATCGTGAAGCTGGGAGACAGCCAGATCGATAAGCTGATCCAGAAGCAGGACATCAAAATTTACCCGAACCCTGTCACCGATTATGCCTATGTAGAAATAGGTATGGATTTCAGGGAAGCGGATATTGTGGTGTATGATATGGGCGGAAGGCAGCTTCAGAGTGTGAATACAAAAAATAAGGTGACCAAGATCAATACCCAGCCTTTGGTTCAGGGGGCTTATCTGGTGGTGATCAAAACCGATACGAATAAAACTGCAAATGCAAAACTGATTAAGAAATAAACATGAAAAAGAAATTATTACTTGTCCAAACACTTTGTATGATGAACATATTGTCTGGGCAATTACAAGCCCCTAAAATAGATATGGGATTTCCTCAGGTAATTCCTCCTTCCCCAACCGTAAGTTCATTAATGAAGTTTGAGGAAGTTCCTGTCAACAATTATACGGGAATTCCTGATATTTCTATTCCACTTATTAATATTCCTACTTCATCTAAAGATTTCAATCTGGATCTCTCATTAAAATATCATCCCTCCAGCATTGCCGTCAGTGAGATTGCCAGCGATGTCGGTTTGGGATGGAATTTATTTGCCGGAGGAACTATTTCAAGAACAATAAGAGGCCTTGCAGATGAGGTATTCAGAACGGATGGTCCAACCAAGAGTGGAAATGTTGGAATTTATTTTAATACCAATGTAAGCAATCATCACAACTATTATTATGATAAAATATCCAATCTTTCTGAATTTGCAATGAACCAGCCTAACGAAGCAAACCGTTATTACTGGGACACTGTTAAACGGGGAAAATTCGATACGCAGCATGATCTATGGCAGTTTAATTTTATGGGCCAAACCGGAAGGTTCTATATTAAAAAAAATAGCATGGGAATATTGCAGGTAGTCCCTCTTTCAGATTACCGGCTGAAAATTATCAACCGTTATACGAGTGTAAACGGTAATCCTTATACGCCTTCAGGGTTTACCATATATGATGAAAAAGGATATAGATATGAGTTTGATGTTAAAGAAATATCTAATGGAATTACAGCAACCCGGACCACGCACTTTAACAGTGTAAATGAAGGATTTAATGAACAAGCTGATTATATCAGTGCATTTCAACTGAGTAAAGTCTATGATAATAACGGAATATTGCTCATAAATTTTGATTATTACACCAATTATAAGGAAGGATATAGCAAATCTACCTATATGAAGCGATATTATGAGAAATACGTTTTAGAGCGTGATGCAAGCTGTATGGGAGAATTACCGAAAGAAATGGTGACTAACCAAACCAATATAGTACAGGTAAGAAAAATTAAAACAATAACCGTAACGGATGTTGCCAAAATTCTTTTCAGTTATACCCCGGGAAGGAATGATACTAATATTAATATCAGGGATCAGGCACCACGATTAACAGATATTACACTATTGGATCCTGCTGGTCATGAGGTCAAAAAGTTTTCATTTACTCAAGATTATACAGGAAGCCAGAATATCAATACAAGAATGATATTAAAAAAGGTAGAGACCAGTAAGAATGGAAATTTTATAGACAGATATGAACTGGCTTATAAAAAAACGAATCCAGGTGGTAATTATGAAAAGGATAATTGGGGATATTTAGCCGTTGTTGATAACGATAACAACTGTGAGTATAAACACAGTGAATCTATAAATCCATATTCCGCTGCCACAACGGATGTTTTACAGGGAATAAAATATCCTACCGGCGGATCGGCATTATTTAATTTTGAAAGTAATACCTATACTTATATCGGAGACCAGGCGATTACCGATTTTAGTTCTAATCACGAAAATTTAATAAAAACCAATACATTATCCTACATTTTCACTAATAACGGGGCCCAGCTGTTGCCATCGATTGTAGATACCATTGCTATATTCAGACCTTCAATAGTTATTCCCGCAGACCAGCCAGGCCAGGTTCATATGATGCTGCAGTCCTTTCAAAATGGTGTCCAGCTGCCTGGAACAACTTCACTAATATGCCACGCTTCCGAACCTTTATGCTGTATAAAAATGAATCTGGACCCTAATAAAGGATATAGAATTCAAAGAACAGCATTCGATCTTAATTACCATGATTCTGACGGTGTGGTTATTGATTTTTTTAAGAAAAAAACTCCTGAAAACAAATACCTGTATGGAGGTGGGATCAGGATTAAAGAAATCAGATATTATGAAGCGGGTACGGATATCAGTAATTTTGATTTTAATCAGCCCAATCCGGCCATAATCCCATCAAAGACTATTCATTTTGAATACAATGAATTTACAGACCCTGCCAAAAGTAGCGGCTCTCTGGTTCATCCTGCTCCTATTTTCAAAACTTCAGGTACAGTAAGTCTTGATACCAACTGTATTACCGCAAGCGCTTATATAACAACACGGGAAGGAGCGCTCTATAATGAGGTGAAAGATTTTAGTGAAATGCCCATACTGAATACACAGGGTGGATCTATCGGTTATAAAAATGTAAAAGTATATGAAACCGGAAAAGGACATAAAGAATACACCTATACATCTCCTGTTGATTATCCGGAAGATGATTATAATGTAGGAGAACCTTACACTCCTTCAAAGAATATTGATTATAAAAGAGGATTATTATTAAATGAAAAAGTATTTGATAACAGTCAGAAAAAAATAACAGAAACCAGCAATACCTATACATTTGATGATTATGTGGAAGTATCAGGACATAAATTCTGGCAAGGCTCTGATTACAAAGGAAATATCTGGAATACTTATAATGACTACCTCGTTGATCTTAACCAAAACTCCCTTACATTTCCTGCCTGTTTAGTAACATGCAATTCTAAAAATAAAACATCATTCCCCGGTTATCCTGTTTCTTTTACTTCCAATCAGCAAGTGAGTGAGGCTTTCGGATGGGCAAAACTGAATACAAGACAATCCAGGAGTTTCTTTTATGAAAACGGAACTCAGAAGGTAACTGAAAGAAATGAAACCTTTACCTATAATCCGTTAAACAAAAAAATAGCGTCTCAAACCATTAATACAGAAGATGGGCAGATCCTTAAAACCAATTATTTTTATCACACAGGAAATTCTTCTTTATCTCAAAACAGAATCTCTGAAATTGAGAAGATTGAGAACTATAACAATAATATTTTAATTGATACAAAAAAAATAATATACAGCAACCAATGGGCAGGAAACGTTGCCTTCTTACCAAAAGAAATTCAAACTTCATTTGCCAGCCAGCAATTAGAAAAAAATGTAACGTTTGATAATTATGATGCCAAAGGCAATCTCCTTCAGTATACCACAAAAGACGGAATACCTGTAACTATGATCTGGGGATACAACACTTCTCAGCCCATAGCTAAAATCGAAGGAGCCCGGTTACAGGATATCCCGCAAAACCTGACCGACGGTATTGTGAATGCTTCGAATACCGATGCCCAGACAGGTTCGGAAG
>NZ_JBXDSA010000012.1:0-5062 GCF_056844565.1 Chryseobacterium sp. FR054 | reverse complement strand
GAATCCATGTACGGGATGCCCGCCTCCGGTTCCGGAGCTTCAGTTTGTTCCTACTTCAGAAGGTTATTTTGATTATGTAAAAAATAAGTATATTTACAATTATACAGATCATCTGGGAAATGTAAGACTAAGCTATGCTAAAAACGGCACAGGAACAGAAGTAATTGAGGAAAGTAATTATTATCCGTTTGGCCTGAAGCATGAGGGGTATAATAATCTGGGGGGAAATCCAAATTATCAGTACAAGTACAACAGAAAGGAACTGCAGGAGACCGGGATGTATGACTACGGCTGGCGTCAATATATGCCAGACATCGGAAGATGGATGCAGTCAGACCCATTAATAAAAGATTTAGACTTTACTTTTGACCCGAATGACATAGATGATGAAGACGAAGACGAAGTAGCTGGTGCAATTGAAAACACTTTAGGAAATGGTGGAGGAATCTTCAATCCCGATAACCTTAGTCCTTATTCTTATGGATATAACAATCCTATAAAATTTGATGACCCGGATGGAAGATGTCCAACGTGTATTGTTGGTGCGCTTGTAGGAGGACTAACTGATTATGGTATGCAAGTCGCAGCTAACTATCTTGACCCAACGGTTAAAAATAAATGGACTGATAATATTTCTCTTTCATCAATAGCTTTATCAGCTGCGGAAGGTGCTTTAACACAAGGCGGAAGTGCAATTAGAAAAGCAGCTATAAAGACAACTGTGATGATAGCAAAAAACACAGTAGAAGTAAATACTACAAAGGGAGCTAAAGTTGAAACAAATGTCCGTAACATAGCTAAAAATACTCTTGTAGATGCAGCCGCAGGAGGGATTGCTAAAAAAGCAGGAGGTTTAGCTAAGACTGCAAAATTAGATAGAGTTGCACAGAAATTTCAATTGAGCAACACAAAGTCTCAAAATTTGGTAAAGAAAGTAACAGGACTTAGCTCTAGGACATCAAATAGCGTTGCGAAAAAACTTGATATAAAAGGCATATCCAAACAATTAAGTAATGGGGTGAAAAACTCAACAAATAAAGCCGTTGAAAATACTGTAAACGCAACATCTAAAAATAATGTAGATAAATTAAAAGATAAGACAAATGAATAAAAAAAGAATACTTTTAGTCTTGATACTACTATTTATTATTTTTCTTAACAGAAATGTATTAATATATAGACCTTTATTGTCTGTTCTTCCAACAAAAACAACATCTGGCTTAGTTATTAAAGAGAAAGATGCTTTAAGGAGAGGCTTTATAACAGGAGCATTTAACTACTATTATAAATTTTCAGTAAATGGTAAAGACTATTCTAATCCGAGTTATGATGAACAATATAAAGTTGGTGATACTATTTCGGTAGAATACAATGAAACTTTTCCTTTTATTAATAGAATAAAAAATCGGAAATAAAAACTTGCTCTCCGAAGTTTCAAACTTCGGAGTAAGATAAACAAGTAGCCAAAGTTGTAAATTATCCTGACTTTGCGCGAATAAACACAAAAACCACTGCATCTGTAGTGGTTTTTATGTGCAGGTTTAGGAAAACCGCTATATTTACCAGTACAGAGATCACCTAGGAAATGCCAGGGTAAGCTATGCCAGAAACAACGAAGGCGCAATTGAAATAACGGATGTCAACAATTATTATCCTTTTGGATTGAACCATATTGAAGGGATCTCCAGATGACAGTTGGACAGTTATTTTAATTATAAGTACAACGGGAAAGAGTTGCAGGAGACCGGGATGTATGATTACGGGGCAAGGTTCTATATGCCGGATATCGGGAGATGGGGGTGTGGTAGACCCGTTGGCGGAATTAAATAGAGCGTGGTCACCTTATCGTTATGCATTTAATAATCCTATTAGATTTATTGATCCGGATGGAAGAAATGAGGATATTTATGAAATGGATGAAAAGGGATATTTAAATAGAAGGGGAGGAGAAACTGATAGAGATGTTATCTACACATCTAAAAATTTTGAAGGAGAAGGAAAAAACCAAAAATTAAAAGAAAATAATGATGGTGGATATGATATTGGAGAAAAAGATTTCATTAAAAAAAATCAATACCAATATAATGCTGCTAAAGATAAATATATAGATTTCAAAGGAAATGAGGCTAAAGCATTAGAATATTTTAATCAGGTTGCTGATTGGATGAAAGCAGGAGAGGTTAACGTTGAATTCGGAATTCAAACAGCAGATATAGGTGGCAAAGATAATACTGTAGTTTATACATCTCACAATGAAAGTTCAGCAAATACTGTTTATAGTGGTGATAATGTTAAATTGAGTGGACATCTCCATCCGGGATTTATGTTATCTCAAAATGGAGGAGGAACTGATTTTTCAGGTCCCTTAAACCCAAGTGGTTTTATGATGTCCAAATTCCCGAGAAAAGAAAATGGCTATACTTTTTCTATAATAAAAAGTGCAATTAAGGGAGATAGAGCATCTGCAGAGAGAATGCCTAAGGCTATACATTTTATTTATTCTCCAAATTATAATACAACGGTAATATACAATAGTTTCACAATAATTAAAGCTTATGAAGGGAAATTTAAAAAAGATTAAAATAGTAATATTTTTAACGACTTTGCTAAACTTTAGTTATATAAGTTGTTCTGCTCAAAGGATAGATAAGTCTTTTAATAATTATTTAGATAACAGGATTAGTTTTGGAAGATTTGTTTTTTTTGAAATAAATTTTTTAAAGAAATGTAATGATAATAAGTTTTTGTTTTCTTTGGCAGAAATGAATTATAATGATAATATTCCTAAAAGGCAAAAATTATATATGTATAAAAATGTTTTAATAGTTTATGATATAGATGAATCTGAAAAAGATTTGAAAGTCATTAATTTTTTTAACTCTCATTTTAAAGAAGTTATATATGATATATCTATTTTACCAAAAGGAAGTCAGTCTCTGGTTAATGCAACTGCTCTTTATTTTGAAAATAATAAGTTTATTAATGATGATAAAGAAATAAAGGCTTTTATGGAAAATAATTGTAATTAGTCATTCCTTAAAAAGGTAATTGTTGATCCGAATGAAGTGGCTGAGATGAAACTGAGAATTATTCCCACTTCAGAAGGATATTACGATGCACTGAGCGGCAGATATGTCTATCATTACACAGATCATCCGGGCAATGTAAGACTAAGTTATACGGATGCCAACAAAGACGGAATCATTCAGCCCAGAAAATACCAGCCTATGAAATGTACAGAATCCCCAGCCGGAAATGTTTGTTATATGGACTGGAGACCGGGAGAGATTGTAGAAATGAATGATTATTACCCGTTTGGATTGCTGCATAATTATACGGTTACTACGCAGAATGCTTATCAGTACAAGTACCAAGGTCAAGAATTACAGGAGACGGGCTTTTACTCATTTAAGTGGAGAAATTAAATGCCGGATATTGGTCGTTTCTTTAACATAGACCCTCTCGCAGAAGAATATCCAACATGGGCACCTTATGTTTTCAGTGGAAATAGAGTAATTGACGCAAGGGAATTGGAAGGATTAGAACCCAAGAGTATACATAAAACTTACTTAGAAGCCGCTGAGAACTTTGGAAATCAGTATAATAATATGTCAATAAGAATGAATGGAGAAATTTCCACAAGATTTTATAAAATGAAAGGTGCAAATGGAGTTTATTATTCTTATACCAAGCCTTATTCATCCGGTCCCGACTCAGGAATGGGATTTCCTAAACTTGCGGGTGCTCCACCAAAAGGAGCTGTGGAAATCGGTGACGGTCATACTCATGGTGCTGGAGATGAAGTCGATTTAGGAAATGGAAAATTTAGTACAGGACAAGATAGTCCATCTGATTATGGTAACAGTGGAGATATTGACTTATCAATTAAGTCCTCCAAAGAAAATCCTAATTTTGAAGGTGATGTTGTTATTACTTCTTCAGGTTATGTATTTATTTACGGACCTGGTACAAAAAATGGAACAGATGTTAAATCGATGAAGCCTGATTCAACAAGCGTAGCAAAAGATCCTTATACGAAAAAGAATCCTAACAATAAAAATACTCAGAGATTTACACCTGTTGAACTTCCAAAGCAAGAAACAAAAGATGACTATGTTCAAAAACCTAGATAATAGAAAATGAAAAAGCAATTTTTAATATTATTAGTATGTTTTTTCTTCATAAACATATATGGAAAAAATGTTACAGTGAAACATACAGTTGAAAATATAACTGTACACATATCTAGTTTTTCTTATAGAGAAGAAATTAATAAAGGAATCATTATTAGTGAATATGTTAAAGATTTATCAAAAAAATATAACTATAATGATCCCATAGAAATTTTCCTAGAAATGATTCCCAGTGAACAAGCAGAATACCTATTCAGAGATAACAAAAATATTTTTTTACACATTAAGGCTAATAGTTTTGATTTATTGGATAACTTAAAATTAATAGAATTTGCTATACTAAACAAAAAGGAAATTCATAAAAAAGTGAATTTTAACAAAATATTAAAAAGTCCAAATTCCAAGCTAATAAATGATGTTCTATTGTTAAGGGTTGAACGACCTTCTGTATTTGTGCAATTAGAAAATATTTCCGATTATTCCTATTTTTTTCAAAATAATCAATATAAAATTTACAATAAAAAAACAAAAGAACTATTATTAAGCGTTCCCTCAATTTATTTGTTTTCATCAATCACATATTCCAGACCCCTAATTTTCATCAACGATCATGAGTTTTATTATCAGAACTTAAATGATGATCTAAAATTTATATCTTTTACTGGAGATAATAAATTATATGAGGGCTGTAAATTCAAAGAGTTGGACGTTTTTGTAATATTTTGTATTTTAAAAAAAGGGGGAAGAGATATCGCCGTATTAAATTTAGCAAAGGATAAATTAGTTGATAGTTTAGACTGGTGAGAAGATGAAGAAGGTTATAGAAGCATCACAAGCCAGAATTAATAAAGATGAACTAACCAAAACTAATAAAGATGAAACTACTAAATAAATTACTCATAATAATATTTTTAAATATTGTAGTATTC
>NZ_JBXDSA010000011.1:0-5331 GCF_056844565.1 Chryseobacterium sp. FR054 | reverse complement strand
CCCCACTGGGCAGGGATGTGGTGACCCACATTACCTACGATCCGTTTGGAAGGCAGGCATTAGATTATCTTCCTGTACCCCAGGGAGGAACTTCCAACGGGGCTTTCGTTCAGAATCCCCTGGGGAATGCCTCCCAGCCCGGTATTTACGGTCCGGAGAAGATCTATGCCGAGAAAGTATTTGAAAACTCACCGCTGGACCGGGTTCTGGAACAGAAGCAGGTGGGAAATGCCTGGGATGGAAAACCGGTAAAGTTCAGCTACGATGCTTCTGAAAACGGAGAAGTTAGAAAATATACCGTTACCACTACCTGGGTCAACGGGGCCACAAAATCTGAGATCAGTTCCGGGGAAAGCTATGGCAGCGGACATCTGTACAAAAACACCGTAACGGATGAAGACGGCAATAAGACCATAGAATTCAAGAATGGAAAAGGCCAGACGGTCCTGGTGAGAAAAGCTGTTTCCGGGACCCAGTATGCCGATACGTACTATGTTTATAACGAGTACGACCAGCTGGCTTTTGTGATCCCTCCGCTGGCTTCCGTAGCCTTGTCTCCGGATGAAGCGACCCTGAACAACCTCTGCTACCAGTACCGCTATGATGAAAAGAACCGCCTGGTAGAAAAGAAGCTTCCGGGGAAGGGCTGGGAATATATGGTATATGACAAGGCCGACCGGCTGGTCCTTACCCAGGATGCCAACCTGGAGGAGAAAGGACAGTGGATCCTCACCAAATACGATTCTTTTGGCCGGGTAGCCTATACGGCTGTTATCTTCGGGATGAACAGGGTTAATATGCAGGCCCAGGCCGGCCCTAACCTGATCGTGGAAAACAGGCATTCCGGAGGTTTTACAAAGGATGGAATGCAGATCCAGTATACCAATAACTATTTTCATGTTCTGGAAAAAGTGCTGAGCGTGAATTATTACGATACTTATCCCCAGTACAGCTTCAATCCCGCTTTCCCATCCGCTATTGAAGGAGAAACCGTTTTAACCGATACTCCTTCTTCAGAAGGAAGAAGCACCAAAGGTCTTGCGGTCATGAGCCTGGTGAAAAACATCGAAGATGATAACTGGACCAAAAGCTATTCTTATTATGATACCAGAGGAAGGGTGATCGGTTCGCATTCCATCAATCATCTGGGAGGCTATACCCACAGCGAGTCCAGGCTGGATTTTGCAGGAACCGTTCAGAAAACCGTAACACGCCACAAAAGACTGGGCACCGATACGGAAAGAGTAATCACAGAAACTTTCACTTACGACCATCAGAACAGGCTGCTGGTTCACAAACACAAGGTAGACGGTAATGCTGAAGAGATCCTGGCACAGAACAGCTACAATGAGCTTTCCCAGCTGGAAACCAAAAAGGTAGGCGGAACAAGTCCAACATCACCTTTACAGACGGTGAATTACCAGTATAATATCAGGGGATGGATGACCAGAATCAATGATCCGGGGAATCTGGGCGGGAAGCTTTTCGGATATGAGGTAAAATATCAGAATCCTTCCAATACTGTTGCCCCGGGAAGATTTAACGGTAATATTTCGGAAGTAGACTGGAAAACATCCTCAGATGAAGTTTTCAGAAGATACAGCTATCAATATGATGGCCTGAACAGGCTTTTGAAAGGAAGTTATTCCGAACCTCTTGCAGGGGTACCGATGAATGATTCTTTTAATGAAGAGATGACGTATGACCTGAACGGGAATATTAAGACCCTGAAAAGATTCACCAAACCGCAGGCAGGAACGACACCTGAGAAAATCGATGATCTGGTTTATAATTACCGCAACGGAGGAATGAGCAATATTCTGGATAAAATCACGCTTCCAACGGGTGTCACTAATAACTCATCGGGGTACAATGCCCTGGAAGGCACGTTCGGATATGATGCTAACGGGAATATGAATCTTCACCCAGATAAGGGGATTGAGGAAAAAATTATTTATAATGTCTTAAATCTGCCATCTTCTGTAAAAGTAGGTGTTGATATATTTGGACAAACTTCTAATTATATATACACGGCAGATGGCTCTAAACTGAAGAAAATGTACAGCTATTTTTCTTCTAAAGCAGGTCAGGTTTTTACTAAAACAACAGATTATCTTGACGGATTTCAGTACAATCAGGAAGGGGCAGAAGTATCACTTCAGTTTATTCCCACTTCAGAGGGATATTTTGATTATGTAAAAAATAAGTATATTTACAATTATACAGATCATCTGGGAAATGTAAGATTAAGTTATGCTAAAAACGGCACAGGAACAGAAGTAATTGAGGAAAGTAATTATTATCCGTTTGGCCTGAAGCATGAAGGGTATAATAATCTGGGAGAAAATCTTAATTATAAGTATAAGTACAACGGTAAAGAACTGCAAGAGACAGGGATGTATGATTACGGAGCAAGGATGTATATGCCGGATATTGGAAGATGGGGTGTGGTAGATCCGTTGGCAGAAACATCAAGGACATGGAGCCCATATAATTACGCTTACAATAACCCAATCAGATTTATTGATCCTGATGGAAGAGAAGCAACAGGATGGATTAGAGATAAAAAAAATGGGAATGTCTTTTGGGATAATGAAACTAATAGTCAGAAAGAATTTAATACAAATTACAAAGGAAAAGAAGCTAATTATGCTTATGCAAGTGATAAAAATGATTCTAGTGCTTATACTTTGCCAAATGGCTCAGGAACTATTTATATGACAGAATGGGATGATCAATATGATAATGCCGAAGGTGGTAATATTGGACCAATCTTAAAAATGAACTTTGAGCCAACAGACAAAAATGCAGATGCTGGATGGTTTCAGACATTTAAATCAAATGTTCCTAACTTTGATCCAGAAAAAGGTATAGATAAATTTATATTAAAACCTGAAGAAAGAGTTGATAATGGTTTTGGCAATCCAGATCCTAAACAAAGTGAATATTTCAATTATCCTTCAATGACAAAATTTGAAGACTCTCCTTCCAGAGCACCTCATAAAGAAGGTACTGTGAATTGGGATGCACAGAACTCGATGATAATAAATGGTGAAAAAAGCTTTACTGTTACGTATGGATTTTCTATAAAACCGAATGGAAAAGTTAATTATAGAAGCCCTAAATTAATAGATAAAAGCAGTACATTTCATAATACAGGAGTTATTAACTTACCTAAAAAAGAAAAAAAATGAAGTCAATATTAAGCATAATATTTTTACTGTTTTTCGTAAATAGTTTTTGTCAAAATATTAGGAATAAAGTTTTTTTCGGTATACCTACAGATGTGAATGAAATATATTTTTGGCCAAGAGATAAAGTAATAATAAACCTTCCTAAAAATAACGACGGGCGGTTTTTATTTAAAAACAATTCTAGGCTGGATAACCTATTAGTTTTTTTGAAAAATATAAAAGATCAACAGATGCAAGTTGAACTAAAGATTAATTATTGCCATAGCAATATTAGTTCATATAATTTAAAAATTGCTGAATCACTCAAGAAGAGCTTAGAAATATTTTTCAGTAACAATAATGTTACTTATAGCACTATTATTGCTAAGGGATGTACAAATTCTTTATTTCAATTTTCTGATGAAGAATATAGGAAAATGGGAGGAAATAATATTGAAATAACGATTTTCTAGTACAAAATTCGTTACGGTATTGAACCAGTAAAAAAACAATCAGGCTTTCTTGTAAAAGAAAGCCTGATTGTTGATAAAAATAGCTTCCTAACTAAATGAGAAAAGAATAATTTTTATATTTACAATTATACAGATCATCTGGGAAATATAAGACTAAGCTATGCTAAAAACGGAACAGGAACAGAAGTAATTGAGGAAAGTAATTATTATCCGTTTGGCCTGAAGCATGAGGGGTATAATAATCTGGGGGGAAATCCGAATTATCAGTACAAGTACCAAGGACAAGAATTACAAGAGGTTGGATGGTATAGCTTTAAATGGAGAAATTATATGCCCGATGTAGGACGGTTTTTCAATATTGACCCACTTGCAGAAAAATTTACATATAATAGTCCTTATGCATTCGCAGAAAATAGAGTTATTGATGGTAGAGAGTTAGAAGGATTAGAATGGGTGTCAAGTCGAAATTTAGAAAATAAAACTGTCAATTGGCATCTAACATATAGACCAGTTAATAATTCAGCAGGAGCTCTTTCTAAAGAACAAATGTCTGCATTAACAAGAGATCGTAAAGCTCAAATTATATCTTCTTATAGTGGAAAGAGTTCTGATGGAAATCAAGTTAATATTAGTTTTAATCAAAGTGAAAAAGCTACAATTTTATGGGAGTATAATATGGCTTATGATTTTAGTAAAGCTGAAGGATCTGATACAACTCCAAAAAATGAAAAAGACAGATTAGCTGCAACTCTTGATGGATTCACACATAAATTGGGTGATACTCAAAATAATAGGAGCCAAATTAATGTTGCTATAACAGAGGGTATAGTATGGACAAGTGATGGAAACATTGATTGGGATAAATCTAATAGAGCCAATGTAGCAAGAACAGGAGCTCATGAAACAGGTCATGAATTGGGGCTCGATCACTATGATACTGAAACGTTAAAAAACCCTCAAAATTTATTACAAAAGTTCCCAAAAGGGACTCAAATTAGCCCTGCCCAAAGAACTCAAATAACA
Source organism: Chryseobacterium sp. FR054 (assembly GCF_056844565.1). Classification (NCBI taxonomy): domain Bacteria; kingdom Pseudomonadati; phylum Bacteroidota; class Flavobacteriia; order Flavobacteriales; family Weeksellaceae; genus Chryseobacterium; species Chryseobacterium sp. FR054. Next base: position 662 of record NZ_JBXDSA010000011.1, on the reverse strand, counting down.
AATTTAATGGAACAGCAACAAAAACAAAATAAATGAGAATAATAAAATATTTACTGTTTATATTTCTAGTTTTACTATTTTATAACTGTTTACAAGTAAAATCGGTATTTGATACAGGATTAATTGTTGATAAAGATCATAGGAGATCAAATTATATCATTGATAAATTTGAAATAAAATCAGATAATGCAATAATCTATTTTACAGATGGCTTTAAAGATGATAGTATCCAAATTATAAATGGTAAAAACTTAATTTATAGTAGAAAATTGAATACTATGAGACAGATAAGCCTGGCAGGATCTTGTATAATAAAAAACAATATTGAAACATTAATAATGATCAATCAAAATAAAATAAAATTGAATAAAGAAAAATTATCTAGTTATAAATTTATTTATTTAATGAAAAACGGCAAAAAATTCACTTTAGAGTATACAAATACAGCAAAATCTTTTCAATAATATTCCCCCCCCCGCTGGTGCGAGCGTCTCGCTCGTACCAATAGATAAGAAGATTCAACGGTAATATTTTGGAAGTAGACTGGAAAACATCCTCAGATGAAGTTTTCAGAAGATACAGCTACCAATATGATGGCCTGAACAGGCTTTTGAAAGGAAGTTATTCCGAACCTCTTGCAGGGGTACCGATGAATGATTCTT
>NZ_JBXDSA010000010.1:0-5559 GCF_056844565.1 Chryseobacterium sp. FR054 | reverse complement strand
ATTACTTTACTCATACAGCCGGGTATATAACAAAAAAAAGTCTCACACATCACTGTATGAGACTTTCTAATAATATAAAAACTGGCGGCGGCCTACTCTCCCGCGTTAGCAGTACCATCGGCGCTGGTGGGCTTAACTTCTGTGTTCGGAATGGGAACAGGTGAGCCCCACCGCTAAAACCACCCTAAAGGTTGTATATAGCTTTTGGCTTTTTGAGACTGGCTTTTGGATTTTTACCAATCGCTGACTTCTTTATGCCAATTGCGTTTTTAAGCGATAAAAACTTTCACAAAGACAAAACCTTCAATGCGTATAAAAGGCTTGTATTATAGCAACCATAGGCTATAAATCTACGGGTAATTAGTACTACTCGGCTATGCTGTTACCAGCTTTACACCTGTAGCCTATCAACGTGGTCATCTCCCACGACCCTTAAAAGATGTCTCATCTTGAGGCGAGTTTCGCACTTATATGCTTTCAGTGCTTATCTCTTCCAAACATAGCTACTCAGCGGTGCACCTGGCGGTACAACTGATACACCAGAGGTTTGTTCAATTCGGTCCTCTCGTACTAGAATCAAGCCCTCTCAAACATCTAACGCCCGCAATAGATAGAGACCGAACTGTCTCACGACGTTCTGAACCCAGCTCGCGTGCCACTTTAATGGGCGAACAGCCCAACCCTTGGGACCTTCTCCAGCCCCAGGATGTGACGAGCCGACATCGAGGTGCCGAACCTCCCCGTCGATGTGAGCTCTTGGGGGAGACTAGCCTGTTATCCCCGGAGTACCTTTTATCCTATGAGCGATGGCCCTTCCATACGGAACCACCGGATCACTATGTCCTGCTTTCGCACCTGATCGACTTGTAGGTCTCACAGTCAAGCACCCTTATGCCATTACACTCTACGCACGGTTACCAAGCGTGCTGAGGGTACCTTTGAAAGCCTCCGTTACTCTTTTGGAGGCGACCACCCCAGTCAAACTACCCACCACGCAATGTCCTTCTGAAAGAAGTTAGGCTCCAAGTAAGTAAAGGGTGGTATTTCAACGACGGCTCCACAAACACTAGCGTGCCTGCTTCAAAGCCTCCCACCTATCCTACACATTACTTACTCAAAGTCAATACGAAGTTATAGTAAAGGTTCACAGGGTCTTTTCGTCCCATTGCGGGTAATCGGCATCTTCACCGATACTACAATTTCACCGAGCTCGTGGCTGAGACAGTGCCCAGATCGTTACACCATTCGTGCAGGTCGGAACTTACCCGACAAGGAATTTCGCTACCTTAGGACCGTTATAGTTACGGCCGCCGTTTACTGGGGCTTCAGTTAATGCCTTCGAGTTACCTCTAAGCACCTTCCTTAACCTTCCAGCACCGGGCAGGTGTCAGACCCTATACAGCATCTTTCGATTTAGCAGAGTCCTGTGTTTTTGATAAACAGTCGCCTGGGCCTCTTCACTGCGGCCACCATTGCTGATGGCGTCTCTTCTTCCGAAGTTACGAGACTATTTTGCCTAGTTCCTTAGCCACGACTCACTCGAGCACCTTAGGATTCTCTCCTCGACTACCTGTGTCGGTTTTGGTACGGGTTGCTTCAATTCGGCTTTTCTTGGATCGGATTACACTACAGCAGCTTCGCCCGAAGGCTAGGCCTTGACTATTCCGTCAGTCTCCAGCAGCTACATCCAACCGTCCCCTTTATTCTTGAGCAAGTCAGGGAATATTAACCCTGTGTCCATCCACTACCCCTTTCGGGTTCGCGTTAGGTCCCGACTAACCCTCAGCTGATTAGCATGGCTGAGGAAACCTTAGTCTTTCGGTGAGGGGGTTTCTCGCCCCCTTTATCGTTACTTATGCCTACATTTTCTTTTCTATCCGCTCCACAATACCTCACAGTACTGCTTCGGCGCAAATAGAATGCTCTCCTACCAGATGTATATAAAATACAAATCCATAGCTTCGGTAATATGTTTATGCCCGATTATTATCCATGCCGGACCGCTCGACTAGTGAGCTGTTACGCACTCTTTAAATGAATGGCTGCTTCCAAGCCAACATCCTAGCTGTCAATGCAGTCCAACCGCGTTGCTTCAACTTAACATATATTTGGGGACCTTAGCTGGTGGTCTGGGTTCTTTCCCTCTCGGACATGGACCTTAGCACCCATGCCCTCACTGCCGACGAACATTTATTAGCATTCGGAGTTTGTCAGGAATTGGTAGGCGGTGAAACCCCCGCATCCAATCAGTAGCTCTACCTCTAATAAACTTAACATCGACGCTGCACCTAAATGCATTTCGGAGAGTACGAGCTATCTCCCAGTTTGATTGGCCTTTCACCCCTACCCACAGGTCATCCGAAGACTTTTCAACGTCAACCGGTTCGGTCCTCCACTCTGTGTTACCAGAGCTTCAACCTGCCCATGGGTAGATCACAAGGTTTCGCGTCTAATCCTACTAACTATGCGCCCTATTCAGACTCGCTTTCGCTACGGCTCCGGTACTGAATACCTTAACCTCGCTAGTAAAATTAACTCGTAGGCTCATTATGCAAAAGGCACGCCGTCACAGCATAATGCTGCTCCGACCGCTTGTAGGCGTACGGTTTCAGGTTCTATTTCACCCTTCTATTCGAAGTGCTTTTCACCTTTCCTTCACAGTACTTGTTCACTATCGGTCTTTCAGGAGTATTTAGCCTTGGAGGATGGTCCCCCCATATTCAGACAGGATTTCACGTGTCCCGCCATACTCATTTATCATCCAAATATACCTTTCGAATACCGGGCTATCACCGTCTTCGGCCGTTCTTTCCAGAACGTTCTTCTAAATATATAAAGACTTTTGGGCTAATCCGCTTTCGCTCGCCACTACTTACGGAATCTCTTCGATTTCTTTTCCTCCGGGTACTTAGATGTTTCAGTTCTCCGGGTTTGCTCCTCTTACGAGGTGACATGTCTTCAACATGCCGGGTTGCCCCATTCGGACATCTGCGGATCAATTCGTGTGTGCCAATCCCCGCAGCTTTTCGCAGCTTACCACGTCCTTCGTCGCCTCTGAAAGCCTAGGCATCCGCCATACGCCCTTAACGATTTCTTTCCTATTTTTGGTTACTCAAGCGCTTTTATACGCTCGGTTTTCTCTTTGTGATGTCTTTACCGTTAATGTCAATGATCTTATTGTCTTTCTTTCCGACTGATGAACAAATGTTGTTGTTGGCTCCATTCGTAACTTTTAAATCAGTCTTCTAAAACTGTGGAGAATAAGGGAGTCGAACCCTTGACCTTCCCGATCCAAATCGGGACGCTCTAGCCCCTATCGGCTATAATCCTTTGTCTTTTTATAAATATCTTCTATTCTTGTTACTTCTAAGTAACGATGTGGAGAATAAGGGAGTCGAACCCTTGACCTCCTGCGTGCAAGGCAGGCGCTCTAGCCAGCTGAGCTAATTCCCCCTCTAGGTTGATTTGAGATTTGAACTTTGAGATTGGATATTCATACGTAACGAATTTCAAATTTCAAATTTTCAATTTCAAATCACTTAATTAGTAGTCTCGGGCAGGCTCGAACTGCCGACCTCTACATTATCAGTGTAGCGCTCTAACCAGCTGAGCTACGAGACTCTGTTAGATTTGAGATTCATTATTTGATATTTGATATTCTGAACTTCAAATCTCGAACTTCAAATTTCAAATTCTATAATCTCTTGTCTCTCTATCCCTTTACTAATTTCTAGTGGGTGTTGTATTTATATATAGCAACCAAATAAAAAACTAAAGCTGGAACTTTAAGTAAGTGCTGTATCTTGCGATACTAATTTTGTTTTACGTTCTTCAACGCTCTAAAATGAGATGTTCCAGCCGCACCTTCCGGTACGGCTACCTTGTTACGACTTAGCCCTAGTTACCTGTTTTACCCTAGGCAGCTCCTGTTACGGTCACCGACTTCAGGTACCCCAGACTTCCATGGCTTGACGGGCGGTGTGTACAAGGCCCGGGAACGTATTCACCGCGCCATGGCTGATGCGCGATTACTAGCGATTCCAGCTTCATAGAGTCGAGTTGCAGACTCCAATCCGAACTGAGACCGGCTTTCGAGATTTGCATCACATCGCTGTGTAGCTGCCCTCTGTACCGGCCATTGTATTACGTGTGTGGCCCAAGGCGTAAGGGCCGTGATGATTTGACGTCATCCCCACCTTCCTCTCTACTTGCGTAGGCAGTCTCACTAGAGTCCCCAACTTAATGATGGCAACTAGTGACAGGGGTTGCGCTCGTTGCAGGACTTAACCTAACACCTCACGGCACGAGCTGACGACAACCATGCAGCACCTTGAAAAATGTCCGAAGAAAAGTCTATTTCTAAACCTGTCATTTCCCATTTAAGCCTTGGTAAGGTTCCTCGCGTATCATCGAATTAAACCACATAATCCACCGCTTGTGCGGGCCCCCGTCAATTCCTTTGAGTTTCATTCTTGCGAACGTACTCCCCAGGTGGCTAACTTATCACTTTCGCTTAGTCTCTGATACCGAAATACCAAAAACGAGTTAGCATCGTTTACGGCGTGGACTACCAGGGTATCTAATCCTGTTCGCTCCCCACGCTTTCGTCCATCAGCGTCAGTTGTTGCTTAGTAACCTGCCTTCGCAATTGGTGTTCTAAGTAATATCTATGCATTTCACCGCTACACTACTTATTCCAGCTACTTCAACAACACTCAAGACCTGCAGTATCAATGGCAGTTTCACAGTTAAGCTGTGAGATTTCACCACTGACTTACAGATCCGCCTACGGACCCTTTAAACCCAATAAATCCGGATAACGCTTGCACCCTCCGTATTACCGCGGCTGCTGGCACGGAGTTAGCCGGTGCTTATTCGTATAGTACCTTCAGCTACCCTCACGAGGGTAGGTTTATCCCTATACAAAAGAAGTTTACAACCCATAGGGCCGTCATCCTTCACGCGGGATGGCTGGATCAGGCTCTCACCCATTGTCCAATATTCCTCACTGCTGCCTCCCGTAGGAGTCTGGTCCGTGTCTCAGTACCAGTGTGGGGGATCACCCTCTCAGGCCCCCTAAAGATCGCAGACTTGGTGAGCCGTTACCTCACCAACTATCTAATCTTGCGCGTGCCCATCTCTATCCACCGGAGTTTTCAATTTAAAATGATGCCATTCTAAATATTATGGGGTATTAATCTTCCTTTCGAAAGGCTATCCCCCTGATAAAGGCAGGTTGCACACGTGTTCCGCACCCGTACGCCGCTCTCTGGATCCCGAAAGATCCATACCGCTCGGCTTGCATGTGTTAGGCCTCCCGCTAGCGTTCATCCTGAGCCAGGATCAAACTCTCCATTGTATGTTTGTCTGACTCACTCAAAGTTTTTTAACGCTTTAGTTTTTCCTTACTTGGTTGTTATATTGTATGTCAATGATCTTTATATCTTCCGCTTTCATACTTCACTACTTTCTGTCGTTTCGTTCCGTATTTGCGAGTGCAAAAGTAATAACTTATTTCGTAATGACCAAATGTTTTGAAGAAAATTTTAAAGTTTTTTT
>NZ_JBXDSA010000009.1:0-96600 GCF_056844565.1 Chryseobacterium sp. FR054 | reverse complement strand
CCCCACTGGGCAGGGATGTGGTGACCCACATTACCTACGATCCGTTTGGAAGGCAGGCATTAGATTATCTTCCTGTACCCCAGGGAGGAACTTCCAACGGGGCTTTCGTTCAGAATCCCCTGGGGAACGCCTCCCAGCCCGGTATTTACGGTCCGGAGAAGATCTATGCCGAGAAAGTATTTGAAAACTCACCGCTGGACCGGGTTCTGGAGCAGAAGCAGGTGGGAAATGCCTGGGATGGAAAACCGGTAAAGTTCAGCTACAATGCTTCTGAAAACGGAGAGGTCAGAAAATATACCGTCACCACCACCTGGGTCAACGGGGCCACAAAATCTGAGATCAGTTCCGGGGAAAGCTATGGCATCGGACATCTGTACAAAAACACCGTAACGGATGAAGACGGCAATAAGACCATAGAATTCAAGAATGGAAAAGGCCAGACGATCCTGGTGAGAAAAGCTGTTTCCGGGACCCAGTATGCCGATACGTACTATGTTTATAACGAGTACGACCAGCTGGCTTTTGTGATCCCTCCGCTGGCTTCCGTAGCCTTGTCTCCGGATGAAGCGACCCTGAACAACCTCTGCTACCAGTACCGCTATGATGAAAAGAACCGCCTGGTAGAAAAGAAGCTTCCGGGGAAAGGCTGGGAATATATGGTATATGACAAGGCCGACCGGTTGGTCCTTACCCAGGATGCCAACCTGGAGGAGAAAGGACAGTGGATCCTCACCAAATACGATTCTTTTGGCCGGGTAGCCTATACGGCTGTTATCTTCGGAATGAACAGGGTTAATATGCAGGCCCAGGCCGGCCCTAACCTGATCGTGGAAAACAGGCATTCCGGAGGTTTTACAAAGGATGAAATGCAGATCCAGTATACCAATAATCATTTTCATGTTCTGGAAAAAGTGCTGAGTGTGAATTATTACGACACCTATCCCCAGTACAGCTTCAATCCCGCTTTCCCATCCGCTATTGAAGGAGAAACCGTTTTAACCGATACTCCTTCTTCAGAAGGACAAAGCACCAAAGGTCTTGCCGTCATGAGCCTGGTGAAAAACATCGAAGATGACAACTGGACCAAAAGCTATTCTTATTATGACACCCGGGGAAGGGTGATCGGTTCACATTCCATCAATCATCTGGGAGGTTACACCCACAGCGAGTCCAGGCTGGATTTTGCAGGAACCGTTCAGAAAACCGTGACACGCCACAAAAGACTGGGCACCGATACGGAAAGAGTGATCACAGAAACTTTCACTTACGACCATCAGAACAGGCTGCTGGTTCACAAACACAAGGTAGACGGTAATGCCGAAGAGATCCTGGCACAGAACAGCTACAATGAGCTTTCCCAGCTGGAAACCAAAAAGGTGGGCGGAACGAGTCCGGCATCACCTTTACAGACGGTGAATTACCAGTATAATATCAGGGGATGGATGACTCAGATTAACGATCCCGCCAACTTAGGCAATGATCTGTTTGGCTATAAGATCAATTATAATCTGAGAGAAGGGCAGGAAACCCCGAACAATGATTACAGCAGCTTAAAAGTAAAACCCAGATTCAACGGAAATATAGCGGAAATAGCCTGGAAAACGCTGACAGAAGAAAATGAACCATTGAAAAGATATGGCTATGCTTATGATGGATTAAACCGTCTTTCCGCAGGGTTTTATCAGAAACAGGGTTCTGAAACAGCCAAAGAATATTTTGAAATTCCGGAATATGACCTGAACGGGAACATCACCAGGCTGAAAAGATCAGCGGCGCTCCAGATGGGAAATACAGCCGCTATTGTGATCGATAACCTGAAGTATGATTATACAGGCAATAAGCTGACTAAGGTTACTGACCTGCAGCAGAATCCTTCAGGGTATCCATACCTGGCGAATCCCGGTATCATCGGCTATGACAATGATAATGGTAACGGAAACGGTAATATGATCCGCCACCCGGATAAAGGGATTTCTTCAATTCAGTATAATTATCTAAATTTACCTAAACAGATTACCCAGAATGCCAAAGTAACCAACTATACTTACAGGGCAGACGGAGTAAAAGTAAAGAAGCTCTTTGGAGATATAGAAACCGATTACCTGGATGGGTTCCAGTATAAAAGTACGAAGCCATCAGAAGCGGGTGATGGATGGGTAATTATTGATCCGAATGAAGTGGCTGAGATGAAACTGAGAATTATACCCACTTCAGAAGGATATTACGATGCACTGAGCGGCAGATATGTCTATCACTACACAGATCATCTGGGCAATGTAAGACTAAGTTATACGGATGCCAACAAAGACGGAATCATTCAGCCCAGAAAATACCAGGCTATGAAATGTACAGAATCCCCAGCCGGAAATGTTTGTTATATGGACTGGAGACCTGGAGAGATTGTAGAGGTGAATGATTATTACCCGTTTGGATTGTTGCATAATTATACGGTTACTACGCAGAATGCTTATCAGTATAAGTACAATGGCAAGGAGTTGCAGGAGACGGGGATGTATGATTATGGAGCTAGGTTTTATATGCCTGATATTGGAAGATGGGGGGTGGTGGATCCGTTGGCGGAGAAATATAGAAGATGGACTCCTTACAACTATGTGATGAATAATCCTATTAGATTTATTGATCCGGATGGTCGTGGAGTTGAGAAATTTGATGAAAAAGCTGAAAAAATAGCTCAGGGTATTGAGAAAAAGTTGGATAAGCAAATAAATAAATTAGATAAGGGGAACGCTAGTGATAAAAGTGATAGAATTGTTGAATTAAAAAAGTCAAAGCAAGATATTTCTGACATGCGAAAAGATGAAAAAAATACTTATTCATTTGCAAAGACTAAAGATAATCCTAATGGGGATGTGCCTCAAACTTTGAGAACTGGAGAAGGTCAAATTACTATGTATACAGATGACTTTGATAAACAAATACATGAATCAAGGCATGGAGGCCAAATTGCTAGAGGTGAATATGATATGAATACAGATGGGAGTTTAAAAAGTGGTTCTTTTGGTATAAATCAAGAAGTAGATGCCTATAGAGCTCAATATGCTTATTCGGGAGAACTGAAGTTTCCTACGCTTCCAAGTGGTTCATATATAAGTCTCGGTGATTCTAGTGTTGCAAATATGAATCGACAATTAATGAATACTAATCAATTTCCATTAGGAGTAAAAATAGAAACTGTAAACCATATAAATAATATTAATGCGACAACAGTTAGAAGTATGGTAGAGCTTTTTTCTTATCCGGGAAATTCTAAATTGGGTATACCTGCGGGAAAATATTTAAGAGATATCTATGGATTTTAATAAATTTTATCAATTACGATTTTTATTCTTGTTTTTAATTATCAGTTGTAAATCATTTCATTATAATAAATCATATTATTATAGCAAGAATGATTATTCGGTAGAAATGAAAATATTAAATAAAAAAGATGCGACATTAATAATTAAAAATAAAGATAATAGTAATAGTAGATTTTGGGCATTAAAATATAGAACTAAAATTGAGTATATTATTTCGTACGAAAACAAATCTTTTAAGCAAAAGAATAATAAAGTTATTAAGTATTTTTTTGAAGGAACTAATATTAATTGTATTTTGATAGATAATGAATGCGCGAATTTTTCTGAAGGAATGATTACTTCTTTTTCTAAAGATTTACTTTTTAAAGATTTTTCCATGAAAAGGAATTAATATATTTTCATTAAATAACAAAGACACTCATTGGATGGCTTTGTTGCTTTATAGCCCCGCTGGTGCGAGCGTCTCGCTCGTGCCGATAGAGACCAATCCAAATGATAGATTCTTTCATTTGAAGATGGCAAATTAATTTAATTTAACATGGCTGGGCGAGTGTCTCACTCATGTCGGCAGGTAAATCTCCTTGTTTTCAGACAAATTAAAATTATTAAATTTAATTTGTTAAACTTTTTGAAAGAGCAAATTTTCAGAACATCAAACTATAAAAATCCCTCTTTTATGTTTAAACAAAACAGGAAATTTCACATAAGGAGTTGACACTTTCAGATCGATCCTTTGGCGGAAAAGATGCCAGAATGGTCGTCTTATTCTTACGCATTCAATAATCCTATCCGAAATACAGATCCTACCGGAATGGAGCCGGAAGACGTAATTGAAGGAAGTGATGAAGAAGAATCTAAAACACTAAAAGAATCTAACCAATGCTGCTGGGGAATGTTCAGATTAATGCCTTTGCTTGAAGGAGGATCAAATATAAAACCTACTGTTATAGAAGTAGCTACAAAGACAGGGAAAACAACAGGAAAAACAGCAGAGACTTTGTCTAAGACTTCTGAAGGTGCTCAAAATCCAATGAAAGAGTGAGGTATCAAAGTGAGGTTGAAAGAGCTAAAGATAAAATGGATGGGATCAATAAAGCGCAAGAGAATTTAAAAAAGAATGCACCTCGAGGATCAAAGCAAAGTGGTATAGAATCAACAAAAAAGTCTAATCAGAACTTTAATCATGCCTTAAAAAGAATTGATCTTAGCAATATAGATGAGTTTGATGTCAAAATAACTCCAGCTCCAATTAAAAGAGACAATATTAATGTTCCTAAACCACGTCCTATTTCACCAACTCCTACTCCCAAAAAGCCAACTCCTAAGCCACAACCACAACCACAACCACAACCACAACCACCTTCAGTTGATGATTATTATAGAATATATTCATAAATTATGATTACAGAATTGCAAAAAGCTAAAGATTTGATGGATAATCAACAATATGAGTTAGCCATCAGTATTTTAAATAATTTAAAAGATTTATCCTTAAAATTTGAAAACTTCAGATTATTATTTTTATCAAATTGTTTATATCAAATAGGAGAATATTATTTAGCGATTGATATAGCGGATAAATTGTTACAAAAAGACCACAAAAATGAATTTGCTTCTCAAATAAAGTACCTGTCTTATTTTGAATTGGAAGATGATGATAATGCTTTAAAAGAAATAATTGGTTTTTTATCTCATAATGAAGCAGATCTTTATAAAGTAACATTGGAAGAGCTATTAATTGATATAAAAAAGGGGAACATTTATGAAAAAGACATTATTCATAAAATAAAAGAATTGGCATTAAAAAATAATATTAATATTTAGAAGTTACAAATAGAGCTTAAAAGTATAGTTTTGTTGTCATTTATCATGATCTTATTGAAGTAACTGAAATGAAGATTAGAATTATCTCCCGACACTCGCCCCCACTCTGCAAAGTTTGTAATTCCGTAACAGATAATAAGAAAACCTCGTAAAATGCGAGGTTTTTTTTGTGAAATTGCTTTAAAAATCAATTTATGCTTATTTTTGAAAAAAGGCTCAGATTGTAATCTAAGCCTAACTTTTTAACTTACACACTTCATGGGATAGTATCCATGAAAAAGCCCCTTTATTTATACTATTAAAATCTATTATTTCCGCAGATAGATATTTCCATATTGGGATTCAAGACGGTATTGCGGTCCGTTTCCAGGGGTTGCCGTAACCAGCATCCGGAAGTCATCAACATCTTTTCCATTAAATTTGGCATTCAGATTGGAATAAATTTGTCCGTAATAGGTTTCCGCAGAGATTGTTCCTGTGTTTTTCTCCTTAATTACCGCATCAATTCCACCGTATTTGGCATTGACAGCAATTTCTGCTTCAAAATTTTTCACTTCTACCATTCCATAGGTAGATTCTATATGGGTCTTTAATGATTTCGGAACCCTGATTTCCAGGTCAATGTTAATATCTGCACCATCGGATATCGAACTGAATGTAGCCTTATTGGTCTTACAGTACTGTTCATATTCTTCCAGGGTTTTAAAAATGATCTTTTCATTTCCTTTACGGGCTGTGATCCGGCGCGGAAGGTTTTCGATTTCCGGAATTTCCCCTTCAATAACCAAAGAATTTCCGTCCTGAGATTCTTTGATCTGAAAAGCGCTGTTGTTTTCATTGGCATTGATATTCACCGTTCCTGAAATCTCAACTTCGTTTTTGTCCCAGGTACTGATCCTGATCAGCTGAGGATAATCAAATTTTAAAAATATTTTCTCACTGTTCTTTACAGAAAAGTTTTTATTAATCGTTGTTTGCGCTGCAGTGATGCTGAAAACAAGACCGACTGCAAAAGTGAATAATGCTCTCATTTTGCTCTTAAATAAATTTTACTGTATTCGGAGCGTATATCCATACGAATACCTCCCCCATTTATTTTTCCGGTAAGTTCATCACCATAGCTGGCTGTATCTTCTTTCTTTTCAGCATTCATCTTGAATTCCGGAGAGATATAGATTTCACCATAGGAAGTTGTGGCCTTCAGATCGGCTTTTATAGATTTGGGAAGGCTTACATCAGCATGTCCGTATACCGAAATCACCGATAACGGACCTTTTACATTCTGGCTGAAAACCGCTTCCACGTTTCCGTAAACTGATTTTACAGTAGCCGGACCTGTAATATTTTCCAGCTGCACATTGTTGTAGGTCGCTGCAATCTCAATTTCATTCTGCATATTTTTAAACAAGACCTTTCCGCCGTATTGCGACTGATACCTGAAGGAAACAATCACACTCTCCGGAACCAGGATTTTCACCTTAGGCGAAGAAAGTTTTTTCAAGGGGTTGACTTCCAATGCACCGTCTTTTTCGCTGACATTAATGCCGAGCCCCGTATTATCTGTAAGCCCTGAAGCATTGATTGCCTGAAGTCCTTCTGCGCGCTTATCTTCCGCAGGAACTTTTCCTTCCAGAGAAAAAACAATTTCATTGCCTTTGTAGCCTTCTACGGTAACGGTCCCAAGATTAATCTGGAGTTTCCCTTTATTTTTACTGACTTTATATGTTTTGGAGTTCTCTGTTACCGTATTGGAGTTCTCCAGGTTTTCCTGCGCCTGAAAAGAGAATGCAGCCAATGAAAATATAATTAAAAATATCTTTTTCATAAAGTTTAATTTGTTTAATAATTTTACTGAGTTTATATATAAAAGCTTTTAATATTTCATTAAGACAGCATATGCCTCATCTTTTACATAAGCTGCTGTTTCAGGGTTCCGGGTAAGTACCCGGAGTTTTTCATTCACCTCATTGCTCAGCTCAGATGTTTTTTGGCCGGCAACAATCATAATGAGTTCTTTCTGTACCACCGGATCGTCCTGCTGAATAAAAGCCTGCCGGATTTTTTCAGCAATACCAGGATTTTCCTGCTGTTCGGCCAAAGTTTCAACAGCTGCCAATCGCACATTTGTATTTTCATCCGAAACCGCTTTTTCATAAAGGAGATCAATCAGCATTTCATCAGAAGCCGAAATATTTTTTGCCAATGTAATCCCCTGAAGCCTGGAACTCGCCGATTGCGTATTGTTCATCAGTTCAATGGCCTTTGTTCTTTCCTCCTCCGTTCTGTTTATAGCATAATTCTGCTGTTCCTGATTTTTAATTTCAGCCGTTTCCCCTGAACGCACTGAGCTTTTATTCACCGGATTTTCACCGGTTTTATCCTGTTCAGGAGTTATTATTCCGTAGATTTTCTGTCTGTTTTCCGGGATCTGGATTTCTGAACGGTTTTCATCTCTGGTCTTTACTTTTTCCCGGGTAACTATAACGGGCTTTTTAATTTCATGTTCCTTCAGAAAAGTAAAGGTTCCCGTACCGGCAATCATTGCGACAGAAGCGGCAATTGCCCATGTTTTTAAAGAAAATAACAGATGAGACCTTCCAGCAACGGGTTGGGCAGGTTCATTCAGCCCGGACATGATCTTATCAAACATATCTTCCGGAACCTCTAGCGTATCAAACTCTTCACGGTGGTCCTGTACATATTTTTTAAGCGGATCGTTCATTCTGTTTTTTTTGAGTGAGTTTTTCAAAAATTTTCTTTTTTGCACGGTGATAATGACTTCGGACTGTGCTTGCCGGAATTCCCAAAACGGCTGCTATTTCTTCCTGCGGCATTTCTTCAAATAAGAAGAGATTCACAACGGTTCTTGCCTGTACCGGAAGTTCTGCAACAGCATTCTGAAGCTCTTCGATCCGGAATTCCCATTTCTGTTTTTCTTCCGGGTCATCCTCATAACAGTCCGGTAACCGGTCTTCTTCTATTTCTGAAAAGTAATTTTTCTTTTTACGTAAAAACGACAGGGAATGATTAATGGCGATCTGCCTGGCCCAGGCTCCAAAACTATCCGCATTTTTCAGGGTTGGGATTTCAGAAAAGGCTTTTACAAAAACCTCCTGCAGAATATCTTCGGCTTCCTGCCTGTCATTCACCAGACGGAAAATGGAGTTGAACACAGTTTTAGCATAGCGCCGGTAAAGCAGGGAATATCCCGGATTATTTCCTGAACGGCAAAGTTCCAGCAATTCACGGTCACTCATATTTTCAGTTACTGTCTTCAATAGTCTTTATTCTCAATCGTTTCTTATAGAAGAGACGCATTCATGGAGTAAATGTTGCACCTTTTCTGATTTTTTTTATTTTTTTTATATTCAGATTCATCCGGAAATCAAAAATATTAAAAAAGGAAGTGAAGTTCCTGAAGTATTTATTCACAGAATTTGATTTCAACAGGGTTTCTGAAAGCAGCCATTTTTTCTTTTTCAGCTTTGTTGTAGGCATCTTTGGCTTCTTTACTGTCTACATTATTACCATTATACACATAACTGAATGTCGCATCCGGAGAATTGAGATTGGCAAAAACCATAGAAGGGTCTTTCTGATATTGCGTCCAAAAGGTTTCCCACTGTCCGGGAGTGAAATTTACTTTGGAAGTATAGGCATTCCGACCTTCGATATTGGTTTTTTCCCTGGTGAGCCCCTTAATTTCAAAGATAAAGTTTTCTTCCGAATCTGAAATTTTCAGAATAAGGCCGGGTAAATCGAAAAACTTGTAAGGTCCGTCATGGATGGGAATTTCTTGGGTAAACCATGCGATCCATTTTCTTCCGCCAAAATGGGTTTCAGCTTTCTGAACACTGTAATTAAAAAACACACCCTTTTCAGGAAGGATTTTCCAGACCGGTTTACAGGTATAGGTTGTAAGATAAACTTTATCAAAGAAATTTTCTTCGGAAATGGTGGTTTGAGATTTTAAATTCCTGGAAACTAATGTCTGCAGTTTCCATGTTTCTTTTGGACCGGGAAAGTTTCTGGCCCCTCTATTAACAAGACTGGTTTTTAAAGAATCATATTGATACTTTGCCAGGGATTCGAAGTAGGAAATCTCATTATTTTTCAGGAGAACGGTCAGCTCAGAGTTATAGCTTTTACTCTCTTTTTCAGTTTTCCATCTGAAATCGTATATAATTTTATAATATTGTGAAGATACAGATATACTGTACAACATTATGAATACAAGTGCAGTTCTGAATTTCATGGTTACGGTTTAAAATTTTAATCTACAATAATGACGCACCTCAGGCTGAAATGTTGCATTTTTATCCGGAAATTTTCTCAATCCGGTTTTCTGAAACAGCCGATCTCTTTACAGCAGGTAATTAAAACTCTCCGGTATAAATGATAATTCCGGAAATTATCATCAGATTGAATGAAATCAATATTTTTACAGTCAAAATCATACCCTGATTTTTCATATATAGAAATACAATATGTCTGTATTTATAATGAAAACGGAAGTGCAAAAACAGATAATGAAAAGGTTATATTATAAAAATCAAATTTTAATTATCATTCTGGTTACAACAGGGGTAATATTCACTGTTTATCAGTTGGCAGAGTATAAAAAAGCATTAAGCTTTAGAGATGTTTTTATATTAAAAGTCATTAAACAGAACTGCCATGCTGCACCGGGAATGAGCTCGGCCGTTTGGGTAAAGAATAATGGTAAAGAATACAGTATTGCACTGCCCTGCAATGAATGTATTCATTACCCCGTGGGAAGCTCTGTAAAGGCTTTTTATCATAAAGATAATGACAGGTTTATTTTTAGAACCGGGGATACTAAATTTTCAAAAAATATGATTTTATTAAGTCTGATTCTGATTATTTCTTTAATTCCGTGGAAGATATATTTAAAAAAATAAACGAAATATCCTTCCTTTTTCTTTGTTTTTCATCCTCCTATCTCACCGCCAAACATTATTTTTTCTAACCAAAGTCCGCCCTATTAAAAAAATATAGCTAACTTTCATCTTTGTAATACACTAAAAATCAGAAACCATGTTATTAGCCATACTTCTTCCCTTTCTATCCTTTATGGTTCGTGGAAAAGTCATTACGGGAATCATCTGTCTTATTCTTCAGATTACATTGATCGGCTGGCTCCCTGCTGCCATCTGGGCAGTTTTGTCCCTGAATAATGAGAGAGCAGATCAGCGAAATGAAAGATTAATCCGTGCCATGCGCGAAAATCAGAAATAAACTGCTTTCCTTTGAATACATTATGCAGATCCTTTAATTTTTTAAAGGATTTTTCTGTTCAGAACAGCCCTTATACAATACAGCAGTAAATCATTAACCGAATCTTTTTATTCTTTTTTAATGAAACAAATCACTCAGAACAACAACTTATCCTAAGTATGAAAGAAAACAAATACGACGAACCCTCTTTTTTTGAACAGTACGAAAAAATGCTCCGCTCTCAGCTCGGACTGCAGGGAGCCGGAGAATGGCATGCCCTGAAAAATATGCTGCCGGATTTTAAAGATAAAAATGTTCTTGATCTTGGCTGCGGATTCGGATGGCATTGCCGCTATGCGGTTGAAAATGGTGCAAAATCAGTCACAGGAATCGATCTTTCAGAGAGAATGCTGGCCAAAGCTAAAGAAATCAACAGCCTTGAAGGGATTCAATATGAAAGAAAAGCCCTGGAAGATCTGGAGTATCCCGCAGAAAAATTCGGTATTATCCTGAGTTCATTAACCCTGCATTATGTGGAATCATTTGATCCCCTGATTCAGAATATTTACCAGTGGCTGGCTCCCGGAGGATATTTTGTATTCTCGGTGGAACATCCTGTCTTTACTGCGGAAGGCAGCCAGGACTGGAATTATGACGCAGAAGGGAAAAAATTAAACTGGCCTGTTGACCGCTATTTCACAGAAGGAAAAAGAAATACAACATTTCTGGGAGAAAATGTCACCAAATATCACAGAACTTTAACCTCTTATCTGAATACGTTATTAAAACATCATTTCATAATCAGTGAGATCATAGAACCTGAACCAGCCCCTGAAATGCTGAAAGAAATCCCGGAAATGAAAGATGAACTGCGCCGCCCCATGATGCTTCTGATCTCTGTAAAAAAATAATTCACGGTGTCTGAATATGAAAACATCAAAATGGGCCTTCTGGAAAGATTATTTTCAAAGGCATTTACCGGTAAAAACAGGAGCCCTATGTACTCTTATTTCCCTTTTACTGGCCTGTACAGGATTTGCCGCTATTATAACGGTGGCTCCTGTTGCATTTGCTGTTGAATTACTGATCTCCCTTTTTGGAGATTATCATGAAGGACCAGGTGGTTTGATATTACTGTCACTCGTTTGTATCAGTGCTCTGACCATTACTTTTTATTATGTAAAAAAACTTACCGTAAACGGATTCACGATTACGAAAAAAGAATTGTTCCTGATCATGTTCTCCTTTTACTGGATCGTACATCCTCTAGGGTTTTATGTCTATTGGGGACTATTTACGGATTTCAGCAATGACGGGCAGTTCATACTGGGTTCTGTCTTCAGCTTTCCGGTGTCCGGTTTCTCTTTTATCCTTCTTGGTATTTGGATCAGTTCTGTTATCCAAAAATATACTCCGGAACATCCGCCATCCGCAAACCGTTAAAATCCGGAGACTTATTTCAAAAAATTTGGAGGTTAAACACTTAAAGAATATCTTTATCAGACGGTTTTTCTAAAAAACTGCCATAAAAAACTAAATACCAACAAATGTTCAAAAAACCAGACATGAAAATTGCATTTTCGTTTTTACTTATTCTATTATTTTCATTACAGATCAAAGCTCAGGAAAAAGCCCCTTTGCTTACCGGAAAAGTCAATATTTCCATCAAAGAGGGAACTTTTGACTGCGACCTTACCTTAAGCGATATTCCCCGCATTGAAGATTATGTTATCCGACTCAATTCGGGAATGAATCTGTTACACTTTAAAAGTAAAAAGCCCAATGATTTTGTACTTGCTTATGAAAAAAGTACTGCCGACAGTACTTCCACCGGGGAATCTCTGGCCTATTACTTTCCGAAAAACAAAAAAGAAAAATTCCTGCCCCAATCTGTACAGTTCAGATATACCGGTAAATTTCCTATCGCTAAAGACACCCTTGAAAATTATACGAAGGACGACTGGAGAGGAAATATTGCCTTCAACTACAATTCCCTGAGAGCGGAAGGCAGCCAGGGAGCCTGGTATCCCATATTATTCGATATGGCAAAAGACAGGAAATATGAAGAAGTAAGATACGATATAGAATTTACCTGCATCGACTGCTCTACCCTGTACGTAAACGGAAATCCTCCTGTAAAGGCAAAGAACTACCGTTTTAAAAGTGATGTTCCCTATGAACTGGCCATCTTCTTTGGAAACTATGAGTATTCCAATATTGCCAATACCTATATCCTGAATCCGCAGCTTACACAGGAACAGATCAAACAGTTCAGTGAAATGATCAACACCTATAAGAATTATTATGCCGACAGACTGGGTACTCCTTTCGGCGGCCCTGTAACGTTTGTGGAAACAACCCCTACTTCCCTCAAAAACGGATGGCTGTTTGTATCCTACCCTACCATCATGAATATAGGCTGGGGAGACAACGGGCTTAAAAGTCTTTTTAACCCTAAGACCCAGAACTGGTTCAGACCGTTTATTGCCCATGAACTGGCCCATTATTATTTCGGGACCTATAAACAGTTCAATTCTGAACTTGGAGGAATTATTTCGGAAGGGTTTTCAGAATTCCTTTCCCTGAAAGTAACGAAAGATCTCCTGGGTAAAGAGGTGTATGATAAAAAATTAAAGGATAAGATTAAAAATATTAAGGATTTTGACCCTATGCCTTTAAGCACCATCAAAACCAAACCGTCGGATGATGATTATATTGACTATGCCTACGAATCCACTCCAGTTCTTCTGGCAGCCATAGAAAAAGAGATCGGTGAAAAACAGATGTGGAAATGGATGGATACCCTCCTGAAAACACCAACCGTTTTCACCAATTATACGTTCCTGATGTCAACATTAAAAACATCGCTTAAGGACGACAAAAAGTTTGAATCCATCAGATCCCGTTACTTTGAAGATAAAAAGCATATGGAAAATGCCATACAGACTTTGGAAAAGAAATAAACAAAAAAATGACAGCAGAGTACCCGCTGTCATTTTTTATTTCACCTGTGTCATCCGGAAATGACTGAATTTTTCTGAGAGCCTGCTCAGATCTTATTTAAAACCTATTCAAAACTGTCTTTCAGATAATGCGTATCCACAATCTTACTTTCTATGGCATACACAACAAGACCTGCTGTATTTTTTGCACCGGTTTTCAGAAGAAGATTGTTGCGGTGCCCTTCTACCGTTCTGGAACTCAAAAATAATTTATCTGCTATTTCTGAGGTACTGTACTGTCTGCATATGAGTTCCAGCACTTCTTTTTCTCTTTTCGAGATATGATTCGCATCAAAAATACTGGATACCTTTTTTCTGGGTTCTGTCATATTCTGATGGAGCGCTTCCATCACTTCCCCGTTATAGTAAAATCCTTTCTCATGCACTTCCCGGACGGCTTTGAGCAATTCTGCCGGACTGGAATTCTTTTTCAGGAAAGAACAGGCTCCGGACTGGATCATGTTGATAATAAAAGGTTTTGTATTGTAGCTGGTAAGGGCAATGATCTTTACCTGTGGATATTTTGTATGGATCTGTTTGGTGGCTTCCACTCCGTTTATTTCGGGCATATTAAGATCCATCAGGATCACGTGCGGCAATTCTTCAAGGCCGGAAAGGGCATCGAGGATCTCTTTTCCGTTACTGAAATCCCCGGACAGGATCATATCTTTTTCCCTTTGTATTAAAAATGAAATTCCCTGCCGGAACAGAGCTTCGTCATCTACAATGATCAGCCGGATTAAGTTTTCTTTCATTTGATTCTGATTATCCGTTAAAATGTAAACTCTACCTTAGTTCCCTTATCTTTTTTACTTTCAATTTTCAGTGTACCGTTGATGAGCTCTATCCTGCTTCTTATATTTCTCAGTCCCAGCCCTCCTTTTACAGCATCGTCATCCGGATCAAAACCTTTGCCGTCATCTTCATAAAGGCAGACATTTTTACCTTCTCTTCCTTCAAAAGTTATCCGGATATGGGTACTTTTGCCATGTTTTACAGAATTATTCGTCAGTTCCTGGATTATTCTAAAGATATGTAAATTTTTTTCACTTTCAGTCCTGGCAAAATACAGATTGCTGGTATACGAAACTTCCACGGTTTTGGACAGGTTAATTTCCGAACAGAGAGCATCTATTGCGGCATGCAGTCCAAATTTTTCCAATATGGGAGGAAGCAGGTCATGGGAAATCTGCCGGGCGCTTTCCGCAGTGATATTAATAAGGCTGATGATTTTATTTTTAAGTTCACTGTATTCTTCTTTCGTCAGATATTCGCAATCCAGCAGATGAATATTCAGAGAGACCACGCTTAATTTTGAACTGATATCATCATGCAGATCCTGGGCAATTCTCAGCCTTTCCTTTTCCTGGGAACTGATCATGGCATGGGTAAGATCTTTTTCATACCTGATCTCCATTTCTTTTTTCTGAAGAAGATTTTTTGTAATCTTTTTGTTGGAGAAATGATAGAAAACAATCAGTGCAACAGCCAGTAAAGTGAATGCCAGAAAAGTATAGACGATCGTGGAAATAATGGTATTGTCATTCATAGTATAAAATCATCAAATAATTACACTTTTTTTCTGTGGAAAGAAAAATATTCGATAAGGATAAAAATCTGATACACAATAAACATCACCGCATTGATCACCCAGATTTCTTTGTGTACATTCAGATCCATCACCACATAAAGGTTTCCGGATAAAAACAATACCGTACTGCTGATCAGATACATAAGAAGCCCCAAAACCATATATTTATATTTTTTCCCCGAATCCAGTATGTTGTATAAATGAAACAAACCCAGAATGATAACAGCGTAAGAGGTAACAAAAATTTCAAAAAGGTTGAAAATGTAATATTTCTCAGGATCTGCAATATATTGCAGAATCAGTACCGGTGGAATAATCAGTAAAAAAAACTGTGCTGTTTTCTTCTGATACCTTTCTGTGAGAATCTCACGAAAGAACAGGCCCAGCAGCAGAAACTGACCTATCAGGTAATAATGGGAAAAAAACAGATTATTGATTTTCCGGGAACCCAGTATATAAAATACAGCTTCACATATGGATATCCAGATTAAATACCCCATAAAAAACCTATAAGCCTTCCCGGAACCGGAAAAGCCTATGGTATATACGGTCAGGTTAACCAGCAGGATACCTTTTCCAATTAATGACGGTATTTCAATCCACTGATACAATGTTTCTTACACTTTATATTCCTTCTTCCCACCACTTATTCCCGGAACATGCAGACGGGCACGGGGTAGTCATATCATAAATATACCATCTGCGATCGGGATCTACCATATCATTGCCATCCTCATCAACACCTACCATTAAAAATTTATATTC
Organism: Chryseobacterium sp. FR054; assembly: GCF_056844565.1. Classification (NCBI taxonomy): domain Bacteria; kingdom Pseudomonadati; phylum Bacteroidota; class Flavobacteriia; order Flavobacteriales; family Weeksellaceae; genus Chryseobacterium; species Chryseobacterium sp. FR054. The sequence goes on along the minus strand of NZ_JBXDSA010000009.1, from coordinate 80,860 downwards.
TCCCTTGCCGGTAATGGCATTATAACCGCGAAACCGTTCAGTTCCGTTTTCAATCTTGAAAATCTCGTACACATCAATGGATGGAAGAAGATGAGATATGATTTGCGTGCCTGCAATCTCTTTCTGGGCCTGCCAGTTTTTTATCCAATTTCTGGCATCTTCTAATGATACATGTAATACAGGTGTTTTCATAGTTTCTTTTTTTTTAAAGTTACACAATTAGTTCAGAATATATAATATTTATTTCATAGCAAAGATTAAAAACCGCATCGTTTTCAACATCTTACAGACAATCCGGTTCATCTTTTTTACAGGTAAAGGGTATTGTTTACCTGAAGATCCTGCTCCCTGTTTTCAAAAGTAGAATAATCCCGAAAATGAAAAACACGTATTTCTACCTGTTTTTCAATTCAGTCTGTAATACGCTGTTTTTGTCCTTTATTTCACAGTTACTTTGGGGTATTCATTACAGGCAGTTATCTCCTGTAAGAATCGTAAACAACATGCTTAATTTAAAAAATTTACATCATGAAAAAAATTATCTTTTTTGCAGTTTTTGTTTTTTTAAGCAATATAACGGCTATCAGTGCGCAGACAAGCACAATGACTTTTGAGAACGCAGCTAACGGCAGCACAAGCTTTACCGATAACGGCTATACTTTCAGCATTGTGTCGCAGGCCGGTTCCTTTAGAATTCAGAAAAACTATCCGAATACCGGCTGGAATGGGACGGCTAATGATAATGCCTATATCGACAATACCGGAACTACCAATATCAACTCCCCTTCTTTCAGCGTTAAGAGTACTTCAGGGTTTACCGTATCAAAATTCTGGGTGTTTTTAAGCAATACCCAGCTCAATCAGGCTGCCTCTTCGGGTACCCTGATCATTACAGGAAAATTGGGAGGTGTTACTAAATTTACCACCACAAAAACTTCGGGGTTCAATACCACTTTCAATGGAACAACGGGAGCAACGGGCGTTAATAACGGTTTTACCCTTATCGATCTTTCCAACCTCAACAGCCAGAACAACAGCAATATCACCATCGATGAAATCCAGTTACAGTCTACCGGAGGCTATGTGTACATGTGCCTGGATGCATTTACCTGGAAAAAAACAGCAACATTGGCTACTTCTGAAAATACCGTTAAAGACAAAACCCTGCTGTACCCTAATCCAACTTCAGGAATCTTCCATCTGAATGTGGATAAAAACAATAAAGTTTCTGTTTATGACCAAGCCGGTAAACTGGTAAAATCAACAGAAGCTGTAAAAGGGGAAAACGAAATTGATATTACCTCACTTCCGGACGGAGCGTATCTCATCACCACAGATTCCGGAAGCTATAAGCTTATCAAAAAATAATCCTTAGGAAAAGTAAGACAAATTCTTTTATTGCAGATGTTCTGCACCACATTTCATTATATAATTAAATGATCAACAGACAATGGCAGCCGGATTCCGACTGTCATTTTATTTTTGGAAAAACCTTATCCGGAACCCTGAACAGGCAAACCAATACAGCCGTTATACAGAAAATATTCACAGCCAGTGCCATCGAAAAAGCATAATGATAGTCTTCTGCAGAAGGTTCTGAACCCAAAAAACAGTAAAAAATACTTCCTACCACAATAATCCCGGCAATAGCAGCAGCCTGCTGAAAAGTATTGTATACTCCTGAAGCATTTCCCGCTAAAGTTTCCGGCACTCCCGAAAGAGCGATCCCGGCCAGCGAAGGAATGATACAACCTACCCCCACTCCATGAAGAAACAGCAGTACACAGAGGGTAAAAAAAGAAATTTCCATATCAAACAACATCATCTGCAATACAAGAATAATGATGATCATAATAAGCCCTGCTGCCAGAAACATCTTTCCGTATCTTATGATAAGTTTTGCAGAAAAGAACGAAGCCAGAATAAAACCCAGCCCCTGGAATACAATAATTTCTCCGGCTTTCAGTGCGCCTATCTTCAGCCCGTCCTGAAAAAACACGGACAGTATATAAAAATAGGAATCCAGCATAACAAAGAAAAAAGAAACGGCCAGAATTCCCAGATTGAAATTCCTGAAACGGAATAACCGGAGGTCCAGCAGGTATGGGAGTCCTCTTTCCATTCTTATTTTCTGGTTTTTAATAAAAAAAATCAAAGTAATGGCTGAAATCATCATTATTATCACATTTTTCAACTGAAATCCCGGATGTTCAGATGAAGTAAGGGCATAAGTAAAGCAGAAAAGTCCCACAGCCAGTATAATCACTCCGGACAGGTTCAATTTCCTGTTTTCCGGGATCACCTCAGATTCCGTTAAAATTTTTATACTGAAAAAAATGGCCGGCAGACAAACAGGAACATTCACCAGAAAAATGAGTCGCCAGGATTCATTCATCCATGCTGAAGAGGATAAATATCCGCCTAAGAACTGTCCCAGCACCGTACCTGCCCCAATCGTGATTCCATACCATCCCATTGCTTTAGCCCGTTCCTCATTCCGGGGAAACAGGATCTGTATGATCGACAATACCTGCGGAGACATCAGTGCCGCACTGATTCCCTGTACAAATCTGGCGGAGGCAAGCTGTACTGCTCCGGACGAAATTCCACAGGCCACTGAACTCAGCATAAAAAATACCAGTCCCCAGATAAATATTTTCTTTCTCCCGAAAAGATCCCCCAAACGCCCTCCCGTGATCAGAAAGGAAGCAAACCCGATAAGATAGGACGCAATCATCAGCTGCATTTCACCGTTTAAAGCCCCTAGATCATGCTGTATGGAAGGAATGGATACATTAATGATAAAAATATCCATGATGGTAAGCAGCTGACCGGAAAGTATGACTAATAATTTCAGATATTTATGATTCATTTTTATATAGATATATCTATTTTTTTTAAATAAAAAAATTACGGAAGCATAGCCTCTGTGATTTTTTGAACCTCATCAAAAGGATCTGCCTTTTTACTGATGGTAGATGAGACCACAGCCCCTTCAATCAGGAGAAAAATATGTTCCGATATCTGATCCGCATCCAGTGGATGATTCATTGCGTACCGGGCCACAAGATCCTGAATCAGTTTCTTCTGCTTTTCTTTATGGCTTTTCACAAAATCTGATACAGAAGGAATGTGATCTCCTGTTTCGGAAGCTATTTTGATAAAATGACATCCCGCGAAGCCTGAAGATTTCTGCAGTTTCTTACGGTAACTGATCAATGACAGAAGTTTTTCCCTGGGTTCCTTTATTTTAGATGAATGTTCTTCAAAACCTCTGAACCACTCGTTCTCCTCTTTGATAAGGTAAGCCTGAAGAAGGTCATTTTTAGAGGAAAAGTGATTATACAGAGACCCGATAGCAATATCAGCTTCAGCAATGATCTGGTTGATCCCCGTAGAATTAAATCCCTGTCTGTAAAACAATTCTGCTGCTGTTCTTAGGATCCGTTCCCTGGCTTTTTCTTTTTTCATTGGACATTTTTGCAAAGCTAGATAAAAAATAGATAGGTCTATCTATTTTTTTTTAATTATTACTTTGTGTACCTTTATTCACCGTAAAAAATATCAGCCGATGGACCATCTCCAGGGAAAAGTAAAATCTGTGAAAGAATACATTTCAGGCAGAATTCGTGAAGAAACACTCTATTCTCCGGAAGGAAAAATCTCAGAAAAAAAAAACTACCAACAGGGCATCCTGATGCGTATTGAAAAAAGATACGCAAAAGGCGGTATGGAGATCAGGGAAATTCACCGCCTGGGAAACAATATACCGGATACGGTGGAATATCATTTTACTGATCTTTCAGGAAATCTCATCAAAAAGGAATATTATGACCATAATGGAAATCTTACGGAGAAAAAAGAATTCGGGAATACTTCTGTTACTTATAACTCTACCGGAAAACTGTTGAGCTTTATAAAAGACGGAGTTATTCTTTTCACCAAACAGTTCAATCTCCATCATCAGGCCTCAGAAGAAATATCATTCACCGGTTCCGGGGAGGAAATGTTTGCGGTTACCTATTCCTATCATGGAAATTCTATTACCAGAAAGACATTTGATGCGGAAAAAAGACTGGTGAAACTGAGATATCTCGTTTTGGATGAAAAGAAAAGGATTTTACAGAATTTCTCATTTTCCAGATATGACATTCCTGTTTACGATCATTATGAACTGTATGACAAAGAATTGGTTACAGGAATTACAGCAGAAAATTTAATCAATACAGATCCGGGCAGCCTTCCTGAATATGCTGACTTCCCGTTAAAGGAAAACGGTCTGTATACGGATGAAATTAAAAACCTTCTGGAAGAATTCAGGTATGACCGCAATGGAAACCTTCTTCCCGGTTACCCTCCGGTTTATTTTTTCAATGAACTTACCACTTTTGCCTATGATGCATCCGGCCGGGAAATTTTCAGTGCAAGATTTGCCTACCGGCCGGATTTTGATGAAAAAGAGCTCACACAGCTGGAGCTTTCAGAAAATGAGTATGACCGCCGCGGGCTTTTAATCGCCAGCCGTGATGCTGTTACAGAAAAAATAATGATTTCGGAGGCAGTTATAAATATACTTATGAATTTGATGCCGAAAACAGGATCAGGAAAAAGATCAGAACGGGCAGCAGTTCCGGTATTACAACAGTTTCTTATGAAAACGGGAACAGGACCGAAATTGAGGAAACTGCGGATCACAGGAAGTTTACGCATATTTATGACAGGTATGATAATGTGATCTATTATGAAGATGCGTTGGAAAATGAAAACTGGAAACGGTCACAATACTATGAAATTACTTATTATGCATAAAAGCTTTTTACCACTCGTTCTTCCCGTGCTATTACTGATCTCATGCAACCCGAAAGATATCCATATGAACCCCTCGAATCCCGTAGTTTATTTTGAAATTCCGGTTACTGATCTGAAACGCGCCGAACTGTTTTACACCTCTGTTTTCGGATTCAGCTTTGAAAAAGAAATGATAGACGGCTATGATATGGCCCTTTTCCCATTTGAAGAAAAGAGCAGCGGCATTACAGGAGCCCTGGCCAGAGGAGATGTTTATAAACCCAGTAAAGAAGGGGTTATTATTTATTTTAAAACAGAAAATATAGATCACACATTAGAAAAAGCAGTTCTGCATGGCGGAAAGATACTCTATCCGAAAAAAGCAGATCAGAAGAACGGCTTTGCCGTAGCTGAATTTGAAGATCCGGAAGGAAACAGAATTGCATTACATGAAACCCTGAAAAGTAAATAATTCTTTCCGTATGACATTTCCTTTTCAAACCAACCCGAATCGGGAAATATTAATTTACACTTTTCACGGAATAAATTAATTAAAATTATAAGATCATGAAAAAATTTTCTTTACCTTAGTTCATAGAAAAAGGTTATAGTTCCCTAAAAACCAAGCTATGCATAACATATGGCAGATGAACTTTATTTCATAAAACCCAACCCTACTGTTGCCAGGATCAATTTGTATAATAAGATCAGCCGTGAGGAAGATCAGATGATGCAATTCCTGCCGGATGATGCAAGGGTAAGTCTTGAGATCATCAGGAAAAAGGTAAAGGATTCGGTTGAAAATCTTACCAAAGACGAGCTTTCCACCATCTTTGCATGGTTCAGCAGTCTCTGCCCTTCCGATATGGAGGAAACCAAAACACAGCTTTTCATCAATGGAATTGACCTCTTCTATGAAATTTCCCATGAAAACAGGGTGAAAAGCTTCCAGCAGCTTCTCTCCGGTTACGAAAATTTTTCACAGCAAAATCTGGAATTCATCATGGATTCCCGGAACTTCAACCAGTTTCTGATCTACGGAATATTTTTCACCAATATGGCTTCAGAGGAAAAAGGAAGTGTACACATGCTGTCCCATTATTTAAAAACGGACCATCCTACCCTCTACACTTTCGCTGAAGATCAGTTAAAAAAAAATCCGGAAATAGAAAACCACCCCGAACTGCAGCGGTATTTTGAAGATCTTTATGACCTCACCCGGTTTTACAAAGGTTCCATCATCAAGCTTGAACAATAAACGTTGTGACTTCTTACTCTGCTGCTATTTAATCTAAAAACTCTTTTTAATCTTAATCACCTACCGAAGTTCAACGTAATCAAAAGAAACAAGAGCAACCTGTACAGTTATGACAAGATAAAAGCTCTCAAAAGAATAAAAAATCAAAGATTTTAAGGTCATGTGAACTTCTATGTGTAAGTATTTAAACTTAAAGCTGTCTGGAGGACAAAAATCTTTTGTGACTGTTGTGGTTAAAGTAATTTCCCACAGATCGCACTGGCTGCACAGATTTTTGTGGTTGGTTTATTTCTTCGTAGATCACCTGGAATATTTTATGGTCTCGCAGATTCTGCAGATTGAGCTGATCTGTTTTCATTCCAATAAAAATCGCAGATTTTTTTAGCTTATGTGAACTTCTACACTCAAAGCATTTAAACTTATTGATCTTAAATGTTAATCTTTTGTGACGGTTGTGGTTTAATAAAGTTTAAACAGCTTTCTAAAAAAAAAGACCGGGAAATGTAATAACATCATCTCATGAATTGTCATGTATAAAAAATAATCATGAACCGAAAGCTCATTATTCTTTCCTGTCTCATCTCTTCTTCTTTCTTTTTTGCGCAGAGCCTTGAAGGAACCATCACCGACGGACAAAATAAACCCTCTCCGGAAACTGAAGTCATTATCTCCGGAAACAGCGCTAAATTTTCCGCGATCACAGACGAGAACGGAATATTCAGAATTCCGCTGAAGGAAGACGGAGACTATCTGCTGGAAATCATCAGGGACGGTATAAAAACAAACAGTGAAAAAATTACGGTAAAAGGAAACTCCAGAAAAGATATACAGCTTAAAGAAGTGCCTGTTCCTGAACAGAAAATAGAAGGGGTAACCCTTACTGCAAAGAAAAAACTCTTTGAAAGAAAAGTAGACAGGCTGGTTTTCAATGTAGAGAATTCCGTAGCTTCACAGGGAATAGATGCAGTGGAAGCACTGGCAAAAACCCCGATGGTAAGAGCCACTGATGATGCCATAAGCATTGCCGGAAAAAGCAATGTTGCCGTTATGATCAACGACAGACTGCTGAACCTGAGCGGGCAGGAACTCATCAACTATCTGAAAACACTACGGTCCGATGATATTTTAAAAATTGAAGTGATTACCACACCGCCGGCCAGATACGAAGCAGAAGGGAAAAGCGGACTGATCAATATTGTTCTTAAGAAAAATACCAGCCTGGGATGGAACGGTTCACTTCAGACCTCCGGAAGCTATTATGGCGGAAGACCGGCAACCTCCACAAGAAGCGGTGCCGCTTTCAATTATCAGGGAGAAAAGCTTTCCCTGAGTACCAACCTTTCCTTAGGGGACAATTACTGGGAAAATCATTCCTATAATTATCTGACGGGAACTACGGCTAACAATTACTGGAATACCGACAATATCAGCTCCAATAATTACAGATATAAAGGCGGCAATGCAAAAGGAGAGTATAAAATCAATGATAAAAACCTGATCGGTTTCAATTACAATTATTCTTTCAGTGATCCTCTGGAACAGGGAGAAAGTAAAACAGTCATCTTCAATGAAGAGGGACTGCTGAACGTAAACTCCAATTTCAGGAACAAAAACCGCAGGAATGTTCATAATGCCACAGCATTTTATGACCTCAAACTGGATTCGCTGGGAAGCAAACTGAATCTTACAGCCAATATGCTGATTAATGATGCCAATGCCAGAAACTTTTATAATACAATTACGTCAGAGACAAGCTCAACCTTTGTAAATCCGGTCAGCAAATACCGCATTTATTCCGGACAGGCCGATCTGGAGAAAAGTTTCGCCAAAATAAAGACAGAAGCCGGACTGAAATACACCAAAATCAAAAATGACTCTGAATTTAATTTCTTTGACATTAAAAACAATGAATATCTCATCAACCCGAAAAAAACCAATACCTTTTTCTACAACGAACAGAACTATGCAGCCTATGCCTCTGCCGGTTTTAAAATCAATGAAAAATGGGATGCCAAAGCAGGGCTGCGTTACGAGTATACTTCCCTGGAAGGTATTTCAATGAATGATGATTCCTCAGCGAAGATCAAATACGGAAAATTCTTCCCTACCGCCTATCTCAGCTATAAACCCAACGAAAACCATACTTTTTCCCTGAACTATTCACGGAGAATTTCGCGTCCTTATTTCGGAAATCTGAATCCTTTCCGGTTTTATACCTCAGATTTTGAATACAATACCGGGAATCCTTATCTGCTCCCCTCTTTTTCCGATAATTTTGAATTCGGGTATGTCCTGAACAACAACTTCAATGTCACCTTATACTACAATTACAATAAAGATAACTGGGACAGGATTCAGTATGTGGAAGGCAACCTGAAATACAGTATTGTGAAAAATTTTTATAATGAAGACCAGGCCGGAATCAATATCAGCTATAATTACAATAAACTGAAATGGCTGGAATCCAATATTTTTGTGAACGGTTATTATGCCAGATCAAAGTCATACGATCCTGATGCGGTTTCCGCTCCCGCCGGATACAGTGCCAACTTTAACGTGGATAATAATTTCTTCCTGAATAAAGACAAAACCCTGACCCTAATGCTTGGCCTGTGGAGCAATCTTCCCAACAGGGACGGTAATACCCATTATTTTGCCAATGCTTCCCTGTACACGGGAATGAAGCTGAACCTGATGGATAAAAAACTCCTGATCAACCTCTATGTCAATGATTTTCTGAATACCAACCGTTCAAAAGGAATAGAATATTATCCCAATTACAATGTAGAATATTATTACAAGGGAATTACAAGGAATATCTATCTTTCTGTAACCTATAAATTCGGAAACAACAATGTAAAAGGAGCTACCAAACAGGTAAAATTTGAAGAATCCAGCAGAGCAGGAGGTAATAATTAAACATATTTGCTATTTTTAATAAAAAATTAAAGCCTTGAATGGAAGTTATTTGGCAGCTGCCCGGAAATATATTCAGGAAACAGCAGGACCCGGATTTGATATTCCTCCCAAAAGCATAGAGGAGTATGAAGACGTGTTCTGCTTTTCTTATCAGCCTGATCTATATCTAAAGACTTTGAATCCCCGGGATATGCAGATAGGGCCGGGGCCGGTTGTTCTGGTTAAGGCAGACGGGCGGATATTTCCCTATTCCGGTTCATATTCTTATGCGGAGGCCATTGAGGAAACCAGGATGAAACTGTACCGGGAGAAGATCATTAAAAATATACTTCCGGACTATCAGTATGACAAAGAATATACTCTGATCATCGAAAAAATACACCACGAAGATCAGCTGATCTCTGTTTTAAGAAAATACAAAACCGGCTTCATCATTCCTGAAGTGATAGGAAACTCTATTTACCGTACAGAAAGAATCTACAAAACAAACGATCTGAAAAAAAGGTTCTCCCGTCTCCCTGCGGAATTCAATAAGCTGTCTGGAGATTTTTCAGCTGTATTAGCAGAACTTATTGAGGGATATTGCTGTGAATTCAGCCTGAAAACAAAAGACCGTTATCCGTATGCATCGTATACCGGAAATGCCGGAGAAAAGGATTATGAAACGGTTTGGTAAAGTGCTCATACAGTTCCCGTGTCATTCTTCTTAATTCTTTCAATTTTAAAGCAATAATAAATCATTCCTCCCGCCAGATAAGCAAGAACATCCAGCAGATCTCCCGTAAACCGCTCTGAAACAGCCGGGCATACCACCTCAAACAGCAGCGAAAGGTAGAGAACCGAAGTAAGAATAAACTTCAGATCCGGCTTCCAGCGGTATCCCATTACTTTATTCATGATGAATTCTATCAGGTAAGCATACATCGGAACCGTAATAAAATCTGTAAAATGATTACTGATCACAGGAATGATGATCCCCTTCTTTCTTAAAAAGACAATCAGAATCCAGACAGCAAGCCCCGATAAAAATCCATAGGAAGCAACCTTATCTTTCATCCTTTACATATGGAGAACAGCCATAATAAACCCAATGATCAGCTGCAGGATTTTAACCATTGTTTCCTGCATATCTTTTCCTCCTTTTGCCTCTTTATTTCCTGAATTTTCGTAGTCGAACATTTTATTACCTTCCATGCCGGTCTGATTTTGAGATACAAATATACTAAAATTAGAACAAATGTTCTAATTTTGAAATATGATTCAAACTCTCTTATCTTTGACTAATGAAAACAAAGGATAAAATATTGCATAAGGCGCTGTATCTTTTCAACGAAAAGGGCTATAACAACATCACTACCAGGCATATTGCAGCAGACCTGAATATCAGTCCGGGAAACCTGCACTATCACTTCAGACATTCGGAAGACCTTGTGAAGATCCTTTTTTCTGATCTGGTTTTAAAGATGGATGAAGTGCTGAACAGGATGAAGAAGGAAGAAAACAGAACGCTGGAAGATCTTTATCAGTTTACCTTATCCACTTACGAAATATTTTATTCCTTCCGCTTTATTTTCATGAATTTTGTTGATATTTTAAAAGAAATCCCTGAGATAGAATCACAGTACGAATCAATCAACGTCAGCAGAAAAGAAGAATTTCAGTTCATTTTTAAGGGCCTTCAGGACAGCGGGGTTTTCAGAAAAAACATTCCGGACTTTATTCTTCAGAGCCTGACTACGCAGATCTTCATCATTGCAGATAACTGGATCACTCATAACAGCCTTGCCTTTAAGTTTGATAAAGAACAGGCTATACAATATTACGTACTTATTCAGATGAATCTTTTTTATCCTCTGTTGAATGAAGAGCAGCAGAAACTTTACGAAAAGAAATACATCACATCATGAATCGGCCGGTTTTCAGCATAAGAAAAGGAAACAGCAGTGACCTTCCGGAAATGCAGCAGCTTTTTGCAGAAACCATCACCCATATCTGCAGCAAAGATTATGATAATGTACAGATTGAAGCCTGGAGACTGGGAGCTGAGAATGAAATGCGGTGGCAGAAAGTGATTGAAAACCAGTATGTGCTGATTGCAGTATCTCATGGGAAAATCGCAGGTTTCATTAGTCTTGATCAGGGAAATTATATTGACCTTCTGTTTGTGCATAAAGATTTTCAGAATCAGGGAACAGCTTTTCAGCTTTATCAATGGGTTGAGCAGGAAGCCGTAAGACAGAAACAACCTTTCCTGACCGCAGATGTGAGCAAAACGGCAAAACCTTTCTTTGAAAAAATGGGCTTTCACATCATCCGGGAGCAGTCTGTTCCGGTAAGAGGAACAAAACTCACCAATTATAAAATGGAGAAAAAACTTTTTTAAAGCTATATCATGAACGGGTTTTACCATGAATATAAAATCAAAGTTCCCGAAGAATTCACCGGAGTATTTTCGCATTTCTATTTCGCGGCGAACCGGTCTTCCGATTGCCCTGTTACCAAAACTCTTCTTCCCACCTATCAGACTATTCTGTTATTCTGTTTTGGGAAAAATGCGGTCATGCAGACACAGGAAGACCATACAGTAACTGTGGATCAGTGCATGGTCTTCGGGCCGGTAAGGCAATCTTTTGTCTATACACTTCCCCCGGAAACGTCCATACTGGTTGCCAATTTCAAAGATGATGCATTTTTCAGATTCTTTGGGAAGGTAATGATAGAAAAGAACCGGATAATACATCCTGATGAACTTCTGGAAGAAAACTGCTTCACAGGCCTCTGGCACATTATTTCAGAAATTCCGTCTCCTGAAGAGCAGGTGAGATGTATTTTGGAATTCTGCAGACCTTACCTGCCGGAACAGGACATCACAGGACTTCTTTTAAGCAGCTTCGATGATGAATCCTTAAATCCGATAAAAACCATAGCCGGGCAAACCGGCCAGACTGAAAGAAATATTCAGCGCAAACAGAAAGAACAGTTTGGCTACACCCAAAAAGAAATTTCCCGGTATACCCGTTTCTTAAAAGCGATTCATCTCATTGAAAACAATATTAAAGACCGACATCAGCCGGAATGGTTCAGCATCATTGACCAATGTGGCTATTACGATCAGAGCCAGCTCATTCATGATTTCAGGCATTACCTGAACCTCTCTCCTACCCAGTATCTGAAATTCCAGAAGGACATCTGCAATCCCCGGGCGGAATAGGCATTTCGTTTTCTTACAATTTTTAAAAGTTCCGCTGTTCTACTTTTGTTTCATTCATTTAAAAAGATAAAGCAATGAGACATCTGATTATTTATGCTCATCCCAATGAGCAAAGTTTAAACCACCACTTTTTACAGACCATAACTGAAAGTCTTGAATCTCAGAATCATGAGATCAGAATAAGGGATCTTTACCGGACAGGATTTGATCCGGTTCTTTCTTTAGCAGATATGCAGGGACAGCGGGCCGGGAAAGCTTCAGAAGATGTGCAGACTGAACAGGAGCATATTTCCTGGGCAGATCAGATTACGTTTATTTATCCCATATGGTGGACCGGAATGCCTGCCATTATGAAAGGATATATAGACAGGGTCTTCAGCTATGGTTTTGCCTACCGGTATGATTCCGGAGTGCAGAAAGGACTTTTAAAAGGGAAAAAAGCAGTGGTGATCAATACCCACGGGAAATCAAATGAAGAATATGAACGCATGGGAATGGATAAAGCCCTTTCACTGACTTCCGACGGCGGTATCTTTATATATTCCGGTTTTGAAATCATCCGCCATTTCTTCTTTGACAAAGCAGACCGGGCTTCTTCCGGTGATGTGGAGATCTGGACAGAACAGATCCGGAATACTTATCTCCGGTACGCTTAGTGCTGAAAACAGGAAGTTACTTTTAGCCACAGATACAAAAATCCACTGTAATATCAGATGATCTTAAAAGATGAACACATATTATGGGTGGCTTCATAACTTCCTTCTTTCTGCTCCCAACTTCCGGCCGTCCTGTTATCCTGAAGTATTTTTCCCTCTCTTATTTTTTTCTGTTTCGGAGATGGATATTTTATGGCATGGTATTCGCTGAAAGAATGGCAAGTAAAATTGTTTTGAACCATTATTTTAAACCATTAGGATTGGTAAAATGATCAAAATTTTTAAGTTTTTTTGCTAAAATCTTACCTTCCTTGTTCCCAAACAAGGCATCTTAATGGTTTAAATATTGGAATAACACGAAAAACTGTTATATTTACAGTACAGATGAAACATTTGAACAGCATATTGCGTCTTCCTTTCTTCAGTGAGTATTACTCCCCGGCCAGCCGTTCGGGAAGACCTTCTATATCTGTGATCCAATAAGACTATTCTAATCAATTATATAGAGCCCGGACAATAGTGTCCGGGCTTTTTCATTTTTAAAATTAATACAACATGATCAGTACATTACAAGAAAATGCAGCCATCATCCTTCCGGAAAACGGGCTGGAACAGAAGCTGAAACAGGCTGAAAAGGAAAACCGGAAATTAATCATCAAACTGGGCTTCGATCCTACGGCTCCTGATCTTCATCTGGGCCATGCAGTGGTTCTCAGAAAACTGAAACAGTTTCAGGATCTGGATCATCAGGTAATCATTGTGGTGGGAAGCTTTACCGCAAGAATCGGTGACCCTACCGGAAAGAATAAAGCCAGAAAACCACTGACGGCTGAAGAAGTAAATCATAATGCACACACCTACATCAGCCAGCTTTCGAAAATATTAAACATTGAGAAAACCAAAATTGTATTCAATTCCGACTGGCTGGACACTCTGAGTTTTCCGGAAGTGATTCAGCTGATGTCTAAAGTGACCGTAGCCCAGCTGATGCACAGAAACGATTTCAGCAAAAGATTTACCGAAAATACTCCGATCGCCATGCATGAGCTTGTTTACCCTATTCTCCAGGGATTTGATTCGGTGAAAATTGAATGTGATATTGAGATGGGCGGTACCGATCAGCTTTTCAACTGTACAATGGGCAGACAGCTTCAGGAAGTTCATGATCTGCCCGCACAAATCGTTATATGCATGCCGCTGCTGAAAGGTCTCGATGGAAAGGAGAAGATGAGTAAATCTCTCAACAATACAATCGGGCTGACTGACGGGCCGAATGAAATGTTCGGAAAAACCATGTCGGTCCCGGACAGCCTTATCCCTGAATTTATTGATCTTACCACTGATTTTACCCCTGAAGAAAAGAACAGTCTGAAATTGAAAATAGAAAACGGCGAAAACCCTATGAACATTAAAAAGATCATTGCTAAAAATATCATTACCCAATACCATGATGAAGTTTCTGCAGAGCATGCAGAAGAGTTTTTTAAAAACCAGTTTCAGAATAAAAATTTTGAGAAGAAAGTCTATGAACAGGTTTTCATAGAATCATTGGAACACCGGGATATACTTTCGTTGGTTGAGCTCTGTCACCAGTTAAAAAATGACCTCAGCAAATCTGCTGTACGGCGACTGATTCAAAATGGAGGTGTCCAGATCGATGATATAAAAATTTCAGATCCGGAACAGGACATTGAACTGAAAAAAGAACTGAAGATCAAAATCGGGAAAAGAAGTTTTTTTGAACTGGTATAAAATGCTCGGGATGCAGGAATAATTTCAATATATGCGTTGAATCAAAGAAAAACAATGACTACGAAAGAAATTTTCCTGCCCGTTCAGAAAGAACTTTACAGAACGTTGATACGGAAATCAGAGAGGATGAAATTGTATGGGCAGACCATTACGGAGCTGAAAATCCGGTAACGGAATGATAGACCCCACTGATGAAGCAGTGAATGAAAACATTGGTTTCCATCCGGATTCAAAAAATTTTCTGAAATTCAATGATTATATGATCGTGCTTACAAAACAGATTCCGGACAGCAGACTGGAAGGTTTTAGTACACTTTTACTGAGGATGAAGAAAAAACTGTTCGGGACATTAAAAATAATCCGGACAGCAGCCCTCTCGTAAAAGAAAATGAATTTGAATTTGAATTCCTGAAAAAGATGTTTACCCCGGATAATACCGCCACACAAACGGTATGCAGGGCTTATGATTTTTTTCTGCAGGCTCTGGCTATGAAATCTAAGATTAATGCTGATAAAAATACAGGAATCGTTATTTTAGATTCCTGTTAATGGTACTGCAATTGTATCTGTAAGATGAATAAAAAATAAAACAATGAATCCTGATCTTCACTATAAAAAAGCCGATGAAACCGATATTGATTTTCTTCTCAGCCTGAGAATGAAAACCATGAATCCCCATTATGCAGAATCCGGCCTGCCGACTGACCGTGAGGCTACTCTGCAAAGAGTTCTTTACAGGTTTGATAAAGCCCATCTTATTTTCCTGCACGATCGCCCTGTCGGATTATTAAAAATAGACCGGATGGAAAAGAAAACAGAAGTTCTTCAGCTGCAGATCGATCCGGAAATGCAGGGCCGGGGGCTTGGAAAAAAAATCCTGAAAGATATTCTTGATGAAGCCTCAGAAACAGGAAAAACAGCAGGACTGAGCGTTTTGAAAACCAATAAGGCACAGAACTTATATTCCGCATTAGGATTTGAAATCGTTGGAGAGGATGAACATTCTTATTTTATGGAATTTTCAGGGGAGAAAAAATCATAAAACCTTCACCATCTACGGAAGAGCATCCACAAAAATCTGTGGGATCTGTGGGAAATTATTTTATCCACAAACCGAAGGTTCGAAGTAGCCAAAAGGTGCATTTTTTTTACACTTTAGATGGCTTTAAGTTTAAAAACTTTGTGCATAGAAGTTCACATAAGCCCTTAAAAATCTACGATTTTTTATTGGAATGAAAACAGATCTGCTCAATCAGCAGAATCTGCGAGACCATAAAATATTCCGGGTGATCTATGAAGAAATAAACCAACCACAAAAATCCGTGAAACCTGAGTGATCTGTGGGAAATATTTAACCACAGAAGAATTTTAACACTTTAGTATCAATAAGTTTAAATGCTTACGCACAGAAAGCCCTTAAAAATCTACGATTTTTATATATTCGCCGGTAAGAATTTTATCGGAGATAAAATCACTGCGCCTTTATACAACTTATAAAATAATTCCTGCGACCTTGCGTTTTTCCAACAAAAATCTGCATAATCTGCAAAATCAGCGAGACCATAAAAATCTCCTCTAAAAATCGTTTAATGTAGTTTGCAGAATTTATTCAATAGAGTTGAACGATAATCCGCCTGAATAGTAATATGAAACATTATTGATTCGCCAGCGTTACATAGATCAGCCTTCCTCCTTCTTCTGCGGATAAGAGGATCTTTTTGCCATCTGTAAGTTCTGTCATAGACCCTGGTGGAATTTCTTTCTGTTCTGTAACGTCTTTCATGGAAGTCAGGCTCTGATTCACCAATACCCATTTCCCCTGATGAAAGGTAAAATATCCTACGGGCATTTTATCCTGCATCGTAAGATTTTCGTTTCGGATTACTTTCCGGGAGACATGCCATTTGAAAAGATACTGGTTATTATATACCATCAATCTGTGGTTTTCCGGTTTCCATACCTCATCATCAAATTTAAAATACAGATCCAGTACAGGAAGCGTTCCCCGGTGAGGAGTACCGCAGAACGGACATTTAGGATTGCTGGTATTATCAAAGACATACCATTTTTCCGTACAGGCCGGATTATGGCAGGGCTGTATCAGGTCTACGGTTTTCAGCAGGGCTGTTTCCCATTCATTGGCCAGAGGGCGTCTTATAGGCTCATGAAGTCCTTCTACAAAAGCTTTTTTGAACAGTTCGGAAAGATAAGGCCCGGTAATGGTATATGGAATTTTCTGAGGATCTCCCCAGAATGTTTCCCATTTTTTCAGATGGTCAGGTTTTACATGGTTTACAGAATCCTCAGGATGTTCTACAAACGTCGCTTTTTCTCCCATAGAGAGTATTTCATCTTTTTCAGAGTCCAGGTCCCATATTTTTCCGCCTCTCAGCGGATGTCTTCTCAGCAGATACATGTAGATCAGGGCTGCCAGGGCATGGAGGTCTGTTTTCTGATTGGGCAGGTGTCTTCCGGGATCCTGAATATTCAGATGTTTGGTCTTCAGCACTTCAGGAGCGATAAAATCCGCGGTTCCGATTACTTCCGGAGGGAATAGTTTCGGCACTACCAATCCGTCTATATCAATGATACAGGCTGATTTCGTTACCGGATCCACCAGGATATTATTATAAGAAAGATCGGAATGAGCCAGCCCCATCTGGTGAAGTTTTTTTACGCCCCGGCTGATATTGATGGCGATCTGAAAATAGCTCAGCCAGTCACCGAGCTCCGACTGGTCGAGTCTTAGCGGATACTGCTGGTTTCTGAACATGGGAGAGGTAAACCATTTTCCCACTTTATCCTCACCCCGGATATTATCTGAACCGATATATCCTTTGGCAAAGAAGAATTTATTATGATACACAGGAACGACGATTCCTGTAAGTTTTCCTTTTTCCACAATATCATACGGCCATCTGAATATTTCGTTCAAAAAGTATTCTGATGAGGTTCCGTTCTGTATATTTCCGAGATAGGTAGATACGATGCGCATGATACGTTCTTTCTGCCCGGCATCGATAGGATTCCGGTAGAAGGCTACGACGTAATCTCTTCCGGGAGAAAAGTAAACATCTTTTACTCCTCCGCGGATGGGATTTTCATCTACATATTCATAAGATTTGGCTGAGTCTAAGATAGAGACAACCCTAACGGTCTTTTTCATGTTTTTAATAGATTATGGCCAGGGTTCTGTCGTCGTGATTTCCTCTGCTCCAGAAATCAGCCCACTGCAGAAGCTGGCGGTCAATATCTTCATCGTTGATAAAGTCAACCTTTGCACGGTCATCATTATTTCCGTTGAGGTCGCTAAAAAAAGTCTTCCAGCTTTCCAGGTCTTCGAGTTTATTTTCCGTCATGAATTTCGGATCGTAAATCCCGTCGGTCATCAATACCAGATAGGAAAAATCATTCACACAGGTCATTCCGAAACGGGAAATCATCTGATCATTGAAAATCTCATCCATGGTAATAAAACGGGTACCTCCGCTGAATTCTCCCACATCCATCCGGTTTAAGAGCTTTACTTCGGAAAAATCAGGACTGATGAGATTGATCGGGCAGTCTCCTACTCCAAAGGTCAGGAAAATATATCCGAAATCAAACTTTTTAGCCAGCGCAAAGATCAGCGTGGCATGGAAATCTTTGATGGACAGCGAATGTTCTGAGGCTGTTTTATCCAAAGCTTTATATACCTCCTTTACGCTTTCAGAAAGGATTCCGGTAATATTCTTTTCTGCTTCCGAATGTACTCCGGGCGCAGCATTATAAATAATCTTTATATTCTTTTCAAGCTCATTCAGTGTTGCTTCCGAACCAAAAAACGCATTCACTGAATGTACGGCCAGCCTGGAACCTTCTCTGGCCATTTCTGCGGATCCGGCTCCATCCGATACGGAAACAATATTCCATCCTCCGGAAAGTTCATTTACAGCAAAATCATCTTCCCTGAAACGTCCGTCATGTGCATGTGAGCGGCCTCTTTTGGAAGCTGCTACTATTTTCTTATCCAGAAAAGTTCCTTTCAGTGAAACTTCATCCGGCTTGTAGAAAACAGCATTGGTATCACCCGGAATATTTTTCCAGAGGTCTTTGGGATCGGCATTTACATACAGCTGAACTCTTTTTGTATCTGAACAGTTTTCGTCCCGGATATGGCAGTATTCGATGTCCAGATCATAGACATTGCCGCCTCTCGGAATTCCGGTAATTCTGTTTTCCTCAAATTTCAGTCCGGTTTCCTCAATATTTCCGATCGCTTTGATTCTTATATTGGGAAAATCATCCATCTCAAAACTGAATTCGTAGAACTGCCTGGATGTGGCATTTTTCAGGACCAGATAAGAATCCCTGAACTCTTCTTTCTCGTTGGAGATCATTTTTTTCTGTCTGATCTCTTCATTTCCGGAAGGTTTCTTCGGATCTTCCTCTTCTTCTCCGTTCCCTTTATGGTTAAAAAAAATGCTGCCCATATTGTTTCTGATGCTAGCCCAATGTTCTGTTTATATCAAAACCTCCGCTGGAGAATCCGTAGTGATCGGATGTTCCGCACCAGGGACATTTGTTATATCCTTCTCCCTTCAGGCAGTGAATTCCTCCACAGGAACAGGTAGCCAGTGCAATAGGATTGGCACAGTGGGGACAGGACGTTCCGCCCTGCAGTTCTTCAATGGAAATCTTCAGGTTGTTTCTCTGAGATGAAGAAAGTCTCATATATGCTTTTTCATCAATTTTATAGGCACCATCCAGCTTGTAATACCTGGTGGACATTCCCATAATTCCTGAATCTGTAAAAGCTTTTTTGAACTTCATCAGGTATAGTTTTTCTGTTTCCGAACATTTTCCGTTCAGCACCACAAAGTTATTATCCGGAAATTTCTGTTCCATTTCAGGATCTACTTTTTCCAGAATAACAGAATCGATCTTTGAAAGATTGATACCTTCTTTATTGGCTTCGGTTACACTCTGGCTGGTCGTTTTAATGGAATCTGTCACCCATCTGAAGAATTCTTTATAGGAATTTTCATCGGAGTTGTTGAAAAGCAATACGTTTTCAGCTAAGGAACCGAGCAGTTTGTAATTGGTATTTTCCCCGATAGATACGGCAATGGTATTGGCCTTTCCATTGTATTTGGTATTCCATCTTTCTATCGCTTTGGTAGCATCGTCTGTCGGAACCCCGTCTGTAAACAGAAAAACAATAGGTTTCCAGTCTCCTTTTCTTTCATAGGTAGTTTTCACAATATCCCGGTCTATACAGTCCATTACTTTGATCAGCCCCTGGGACAGTGAAGTTCCGCTTCCGATCGGAATTTTAGGAGGATAAAAGCTGATGATGTCCTGAAGCGGAGTAATAACTTCAGCTTCTCCGGCAAAACCGATCACTGAAATGTAAACCGTTTCTAATGAATACGGATCTTTTTTTAATTCTCTGATGATATTGGCAATACCTTCCTGTACCTGTTCGATAGGTTCTCCTACCATAGATTCGGAGACATCAACCAAAAAATAAATCGGCAGTCTTCTCATGATTATAGTGTAAAGACGTAATTAAATAATAATATTAAGCTCTGAAGGCGGCGGCGGAAGCGTGACATTTTCTCCTGTATTCTGGGAATGCCCTCCCTGTGTAATGGAAGAACTTACCCATCTGAAGAAAGAAGAAAGCGTAATTGCATCTGTTGTATCCAGCTTTACCACATGATCAGTAAGTTCTTTCAGAAACTGTTCATCTGCTTTAGGTCCTGCTGCACAGCCTACGATAGCACCAAATTCAAGTCCTCTGATCACGGGGATCATCTGCCGGTATTTCTGAATATCAGACGGTTTTCCGTCGGTGAATATAAACAGTAACGGCTGCCAGTCTCCTTTTCCGTCTGCGGAACCTTTTACCAGCTCTTTCTGAACGAGTTCGGAAACCATTTCCAATGCGGCTCCCGTGTGGGTAGGACCACTGTCCGGACAGGTGATTTCCATCGGGTAGAAACTCGCAAGATCAATCAGCGGGATGATATTTTTAACTTCCCTGTCGAAAGTGATGACACTCAGGTGAAGGCTGTCCATAGCCTGGGGATCTGCCCTAAGCATGCTGATCAGCCCGTTGAACCCGTTATTAAGTGCCTGGATAGGCTCTCCGTTCATAGAACCGGAGGTATCCAGTAAAAAGTATGCTAATAATCTTCTGGTCATTGTATTGTAAGACAAATATTAATTCTGAAGCCGGCAGGGAAGTATTTTACTGTTCTCTGCCGGCTTTTAAGTTATATAGAAGGTTTATTTAATTGTTGTATGCGTACTGCTTCAGAATTTCTATAAAATTATCTGTCGGGTGAGGATCTCCTATTGCACGGAATTTCCAGTCACCGTTATGACGGTAAGCTTCTGCAAAGACCATTGCGCACATTCCGTTCATACTTGAATCTCCGGAAAGGCTGTATTTGGTAATTTCTTTTCCTTTAGCATCTACGGCTCTGATGAAGGCATTCTCAATCATTCCGAAGTGCTGGTTGTTCTGTCTTCCCTGATAGATGGTTACCAGGAAAAGGATTTTTTGGTAGCTTTCGTCCAGCTGATCCAGTTTTACAATGATCTGCTCATCGTCTCCGTCTCCTGCTCCGGTTCTGTTGTCTCCGGTAAGCCATACGTTTCCGCTTGGATGCTGCATAGAGTTAAAGAAAACAACATCTCCCTGATAAAGAGCGATCTGCCTTCCGTCCTGAGTCTGAACTGTTTTTCCGAGATTGGCTACTTTTCCGTTGCCATCTAAAAGAAATGCGATTGCATCAAGGTCGTATTCCGGTTCTTTACTGAATAGCTTTCCGAAGAAACCTCCGCCCTGTTTTCTGACGTCCCAGCCTAAACCGATCGTTACTTTCGACAGGTCATACACACTTTCTCCCCGGTCATTTTTTCTTAAATCAATGGTTTGACCTTTTTGTAAATTAATTGCCATAGTTATAGTTTTATCTATTTTTACTTAATGATTTGTCCGTTATAATATTTTTCAAGGAAGAATCCGAGGTCTGCTCTGTAACCGATTCCCGAAGCTTCAAATTTCCAGCTTCCGCTTCTTTTGTACAGTCTTCCGAATTCTACGCCTGTTTCTATTGAGAAATCTTCATCCAGTTCGTATTTTGCGATTTCCTGATTGGAGCTGTTATCAACAATTCTGATATAAGAATTTCTCACTTGTCCGAAGTTCTGTTTTCTTCTTTCAAAATCTTCGATGGTTACTACGAAAAGAATTTCCTCTACTCTGGAATCTACTTTTTCAAGATCTACAATGATGGCTTCGTCATCGTCACCGTCACTGTTTTTACCGTTCGGGTCATCACCTGTGTGCGTTAAAGCCCCATCCGGAGACTGCAGATTATTATAGAATACGAAACATTCCTCACTTACCAGTTTTCTGTTGGAGTCAATCATGATAGCAGAAGCATCCAGATCAAAGTCGAATCCTGTTCCTTCATTCGGGTCCCAGCCCAGTCCTATCGTCATTTTAGTCAGTCCGATTTCGATTTTCTGTCCTTTCTGTAAATTAATTGCCATAGTGTTTTAGATTATTAATTATTTTTCGATTAAGATAGATTTGATTTGTGAATTGACCAAATTTATACATAAAAAAATAAATGTCACAGTATAAAACAGATAAAGTTTCATTTTACAGGCTGCGCGGACATAAAAAAAGTCCGGTTTAGAAACCGGACTCTATATTATACCGTATTAAAATACAGTGATCTAATTTTTGAATTCTTTGTCGGAAACGGCCTTATTTCTTGCTCTTGCCAGCATAGGAATAGAGATAAGCCCCATGACCAGCATGATGGTAATCTGAAGCGGCAGTGAAATAAATGAATAGGTAAGTCCCATTTCACCTCCCAGATCTGCACTTTTCCCCATTGAAATAAACAGAGCCATAAATCCGTACTTCATTGCCAGATTAAATGCGCCGATGCCTCCACTCGCAGGAATAATCATCCCCAAAGTACCAACCACAATGATGAAAAACCCATCTGCAATAGTAAAATCTGAGGTTTCCGGAAGGGCAAAGCACACCAGATAGGCCGCAAAATAATAAGAGATCCAGATTCCTAAAGTATAAAGAATGAATTTTCCTTTCTGCTTCAGTTTAAAAATAGTTGTCAGCCCCTGAAGAATTCCTTTTCCAAAACTGACCAGCTTTTCTTTCTTATATTTATAAAGAAGCCCTAAACCTGCCAGAGCCAATATTACCAAAGCAATTTTCATATATAAATAAAAGGAATCAAAATCGTTCACTCCCAACTTCATCATTTGTTTCTCAAAAAAATTAGGAACAAATTTTTCTTTCTCATCTTTTTTATCCGTTACAAAATCATAGAAAGAGCTGATTGCATTAAACTTAAAAATCAGGGTTAAAAGCAAAAACGCAAACATACATATAAGGTCTACCACTCTTTCAAGAATAATTGTTCCGAAAGATTTATCTACGGGAACTTTTTCCACGCTATATAAGGCCGTCGCCCTGGCCAGTTCGCCACTTCGGGGAATGGTAAGGTTCATCAGATAACCAAATGATATGGACCAAAGGGAATTGGAGTTGGAGATTGTGTGTCCCATAGGCTCCAGCATCAGATTCCAGCGGACCGCTCTGAACCAGTAGGCCAGAATACCGAAAACGGAAGCAAAGAGCACCCAAAGGTAGTTGGCTTTCGCCAGGGATTTCTGAATCACCTTAAAATCGAGTCCTCTTAAAGCCAGCCATAAAAAAAAGCCTGCAAAAGCAAGCGATATTACTATTGTGAGTATTGATTTTAATGGATTCGCTGATTTCTTCTCCATAGATTACGTCAACAGGTTTGTTTTTTCATCCGGGAAAACGATTTTCGGCTGGAATGTTTTAGCCTCTTCGGGAGTCATCTGTGCATAAGCGATGATAATGATGATGTCATCCTTCTGAACTTTTCTGGCAGCAGGCCCGTTAAGACATACTTCCCCAGATTTTCTCTTTCCTTTGATCACATAGGTATCAAAGCGCTCTCCGTTGTTTACGTTGACAATATAGACCCTTTCTCCCACTACCAGGCCGGCAGCTTCAATAAGATCTTCATCAATCGTTATACTTCCAATATAATTAAGGTCTGAGGCGGTAACTCTCACCCTATGGATCTTAGACTTGAAAACTTCTATTAACATACTGCAAATTTATTAATAAAAATTCATAAATCGGACTTTTGCAATCATTTTAAAAGTCCCACAAACACAGGGGTTTATTTTCAAATTACACAAGCTTTTTGAAAATTACTTATAAAATCATCAAACATATGATGAAAAAAATTAATAGTTTATACAAAATTTAGGATTTAATAAATGCACGAACTAATATTAAATTTTTGCTAAAGTCAATGCACATAAGCATTTGGCATGATTTTAGTAACCTGTAACGTAGATTTTTCGTGAAAAACCAAATTATCATATTTTGACTGTTTTCATCAAAAATTAAAAAAATTTTATAAGTTTTAAGAAAAAAATTGCACAAATAGAAAATAGTATTATATTTGCTATAATTACGAACTAACTTTAATATTAAAAATTATGAACAAGTCTGAATTAATCGACGCAATCGCAAAAGATGCAGGAATCACCAAAGTTGCAGCTAAAGCTGCTTTAGAATCTTTTATTTCTAATGTAACGACTACTCTGAAGAAAAAAGACGGAAAAGTTTCTTTAGTAGGATTCGGAACTTTCTCAGTAGCTGAGAGAGCGGCTAGACAAGGTATCAACCCTGCAACTAAGAAACCGATCAAAATTGCGGCTAAAAAAGTTGCTAAATTCAAAGCTGGAGCTGATCTTTCCAATGCAGTTTCCGGTGCTAAGAAAAAATAATCATTCAGATTACAAAATGTAAAGACCGCTTCCAGGAAGCGGTCTTTTTTTATCGTTTAAACAGAATAAAACACTCTTTATCATTAACAAAGCGCAAATAGCTGGAGAGATTTCCGTATTAACCGCTAAGGTAAACAGGAATGAATAACAGCTGAATGTTTTTAAGACCGGCAAGGCCGCTTCGCTTATCTTTGAAGTACAAGGCTCTATATTACTTTGTTAAAGTTTTATACCTTTAGCTTATACATGTTTATTCCTTCAATCTAAGGTTTCGTGATTAACTAATTTCTATAATTTATTTACGGGGCCAGTCTGGAAATCTTCCAGTCCAGATTTTCCAACTGATAGATGATCCGGTCGTGAAGACGGTTGGGTCTGCCCTGCCAGAATTCAATTTCATAAGGTTTTGCAAGGTATCCTCCCCAGTTTTCGGGCCTCGGAACTTCTCTGTTTTCGTATTCCTTTTCCAGTTGTTTTAATTTTTCTTCAAGGAATTCACGGTCCGGGATCACCTGGCTCTGTGGTGAAACGGCTGCTCCGAGCTGGCTTCCTTTCGGCCTGGAATGAAAATATCCGTCGCTAAGGTTCCCTGCTACTTTTTCAAGATCGGCTTTGATGATGATCTGTCTTTCAAGATTCGGCCAGAAAAAATGCAGGCAGGCTTTATGGGTCTTTTCTATGGCTTTTCCCTTTCTGCTGCTGTAATTGGTATAGAAAATAAATCCTTCATGGGTATAGGCTTTAAGCAACACCATCCTTGTTCTCGGGCAGCCGTCTTCTTCCAGGGTAGAAACGGCCATAGCATTGGCTTCAGAGATCCCGGGACTCTCACTTGCCTCTAAAAACCAGTCTCTGAACTGCTCAATAGGATTTTGTTTTATCTCACTTTCAATAAGTTGGGATTTCTCGTACACTTTTCTTTTATCGTGCAGGTTTTCCATAGATATTTTTTATTAAATTTGAGTATGAATTACTCATACAAAGGTAAAATATTAATCTCCACCCCTGACATTTCCGGCGATATTTTTTCCAGATCGGTGGTTCTTATCATTGAGCATAATGAAAGCGGTGCATTCGGTTTGATCCTGAATAAAAGAAACCGCCAGATGAGTAACAGATTCAACAATTTCTTTGATTTCAAAATAGAGGTATACGACGGCGGGCCGGTAGAGAACGACAAAGTATTTTTCATTGTAAAAGGCAAAAAGGTAACGGAATTCTATTCTGAGATCACTCCTGATTTTTATTTAACGGAAGATATTGAGAACATCATCAGTGCTGTCCTCAGCAAGGAACTGAGTATTGAGGATGTAAAAATCTTTTCCGGATATTCCGGCTGGGCCTCGGAACAGCTTGATCAGGAGGTTCAGAGAAAGATGTGGACCGTTGTGGATGTCTATAACCTGGACTACACGCTTCCCAATGATCAGACCTTATGGAAATCAATCATGCAGAACCTCGGCGGTGAATATCTGCTTTGGGCAAATTCCCCCGAAGACATTTCTCTTAACTAGCTGAAAACCTATTCAATAGGCTTTAAAAACATTAACAAATTTTAAGATTCCGTTAACCAATTTTAAAGAAAGAATTCCCGTTATTTGAAAAACCTAAAATCACTGAAAATGAGAGGAATCAAACTACTGGCTTTATCAGCATTTTCTACGGCATTTTTATCTTTCACACCTGTGAGTAAAAAGGTTATTGTTATTGATGCCGGTCATGGCGGAAATGATAACGGGGTTGTTCACGGAAACATTGCTGAGAAAGATATTACGATCAATATCGCGAAAGAAATCAAAAAGTTTAATGACAATCAGGGTCAGTATGAGGTAATTCTTACCAGGGATTCTGATACGTATCCTAGTCTTTCCGACAGAACAGCAATGATCAATAAGCTGAATCCGGAAATCGTCATTTCTCTGCACGTTAACGGAAGTCCTCAAAAGGAGTCTCCCAATCAGGGAACCGAGGTTTTTGTTCAAAGTACAGAAACTTCGAAACAGCTGGCTCAAAAAATATCTCAAAAGTTTGACGTCCGTAAAGTTGAAGAGCGTAATCTTCATATATTAAGGGAAACAAAAGCTCCCACCGTACTGGTAGAACTTGGCTTTATTAATAATACCAAAGACAGGGAATATATCACCAGCGAAAAAGGACAAAAAGAGATTGCTCAGAAATTCACTGAAATCATCAGCGAATACTAGATAAAATACAATTTCTGATTTATTCAGAATAAAACCCGGTAAAGGACTGTGGAACTTTTGTTGTTTACCGGGTTTGTCAATTTTTATAAACTTCCTTTCCAGCTTTCCACCATCTCCAGGAAACGGCTGCTTTCAAAAGTTTTATTTCTTATTTTTCCAATAGAGAATATTCCCTTTTCGTCTGAAATCATTAAAATTTCTTCTGCTTTCTGGGATTCAAAAGCAATAATCTCATGCTCCTGAATATCTGCGAGATTATTTTTGTGCAGGAAGGTTACAAAATTCTCCATCAAAGGAGAGATGTAGGCTCCTTCTGTCTGCTTTGGCACTTTAATGACACTACCTTCTAAAAACAACAGATTTCCGGAAGTGGTACGGGCAATTCTTTTATTGGGATTGAGCAGAATCACGTCATCAAGATCATTTTCCTGAGCATAAATTCCACCGTAGATATTTTCAGGGCAGTGTACTCTGATATTACTTAAGAGATTATTGTTTACATTGATTTCTTTAATCAGATCCAATTCCAGTGGTCTCTGCTGAACAGCAAGGACATCGGCCATTTCTGTCACTTCATAGAAATAAGAAACTGAAGATTTTGCCAGAGTGATTTCATCATTGTTCCTGAACACCTGAAAACTGATAATTCCGTTCTGTACTCCCTTTCCGGTAATAATATCTTTATGAAAAAGGGTCTGAAAAAATTCCAGGGTATACGTGAGAGGAATATTCATTCTCATCTTTCTCATGGAAGCCATCAGGAAAAAATAGCATTCTTCATCCATGATAAGTTCTCCGTTTCTCACAAAGAAAGCAACCTTTACCGCGTCTCCCATCAGGAACGCTCTGTTCTTTATCTTTAATTCGTCTGATGTAAAATATTGATTTTCCAATTTTTGATGTGATTTATTTACAAAAAAATAATGAACGATAAATCGTTCATCAGTTTTACCATTTACCAGCATCCGGCTTATGCCGCGCCCAGTTTTATTCTAAGGTTTTCTATCAGGTTTTCCCAGTACATTGCGTTTTCCTCTTCATCTCCTTCTTCGCAGAAATCGGTGATATTTAAAGAAAGATCTTCTGTAATATCATCTATCACGATAGTCATTTCAAAAAAGTTCTTTGTTCCTTCGTCTTCTTCCCATCTGAAACGGACGAAACCTTCAGGCTTATATCTGATCAAAGTGGCCTTTTCGGCAGGTCCTCCGCCCCAGCTGAAAAAGAAGTCATCGCCTTTCTCTGTTACTTCATCCGCAAACCATTCAGACAACCCCTCTGCAGTTGCCAGATATTCATACAAAATCTCTGATAAACAATGCATTGGAAATTCGTAATGGACTTTATGTTTCGCCATATAATCTTTGTTTTTATCGTCCCGCAATATATAAATTAATTTTTTTATTACACAAAAAAGCAATTACTTTTTTACATAATCTGTATGATATTTATCAGAGATCAGAAATCCGTATCAGCCTTCATTTTCAGGGGAAAAAATTACCATGTGAAGCATAAAAAAATCTCTCCGCATGGAGAGATAATCAGCATTTAATCTTCATTTAAAATATCGAGGATAATCCGGCAGCCTTCTCTGATCTCGTCTGCTGAAATGGTAAGCGGAGGTGAGATTCTGAGGTATTCGTTTCTGTAAAGCTGCCAGAAGACAATAAGTCCTTTTTCCATACATTTTTTAGCCACTTCAAGGGTGTATTCCGGGCTTCCCAGATTCACAGCCAGCATCAGGCCTTTTCCGTTGATATTTTTGATCTTCGGATGAACCAGAAGTTCTCTGAAGAGTTTTTCTTTTCCGTCTGTTTCTTCCATCAGGCCGCTTTCCAGAACCTCTTTTAAAGTAGCATGACTGGCTGCTGCAATCAGCGGATTGCCTCCGAAAGTGGTAATATGCCCCAGCTTTGGAGAGTGTGAAAGGGATCTCATAATTTTTTCAGAACTCATGAAAGCTCCTACGGGAACCCCTCCCCCCATTCCTTTTCCCATAACAAGGATATCCGGAACGATTCCAAAATGTTCAAAAGAGAAAAGTTTCCCGGTTCTTCCGAAGCCAGGCTGAATTTCATCTAAAATAAGAAGGGCCCCTACTTCTTCACATCTTTTCTTCAGTCTGACAAGATAATCATCTGCCGGAACCAGAAATCCTGCTGCCCCCTGGATGGTTTCCATAATTACACAGGCGGTTTTTTCTGTGATCTTATCAAATTCATTTTCATTATTGAATTCTATGAAGCTGATCATCGGCAGCAAAGGGCGGAACTCTCTTTTATGATACTCATTGCCGGATACGCTCAGTGCTCCATGTGTATTTCCATGATAGGAATTTTTAAAGGAAATTATTTCTTCTCTTCCCGTATATCTTTTGGCAAGTTTCAGGCTTCCGTCGATTGCTTCTGCACCGCTGTTAACCAGATAGGTAACTTCCAGCGGATCCGGTGTTGCTTCGGCAAGCAGTTTGCAAAGTTCCACAGGCTTTTCCTGAGCATATTCTCCATATACCATTACATGAAGGTATTTATCTGCCTGTTCTTTAATGGCATTTACTACTTTAGGATGTGAATGTCCCAGGGTATTGGCGGAAACTCCGGCTACAAAGTCCAGGTATCTTCTTCCGTCTGTTCCGTAGATGTAGCTTCCTTCTGCTTTTTCAACTTCAAAACCTGCTGCAAACTGAGTGGTTTGTGCCTGATATATAAAAAAATCTTTTTGCATTTCCATTGTCTCAAAAAATTTCAGCAAAGCTATAAAACATTCATCAGATGTTAAAATTAATGGGGTAAAAAGATCAGTGATCCTGATTTTTCCGACAAAAAGTTTTCATTTGGCCGGGTAATTTTGATGGGAGAATGGAAGAGGGATATTTTCAGTATCTCTAACTAAAAGCAACTTCCACCCTACTTCTATCTTTCAGCCTTTTTTATATTCAGCTCCTTAACCTGGATTCAGATTATTTATTTTAATTTCCGACAGATTCCGGAGATTTCACAGGATTTAATGTATAAGTTTTGGCTAAAGCCAGTGGATTTTTTTATTATTCAGGCGGACTAAATTCAGCTCTATTGATAAATTCTATCTATCATAAAAATGCTTATCCGTTTTCCTGCTTCGCTGATCGGACAGATTTTATGAATGTTTTCTTCAATACAAACGATCGGTTTAAAGGTAATGTTAGCTTTTAAAAATACTGAAAGTAAAATTAACGGGGATTGATTTGATGAAGCGGGCGCATAAAAAAGACCGGTCATACGCCGGTCCTTGTGTTATTTTCTGGTTCTTTTCGGTTTCTTGGCTTCTTCTTTTGCCCTTTCTTTTTCTATGGCTTCCTGAGCCTGGCTGTAAGGATCGTTTTCCGTAGTGTATTTTATTTCCTCATAGTTCGGGGAATCGACGAGGATGTCCTGCCATTTCCTGATCCGGTCTCTGGTATTCCAGTTGAAATCCGGGAATTTTCTTTTTTCAGGTTCTATCATACTCATCGGATAGGTATCTGAATTGGCCCCGATACTGCACGATATAATCTGCAGTCCTGTTTCCTCAAACAGGGCTCCGATAATTCCACACGTAGAAAGGGTGATCCCGATTCTCCGGGGCTTCTGGGTTTCCGGATCAACATCATCCGCATATGCAATGGCCTGGGCATTTCCCACTACACGGGCTTCTTTGATATCGTTATGTTCATAGTAAACGGTCATAAATTTCCCTTTTACCTGGTTGAATTCATCTTTCAGCGTCAGGGAATCGACTTTGCTGATGGCGAAAGCATTTCCTATTACTTTAAGAGAATCCAGATCTTCTGTTTTTGTATTGAAATACGCTTCGATCTTATCTCCGGTTACCTGCTTTTCACCACTCCAAAGAATAGGTTTGGTGTACATATGCAGGATTCCGTCTGTTTCATTAAAGGCGATAGAATCTGCCCTTCCCTGGGCATTGGATTTATAGATCCGTCCCTTTTTATAGGCTCTCAAGAAATTTTTCTTCACTTTTATATCCAGGGAATCCGGTCTCTGATAGGAGATGATTTTTTCAGCGGCAAAATAAATGGAGTCTTTTTCCATCACTTTTACAGCATAAGGACCTTTGGTCATCATGGCTGAATCTTTCTTTTCGAAAACCTCACCATAACCGCCTTTCATATACCTTTTTTCCAGAGGATCATCTAAGGTTACATTCCCTGTTGCCTTTCCGAACCCTGTAATCTGGTTATAATACATATCGTCCCCGGTAAGGATTTTATCATTATAAAAGATTCTGGAATTTTTATTAAGGAATGCTTCTTTGGTTTCCATTTTATAGGTTCCCCTTTCGGTGTAAATCCTGTTTTTGGGATTGGCACGGTTGGTAATGGTAGTAGGGCCGAAGAACTCTGCTACTTTTGTATTCTGGTTCTGTTTGATGTTCGCTCCTTCTATGACATACTGCGGGGTATCTATCTTTACATTCCCGGTAAGGTCTACCAGTTTTGTATTGAGAAAATAGGTAGCCGATTTGGTGTAGGTTACGTTTTTCCCGTCGGAAATGGTTCCGCCGGTATTGAAATAAGCCTGATTGGAAATCCTGTCGTAATAGAGAATTTCTGTTTTTATAGTCTGCTTGGGATCGGTAAGAACAACGTTTTTCCGGGCAACTCCTTTCTGGGTATTCCCGTCATATTCCATTTCTCCTGCCGTGATCACAGATCCGTCGGTATTCTGGAGCTTGGTATTTCCTATTGCTTTTACAAAATTTTCTTTCTCATAAATGACCAGTTCATCAGCCGTAAGAATGGACCCCTGATGCTCGATCTGTACATTGCCTATGAAATACTGATTTCCGTCGTATTTTTCGGGATTTTTTTTGATCTCATCTGCATTGATGATCTTTATTTTATCTTCCGGCTTCTGTGGCTGCTGGCGTTGCGCCCCGGCAGCAGGCTGAAGATAGGGATCTCTCTTCACAGGTTTTGTGTCCTGTGCGGAAGCGAGCGCAGAAATAAAAATAAACAGGAAAAGGAATATTCTCATTGATTAATCATTCTTAGTGCCATAGAAGTACAGCGAATGCGAATCAATTTTTACGCCAAATGCATCTTCAATTGCTTCTTTGATTCCCTGGATTCTCGGGTCGCAGAATTCTATAATTTCTTCAATTTCTTTATCGGAGTCTTTTTTGTAGATCACCAGGTGGTCATGCTGTTTATCAAAATAAGACTTCTCATAAGATGAAGAGGTCAAAGTCTTTTCTCCGAACTGATGCTTACGGATCAATCCTGCATCAAGGAAAATCTCAATAGTGTTGTAAATGGTTGCTTTGGAAACATGATATTTTTTCTGCATCATCAGGAGATAGAGATCATCCACATTGAAGTGATGATCCATATTATAAATCTCTTCCAATATCGTATATCGTTCAGGTGTGTTTCTAAACCCCTTTTCCAATAAGTAGTTTCTTAAAACATCCTTGATCAAAGCAATATTTTTTTCTTTTTGTACTGTATCCATCAAAAAAATTATCTACAAATTTATTGATTTTTATTTAAATAGACCGTATGGTTTGATATCTACGGATTAAGAGTTGTGACGGAAGAATCCCGACTGCTCGATTTTATTATCATAAACCGTAAGCTCTGTGATGGGAGCAGATTCCACTTCAACGTTGTGGGAAGATACTCCCCAGGCCTTAAAGTCGTCACTTCCGATGTACTTCACAAAGTTGTAAATATTCAGGGTAATCTTCTGCTTAACTGTTAAAAGGATATCGTTGATATATGTATTATCTATAATGACATATTTCAGATCCGGCGGAACATTATGCGCCCTGAGTGACGGATGGCTGCTTCTTGAAGGAATGGTACCATCGGCCATCAGATCTTTAAGGACCATATTAAAGTAATCATTGATTCTCCGGTCTACTTTGAACCCTAAAAGGAAATTTACTTTATACACTGTTCCCGGAAGAATTTCATCCACCGTATATTTGAAAGTATACGGATCTTCCTGGTTAACAATACTTAAAATAAAATAATGATCTGCTCTTTTCGGCTGTTTTTTGATGATGGAATAGATAATTTTTGATTCTACTTCGTCATTTCTTTTGGCTCTGCTCAGATACGCAAGGTTGGTGGCATATTTCGGAATGGATTCATCGAGTTTCATATCTTTCAGAATCGATACGTATTTATCAATCTTCACATACTGAATGAAGTTGGCCTTGATCAACCGACCGTTGTACCACGCATACATACAGACTGCAATGAATCCGCCCAGTACCATCGTCAGCCATCCTCCGTCTATAAATTTAATAACATTGGCGTAGAAGAACCCTGATTCAAGGAACAGGTATACAATGGCAAATCCAAAAATGAAAATCTTGCTGACTCTTGTACGGCTCAGCCAGAACAGAAGCAGGATGGTTGTCATCAACATGGTAATGGTGATCGTAAGACCGTAAGCCGCTTCCATACGTTCTGATTTCTGAAAGAAAATTACGACTACAAAACAGAAAGCCATCAGCCCCCAGTTGATTCGGGGAATATACATCTGCCCTTTAATCCCTGAAGGGTATTCAATATGCTGGTTGGGCCAGAAGGAAATAGACATTGCTTCCGAGAACATGGTAAATGAACCTGTGATTACGGCCTGGCTGGCAATAATTGCTGCTGCCGTTGCCAATATAACACTTGGAAGAACCGCCCATTCAGGCATGATTCCGAAGAATGGATTCACTCCGTTATGTACCTGATGGTAATTATCTAGCAGCCATGAGCCCTGTCCCAGATAGTTCAGGATAAGCATTAATTTAACAAAGATCCAGCTTATTCTGATGTTCTTTGCCCCGCAGTGTCCTAAATCTGAATATAAAGCTTCTGCTCCTGTTGTACAAAGAAAAACGGCACCCATAATTACAATCGCACTGGATGAGTGGGTAATCAGGTTATAGGCATACATCGGATTGAAAGCTCTTAAAATCTCGATATGATCGAAAATGTGAAGGGATCCGGAGATTCCCAGAACCAGGAACCAGGTCACCATGACCGGTCCGAAGAATTTTCCAATAGACGCTGTCCCGAACTGCTGTACGACAAAGACAATAAAAAGGATGACAAGCGTGATGAGCACTACCGGGGTTTCCGGGTTGTATATTTTAAGACCTTCAATGGCCGACATTACGGTAAGTGACGGTGTGATCACACTGTCTGCCACCAGTGTGGAGGCTCCGATAATGGCGACGACATAGAGCCATTTCTTTTTCAGTTTTTTGACTAATGAGTACAGGGCCAGAATTCCACCCTCTCCTTTATTGTCTGCCCTCAGAGCAATGATAACATATTTCAGGGTGGTCTGCAGGGTAAGGGTCCAGATGATACAGGACAGCGCTCCTTCAATATACTCATCGAACGGCATAGCGGCACCGTCTTTTCTTGCATTAACGATCGCCTTCATTACGTAAAGCGGCGAGGTACCAATATCTCCGAAAACAATCCCCAGAGAGACTATAACACCTACAAATGAGAGCTTTTTAAGGTCAAAATGATGACCACCCTCTGTAACTTCTGCCATATCAGCCAATTTTAATTTTTAAAAGCGCAAATTTATACTAATTTTATGACGCCAAGAATTTTTCTTCATGAATATAATAAATGAAAAAACTTCCTTTCGGAAGTTTTTCTCTATTATCTTTATTTTACGTACATCGCTTTTTTGATTTCCTCTTTTACTTTTTCAAGTTTAGGGAACCATTCTGCAAATAATGCTGCGGAATATGGTGCAGGAGCATCAGGTGTGGTGATTCTCTTCACAGGAGCATCTAAGTAGTCAAATGCTTTCTGCTGTACCATATAAGTAATTTCAGAGGATACAGAACCAAACGGCCATGCTTCTTCCAGGATCACCAATCTATTGGTTTTCTTTACAGATTCTAAAATGGTATCGAAGTCTAAAGGACGAACGGTTCTAAGGTCGATAACCTCTACTGAGATTCCTTCTTTAGCCATATCTTCAGCAGCCTGGATAGCAAGCTTCATAATCTTTCCGAAAGAAACCAATGTAACATCGGTACCTTCTCTCTTGATATCTGCTTTACCAATCGGCAGGTAATATTCTTCTTCAGGAATTTCCATTTTATCGCCATACATCTGCTCAGATTCCATGAAGATCACAGGGTCGTTATCCTGGATTGCTGTTTTCAGTAGTCCTTTCGCATCATAAGGGTTGGAAGGTACCACTACTTTCAGTCCCGGGCAGTTGGCATACCAGCTTTCGAAAGCCTGAGAGTGTGTTGCTCCAAGCTGTCCTGCCGAAGCAGTAGGGCCACGGAAAACGATCGGGCAGTTCCATTGTCCTCCACTCATCTGGCGGATTTTTGCCGCGTTGTTGATAATCTGATCAATTCCTACCAAAGAGAAATTGAATGTCATAAATTCTACGATTGGCCTGTTACCGTTCATTGCAGCTCCCACAGAAATTCCTGCAAAACCAAGCTCAGCAATTGGTGTATCGATTACTCTTTTAGGACCAAATTCATCCAGCATTCCTTTTGAAGCCTTGTATGCACCGTTGTATTCTGCAACTTCCTCTCCCATCAGGTAGATAGATTCGTCTTTACGCATTTCCTCGCTCATTGCCTGTGCAATTACCTCACGAAAAGTATATTCTGCCATATTTTCTTGAAAAATTTAGACTACAAAAATAGTGTTTTTTTATTATACACATAACAAAAAAGGCATCTCATTGGACAAGAGTATCCAATATGTATCATTCAAATCGGTTTTCTTCCTGCCGGCTAAGTTCTCCGTAGTTCTTCTTAAGGTCTGCGAGAATCTTTCCATACGTACTTTTGTAAATGAGAAACAATATATAGACAACAATAATCAGTACGACTCCGAAAGCGATATAGTTTCCTGTACTGGGAATCAGGGTTTCGGGACGGGATGGGATAAAATCCGGCGATCGTTCAGCCCTGCCGTTATTCCAGCCGGAGATCAGGTCCTTTGTGTAAAGATCATAATGAATGATATTATCCGAAACGATCATGAAAAAGGAAATAAAGGCATATCCGAAAACAATTTTCCTGAGATTCAGAATATTTTTCATCAGTGACAGGGAATTTCCGCCGGTTTTTATATTGCGGAACAGCATAATTACCGGGATAAGGAAAACGAAGAATAAGACCATTCTCATTACAGGAAACGCTGCATCAATATACCCGATCACTGACCATAAAACAATTTCTACCCCTACAATAATCAATAAAGTTTTGGTAACGGATACCGATTTCTGCCGGATCATGCCATAGATTTCCTTTTCCGAGTAATCTTTAAACTCACCTGTTTTATTCCAGTCGTTTTTTAAAAGTTCCAGTTCTTCCATAATTATATTGTGTTTATTTTGATTTTCAGATTATTTTTTGCCCTGTTCATTTTTACTCTTGCGTTTCCTTCCGTTATTCCCAGGATTTCTCCGATCTCCCTGTAAGATTTGTCTTCCAGGTACATCATGATCAGCGCTTTTTCCACATCAGACAGGGTATGGATGGCCTGATACATTTTTTTAAGTTTATATCCATCGTCTTCATATGTTTCATATTCTATTTTCAGGGAAGAAAGATCAGTTTCTGTGTGCTGCAATTCTTTTTTCTGAGGCTTCCTGAATAGGGTCATCGCGGTGTTGAGGGCCACCCTGTACATCCAGGTAGAAAATTTCGCTTCTCCTTTAAATCCCGGAAACGATTTCCAGAGCTGGATGGTAATTTCCTGGAAAAGATCTTCGTGGTCTTCCGTATTATCGGTATATATCCTGCATATTTTATGGATAAGCCTCTGATTGGGCTTAAAAAAATCTACAAAGTTTTTCTCCAGTTCTGTGCTCATACTCTATGAGTGGGAAGTTTTTATTTTCGTTACAGTTTTTTCAAAAAAAACGGCACTTCATTGCTGAAATGCCGTTTTAAAATTCTATTTAAACCTGATTAGTTTGCTTTTTCCCAGGTCTGGGTTCTTCCTAACAGGGATAATCCTATATATCCTCTTACATTAAGTTTATCGCCGCTTTTTGTAATGGTACATTTGTACGTTTTTCCTGTTTTGGGATCTGTGATTGTACCTCCTGTGAATTCATCACCGTCTTTTTTAAGTCCTCTGATAATTTCCAGTCCAAGTATTGGTTTTCCTTTTCTGTCGTCCTTACAGGCTGTACAGTTGGGATCCGCAGGTTTTATAAGCAGTTGGGAAACTTTTCCATAGTACTTTCCGTCCGATTTTTTAAAAATTTCCACAATAGATTTCGCCTGTTTGGTTTCATCATCTATCGTCTTCCATTTACCTTCTATCTGCGCAAAAGACATTACGCTGAATAAGGAAAGTACGAATGTTGCTAATAATTTTTTCATATTTCTATAGTTTTAATTCTGATATATTTGTTTTATTGCCTATCTACTGATAAAAATATAAATTAATTTCCAACCTGCAAAAAATTTTATTATACAGAGCATATTAAGGAAAGATGAACTGAAAAAGGATCATCTGTCTGATCTAGTTGAGCTTTCTGTTGATCACCCTGTCCATATAATCCTGATACCATGCCATTGCGGTCTTTTTCCCGGTTTCTATTTCCGGGCTGTTTATTTTTCCCATCAGGTTTTTCTCAAATCCCAGGTCTGCTTTGCCGTACACTCCTATAATTTCTTTTCCGTTGAAACGGTACATATAGTTCCCGATGATGAACTGTTCTGTGCTTCCGTCTGAGTTTACCACAAGTGAAGGATACTGTTTATCGCTCACCAGGCTTCTTCCCCAGCTTCTGATCCGTTTGTTGTATCCGATAAGATCGGCCAGCGTAGGATAAATATCAATTTGCTGTGCGGTTT
Organism: Chryseobacterium sp. FR054; assembly: GCF_056844565.1. Taxonomy (NCBI): domain Bacteria; kingdom Pseudomonadati; phylum Bacteroidota; class Flavobacteriia; order Flavobacteriales; family Weeksellaceae; genus Chryseobacterium; species Chryseobacterium sp. FR054. The sequence goes on along the minus strand of NZ_JBXDSA010000009.1, from coordinate 43,354 downwards.
CCATATTCACTCCTTTAAGATTGTATTTCGGATTGGGAGAATAGAAGATCAGCGGAACGGCGAAACGGTTCATGGCTTTTTCATATTCACCATAAGCAATCTGATTGGTATGGTCTCCTGTGAAAACAAAAATGGTATTCCGGAACCACGGCTGTTTTTTGGCGGTTTCAAAGTATTCTTTGATGGCATAATCCGTGTACTGTATCGGCTCATGCATTTCTATGGTTCCTTTTCTGAATTTCCCCTGGTATTTTTCAGGAATTTTGAACGGATGGTGTGATGAAGCGGTGAACACCGTACTCATGAAAGGCTGTTTTTTTCCTACATTTTTAGCAAAATACTGAAGGAACGGCTCATCCCAGATTGCCCACATTCCGTCGAAATCTTCATCATGGTTATATTCATTCTTTCCGAAATAGTGCTTAAATCCTAAGATATTTCCAAATCCGAGGAATCCCATAGAACCGTTCGGGGCACCGTGATAAAAAGAAGTGTCGTACCCAAGATCGTTACACACCGAAACAATAGACTGAATTTTCTGATTGGAATACGGTGAACTGGTAAAAGCATCGGTAAGGCTCGGAATTCCGGCCAGCACACTGCTCATCCCGTGGATAGACTGTCTTCCGTTGGCAAAAGTATTGGGGAAAATAAGGCTTTGCCCGGCCAGACTGTCAATAAACGGAGTATAAGAAACATAGCCGTTTATGTTTTTATCTTTATTGAAAGCTCCGGAATATTCCCTTCCAAAGGATTCTACTATAAAAATGACAATATTGGGGCGGCTTTCCACTTCCCTGCTGTATTCTTTATAAGGCTGAACATGGTCATCAATATATTTCGCGTCTACAAAATGAACTTCTTTGAAATTATTGGTTCCTAATGTCCTGAAAAACGAGAAAGTACTGTTCAGAACAATATTTCCCTGCAGCGGATTGACTACAAACCGGTTCGCGTCTACCAGGTTAATAGGTCTTGTACTGTGTTTGAAGTCTCCACGGATTCCGCCAACCACCAGAACAGCTGTTCCGCAGAGAACAAGAACGGACCAGATAAAGTAAGGAACGAGCTTTAAAGGCTTGTGTTCTGTAATCTTCACTTTTTTATAAAGGAACACCCAAAGTGCCATCAGTACGATAAACCATAGGAGAACAAACGGATGCTGTCCGATGGAAACCATAAATATTTTAAAGATATTGGATTCATGCTGGGCGACGTTCAGTGCGGTGGAAGTTAATCTTGCCTGCGAGAATTTATAGTAGACAAAGTCGCCGAAATTCATGGCATAGGCAATTCCGTTGGTGATGAAGTACAGCCAGAACAGAACAGCCTGATAGGCTTTCCTGGTATTGATCACTACCGGGAAAAGGCTCAGCAGGATGAACAGTGCATTCACGTACAAAATCGCTGTGGTATCAAAGGCGGTTCCGTGGAAGGCCAGGTTGAAATAATCTGAAACGGAATCCACTTTTATAAGTTCTTTATTGAAATACCAGAACAAAAGTCTGGCAATCTGATAAAAAACATATGCCAGGAAAATCCGGTACAGAAGGACCAGAATTTCCTGTTTTCTAAATTCTTTAAAAAATTTCATGCGGCAAATTTACATCAAAATCACATGAATGTATTTTTTCCCTGATAATATTTCAGGATAAAATTTGGAAAAACTGTATTTTTGCTGATATGAATTTCATAAAAAACAACCTTGCCAATTTACTGACCCTTGCCAATCTGATGGCCGGCTGTGTAGGGGCGATCCATCTTATTCTGGGAGATTATCAGACGACTGCCATCTGCCTGATCCTTTCCTCTATCTTTGATTTCTTTGATGGATTTGTAGCCAGAGCTGTAAAATCGAACTCCAATCTGGGTCTTCAGCTGGACTCTCTTGCAGATATGGTGAGCTTCGGTTTGATTCCCGGGCTTACTATGTATAAAATATTGGAACCTTATGGAAGTATTTTCTTAGGAATTCATTTACCTTTTGAAATAAAATATTTCGGTTTATTGATTACCCTTTTCTCTTGTTTAAGATTGGCAATCTTTAATCTCGATGAGGATCAGAAATATTATTTCAAAGGATTGAATACTCCTTCCAATACAGTATTGATATTTGGATTGTATTACAGTATGAATTTATTGAGAGAAGGAACCGAAAATCCTTTGGGAAGTCTTTCAATAAAAGTTAATTTAGGTCCTGAAATATGGGTTCTTTTCACCATATTATCAAGCTGGCTTCTAATTAGTCCAATAAAGATGATTGCTATGAAGTTTAAATCTAAGGCATTAAAAGACAACTATCCAAAAGTAGTATTACTGGTAGGTGGAATTGCTATTCTTGCTATCTTCCAGATCGTGGGAATTCCGATGCTGGTTATCTATTATATATTGGTATCCCTCATTTTCCAAAGACAATTAAAATAGAAAACAGAAGGTAAAATACTTTTGATTTCACATAAATATATTTCCAACTATTATTGATTAACATGAACTTAAAACTCCATAAACCGCTTTGTATTTTTGATCTTGAAACAACAGGAACCAACATCGGAAAGGACAGAATCGTGGAAATCTGCATCTTAAAAGTAAATCCTGATGCTTCCAGGGAAAGCAAAACCTGGCGTGTAAATCCGGAAATGCCTATTCCCAGAGAATCCAGCGAGATTCACGGAATTTATGATGAAGATGTAAAGGATGCCCCTACCTTCAGAGAAATCGCTCCTAAAATTATGGAGATGCTTTCAGGAACTGATTTAGGTGGCTTTAACTCCAACCGTTTTGATGTTCCTCTGCTGGCAGAAGAGCTTTTAAGGGTAGGCATCGACTTTGATCTGAGTAAATTCAGACTGGTAGACGCGCAAACCATTTTCCATAAAAAAGAACCGAGAAACCTGGGAGCTGCCTACCAGTTTTACTGTGGCAAGACGCTTGAAAACGCCCACTCGGCAGAAGCTGATGTGATGGCAACTTTTGAGGTACTGGATGCCCAGGTGGGAAAATATGATGATATTCCGAATGAAATTGCTCCGTTAAGTGAGTTTACATTCCATAATAAGAATGCGGACCTGGCAGGATTTATCGGGTACAATGAGAAAATGGTGGAGGTTTTCAATTTCGGAAAATATAAAGGACAGGGCGTGAAGGCGGTGTTCCAGAAGGACCTCGGATATTTCGGGTGGCTTCAGAACGCGGATTTCCCTCTGTATACCAAAAAGGTTTTTACCAAGATTCAGTTATCCGGTAAGTTTTAAAAGCCGGAAAGTATTATTTAAACCGTTAAGATCAGTTCAGTTGTTCAAAAATCAAAGATTTTATCAACTGAATGTTTTAAACTGAAGTATAAAATTTAAATAAGTTCATCCAATGTCAGATCTCGTCCGTTTTAAATTCTATGAAACCGCTCTGGAAGCCAACAGGGATCAACAGATCCTTGCTGAAAACGGGGTAAACAGCTTTATAGCCAATGAGCAGCTTATTCAGTCGGACTGGCTGTTATCCCAGGCTGTAGGAGGTATCCAGCTTCAGGTATTTGAAGAAGATCTTGAAAAAGCAGCGCAAATTCTGCAGGATTATAAAGATAACGAAGCATTTGCACTGGAAGCGGAACATACGATTGCTCACCCTGAGTTTGATTTTGTATGCCCCCAATGCGGTTCCAATCATATTTACAGGGACGACAGGGCAACCAGCTTCTTCGGCATCTCTATCCTGAAAAGCCAGAAGTTTGTCTGCTACCATTGCGGTAATGAGTTTATGCACTGATGAAGAGCTGAAAAAATTGTATGTGACCATTAAAATAAAAAATTATGAAAATTATCTGTATAGGAAGAAATTACAGCGAACATGCAAAGGAACTGGGAAATGAAATTCCTGAAAAACCGGTTATTTTCATGAAACCCGATACTGCTGTCCTGAAGGGAAATGATTTTTATATTCCCGAATTTTCAGAAGACGTTCATTATGAACTGGAGGTGGTCCTGAAAGTATCAAAAGGCGGCAAATATATCCAGAAAGAAACGGCTCATAAACATTATGAAGAGATCAGCCTCGGAATAGATTTTACGGCAAGAGATCTTCAGACCGAGCTCAAATCCAAAGGACTTCCGTGGGAACTGGCCAAAGGTTTTGACGGATCTGCCGTGGTGGGAAATTTTTTCAAAAAGGAAAATTTTGATCTCAACAACCTTGAATTTTCTTTATTACAGAACAAAAATAAAGTTCAGGACGGCAATACCAGAGACATGATGTTCGGTTTTGACGATATTATTGCTTTTGTATCACAGTATTTTACCTTAAGAGTGGGCGACCTTATCTTTACCGGAACCCCAAAAGGAGTTGGAAAAGTAAATGAAAATGATATTCTGGAAGCCTATCTGAAAGATGATAAAATTCTTGATATCCGAATATTATAAGTTATTTAACATAAATTCCGGCAATTTTTCCCTATCTTTAGGTAACAAAATGAAAGGTCATGATAAATATTGTATTACCCGTAGATTTTGGGGATAAAACAGAACAGCTTGTAGATGGTGCCGTAAAATTTGCAAAACAGCTGAACGGCAGAATTTTCCTTATTCACGTAGCACCTTCCGATATTGGTTTTGCCATTGGTGATATGGGCTATCAGTATTTTCCTGAGGTGGAACAGAACGAGATCCGGGAAGAGCTTGTACAGCTGAACAAAATAGAACAGCGCATCATTGCCCATGATATAGACTGCGAACATCTGCTGAAACAGGGGCTTGCCAAAGAAACCATTCTGGAATACGCAAAAGCAAAAAATGCAGATTATATTGTGATGGGATCACATGGCAGAAGCGGAATCTATGATGTATTTGTGGGAAGCCTTACCAAAGGACTTACTAAAGACTCTCCCGTTCCGGTACTGGTACTTCCTATCCATGACTAAAAAGAATCAATTTTAACCGTTAATAAAAAAACCGATCAGAACCATGTTCCAATCGGTTTTTTACTATATAACCAATTAATTAACCTTCTTTTTTGTAGATATTCGGATCGTAGTAAGGATGCTTACCTTCCGTTGGAGAATAGTAGTCTTTATCTTTATCGCCGCCCAGTTTTGCAACCAGAACATAGCACCAATAAGTGAACAGTACACAGCAAACGATAAATAGAATCCAGTTCAGAACATTTCCAAATGTATCATAAAAACCGAAAGACCATTTGAAAACTTTACTTAAGAATAACCAGAAAGACGTCATTATTTTCCTTTTTTAAATTAACTTTGTACAAATTTATAAAAAATGTTTAAATTACTTTCAAAAGAAAGCAATATTTTTTCAATTCCCGTTTATATTGGTTGTCTTCTTTTAGTAGTCTTAATATTTAACATACTGAATTTCAACACTTACGAAGCAATTATTGCCGGAATTACTTTTCTGGGAATTGCTTTAGGATATTTCTGTTTTCACAGTATTGCCCTGAATTACCAGACCCATCTGCCTTTGTTTTTATATACTTTTTTTATTTTCGGGCTGTATCCCGGGAATCTGGATATCGGTATTGCCGTTTCACTGCTTACCAACTCCTTTCTTCTTCTCCTTCTCACCAGTACAGATGAAGACATCAGAAAGAAATCCTATGTTCTGGTAGGAGCTATTGTAGCGCTGAATTTTATATTCCTTCCGACGACCTGGCCAATGGCTGTTTTTGTGATCATCCACGTGATTGCCACCTCCCAGAGAATTGCACTGAACCTTTTCAGGTTTCTCCTGGGAATTGTCCTGATCGCATTCAGCTATTTTTCCATCATGTTCTTCTTCCGCTTTACTTCATGGAATATTGATTATTTCCCGTTCGGGAAAATGAAACCCATGACCGATTATACCAAGCTGTTTCCGCTGATCCCTGTTGCTCTGATGCTGGTATATGCCGTATATGACCATTTTAACAACTATAACAAAAAAAGCCCGATAAGCCGGTACAAATATACTTTCCTGCTGGTTTTTTCCGTGGCACAGCTGGTCACTATTATTCTGTATATGAATAAAAGCTATGAATATCTTCTGCTGCTGGCATTCCCGTCCAGCATCATCCTGAGCAGAATGATGAGATTTTTACCTAAGTACTGGATGCAGGAAGTGAGCCTGTGGCTGATTATCATCAGTCTCATTACTTTCAAAGCAGGTACGTATTTTGATTTATTTTAAAGATTATGATTCAGATAGACGATAAATTGATTTCCGAGGATATTTTTTCCGAAGAATTTGTTTGCAACCTTACGAAATGTAAAGGTGCATGCTGTGTGGAAGGAGATGTAGGAGCTCCGCTGGACAAAGATGAGCTTGAAATTTTAGACAGCATCTTTGACAAGATCAAGCCTTATCTTACCCGGGAAGGCATCAAAGCCCTTGAAGAACAGGGCACATGGACTACTGATCCTATGGATGGAATGTATGTTACCCCAATGGTGGAAGACCGCGAATGTGCTTATGTAACTTTTGATGAAAAAGGAATCACGAAATGCGGGATTGAAAAAGCGTATGAAGACGGAGCCGTAGACTGGCAGAAGCCTATTTCCTGCCACCTCTACCCGATCCGCATCACAGAATATTCCACTTTTACGGCACTCAACTACCACGAATGGAATGTATGCAGCGATGCCTGTACGCTTGGAAAAGAACTTCAGGTTCCGGTTTATAAATTTCTGAAAACTCCGCTTACCCGGAAGTATGGTGAAGCGTTTTATGAAGTTTTAAGCGAAGCCGCCGATGAATGGAAAAAAGAATATGGCTCATAAAGCAAAAAACCGCAGACTGATCTGCGGTTTTTTTATGGTTTATAAAAGCTGTTAATTAGCAGCTCCTGCTTTTACAGTTGCTGTTTCCACTTTTTTAGCTTCTTCTTTTTTAGCATTTTCCCATCCGTCTTCCGGCATCAGGGTTGCTGTAATTCTTCCTTTGGTAAGATATTTTTTAGCTACATCCTGAAGGTCTTTTACGGTAAGGGCTTTTACTTTGTCCTGATAATTCAGGATATCATATCTGTCGCTTCCATCCAGCTGATTTCTGGACAGGGAATTCAGCCAGTACGAATTATCCTTCAGCTCGGTTTTGTTATCGTTATACTCTCCTTCTTTGTATTTGTCGAGATCTTTTTGCTCAGGGCCTTTGTCTATCAGTTTCTGAAGTTCTGCAATGGCACTTTTCGTTAGCTTTTCGGCATTTTCAGGTCCGCAAGGGAAGTTGATGCTGAAATTATAAGTACCGTATGGAATCTTATTCATTCCTCCTCTGGCACCTCCGCCGTAGATACCGCTTTCATCTTCTCTTAGTTTCTCGATCACTTTGATGGTTGCCACTTCTCCAAGAGCAGACAGTGCCAGAGCTTCTTTTTCATTATAAGGCGCTTCTCCACTGTAAGAGATGGTTACCATACTCTTAGGATCTTTTCCTTTTTTGTATACTTTGGTAAAATCCCCGGTCATCTGTCTGTAACCTGTATCTTTGAACGACACTGTTTTTCCGGTAGACGGAAGGCTTGCAATATACTGAAGGACTTCATTTTTGAATTTAGCTTCATCAATATTTCCTACGAAATAGAACTGGAAATTTCCGGCATTGGCAAATTTTTCCTTGTAGATATCGTATGCTTTTTTATAGTCTGTATTGGCCCAGTCTTTTTCCATCGGAACCACTCCTATGAATCTAGGGTTTTTCTGGTTCATGAATTTAGCATGCTCGCTGGAGAAATAGAATTGTGGATTAGACAGAAGGTTATTCAGCATAGCAGACTGTTTTTCCTTATAGGCGTTGAATGCAGCCGGATTGAAATTCAGATCTGTAAAATACGCATACATCAGCTCCATTGCTGTTCCCAGATCTTTTTGTGAAGATCTTCCTGAGATTCCTTCAAAAAGAGGAGTGATCATAGGGTTTACGCTGGCCTGTTTTCCTGCAAGATAATTGGTAAGATCTGCTTTGGAAAGCCCTCCTACTCCCGCTTCGGATAATGCTGAGAAAGCAAACTGCGTCTTATTGAAATCGGCATCAGGGATCAAAGAACTTCCTCCTAAACTTCTTGCAGAGAATACAATTTCATCATCCTTGAAGTCTGTTTTCTTGAAGGTCACTTTAGCCCCGTTGCTTAACGTCCAGGTAGTTGTTCCCAGTTTTGCATCGGTTTCCGTTTTAGCGATCTTCCCTTCAGATTTGAATGGTTTTACCAGGTTTTTGATCGCTGCTTTTTCTTCGTAAGGCTTCAGATCAGCCATCTTTACGGCTTCAAAAGTATTCAGGACCATAGCTTCGGTAGGCATGGTTACATTATCTTTTTTAGGACCTGTCATTACGATTACCCTGCTGTCGTCCTTTACCATTTTCTTGATCACGTCGTTGGTTTGCGCAAGAGTAACTGAAGGAAGGAATGATTTGGTATCTTCATATTCCCAGGCAATTCCCGGCATAGGCTCCTGCTCCAGGAAGTTTCTTACATATTCGTCTACCAGCATATCGCTTTCCGTTTTGTCACGGTTGTTGTAAGATCTTTCAAGATTGGATAAAACCTGTGCTTTGGCACGGTCAAGCTCTGTTTGTGTAAACCCGAACCTTTTTGCTCTTTCCACTTCTTCCAGCAATACTTTCAGTGCGTTAAGCTGGTTTCCTTCTTTCACCATAGCGAATCCCTGGAAAGCTTCTTTAGTTCTCGCATAAGTTCCTCCATGATATACGGAACCGAATGTGAACGGCGGGTTATTGGAGTTGATAAGCTCTCTTAACCTGTTGTTCAGCATGGTAGTGGAAAGATTTTCTATGATGCTTTGGTTGTATTGCTGAATGGTAACATCCGGCTTATAGGCTTCAGCATCTTTCATGATGAACTGTACCATAGAGCTGGTTGCATCAGGATCTGTTTCAATGGCTACCAGAGTTTCTTTGTGGTTAGGAAGGTCAAATACCTTTCTTTCTCTCGGTTTGGAAGGATTTTTATATTTGCTAAAATTCTCTTTTACTTTCTTTTCCACCTCATCTACATTGATGTCTCCCACTACTACAATCGCCATAAGATCCGGTCTGTACCAATCCTGGTGGAATTTTCTGATCACGTCCGGTTTAAAGTTCTCCAGGACTTCTTTTTTACCGATCGGCAGCCGGTCTGCATACTGGGATTTGTATAAAAGCTTGGGAAGGTATTTGTCTGACATTCTTTTGTCAGCACCTAATCCCAATCTCAGTTCTTCCAATACCACTCCTCTTTCTTTGTTGATCTGCTCATCGGAAAGTGTGGCATTAAATGCCCAGTCTTCCATTACTTTCAGACCTGCATCCAGATTTCCGGGTTTATCCAAAGGAACAGGAAGCATGTATACGGTTTCGTCAAAACTGGTGTAAGCATTAAGGTGCTGCCCGAATTTCACCCCGATAGACTGCAGAAAGTCTACCAGTTTATTATCCGGAAAATTTTTGGTTCCGTTGAAGTTCATGTGCTCCATAAAGTGAGCCAGACCTCTCTGATTTTCATCTTCCAGAATAGATCCTGCATTGATGGCCAGACGGAAATCTACTTTCTTTTCAGGTAATGTGTTTTTTTTGATGTAGTACTTCATTCCGTTGGAAAGGGTACCGATTCTTACAGAAGGATCCACAGGGATATTCTGTGCGAAAACATTTGAGGACATCAGAACGACTACCGCAAATGACGATAAAATTCTCTTCATATAATTTGATTTTATTTTCGCACTAAAAGTATCAATTATTCACCACGTGAAGAAACGTTAAAATCAGGATTATAGTTAAATTTGAGTTAAAATTAAAAATACAGCAAAAAAGCCGGAAAACATCCGGCTTTATCGTTATAAAAATTCATTTTTTATTTGAATTCGCTATCACTGATTACTGGATTAATCGTGATTTTAGTCGTTTTAATGGTTACTTTCTGCCCGTTTCCTTCAAACTCTACATCGGAAGGGAATTTCATTCCTTCAACAGTCATATAGTTTTTCACAGTCATGCCTGCCTGCTCGGACCCTGCTTTATACAGAAGCCCCGTAGCCGCATCAAAATAAGATTTTCCTTTATCGGAAGTCAGAACGTTATAATCTTTCCCATCCAGTTTTTCTGTTGAAGCAGATTTAAAATCGGCTTCTTCAAATGCCAGTGCTTCAACAGGAACCTGTTTTTTTAAATCGGCAATCTGATCGGCAGGGATATCTATTTTCTGTCCCATCTGATCCATATAGCCTTTCTCACCGTCGAAAACCTGGGTAATGGTCTGACCCATTACAGACTGTACAGACTTGAATTTATTTCCGGATTTCTGAGTGGTCATCGTAATATCCATTCCCTGGGTATTCATTGTATTTTCGACGATCATAGATTTTACGGATTCCAGTTTATTTTTTCCGCCTAAAGCGTTGAAATATTTATCCAGAACGTCTTTAGTGGTTAACTGTGATTTGGCAGCTTCTTTCTTGGCTGGAGCTGCACCTTTCTTCTGAGCCGCTGCCGGAACCGAAAAAAGGACGGCACAGAAAAACGGAATGATAATTTTTTTCATAATAATGATAATAAGTTTAAAGTGTAAATATATGAATATTGGGGAAAATAAAATCAAGAAAAGAAATTGCCGGAAAAGCTGAATATTAGTACATTCTTTATGGATCGGAGTTGGTGGAGGTTATGATGCTGTATAAGTATCTTAATAAATATGGAATTTGATTAACTGACTTTAACAGAGATTTACCTTATTCAAATAAAAAAACCGCCATAAAGGCGGTTTTGAAATATTTATATCAGGAAATATTATTTCTTAAGTTCTTCAAGAAATTCATCGTGAGAGATTACAGTTTCTTTTTTACCTGCTTTCTCAAGGATAACGTCTTTCAGTTTAGCCATAGCTACTTCAGAAGAAAGCTGTCTTACCTGCTCCTGGTCTTTCAGCATTTCAACAGCGTATTTCTGGATCTCTTCATCACCTAAGTGATGGATTCCGTAGATCGCCAACTGGTTTTTCACCATCTGCTCAGCCTGTGCCAATACATCAGCATATTCTAACTGGATCTCGTTATCAGTCATCAGTTTACCTTCAATGATCTGATATTTCAACTGGTTTTTCTCTGCTTCAAGAATTTCTTTCGCCTGCTCTTCAGACTGGATGTTCTGGTTAGAGAACTGTAACCATTTTACAAGGAAAGTTTCAGGAAGTTTCACTTCTTCTTTCTCTGTAACCTGCTCCAATACTTTGTTCACAAAATGAACATCTGCATTCTGCTGGAAGTATTCATCCAATTCAGATTTTACTTTTTCTTTAAGTTCTTCTTCAGACTTGATGTTTCCTTCTCCGTATACTTTATCGAAAAGATCCTGGTTAAGTTCAGCAAGGTTCAATGAATAGAAATCTTTTACCGTTACTTCCACTTCAGCGTGGTGTAAGTGTTCTACCTCTTCTTTGCTGAATCCTAATTCTTTAGCTAATTCTTCGTCACCTGCAAGCGTTTCTTTCGTTACTTTTACAGATCCGTCCATTTTCAATCCTTTTACCAGTTTGAAAGCTTCTTTGTTTTCAGCAGTAATGGTAACGTTTTTCGGATGGTGGTGGTGCTCTCCTTCAGCATCTTCCTCCACTACCTGAGCAACTTCTAAAGCAATATAAGAATCTTTAGTGATCTTATCCTGAGGAACCTGCTCTGCAAAACGCTTCTGCATGTTCTCGATGCTCTTGTTGATTTCTTTTTCAGAAGCCTCTACTTTGTAGTGAGGAGCTTCGTATGACGCTAAATCTATAGTGAATTCAGGCTCATATCCAACTTCAAAAGCAACTTCCAGCTGATCAGCATTGTAATCGAATTCGTTTACTGGCTGAGGAACAGGCTGGCCAACTAGTCTCAATTTATTTTCGTTAACGTAGTTGTTCAAAGCATCAGAAACCTGTTTGTTGATTTCTTCAAATGCAACACCTGCTTCATATTGTTTTCTAACCATACTTAAAGGCACTTTCCCTTTTCTGAAACCAGGAACTTGCGCATTTTTAGCATAATTAATCAATTGCTTTTCTACTCTTTCTTTGTAGTCAGATTTTTCCAATGTTACGGTAAGTAAAGCACTTACGTCATCATGGTTTTGTGCGGTAACCTTCATTATTGATTAAAATTTTAGGTTGCAAAAATATGAAATTTTTATGAAAATAACTCATTAATAATAAATTCTTAACGGTCAAATATTTATAAATAAAAAACCGCTGAAAAATTCAGCGGTAATCACTTTGATATGAAGTTGTTTATATTAATGAATATCAATTAAGGCATCAACATCACTTTCCCCTCCTACCACGCTTCCGAGCTGGTTATCGGATGAAGGGGAGTTTTCGTTCACAGAAGTAGGGGCATGGATGAGCTTGATGTTGGCTTTTCCGTTTGTTGTAGTACTTACCACTGTCCATTCGGTCTTAAGGCCCAATCTCTTGCCATCGGTTCTTACGATATCGTCTGCTGCTCTTTTCACTCTAACGTCGGCTCCTGCAAAATTAAAAATGATAAAATGCTCGTCTTTTTCTTCCAGGATCTCGTCGTTGGCACTGTGATAATGATCGTCATGTTTCACCTGGAAATCAAGCTCCACCGTATATACATCTCCAGCATGGGCATGAATATGGGCATCTGCCACTCCTCCGATATAATTGATGGTCTGGATATCTGCGGCATCATTTTTATTCGTCAGTTTTACCACCAGTTTTTCGATCTCTTCATGTTCATGGATATCCTCCGGAATATTGTCATTATCATCATTTCTACATGAAAACAGAAGAACTGCGGCGAAAAGTATAAGTGTTATATTGAATATTTTTTTCATTTTGATTTAAATTTTAAGTATTAATACATTTAGAAATTGTATTTCAGAGTAACCACGAAGTTTCTTCCGGGTTCATACATTACTAATCTTAACCTGTTAAGATATTCTTTGTAAAGTGCATTCGTAATGTTGTTTATTCTGAAATTCAGGTTAAAGTTTTTGAAAATATCTGCCCCTACCGATGCATTGAATGCAACATATCCCGGAGGTGGAGTACTCATATCGATGGTCTTTGTTATCAGTTCTCCGTTTTCTATAAAGGTGATATCAGGATTTCTTACCGGAAAACGTTTCTGACGGGCTACGATATCATTTTCCAGGGTGATATAAAAGTTGGAAGGTTTGCTGAGTTTAAACGCTACACTGTTCCTTACTTTAGTCGGCATCATCAGGATAAGAGGCTCATCATTCGTCAGATCATTACCTCTTAATGTGCTGAATGCGGATTTCAGGCTCAGATTATCAAGAATACCAAGTTCCGCTTCTGCATCCAGACCGTACATTCTGGCTTTAATCTGCTGATACGTCCATATCGGGAAAACCCCTCTGTTGGTAGACTGTATCCCGGTAGGTACCTGATTGATGAAACTGTCGGAATACATAAAATAAGGGCTGGCCTCAATATGCAGGCCTTTCAGTACATCGAACCGGGCAGCCAGAGAAAGATTCACGTTATAAGCTGTTTCTTTTTTTATAGACAGATCTCCTTTTTCCATTACCGCTGCAGAGTGATGAAGCCCGTCTGCAAATAATTCCGCAGGGTTTGGCGTTCTTTCTGCTCTGGAAGCATTCAGTTTCACTTCAACATTATGGACCGGGGTATAGTTTAATCCGATATTGGCTGAAAAATTATGATAATCCAGGATTGGGCGGGTCAGAATTCTGCTGTCATTTTTCTGCACAAAAAACTGTGGAAAAAGAGCTGCATATTTGCTTTCCCATTCGGAAGCATCATAATATTTATAGGCATCATATCTGCTGAAATCATAGCGTACAGCAGCTTCTGCATTCAGTTTCCCGTTGAATCTGTATTTGAATACGGAAAAAGCTCCTGCATCATAGCGGTAATAGTCAGGAATCAGACGTCTCGCTTTGGTAGCCGGATTTGGATAATTATCCTGGTAACCGGCAGAAATTCCGCTTTCCAGGCTCCATGCGGAACGTTCAAGAAGGTGGGTTAAAGCCGCCGTATGGGTAATCAGCCTCAGATCCATTGAAGGAAGAGCATTCAGCTCCCCTCTCCTGATATCAAATTCCTTCCTTCTGTTCAGCTGAAAACTGTACTGGAAAGTCAGTTTCCCGAAATCTGCAAAACGTTTGTAGGCCATTACTTTTCCTATATGATGCTCAACTTCCTGTTTCGGGCTGTTGATATCATAGCTGAAATCATTATAAAAATAGGACTGCCCCAGGTTTACAGCATTATAATAATCAATAGGGCCTCCAAGGTGGGCACCTTTATAAATTCCGAATTCCTGGTTGATTCCGCTGTAAGCGACTTCAAATCCCTGCATGAAACTCTGCTTTCCGAAAGAGAAGTTAAAAGAATTAATTTCCATTCCGGTATTCTGCAGGGTATGATGCGGAATATACTGATCACCCAGCTTTTTGTAGCTTCCTCCGGTTTTTACAAACCAGTCGTTTTTCCATGATTTCAATGCATTTACGGCCAGTTCTCCGCCTCTTCCGTTGGAAATTCCCGACAGTTTTATATTTCCCATCAGAGTATCTTTCTTCGGCAGCGGTGCGGGTTCCAGAATGATGGTTCCCCCGATTCCTTCGCTTCCGTATTTCAGAGCCGATGCTCCTTTAACGACATCGATGTGCTCAAAATCATTGACATCTACATTGGGAGCATGCTCCACGCCCCACTCCTGTTCCGCCATTTTCACCCCACCGTTCAGGATAGAAATACGGCTTCCGTAAAGTCCGCGGATCACAGGTTTTGAAATATTGTTTCCTGTTTTCAATGCGGTAACCCCTGACAGCCTTGAAAGTAAATTCCCTAAGTTTTCGGTTGAATTTCTTTCAATTTCAGTTTTATCCAACGTTTTCATAATCACAGAGGCCTTCTTTTTATGGCTTCCGTGCAGGGTGATGGTTTCGATATCACCGGAATGGTGTTCTAAAGTAACCGTCAGGCTAAGATCCCGGTCAACTCCTATATTTTCAGTATAATCATTGCAATCGGGATGTTTAGCAATGAGTGTATACTTTCCCGCAGGAATCTTATGGAGAATAAACTTACCTTCCGCATTGGTTTTCGCTGTGAATTCCCCGATTTTCACCACGGCATTTTCCAGCATGGTTTTATCGTGAAAATCCTGAACGGTTCCTTCTACGGTGTAAGTTTTTTGTGCACTTGTAAGCGCCAGTCCGCAAAAGACCAGCAGCAGGCTATATATCAATTTCATTGTAATAGACAGATTGCGTACCTTTTCAGGTACATTTTTTCGTAAAAATTAAATGAATGGGTTTATTTGCCGGGATGTATAGTGTACAATGCATAATGCACCCTGAAAATCTAAGATAAAACACAGAATAACAAACTATTATATTGTTTTGAGACAACAGAATAGGTTTCACTCCAATCCAAAAATTTACCTCTTACATGTCAGATTATGAACATTAAGCACTGAACGTTAAAACATGACGTTTTAAACCCAAAAAAGAATCTATGAATTATGAAATTGCGGGAGGACCCCGAAGCTGAAAAGTGAACTTGGTCTGGGACCATATTTTTTCCTGAACATCAATTATCAGCTCTACCTGCTGTGTATAGTGCTCAAAGGTAAAACTGAATTCTTCAGGAACCAAAGTATGCCCTGTTGCCAGGAAATGACAGGCAAGACAGTCGCCTGCCTTTTCTTTTTCAGAAGATTTCGCCATCGTATTTTCCGTTTTTTTAAGATTGAACCCCTTAAAATAGTCTACGGAATCATGATGGTGAAAACTTTGGGACAACAGCGCAATGAAGTATATCCCAAACAATAGCTTGGCGATAAAACTTTTCATATTTCTGCTTTCCTTAAAAACCATCCGTCAAAATTATAAAAATAATTTAATTTTTAAATTAAACTTGCATTAAAAATAGATTAAACTGCTCTTATCAATCAGTATAGAAAATATATTTTTTGTTACACCATAGCAGGATTAAATAATTCATCCCGGGTTAATACACTGATTGAAAAGCCTTTGAAAAGGTAAAGATTTTATTTATCACCATAAGGCATGGAGAATAAGATAAGCAAAGGCATATACAAAAGATAAATGAGAGCGTAAACTCAGCAAAGTCATACAGGTTCTGTAAAACTCTGATGCGTGTACACCCTCATTTTTTATTTTGAAAAGTTTTCCGGCTCTTCCTGATTATAAAATCAATCCAGCTGAGAACCCAAATATTCCCATTCCTGTAAAGCCAGTTCCAGCTCTTCTTTTGTTTTATTATATTTTTCCAGTGTTTCGTCCGAAGGATTTTCCTGGGCAAAAGAAGCTTCCATTTTTTCAATTTCGGTTTCCAGTTCTGAAATTTTTTCTTCTACTTTTTTCAGCTTGTTCTGGATATTCTTCTGCTCTTTGCTTACGATAACTGCTGACTGACTGTTGGAAACAACCGGTTTTTCTTCTGCTTTTTTAGCTTCCGGCTTTACTTCTTCACTGTGAAGTTTTGCCTTCTCTGCAGAAATCTCCCTGATGCTCTCCTTCTGTCTGTATTCAAGGTATTCGTCGATATTTCCTAAGAATTCTTTCATTTTCCCGTCACGGAATTCGAAGATCTTGTCACACAGCCCCTGCAGGAATTCCCTGTCGTGCGAGATCACGATCAGTGTTCCTTCAAATTTCTGAAGTGCCAGTTTAATGATCTCTTTAGACTGAATATCAAGGTGGTTGGTAGGTTCGTCCATAATCAAGGTATTGAAAGGACGTAAAAGCAGTTTACAAAGGGCCAGACGGTTTCTTTCCCCTCCGGAAAGCACTTTGGTCTTTTTCGTTACGGCTTCTCCCTGGAAAAGGAAAGATCCTAAAAGGTCTCTTACTCTCGGTCTGGTCTCTTCTGTTGCCGCATCTTCCGCCTCTTCTAAAACGGTTTTATTCGGGGTAAGAACTTCTTCCTGATTCTGCGCAAAGTAACCGATGTTTACATTATGTCCTAAATTCCAGGTTCCTGAATAATCTTTGATATCTCCGGCCAGAATTTTGGCCAGGGTTGTTTTTCCCTGTCCGTTCTGTCCCAAAAGAGCGATTCTGTCTCCTCTCTGCACGAAAAAGTCTACATCATCAAAAACAGTTTTGTTTCCGTAGGATTTTCCGAGATTTTCGGCTTCGAATATAACTTTCCCCGGAACTACCGACTGTACGAAACGGATATTGAATTTGGAAACGTCTTCATTATCCACTTCAATACGCTCTATTTTGTCCAGCTTTTTGATAAGGGACTGGGCAAATGATGCTTTGGTAGCACTTGCGCGGAACTTGTTGATGTTATCTTCCATCTGCTTGATCTCCGCATCCTGGTTCTTTTTAGCCTGAATCAGTTTTTCGCGGCGTTCTTCACGCATCACAAGATATTTGGAATAGTTGGCTTTATAATCGTCAACTTTTTTATTATTGATATCGAATGTCCTGTTGCACACGGCAGTCATAAACTGTTTATCGTGGCTAACGAGAACGATTGCTCCCGGATAGTCTTTCAGGAAGTTCTCCAGCCAGATGATGGATTCCATATCCAGGTGGTTGGTAGGCTCATCGAGAAGCATGATGTCATTTTTCTGAAGCAGCAGTTTGGCCAGTTCAATTCTCATTCTCCACCCTCCTGAAAACTCATCGGTAATTTTCTGAAAATCATCTGCTTTGAATCCTAAACCGAACAATACTTTTTCCATATCTCCTTCCAGATTGTAGGCATCATGATTCATCAGCAGGTCGTTCAGCTCGGTCATTTTATTGATCAGATCCGTGTAAGAATCACTTTCATAATCAGTTCTCACCGTCATCTGATGATTGACCTCTTCAAGCTCCTCTTTCCAGGCATTGATCTGCTCGAAAGCCTGCATGGTTTCGTTCCATACTGTTCTTCCTTTCACAAAATCCAGATCCTGTTTCAGGAAGCCTATGGTAACATTTCCTTCCGGAACTACATTTCCTTCGTAAAAATTGATTTCTCCGGAAAGCATTTTAAGCAGCGTGGATTTTCCCGCTCCGTTCTTTCCAACCAATCCCACTTTATCATCTTTTTTGATGGTAAAATTGACATTTTGAAACAGATAATTTCCTGAATGATGTAATCCTAAACCTTGAACCGAAAGCATTTCTTTTAATTAATAATTAGTAATGAATAATGAATTTTCGGGTGCAAAAGTACGGAAAAAGAAATGAATAGGCCAGAAATAAAAATGCAGGAAGACAGAGGGAGACGGAAGAAGGAGGCAGAAAGTTCCTTTCAGTGACAGATACTGAAAGCCCATGCAGGATCAGGAATCCTGCGGAGCTGCATCTGTTCATCATAAAATTCCTTTTTAATAACTGTCCTCTTCCAGTCTTCTGTTTTCTCTCTCTGTATGATCGGTCTTCAGCGTAATGGTACGGCTCCAGATATCGTTGTTGGGAATATTGGCTCCGTAGAGAAAATCGGGGATAAAGCTGTCTTCGGGAAGGTGAAGCTCGGTAATAATCTTTGTATCTTTTTCATAATCCAGAGAACTGCTGCCGGGTACGTTGAGCCCGTTATTAATGAGTTCTGCACGAATATCTTCCGCGGATCTTTGTAACACTTCACCGCTGTACAGTCCGAAATTGGCTGAAATATGGGTATATTCCGCAAAACGGCTATAATCATATACAGGTTTAAGCTCCGGCTGCATATTTTTTATATAGGCTGTCATTCGGTTATAAAAACCGGCAAGAAAGGGGTGTTTTTCTTCATCGGTTTCCCAATCATATTTTTTAAGATCTGAACTGAAGATCTCCGGTACTGCCCTGTTGGTTTCTTCCAGCATTAATTTTCCATATATTTTCGAAAGGCCGTTATAGACTTTCTCTCGGGAAACGTAAGCCTGTGCGAGAACGGCTCCTTTTTCGATCCGGAATCCTGAAAGCAGCGAATCCCATATTTTATTTCCTTCTCCGTCCGTTTTTGCATTCCGAATATCTGATACGTAATTTTCCAGATCGCCGGTATTGAGAAAGTCCGTAGAAATATAGACGGACTCAGGACCTTCCAGATATCCTCCTCCCACATCTGCGTGAGCACCGGGAACAAATATTTCTTTCCATACGGAGTTCCATGTTTCAGTTTTTGTATCCTGCATTCTTCCGGAAGTCTCAAAAAAACCGGTAAGCGGAAAAAAGTACCTGCATTCATTCACGGCACACAGGTGAAGAGCGTTCTCTGTTTCTTCGGGTAAACGGGTGTTGTATGTATTGAAAGGTTTGGATTCTACGGTATCAAAAACACCCAGGAATTTTATTTTCACAGATCCAGAAGGATACTGCTGCAGAATCCGGTGAGTGAAATGTCTGGCCAGCATACTTCCTCTGCTGAAACCGTAGATATAAAAATGATATATTTTATTGGTATTGATGCTCTGTTCTGCAAAATCAAAGGCTTTCTGAAGTTTGTCATCTGAAGAGTATCCGCTCTCTCCGGGAGGATTGCTGCAGGTAGCCATTGCAAAATTACGGTCTTCCCCGCCGTTTAATGTTCCTATTCCTTCAATGTATAATTTGCAGTTTCCGTTAAATAAGCTGAAAAGTCTGTAAATATTGGTTACTTCTCCCTGGTAGCTTTCATTATTCTTCTCCGGCATATGTACCGAAGTGGCATTGAATCCGTTGTTTCCTGTTCCGTCAAAAAAAATTCCGACTGATATTATTCCATCGTTGTTCATCATTGTGTTTCTCTGTTGTAATTGATTTTTACCGGTGTATCTTAATGGAGACTAACCATTTACATCCGGCACTAAACTAACAGCACCAAATTAACGAAAGACAGCAGAATCATACAAGCGTGAAAACACCAAATAAAAAATTCCGTATTTCTACGGAATCATATTTTTTCAAGGGTATAAATATTATTGACGATGGCATAGATGACGATACCCACTGTATTTTTGGCCCCGATCTTCTCGAGGATCCTCTGTCTGTGGCTTTCTACCGTTCTGGGACTGATAAACAGTTTTTCGCCGATCTCATTATTGGTATATTCCTGGCAGATGAGTTTTACCACATCTTTTTCTCTTTCGGAGAGTTCATCCTCCATTTCGAAAAGAGATTTTTTCTTTGCAGAGCTGTTCATATAGGCAAACAGCATCTGATGATCTTCAGCAGTAAAGAAAACTCCGTTTTTATATACCATTGTAATGGCATCGATAAATGTTTTCCGGTCTGAATTTTTAGGAAGGAATGCGGAAACCCCCAGCTTCACCATATATCCTAAAATAGAGGTTTTATAATGAGAGGAAAGGATGATGATCTTCAGCTCGGGGTATTTTTCCTTTAAAATTTCTACCAGCTCAAAGCCGTTCATCGGCTGCATCTGCACGTCTACAAGGGCAATATCGGGGAAGTTTTCACTGGAAATATCTTCCAGTTTTTCAATAAATTCCGGGCCGTTATTGGAAGTCAGTGATACGGAGATGTTTTTTTCATTCGACAGCAGCATTTTTACTCCTTCCAGGATCAGCTGTTCGTCATCAATCAGTGCTATTTTGATTTGCGGGTTCATGGTTTGTGGGAATTTTAATAATTAAACGGCTTCCTTTTTTCGGGGTACTTTTCCATTTATGGACAGCATTCATTGATTTTACGCGGGATTCTATATTTTTGATTCCCATTCCTTTTTTTACCAGGTCATAATCAAACCCCTGCCCGTTATCTGATATAACGACTGCCATATGCAGAGGATAGTCTTTGATATAAATCCAGAGGTCTGTTGCCTGGGAGTGCCTGATTACATTGGTTGTAAATTCCTGGATAATCCTGTACAGCTGCACTTCTGTAAAGATATCTTTCTTCCTGTATCCGGGCATTACCTGCAGGGAAATATTCACTTTATGAGAAAGGTTGGCAATCAGCTCTTCCACATATAAAACCAATCCCACCGATTCAAGGTTTACCGGATATAATGAGTGTGAGATACTCCTTGCCGCATCAATCAGTGATGACATCTGGCCGTAAATATTTTTTTTGATCACTTCATCACCTTTGGTATCCAGGTTATTCAGCCATAATGATAAGATATTAAGTCTGTTTCCGATGTCATCATGAATCATTACAGCTATTCTTTTTCTTTCTTCTTCCTGGGCTTTAATGTTTTCGAGCACCAGACTTTTCTGGTGAAGAACCTCTGCTTCATGCTGGGCATTTTTTTCTTTGATAATCCGGCTGATGAAAGAGCGGTATGCCAGGAGTATAAAGGATACTATAACTGTTATGGTAACAATTATAAGAACCAAAAGACTGATATTTAAAGTTACTTCTTTAATTTGACAAATGTGTATATAAATGAACAATATAGGATACTCAGCAGAATATTATTAATGCTCAGCATAAAATAAAAATCATCATCAGAAAGATGGGCAAGCTGATGCTGAATAATAAAAAAAAATACCGAAACGGAATAATAGAAGAAAATGCTGGCATCTACCAAAAGAAAGCGGTTCTGCAAAGAAACTCCTCTGATCTCCCGGATCAGAATAAAACCTGAAAGACAGACAATGATGATATTAGAAACCACTTTTCCAATATCGCTGTTGGAAGGATAATCAAAAATATATTTTGCAGCCATAAAACCAATGGCCATTAATCCTGATAATCCGACAAAATACCTGGATACATCCAGTTTCCTGATGAAGAGGGTGCTCAGCAGAAAGAATTCTCCCGCAATATAAAACGGATAAATGAATGACGTATCATTCATTTTAAACACATAAGGCAGGATCAGGTTCAGCAGTTCAATAGAAAAAAGAAAAGCAATACAATGAAAATACTGCTTTTCTTTATGACTGAGTATACGGTATCTGGCTGCTCCCAAAATGATCACACAAAGAAGCAGGCCATAATTCAGGAATAAAATTGCTTTAAAAAAATCTGTCATTCCTTTTCCGTCCAGATATTTAAGATCCTATCTCCGGAATACGACATACCGGCGGACATGGTTTTGCCCAGTCGTATGTATTGGAGATTACTGTTGTTGTTCCTCCGTTCTGCAGGAGCTCATGGAAAGAAATAAAAATCAGTGTTACCAGCATTCTCTGGTAAACATCATTATACTTGAGTCCGAATGAACATACCATTTTGGTAACTTCAGGGATTGGATGGCAAAGATCTTCCATAGGAACGTAGAATCTTCTGAAGATTCTTGAACCTCCGAATTCCGAGCACTCGCGGTAAAACCATTCCATTCCTTCGTTTCTCCAGAGCTGAATAGCTTCCACGGCTTTATCCTGCTCAAAAACAGGAGCCTCCGATACCGGAAAATACATATCCGAATTGCTTCCTATCTGCTGCAGATCATTGGAAAGCACTGCATTTTTTACGATTTTAAATTCTCTGGTTTCCTGCAGAACAAGATCATATTTCTGAGGTTCAAGAGTCGCATACTGATACTCTTCCACCTCTTTGTTCATTTGTCCCTTTTCATTTAAAGGAACAAAGATCAGGACCAGGTTTCCTTCCACTACCCCCACTTCTGCACAGACATCTGTGTAGGTGTTGTAGTCTCTGATCTTATCGATCTGATTTTTAGTAAGTTTAAAAGTGTAATTGGTGTGGATCCACTCGGCGATGGAGTGATAATCAGAAATCCCGTTGCCCCATTGGGCAATTGCCAGGGCACATTCTTCTCTGTTCATAGTTGTGGCTTGTTTAGTTTGTATAAAAATATACAAACTAAACGTGCTGTGCAAATTATCACCTAAATTTGAATTTTAATTAATAATTCCGGACTGTAATATGATAGCAGCTCTGCTGTTTTTCCTTGATATAATAGATCCTGCCGGCATTTGCATAGTATTTCAGGACTTTTTCCAAAGCGGCTTCCATTTTAGGATTATACTTGAGTACGTTATTGAAACGGATGTAAGAAATGTCGAAAGAATTCCCGTAATTGTGCGAACTGATCCCTAGAGAGGCATTTGAATTCACTTTTCTCAGCCTGCACTGGTCTTCAAGGGTCCTTGTCATGGAAGAAACGGTAAAGGTATGTCCTTTGGTTTCCTTACTGAATCTGGAGGCAATTTTTTCCAGGGTTGTTTTGGCTTTGGGCAGCATAAATGCCCTGCTGTAATCCAGCTTCTGAATACGGTATCCTTTCCCTGTTTTTTTTACCGCATGGAATTTTCCGCTGCTGATGTACTTCTGTACGGTTTTAGAGTCTTGAAGCAGTTTAACCCCAAAACTTTTTGAGGCATCCAGGTGAGGTTTATAAAGAGGAGTGGGTTCCACTTTTAAAACCTGTGAAAAATCATAACAGGGTAGATTCTTTTTGGCGCCCTGAGAATAATAAAGGCTGTACATGAAAGGCACGAAGACCACACAAAAAAACTTTCTCATTAACCATGCTTTAAAATTACTAACGAAAGATAAACATTTATGTTATATCAATCAACCTGAAGCGGTATGCTCCTTCAGCAGAATCCCCAACAAACATTAAACCAAATTATTAAATCACTAATTTTTCGTTCTCCAATATTTGAAATATTTTTAAGAATTATCTTTTTATTTTGAGATTTAAATTCTACATTTGAGATGCATTTAAAAATAAACAACATGATAAAAAAACTTTTTGCTGAATTTTTCGGCACATTTTGGCTTGTTTTCGGAGGCTGTGGAAGTGCAGTTTTTGCAGCCGGGGTTCCCGATATCGGAATCGGTCTTTTAGGGGTTTCTCTGGCCTTTGGTCTTACGGTACTTACGATGGCTTATGCCGTGGGTCACATCTCGGGAGGTCATTTTAATCCGGCTGTTACTTTCGGGCTTATGGCAGGAGGGAGATTTTCTGCAAAAGACCTTATCCCTTATATCGTGGCGCAGTGTCTTGGAGCGCTTGTTGCTGCGGGATGTCTGTACGTTATCCTTAGTGGTTCCGGAGCAGTAGATTTTTCCAAACCCGGGGCTTTTGCTACCAATTTCTATGGAGAAGCGGTGTATAATGATAAGGCATTCAGTATGGGTGCAGCATTTCTTGCAGAATTTTTACTGACTGCATTTTTCCTGATCGTTATTATGGGAGCAACGGATAAATGGGCTAACGGTAAATTTGCCGGGATTGCCATTGGTCTTGCATTAACCCTGATTCATTTGATTTCAATTCCTATTACCAATACTTCTGTAAACCCTGCGAGATCTCTTTCACAGGCTGTTTTTGCAGGAGGGCTTGCCATGTCTCAGCTTTGGCTGTTCTGGGCAGCTCCTATTCTGGGAGGAATTGTAGGGGGACTGATCTATAAGTTCCTGCTTCAGAAAGATTCATCAGAAGTTAAAGCTTAACGGCATCCAACATTCATATTATACTATAAATCCTGTCATCTGACAGGATTTATTATTTTTTCTTCTTTATATCAAAGGGATTTTTAAAGATCAGCTCTTCATGTTTTCCTTTGATCTCCATTTTACGCTGCAACAGATTAAGGGCCATTTTACGGATAAAAAGATCCTTATCATTCAGTTTCCAGTACGAATCCCGGTGAACTTTTCCGGGCTTACGTATCAGGTAGAATTCTGTTTCCCAGGAGTCTTCGTTATGGTAAAATTCGATGATCCCGCAATGTTCCGGAATATCTTCATGCCTGATCATCCCCATCGGAAGCAGAAAACTGAATGCATTACAGATATAATCCCCACAGGAAACCTTGTCATGTTTCAGAAATTTCTCCCCGGTATCTCTGTTGAGATATGATTTTTTGAAATCATTTTTAAAATCGCTTTTTGACAGCTTGATCTCAATTTCATGGCTGAATCCTCCGGCATCAATGATCAGTATGTCCGCTTCCCAATCTGCCTGAAAATGGTTCGTCAGTACAATTTCCTTTTCAAAATCGCAGTGGGTATGAATGTAGGCATGAACCAGTTCGTCTATTTTGATCATTTTTTATGGTATGATGTGTTGTATAAAAGGTATTTGATACCTGGTTGGGTTACCGGAATAATTTCAAACTCAAATTTATCACTATTAACTGACCAGCAGGCTGCAGCCACGGATGTCGGAATGATCTATTCTTCCCAATACCTGAAATTTTTCGCCGGTTATTTTTCCCAGATCCTGAGTGGCAATAAATGAACAGGAATGAATATTGGCCAGATCTATGATGTTGACGGCTCCGGTTCTCCCCTCTTTTTCGTAGGCGAACGGATCTTCTGCGTTCCTGATCATCACTTTCATCCAATTGGGGCAGGTGTATTCGTTTTTTCCAAGAGAATAGGCCTGTGACAGCAGTTCTGTCATTGAATATTCGGAATAGATTTTTTCGGTTTTAAACCCGTTCTGCAAAATCACAAGAAGTTCATCTTTGGTCATTTCTTCTTTTCTGCCTTTCATTCCTCCTGTTTCAATAACGGTAAGATTCAGAGATTGGGAAACTGAGAGGTTAAGGGATTTCAGGGTATCCAAAAAGTCAAGAAGAGCAAAAGAAACCCCGAAAAGAATCACTTTCTGACCGTTCAATGTATTCAACAGATCGAAAAGCTCGGTGTGGTTGTAAAGGAAATACCCGTTTTCCGGCTTGCCTGATTTTTTCATCAGATAGTCTACCATGTAGATGAGGGAAGAGTGCTGTTTTTCCAGATAGCTCGGGAGCAGTCCCAGGAAAATAAAATCTTCCGGTTTTCCGATAAACTGTTCAAAACTTCTGTAAATACTTTCTTCATATTTTTCAGGATCTGCAATATGATGTTTTGAAAGGTTCATCCGTGTGGTTCCTGAACTCTGAAAGAAAAGATCTGCTTTGGCATTTTTATCCAGAATCTGATGATTTTTAAACATTTCTATGGGCAGGAAAGGGATTTCCTCCAGGCGGTCTATTTTTTCAACGTCTTTCTTCAGAAAGTCTACAAACTTTCTGTATATATCAACATTTTCATACTGATAACGAAAAGTTTTCAATGCTGCTTTCAGGAAATCCTGTTCTGTCTGAATGTTGAATATATTTTCCAATTTCAATAAAGCTATTTTAAACTCCCTGTTTATACTGAAGTGATGACAGGGAAAAATATATTTTTAAATATTTTTTTCAGAAGATTTACACTTTGGTAAACTTCTTGCAATTACCTAACCGGAATATGGATTAAAAACAAGAGTGGGCTTCGGCTCATTCGGAAATTACCTCTTTTAGGGGTAATTTTTTTTTGTTCCGTCTTTATAGGTTTTCAATTCA
The DNA here is from genome assembly GCF_056844565.1 of Chryseobacterium sp. FR054. Classification (NCBI taxonomy): domain Bacteria; kingdom Pseudomonadati; phylum Bacteroidota; class Flavobacteriia; order Flavobacteriales; family Weeksellaceae; genus Chryseobacterium; species Chryseobacterium sp. FR054. The sequence goes on along the minus strand of NZ_JBXDSA010000009.1, from coordinate 17,178 downwards.
AACTCTTTTTCAAAAACCCCGTAAGTATAGTAGGAAATCCAGTCTCCGAGATTGATGTATTCTGAGTTTTCAGCCAGGTTCAGAACCATTGGCAGATGGCGGTGTCCGTAAATAAAATAATCTATTTTCCGGGTCTTCAGTTTCTCTTTGGAATAGATGATCAGAAATTCCTTATCTTCTCCCAGGAATGCTTTGTCTTCTTCGCCGGAGATCATTTTATTTTTCTGGGAAAGATATAAAGCTATTTTCATGGCAATATCCGGATGAATCCATTTGAAAAACCATTGGGCAACAGGATTGGTAAAGAGCTTTTTCATTCTTTTGTATCCTTTATCACCAGGACCTAATCCGTCACCGTGAGCGAGCAGGAACTGTTTTCCGCCCATTTCAAAATACTGTTTCTGATAGAATACGGTACAGCCGATCTCTTCTTCAAGATAATCTTTCATCCACAGATCATGGTTTCCCACAAAGAAATAGATATGAATTCCCCGGTCTTTCAGTTCTGCTATTTTCCCGAGAACGCGTACATAACCTTTGGGAATTACATGTTTCCATTCGTGCCAGAAGTCGAAAAGGTCGCCCATCAGGAACAGGACCTGGGCATCTTCCTTGATCTCATCCATCCAGCGTATGAATTTTTCTTCACGCTCCTTGCTTTCTTTAGGACTGGGTGCTCCGAAATGCTGATCTGAAGCGAAATATACTTTTTTTCCGGGCTCGAGATTAATGATCGTTTTTAACACCGTTTTTGAGTTTTATCTGTCAGATTACTTATTATCTTCTGCGAACCATTCTCCGTAAGAATTTTCGGTTTCATGAAGCTTAAGGTAGGCCAAAGAAACCTCAGCCGGAAGTTTTGATTTTATTTTTGCAGCGATGGCATACAGCATATTTTCGCAGGTCGGCTGAAAGCTGCAGTAGATCACTTTATGACCTTTATGCTCCAGATCCTCGCCCAATTCCTTATGCGGAGACAGGGCATTGACCAAAACAGCATGGTCCCAGACATCTACAATTTCAGATTTTACGATACTTTTGATATCCCCAAAATCTACCACCATCCCGTTTTTGGGATCTTCCAAGTCATTAATGGGCCTTCCTTTCACCGTTACAAACAGCTTATAGGAATGTCCGTGCATATTTTTACATTTCCCGTCATAGTTGTACAGCACATGAGCGGTTTCGAATGTAAAAATTTTCGTAATACGTATCATAATAAGTCTTTCAATTTTAATTTACTGATTTTCATATTTTTTATTCTGTAAAAACACAGCAGGACGGAATACCGTTCATCAAACGAAAATCTGTAAAATGAATCTACAAATTTAAGATAAAAAGCCTAACAAATAAAATGCGTGAAAAAACCTGTCGCCTTTAATTAAAAACAGGCTGCTTTGATGAGAAAATCTGTTTTTAAGCATATTCGTAGAAAAAATACTCTATCGGCACGAGTGAGACGTTCGCGCCAGCGGAGGGGGGGAATATTACCATCTTACAAACCATTACCTTTCGTGACATTCCTTTTCATTTTATATTTGAAATCCTCAAAGTTAGAATCCCAAAAAAATGGCGGATTGTAAGTGTATAAAATAGCTAATTCATCCATAAAAAATCTTACTCTTTCGCCGCAATTATCATCATAACCATCATCTTCATAATTATATACAAAGTCATTTGCAAATTCCCTAAAATCTAAGGATGTTAAAAGATATTTATCCTTGTATAAATTTATATACTCAAACATTGAAACAATAAAATCTTTATATTCATCCAAAGCCATCTTGGAAATATTTTCCGGTCTTAGTTCAATTTCTAATTTTTCTTCAATTTGTTTTATTATTATTTCTCTTTCCATATAATTTTATTTTACAGGTTGCCAAGCTGGGGAAGTACTTTGAATTAATGCTCTAAATGTTCCTACATTCATAGGAATAGCAGGGGAACTCTAATCATAAAGTCTTAATATTTTTTTTCTTAATCCTTAATGGTAATTCAAGAAAAATAATATATAAGAAAACATAAAAATAAATTCCTTTAAAAAACCAGAATAAATAATTTAAAATTACATACTCATTAATTATTTCTCTATCAATAATTAAATCTAAAAGTATATTAAACCTTAATGAGAAATATACACTATCTATAAACCTACTATTTAAATTCAGCCAATAAAATGTTAATAAGAATAATAATATATATGCTATTAAAAAAAATAATGAAGTTCTATTCTTTTTTATTAATGACCCCATTAAAATAATTATTACTGTAATTTCAAAAAGGGCCATTTGATTTTTATAATAAATACTAGTAGTTATATTATAGAAAAGGCAAAGAATTAAACAACCTAAAGTAAGGGATTTTAAATAATATGCTGTTTGATAGAGTACTTTCATAATTTTTAATTTGAAGATTTATTCTGTAATCTTCCCCTTCCGTTGTACTTATACTGATAAGCATTCTGAGTAGTAACCGTATAATTATGCAGCAATCCAAATGTAAAAATTATTCTTTTTGCATTTAGCAGGAATAGCATTTTTATAAGAAAGAAGCCGCCTTACAACTGAGACGGCTTTTGTTTACTCACAAGTTGCAAATCCTAAATATTAGATAATTTCCTGGTTTTATAAAGTCGATAAGGTAATTCAAATAATAACAAAAAGAGGCCGACAATAAGGTTTAAATTTTTGAAATACCAAGAAAGTAGGGTGATCATAAAATTATTATTACCTGAAAACAATTGATTTATATCAAATTTCATATTTAACACATAATATAATCTCTCCATTACTTTATTATCTAAAACATTAGGAGTAATGTTTAGAAATAGTAATAATAATATATAGAAAGTTAAATATCCTGTTGTCTGTTTATTTACGGTCCAAATTGATATGATCAGTAAAATGATAACTAACAATCCCCAATACGAAGGTCTGATATCATAATTACTAAAAATGTAAACTGAATTTATCATGTAAAGTATTATACTCGTGACTACAAAAATTTTAAGGATTATATTAATATTATTTATTAGCATATTATTATTTTTTGCGATAATTCCAATAACCAACTTTATGACCAAATTCTTTTTTAAGATCACCTGTTGTTTCAATTGTAGGCTTTCCATAAAAACCGTTTTTTGAAAAATTATATTCAGTACCATTTCTGGATTTTCCTAAAAAAATTGAAGCATGTGTAATCTTCCAAATATCACTCATATACATCCTCGCTCCATAATCATTCCAGCCTGTTTCTTCCTGCAATTCTTTACTGTTGTAGGTACACTGGTAAGAAGAGTTTACTGCTTTATTACCCCCTAATCTGTTTTGTTAAATGGAATAAGCTTTTTTTGTATTGTCTGTATGGAATTTCTAATAAAATGATAAATCCCGCTAAAAAAAATGAAAGATTCATTATAGGATTTACAATCCAATACAGATTAGTTATATTATTACGAATATATGATGATAGTTGTGGTCCTAAAAGCACTATATGGTATATTTTTTCTACGTTTTTTTCTAACATAAACATTGGTGAAAAATTCAGTATTACAATGATAAAAGCATATACTAAAAGTATTACTGAAAAAAGATGTCTTTCAATTAACAACGATACAATTAAAAGAACAGTCAATATCCAAGTATAATCAACAAAATTTTTCCCAATATCAATATTTACATAGCAATGAACAACTAATTCTAAAAAAAGCAGTACAATAAATATAAACTTTACAATCTTCATACATTTTATTTATTAGTTTTATTCCAATATCCTACCCTATGCCCGTATTCTTTACATAACTTTCAAAAATTTCTCTATCTAATTCCCAAGAAAAGCTATCTGCTTCCGCTATCATCAACTTCACTTTCTAAGTATCCAATAACCTTATTCCAATCTTCGCTTAGATAAAATGTTCCTATATAATTTTTATTTTCAATAGTTACACCCTTTAACAGAATTCCAGGATAACTTTCAAAGTCAATAATTAACTGATGTAGCTGATTTGCAAGTTTATGATTTTCATTATCAAAAGCAATTCTTTCTCTGATTTTATATACTCTAATCATATTTTCTCTTTCAAATCTTCCATTGCTTAATTTAATTTGATAATCATTAATATATCCGGATAGATTAACAGTTTGCTTAATTAAATCAAAAATATTTTCTATTTTCACAATACTTATGGTTTTACATATTGAACATTAGCTCTAATTACTGGACCAAAAATCAGCCACTCGCTTTCCTGCAATATACCGTTCCTATTAACATCACCACTTGAAATATCACCGCTTATCGGAATATCTAAAGATCCATCAAACTGTCTTGTCCAGTTAAATTCCGGTTCTTTAATCATTGTAGGCATCAATAAGGCTCCTAGTGTCATACCTACTACTGAGATCACTCCTGTACCCAAGCCTTCTAATGAAGCTCCTATACGGGTTGATTCTTCTACTTCCAAAGTCCAAGCTCTAGAAACCGTAGCACGTGCTAGAAAATTTGAAATCTTTGCACTTTTATGTTTTCCACCAAAAAGCCCACTAAAGAAATTACCAATTTTTTGTATAAAATTAGGACCTGTGTTTTTAGGGGTAGGATCAGTAGGTGAACTTTCCCCACCGTCACTGTTATATTATCTAATTATTTTCTTTGGAAAAAGATCTTTTAAATCTATATCATAAATAATTGGATTACAATCTTTTCTTATTTCATTACTATTAACCTTTGTAATATTACTTAAAATATCGTCTATATTTTCATTTATAATATTTCCTTTAATGTCAGTTTTCATTGTATTACAATAATTTTTAATATCCTGTATTGTTATGCAGGAAGTATATATATCACCTTTGGGTGGCGGTAATGGCATATAATAATACTTCATCAGATATTCGTAGTTAAAATTATTATCTACTATAATCATTGAGGGAATAAACATATACTTATCATGAGAACCTGTATGTAAACTAATTTTATAAATATTTTTTTTAACATGATAAATCATCTGTTCAAAATTAACCAAGATCCCTTTACTATACTTCTTTGAAAAGAAAATGATATTCGCTATTCCATTGGTTTCTAATCCTTTTTTTAAATCAAAATCTTTTTTATCCAATATGTAATAAACGGTATAATTGCTATTCTCAAGTATTTTTATAAGATTTTTCTTCTCTGTTTTTGAATTAGCTGAAAATTCTTGTCCGTCAATATCTGCCATTTTCATTTGCGAAAAGACACTAATACTAATAGCAAAAGCTATCAACATTATTATTTTATTTAATTGTTTTGACACCCTATTTTGTCATTATAATATTAAAATTTGTTTGAATAACTATGCCATTTCTATATTGAACCCATCCATCAATATTAAACCATGTTTGAATTATTTGAGATTTTTCCATCTCTGTACTTACTCTTTTATGATATATTCACCACAGACCTTTAGGCAATTCCAATAGATCCCTTCAATATGATTCAATCCAAAAGGATAATAATTGTTGACATCCGTTATTTCAATTGCCCTTCGCTGTTTCTGGCATAGCTTACCCTGGCATTGCCCAGGTGGTCTCTGTACTGATAAATATAGCGGTTTTCCTCGAAACTGTAAAAACCTTCTGAGTCGGTACAAAATCCAGTTTCCATTCCGGAGTTCCGGTTCCGGGAAGCACCATTGTTTTATAGGCCTGTTCTTCATAAGCAGACTCCGTACGGCAGGTCAGGCATATCCTTCTTCATAATAAGAATACTGGAATCCATCCGGATAATCTGTAACATCAGTTACCGTATCCTAGTGATATTCTTATCCGGCATCTGCCACATACTTCTATTGAGGTTATACTGAATAGTGCTATGAACTGTTTTAATACACACAAAACCCTCGCAATTTTGCGAAGGTTTTTATTTTTAAAGGAACGAGCGAGACGTTCGTACCAGCGGGGGGATTATTGCTTTCAAGCTTGTAATGTTGAGAAATCGAATCATTGTCCTTATTCTTTTAACTCAATTTTATTACTTTCAATCTTCCCAGTAAATAATTTATATTCACTAAGCTTTTCCTTTTGAGAGGGTGTTAAATATTTATAAATACAATCTTCTATGCTAAAAGAAAGAGAAACATTGTATTGCTTATCATCTTCTATATGATAGTAATAATACATATATTTTCCATTAGTGATATTATGTAAATCAAAATAAAATGTTCTTTCAATCTTCTCTCTTGGCTTTAAGTAAACAAGATTATTAAAAACATAATAATTAATTTTTGCTTCTTCAAACGACTTTATATTATTCTTTTTCTGCCATAATCTTATCTTTCTTTCATGTTTTTTCGTCTCTTTAGCAATTGTATTTACCACCCTTAAATCATCCATTTTTCCGGCTCCTCCTAAAAAATCGCTAATGGTATCTTCATTTTTTAATTTGATATTTAATCCCAAATAAGGAGAACCATGTATATAATTTTTGATTTCTAAGCAAATATCATCAAAGTATGGAGACAATGCCAAGGTATCTAAAGGAATAATAAGATTAGTATTAGTTTCATTTGATAAAACAACTTTGGCTTTTTTATTTTTATAGTCTATGTTCAACTCCATTTTCATTTGCGCATGAAATTGATTGAGTACTAATAAATTTAATATAAGAAAAATTCTTTCGATTATATCCATATTAGATTATTTTGAATTATACATTTTGTGCCATTCCCTTAATAACTGATTTAAATAGGGATTGTAATCTTTCCCAAATTTAAAACTATATTTATATTCGTTTCGGTTTTTGGGGAAGATTACAGTATCTGCCCCATACTTCTATTGAGGTTATACTGAATAGTGCTATACTGTTTTAATAAACACAAAACCTTCGCAAAATTGCGAAGGTTTTTATTTTCAAAGGAACGAGCGAAACGTTCGTACCAGCGAGGGGTATTTATTATTGCTCACGGATTAAAAAGCCGCGAGAGCGGGTTGCTGACTATTATAAATTTACAATTTCGTAACCTCTTTTTGTAAATTCTTGGTAAAAGTCATCAAACAAAATGTTATCCGAAAAATACTTTTCAAAGTTTTTATATCCTTTTATTTGTAAAACAGGCATTTTATCCCTTTTTTTAATTGACATACTAATATTAATTAAACAATCTATAAATGAATTGATTTCCGTTCCAAAATAACCATATGAATTAAAAAAAGCGTTTCCAATTTCATAATAAAAATCTAAATCAGTTTTAACTTTTGACATATCAATTATTATAACAGGATTGATATTATCTATACTTTCTCTAATTCCATTAAGTAAGTAACATCCTCTCAAATAATAATATTTTTGTTTATCGTTTAATTCATACCACTTTATTTTTTCTTTCTTATCTGTAAGAAGCTTGAAATTATCAATATATCCCTGATTATATATCCATAAGGGATCATCAAGAAAGCCTGTTAAAATAATTTCTCTGTTTTTAATTAAAACATCTGTGATATTAAAAGAATAGTTATTTTTAAAAGATTTAAAAGATACTCTAAAGATTATACTCCTCTTAGAAAGTTCTCCCAATTGCAGGTTGATAAGTTTAATATCTCCTTTTTTGATAATGATTTTATCAAAATCTTTTCTTCGAATAAGTTTTATATATTTTGTTGATAGTAGTATTTTTTCTCCTAATAAAAATTCTATTTTCATTTTATTGCTGAACTTGTCGGTATTTTTATAATTTTTGTGTAATTATGATTAATCACTACTCCCCAACTTCCGTGAAATCTTTAAATAAATTTCTAGCAAAATCATAGAAATACATTTTTATCAATCCTTACTTAGAATAAAATTTTGATTAATTTTACCTCCTTTAATATTTTCACAGTCAGTAAAATATTGAAATTTCGTTCCTGTTTTCCATATTAAGATATTATCTTCATAAATTGATTCTTTCAAATTATTAAAATTCATACTGCCAGCATACAATTGTTTATGCAATATTAATGTATACTTTTTATGAAGTTTGATATGTTTAAAATTAGGGTTATCAAAGTTTTGACCTATAGATTTTGTAAAGATTCCTTCTATCGAATCAGATTTAAAATAATAAGTATAAAAGTTTTTTAAGGTATCTATTTTAAAAAAATACCCTTTTAAAACTAATGTCCCTTCAGTAGTTCTATATTTTACTTTTTGTGAGCGACATCCTTGATAAATAAACATCAGTAATATTATAAATGTCAATTTTTTCATAATTTAATATTTAAATGTTCCATAATTATATATAATTGATCCGGTATTAACATTATAAATAGATACACGATCTTCTATAATTCTACCTGTCGCACCGTCCTTTTTAGAACTTCTATCGAAGCCCATATTACTAGGAAAGTCTTTAAATCTGGGATCAATACATACTGCTTTATCATGTGAAAACTTATATGCATCATTCGTAGCATCAGCAGGACTTATTCCAACAGCAGCATCTGCTCCGGGAAAATATATAGCCCCTATATAAGCTTCCAAGGCATCATGTAATATTGATGTTCCTTTTGGTATATTAAGAACCCTATCATTACCTTCCATAACATCAGGGCTTACAATATTTGTAGCGGTTATTTTTCCATTGTATTCAAAACTTCCTCTAAAAGCTCCGCCAGGAAAGAAAATATCTTGTTTTAAGTTTGTATCGTAAAACCTAAATCCTCCTACTGTTTCTAGCCTAACTTTAATATCCGGATTATTAATAGCTTCCAATAACCAAATAGCCGCATCTGATAACGTAGAACCTTTTACTGCTGAACCAATAATTTTTCCGTTTTTAAATGTTAAATTCAATTGTCCTTTTACCGATTCTTGTAATAAATTAAATGCAGCTTGTGCGAATTTTCCAAAGATGCCTATTTCAGTAGGTAAACTTCCTTCACCACTACCATCTTCCGAAAAAAAAGAAATTTCATCTGTTTTGTCTGCACCTGCAGCATTTTGTGCTTTTGCCTGTCCGATAAGAAAAGCTCCAAATGAAACAGCTGCATCACCACTGAAAGTTACATCCCTGCCATCGGGATCAGTAAACATAATAGGATTGTTAACAGCATAGTTGTAAGGTGACCATCTTCTGTACTTGTCAGCCATTGGATCTATAACACCCCATCTCCCAATATCCTGCATATAAATACCTACTCTCGTTTTTTAATGTTTGTCTTTAATTAGTATTGAATTTCAATGATTTATATTTTGCAAAAGCTTCATCACGGACTCTGATACATCACCATGGTCTATGCTGTAATCAATACCAGAGAACCTTTCGATTTGGCATTGATTATAAGAGCTCCAAGATTAATTGAAAATTTATGATTTTTTATTTGCGGATAACAGAGTAAACATTACCCTAAAATTTTATCTCATAAATTTGATTACCACAAATATTAAGACAATCATCAAAAAAAATTGACTTCATATCACTATCCCAGACAAATTCTCCGTTTAAGGTTTCTATTACCCTTCCACTTCTTAAATTTGCACTTAAAGGTCTATGCAATATTAAGCTATAGGTGTGATTTAAATTAATTTTTTTCCATGATTTCGTACCAGTTAAACACGATTTTTCTGTAGCAAATATGCCATTCATCTCAGGATTCTTAAAATGATATACATAAATATTATTTTTTTCTTCTATTTTGAAAATTTTCACTCGTATTATTTTATATCTTTTATCAAAATATTCATTTTCTTTTTGTAATGTACATTGCGAAAACGTTATACATAATATTATTACTAAAATTAAGTTTTTCATTCTATTTCGAATATTTAAATTTTGGAAATGTGTATATTATTTCTCCTGTTAGGCTGTTAATAATTTTTGGAGCGTTACTATCTAATACATTATTAACTTTTATTGTACCTTTATCTATCGTATAGTGTCTAGGTAGATCTTTATAATTTGTATCAATGCACTTAGCCCAATCATGGGATACTAAATATGCAGTAGTATCAGCTTCTCCAGATTTAATCTTGGTATTTGGAAAATACTTTCCTCCTATGTACGCTTCCAATACTGAATGTAATGCTGTTGTTCCTATTGGGGCCGTGGAAGCAATATCGTAACCAACAGAAACCTCAGGACTTAAAATGTTACTTGCTATGAGTTTTCCATTATGAGTAAAACTTCCCCTAAAGGCATCGCCTTCAAAAAAAACATTTGTTCTAATATCTGGATCATAGAAATAAAATCCAGCAACAGTATCAATATGTGCTTTAATTTTTGGATCATTAATAACTTCAAGCAACATTGCAGCAGCAGGCGTTAGCTCTACTCCATTTCTAGCTGATCCTTTAACAATCCCTTTTTCAAATTTTAAATCTAACAGATTACCTACTGCTCGTTTTAATAAATCAAATGCATCTTCAGCATATGTCCCATAAATTCCTAACTCAGGATTATCATCACCTCCTTCCGAAAAAAAAGAAATTTCATCTGTTTTGCTTGCACCTGCAGCATTTTGTGCTTTAGCTTGTGCGATAAGAAAAGCTCCAAATGAAACAGCTGCATCACCACTGAAAGTTACATCCCTGCCATCGGGATCAATAAACATAATAGGGTTGTTAACGGCATAGTTGTAAGGTGACCATCTTCTGTATTTTTCAGCCATTGGATCTATAACACCCCATCTGCCAATATCCGGCATATACATTCTTGCTCCATAGTCATACATCCCCGTCTCTTGCAGCTCCTTGCCATTGTACTTATAATTAAAATAACTGCCCAACTGTCCTCTGGAGATCCCTTCAATATGATTCAATCCAAAAGGATAATAATTGTTGACATCCGTTATTTCAATTGCGCCTTCGCTGTTTCTGGCATAGCTTACCCTGGCATTGCCCAGGTGATCTCTGTACTGGTAAATATAGCGGTTTTCCTCGAAACTGTAAAAACCTTCTGAGGTCGGTAGAAAATCCAGTTTCCATTCCGGGGTTCCGGTTCCGGGAAACACCATTGTTTTATAGGCCTGTTCTTCATACGCAGACTCTGTACGGCAGGTCAGGCATGTCCCTCCTTCATAATAAGAATACTGGAAACCGTCCAGGTAATCAGTCTTTCTGATCTCTTTGAACGAACCGTTTCCTCCGTTTCTGTTATAAATCTTTCGTAGCTTGGTTCCGTCTGCACGGTACAGGTATTTGATTCCAAAACCGGAAGTGCCTGCAAGGCCGGCCTGGGTGATGAACATTTCATCCGGAAGATTAAGATCGTTATACACAATAGACTGGATCCCTTTATCTTTCATATCAGTCATATTCCCGTTGAGATCATAGCTGATGGTATTATTCCCGCCTTCATAGCCAGTATCATTCAAGGAATGTTCTGTTATCCGGTCAAGGCGGTTTCCGGTATAATTATAATCCAAGTCGTCTACCAGGGTAGAGGTAGTGCCCATTAACGGGAAGGCTTTTCTTTTCAGGGTTTTGATATTCCCGTTCAGGTCATAGGTCAGGAATTCATCATAATTACCGTTATGAGGATTGGTGGCTGCCGGTTCTGCATAGAAGGCATCTTTCAGCCGGTTGAGACCGTCATATACATAATTATACCTTTTCAGGACATTCTCTGAAGAGTTTTTCCAGTCTACTTCAGCGATATTACCGTTGAATCTGCCGGAGGATTTGGATGAATACACCGGATTCTGATATTTAATTTCATATCCGAAAAGTTTTCCGCCCAGATTCCCCGGATCATTGATTTTGGTCATCCATCCCCTGATATTATACTGATAATTAACCGTCTGTAAAGGTGATGTTGGACTCGTTCCGCCCACCTTTTTGGTTTCCAGCTGGGAGAGCTCATTATAGCTGTTCTGGGCCAGGATCTCTTCAGCATTACCGTCTACCTTGTGTTTGTGAACCAGCAGCCTGTTCTGATGGTCATAAGTGAAATTCTCGGTAATTACTTTTTCAGTATCACTATTCAGTCTTTTGTGTCTGGTAATTACCATTTTTGGAGTTCCTGAAAAATCAAGCTCAGATTCTGTTTTGGTATAGCCTCCCAAATGGTTAATGGAATGGGAACCGATCGCTCTTCCTTTGGTATCGTACCAAATGTAATTTTTTGTCCAGCTGTCGTCTTCAATATTCTTCACATAAGAAGCAGTAGGAAGACTTTTGGTGCTGATATTTGAGCTTTGAGCATCATGCTGCAATACACTCTGACCTAAAATCTGTGTCGGGATAGCAGGAGTTCCCTGGGGATAGGTATCATAATAATTGACACTCAGCACTTTTTCAAGCGCATAAAAATGATTATTGGTATACAGGATCTGCATTCCATCCTTTGTAAAGCCTGCGGAATGCCTGTTTTCCACGATCAGGTTAGAGCCGGCCTGGGCCTGCATATTAACCCTGTTCATCCCGAAGATAACAGCCGTATAGGCTACCCGGCCAAAAGAATCGTATTTGGTGAGGATCCACTGTCCTTTCTGCTCCAGGTTAGCATCCTGGGTAAGCACCAACCGGTCGGCATTGTCGTATACCATATATTCCCAGCCTTTCCCCGGTATTTTCTTTTCTATCAGTTTATTTCTTTCATCGTATTTATACTGATAACAAAGGTTATCCAGATCGGATGATGAAATGGTGGGTAAAACAGATGCCAAAGGCGGAATTACATAGGCTAACTGATTGTACTCGTTATAAACATAATAGGTATCTGTATTCTCAGACGTATTCAGCACTTTCCTTACCAGGATTGTTTTTCCTTGTCCGTCTTTAAATTCTATTGTAGAATTTCCGTCTTCATCCGTAACTGTAGTTTTGTAGAGTTGGTTTTCTCCGTAGTTTCCCGCTATTGAAAGGGATGAAACTGATGTTGAATAATTAAAGGAAGCTGTATACTTTTTTACTTCTCCGTTTGCATTCAGGTCATAGTCAAAATTTACAGGTTTATTTGCCCAGTCATTTCCAACATTGAATTTCTGTTTAATCCTATCTACAGGTGTATTTTCCAAAATACTTTCACTATATATTTTTTCATTGCCGTACACGGAAGACTGGTTTATGGCAGGATTTGTATAGATTCCGCCCCCCTGTGTTCCGGATTGAGGAATAGGAAGGTAATTTTTCACCTGCCTTCCAAAAGAATCATATTCGTTAAGAATAACAACATCTTTTCCGTTGGGCGTGGCTTTAATGGAAACAAATTGTTTGGATCTTCCGAGTCCGTCCATATATTTTACCTCTTCAACGGTTTTTGGGCTAGCCAGAGCAGGGTCGCTAAGGTAGGTTTTTGTGTAAATATAGTTTTCCGTAGGAGTAAGCTGCGACTTATGCATGGATGCTACAAACAACATGCACATTAAAATGAATTTGCTTTTCATAATCTGGTTTTTATTATTGTTTGTAGTTGTATTTGTATTCTTTTATTGTTTTCCCCTCAGCATTGAATACTTTTTCAAGTCTTCCGGCAGCATCGTACTGATAGGTTTCACGAATTCCCGAAGGCGGGGTCGTACTCGTGGTACCAACAAGCGGGTCGAAGGTATAAGTGGTGATATTAAAAGCCGATAAATTGGGGTTTCTTCTGAATTCATCGAGCTTTGAAATAAGCTGTGACTCCGTAGTATTGGCAGTCATTCCATAGTTCAGAGGTGCATTATCTTTATCGGAAGCTGCAAGGATGTCGGCAATATAACCGGAAACCTGGGCATAAGTGGCTCCTTCAATTTTAGCAATGAGTTTTGATTGGTTATAGCCCCATATTAAAGTTACAGGATATCCGGAAGAACCGGATGAGCCCGGATTTATAGTATATTGTGTAAGGTTTCCTTTGCTGTTGTAGCTGTCGAATCTTATGGATGTTTTTTCATTTAATCCGTTAATTCCTCTGGTAACTACGCTGCTCGGATAAAGACTGTTGCTGCCTTCAAACTTAATTTCCTCCTGAGAGATAATTTTCCCGTTATTTTTTATTGTTGTCCTGATGGGAACAGATATTATATTAGCCGCCAGAAGCTGTGAAGCACCTACATTATCCGTGGCATATTCATATATTTTTTCTGAAATACTTCCGTCGGAAGAAACAACTTTAGAATAGGCAATGCCTAAGTTTAAAGGGTTAACCGTATTTTCTGATGTACTTACAGAGAATTTCCCGTTTTTTTCGTAGTGTTTGGTAGTCGCTTTGGATTTTGTAACAAATGCAGGAATATAATCCAGACCAAAAAGTACCATGGGAGCGTAATTATTTAGTATTTCAAAAGTATATTCATATTCAACAGACGACAATAATTTTCCGGTTTTATCATATACTTCTTTTTTGCTTAACAGGCCTTGTTTAGTAATTTCGGCAACCGGCTTTATTTCCCTGGTAGTATTTTCATAGGTGATCATTTGAGGTGAAAGCCCTTTTGTTTCCGTATAAAAATAATGGGTATAGCCGTTTGTGGAAGAATCTGTTTCTTTCACATTGCTGTATATTGTTCCGTTACCGCTGCTGGTAGGGATTCCATTTTCAAAAATATCATGACTATAAGAAACCGTTTTTACCGGAGTTCCATTTTCTTTATCATAATAAACGGAAGAACCCAGGCTAAATCCCGTAGCAGGTCCGTAATTGTTATAAGGAGGAGGGTTGGTTATAAGCTCATTTATGATTATGGTGCCTAATCCGTTTCCTATTATGTTTACCGTATATGTTCCGGGAACAAGCTTATAGAGATTTTCTGATGAAGAACTGCCATCAGCATTTATCTGTGCGCCCGAATTGCTGGTAACATTCATAATTTTATAATCCACCAATTCAACCGGATTTCCTCCTTCTGTCGGAATCGGAGGGGGGAAGCCTGAACCGCTGTAAGTGAATTTAAAGGTCTTCTCTACGTTGGCAGCTCCTGCAACCGTGAAAGTATACTGCGTTGTATTATGAGTATTGAAATCTATATTATTGAATTCAACATAATGCTGATCATCCGTAGAACCTAAACCATCTGCGAGCAGCTGGAGGTAGGCCGGGCTATTGTGATCTTCATATTGGTTGTTTTTTCCAAACTGATAGACACTTACCCCACCACCCGGATTGGTGAGTTTTAATTTTAATTTCGTCATATCAGCAAATTCTATCTTTGTCGATTCTATTTGTACACCATTTTTATCAAGTTTATTAACCCTTGAAAGCAGTCTTCCCATAAAAAACTGTTCATATTTTTTATAGTAAATATTCTCTGATGAATACACAAACTGATATTGTGATACTATATCACCGTCAGATCGTTTTAATATGATCTTTTTTACACTGTAAGGATCAGTGGGGGTATCCCTTAATGAGGAATCATTATCATATTCAATACTAATGAATCCTAATCCCGGAGAGGTTATTTTACTGAGTTTGGAGATTGCATTCATAGGAAGGTTTTCTTTTTGGTATTCATACAGCAGTAAATCAACATTGTCAGCATTGGTAATCTTTGTGATGTAAAATGCCGATTTGTATCTGTATCCTACACCATTGCCGATATATTGCTCTGCTCTGCTTTCGGAATAGTCATTGAAATAATATTTATACCCAAAGCTGTCGGTTATAATAAACGAATTTACAATAAGAGTAGCCGTATTGCCTGACCTTACATATTCAATTTTGAGCTTATTGGGACTCATATTGACCGCTTCAAAAGTATTGGCATCCCTATCCCTTATAAAACGGAATTTACCGGAGATACCTGTGGGAAGATTATAATAATATACGTCATCAAAAATATTCTTGTAATAATCATAGGATGCTTGATTATCCTTATCTTCATCAACACTTCCGTTTATCTCTCTTGAGATAACACCACCTTTTATAAATGACCAGCCCAAACCAACCTCACTTATTAATTCATCTTCTGTTGCCGAAGTATTTGGATGATACTGCAATAATAAGTTAGCAGACACTTTTTCATCATAACTGGATAAATTAAATAAGGGAAGAGAAATATCCGGAACTCCGGTAGCATTAGAAACCGGGGCGTTGTAAAACGTGGAAAGGGAAGATTCTGAAGGAACAGGTTTAGGTAAATCTCCCAGATTAATTTGTGCAAAAATAATAAGTGGGGAAAAACCCATTATTATTAATAATATTCTTTTTCTCATGTGTTTATTTTTTAATCATTTTAGCATTAGCCGTTTTATCGGTATCGGTTTTGATCACCACCAGGTAAGCCCCCTGAACCAAAGGCTGGGTGTTGATCTTAGTCACCTTATTTTTTGTCTTCACACTCTGAAGCTGCCTTCCGCCCATATCATACACCACAATATCCGCTTCCCTGAAATCCATACCTATTTCTACATAGGCATAATCGGTGACAGGGTTCGGATAAATTTTGATGTCCTGCTTCTGGATCAGCTTATCGATCTGGCTGTCTCCAAGCTTCACGATTTTCCAGTTTTCTTTCCCGAGTTCTTCGGCACTGGTTCCGGCAAGGATAATGGAGCCGTCCCTGTTCAGCTTAATATCCGAAAGCCTTTCTTCCTTCTTACGGTTTTCTCCCGCTACATGCTTTCTCCACTGTTCATTGCCGTCCTGGTCCAGATACAGCATCCAAAACGTTTCATCATCTTTTTCTATCCGTCCTTCGGCCTGGGTGTAACCGCCCAGTAAAATGCCTCTGGAGGTTTTATCATCCGCGGAATGGATCACACTCATCCCCATCAGAATATCACGGTTCCCGAAATTGTAGGATTTCTGCCACTGTTCTTCCCCTCTTTCGTTTAAAGCGACGAGCCACAGATCAGTTCCTTCTTCTATGCCCTCCGTTTTGTTGCCTGATCTTTCGGACCGGGATTCTCCACCGATAAGGTAACCTGTGGAGGTTAAAGCCAGTGTTCTCAGATGGTCATCACCTTTTCCTCCGTAGTTCTTTTCCCATTCCACTTTGCCGTTTTTATCCAGTTTTACGATCCAGTAATCGCCTTCACCGAAATTTTCGGTCTGCTTTGAAACAGTTGATAATGGGTTATTTGTAACAGACATACCAGCCGGGATATCATTACTCATTACCGATTGCTGATTACCCATATTAGTTTTATGACTTCTGGAATATATCCCTAGCAATACGCCGCCATCCTTCGTAGGAATCATTTTCTCCACTTCATCCAGGCCTTTGCCGCCTAAAATCAACTGCGAAAGTTCTTTTCCGTTTTTATCCAGCCGGATGATCCAGGCATCTTTGGAGCCATAGCCTT
>NZ_JBXDSA010000008.1:0-116002 GCF_056844565.1 Chryseobacterium sp. FR054 | reverse complement strand
AGATGTCTTTGCTTAATTATAGAGTATTATTAATGTCTTCTGCGCTTACTGAGCAACTCTCGTTTTCAGTGGGGCAAAGATAACAACTTATTATAACGCAAAACAAGTTGAGTTAACATAAAATTTATACTAATGATGCATTGTGGATAACTATAACATGTAATGATCTTATTTTATGCACTTTACAGAACATCCGGAGTTATCCACAATGAAAGGGTTGATCATCAGCTCAGGTTATGAACAGGTTGATAAAGAGCCGGCGGGATGAAAATACACTGAGGATATGCCTGGGGTTTGATGGAAAATAAGATAGGAATGGATGGCGGGATCGGGAAAATTATTGATGGATTTTTATTAAGCGTAAAGCCATACAAAGATGAATAACAGCGTATGTGTTTTTAAGGTAAACAAAGACGTAAACTTTAGCAGGGTAAGACAAGGGGGTGTTTTCTACATCAGTCTATGCGGAAGATTTTTAATGCGGGGGGGTTACGGAGGCAGGATGAAGGGAGGAATATTTTTTAAATGGGTTAAAGCACGTTATCTATTGAATAAAGGAGGGAGAATATTCAATATTGATTAAGGATAATATTCTATGAATGTTCTTTGGTGCTCATATTATATATATAAGGTATAGGCTATGAAGCAGAATTTTTATGTCTGTGTGAAACGACTTTATGATAAGAAGGCTGGAGGATAGGTTTTGCTGCTATTGAAAAATAATTGAGAAAAGAGGTGCAGGCAGACTGATTATGATACAATATACCCTACCCTAGCCCCGATCGCAGCGGTTACCCCGCAGCCGGAACCGGAAAAGCAAAAGGAATGAAGGGGCAAAGCATGGCGTGAGGAGTAAGAGCGGAGAGCGGGAAAAAGCTCCTGATGAACTCAATTATTCAGAAACGGAGCAATCAGGGATCAAAGTCTTCAGAAAAACCGCCTGAGTAATGCTTTATATATATAGTACCCCAAAAGACAACCTATGGTATCGGCTACGATATCGAGGGTTTCCATAGATCTGCCCAGCCCCATTTCTTCCTGAAGGATCTCGGTAAGAAAGGCATAGATCAGCATGATCTGAATGTAGTAGGAAAATTTTATACGGGGAAAGGTGGCTATGAAACAAAAGCCCAGCGCTCCAAATATACTCAGGTGCAGAACTTTATCAATACCATTGAACATGAACCAGTATTCCTGGTTCTCCTGTCCGGGTTTGAGAAGCATATAAGTAAGAAATGCCCAATAAATGGGCAATATCTTACTAAATATTTTCGAAATTTTATCCAATGACAGCCTGGTATTCTTCTGCAGAAAGCAATTCAGACTGATCTGCTCCATCAGCAATTTCCAATTTGATGATCCATCCGTTTCCATAAGGATCAGAATTCAACAGTTCAGGCTGATCTTCAAGGTCTGAATTGAACTCAATCACTTTTCCTGCAATAGGCAAGAATAGATCTGAAACCGTTTTTACCGCTTCTACACTTCCGAAAACTGCTCCTCCTTCAAGATCGTCATCTACTGTATCTACATCTACATACACGATATCGCCAAGCTCTCCCTGTGCAAAATCTGTAATACCAATCGTAGCAACATTTCCTTCAATCCTGATCCATTCGTGATCTTTAGTGTACTTTAATTCTGATGGTGTGTTCATTTTTTAATTTTTATTTTGTACAAATGTATTCAAAATTATACTAGCTTCAAATATCCGGTATAAAAAATGTCCTTCAAAATTGAAGGACATCTGAGCTTAATTGATTTTCTTTCTAAAAACCGCCTGAATCGCCAAACGTAAACGTTGCGGAGAGTCCGGCTCTTATGGTAGACAGCGGGAACGCTGTTGAGATCTTATACTTTGAGGTCATCTGTTCGTAGAAGACTCTCAGGTTCAGGTTTTCAGAAACATTATAGTCTGCGGAAAGCTTGATATTCATGAGTTTTTGCCCTCCTGTTACCTGTGAGTCGTTCAGCAGGATATTCATAATGGAGGTTTTACTGTCCCTTAACGAGATATCACCCCTGATATTAAGGTCAGCACCTTTTCCTCTGCTTCCTCTGGTATTGGCCATTCCTAATCTGAAGTTTTTCACGATATAGCCAAGTCTTACGACATATTCCGTATTGGAGTCTTCAGTAAGGGTATGGTTTACCAGCCCCAGCGATAACATTCTGTTTTTGTTATACTGGATACCAAACTGCATATTATTTCTCATGGTAACATCTATTCCGATAAGCGGAGAGAATGATTCTACATAACCCACCTGTGAGAATGTAAACGGATTGATATAATCACGGTTCACATCAAATACTGCATTCGGATCGGTAAGTCTTGCAGTCAGGCTGTTAAAATAATCAATACTCGACTGAACTCCTGCCGCAGTATAGGTTGCCGTATAGCCGTGCTGTATATCAAACTTGGAAAACTGCCCGTTAATGATCGGAATATTTCTCAACCCTGAATAGGTCAGTCTCCAGTTTGGAATAGGAAGTCCTGCTTTTTTGGCATTTCCTATCTGTTTTACAGATTTTCCTTCAACAGCCGCTCTGAATGCCGGTATCAGCACATAAGCATTGGCGATACTGTATCCTTCCGCAAAGCCATCTGTTAATACGGCATCAGGACCACCCAGCTGCTGAGAAAGTTCTCTTGCATTTTCCCTGATCGCCTGATAAATAGCTTCACTCTGCTTGAATGAGGTTTTAAGAAGAACTACGGAATTAGAATAAGTCACCAGATCATTGGCAAATACATAATCATGATTTCTTGTTGCCAGATTATTCCTGTTATTGAATCCCGACTGGGAGAAATTTCTGTTATAATTATGCAATGCACTCAGATCTATTCTGAAATCATTGATCGGTACAATCTGTAAATTGGCTCTCAGTTCCCGGGTTGACATTCTTATATAAGGATCCGTCATGTAAGGAGAATCACTTACCCAACCATTCTCAAGAACTGTTCTTCTGATATCAGCCTGAGATCCCAATAGGAATCCAATACTTGGACCTCCAAGCGTTTGCCCGTAACCGTACCAGTTCGGCGCAGAAAGTAAGCCGGGAAGTACTGTTCCGTTATTTTCGGAATAATTAATATCCAGCTGTTTGAAAGAGGTCAGGAAGAATGCTGCACTCTGAAGAGGGGTCAGCTTATTCTTGAACTTATAGCTTTTATACCTGAACCTCTTTTTCTCCCACTGCTGGGTATACACGTTATTCAGGGAGTCGATCTCCTGCTTACGTTTCTGAAGTTTTGTATTGATATTTTTAAAATACTTGAACTGGCTGAAGAATTTCGGAATATCCGCAGTTGCTGTCGCCTGGATTACATTGGTATTCTGCCCTACCGATCCAAGACTTCCTTCAGGACTGGCAAGAAGTGCAGTAGACCTTGCATTCCAGTTATAGGTAAACCCATACCCCAGTTCCGCATTGATGAAATCAAGATACGGAAGATACTGGAACGGAAGTTTATAGTTCAGCTGTACCCTGTGGTTGTACAATACCGGTCTTCCTGCTCTGAATACATTTCCAAAGATGGATTTATCATCCATCGTATTCACATCAATATGATCGTTAAGAGTTCTTGTAGCGGAATTGATTTCCAGTTTCAACGATTTTGTGAAGTTGAATCCTAATCCGTACTGCCATCCAAAATAGAAGTTCCTGTTTTTGATCGCATCGAAGCTGCTTCCTGTATTACCGCTTAAGATTGCTTCAACATTTCTGAACTCCAGTTCGTTATAATTTCTGTCAATTTCCGTTCTGAAAGACAATCTTGTAGGTATTGGATTGAAGTTAAATTCTTTAGCCCATCTCAGGTATTTGGTTGATTTTGCCGTGTCGCTGATCATCTTATTGAAAGGTTTGATCACCCACGGTTTGAAGGTATAATTATAATCAACATATCCTCTCAGATACTGTCTGTAATTTCTGGATGTGTAAATATCCCTGAAATAATCATCGTTATATACGGCAGTTACAGAAACGTTTTCAATATCATAGAATTTCGGTTTCTTATTCGGGTTCATTCTTTCTTTATGCATATTCACCACCCCGATACTTCTCTGCTGCGTATAGGTTCTCGCTACTTTTTTCAGCTGCTCTTTATTGGCTGCCTTATTAAACGCTACATCGGTATCCAGAGGGTTATACTTAGGATCTTCAATAGTTTGTGAATAGGAGTAGTTTAAAGGAATCTTCATTCCGCTCTTCTCCGGAAGGAACTTATCTACATTAATTGCCGTATTGATACTGAAAGCCGATTGGGTAGACTGGGTTCTCTCCGCCGGTTTAGAATCGATATTTCCGAATCCAACCGAAGTATAAGAGGCACTGGTATTCACCGTTGCAAAGTCTCCAAGATTAAAGTTTAAGCTGGCATTTCCTGCATATCCGCCGTCATTTTCGATTTCAGAAAGACGGATTTCGTTAACCCACAGAACTCTCGTAATTGCAGTACCTCCTCTATCTCCTGCATTTCTTATCCCTATCATTATGGTGGTAATATTTCCTAAACTCGGACGCCCTTTGATATAAATTTTCTTAAACTCATCACCAAATGAAGGATCCAATATTCTGTCAATAATATTATTTGGCGAACTTTTATCTCTCCGAATTTTAGCATCAACAAAATTTTGTATTTCAAAATCTACATCATTTTCAAACGGCCAGATATCCATAGGTGCAGTTGCCGTCTTATCCGTTAATTTCAATGCTGCTTCATATTCATAGTAGTTATCCGTAGCATCACTACCAAAACGGATAAAGAATCTGGTTTTGGGATCTATCTGTCCGTTATTACTTCCTCCATTAGGGGAAGGATCATGAGCGTGTACAAAAAGTTTCAGTTTCTTGTATCTTCTCATATCCAGGGATGTATTTTTGAAAACCCCTCTGGCTTCATTACTTGCAAGCTGATCTGTTTTCAGATATAAAGATGCTTCATTTTGTCGCTGAGCTCCTGCATTTCCGCTTAATACCTGTCTGTCGATTCCAGGAGGCAATACATAAGGAGGTTGGTTTAATGCATTTTCCTCAATATTTACACTTCCTACATCAAAGCTGTTTGTGTTAACATCCATACTGCCTTCATTCGTTCCAGGATCAGGTACAGGAACAGGGCTAGTACTGGTTTCATCTACAAATTTTGCAATATTTCTAGGATACTTTCTCCAGTCTGATCTTACCAGATCCATTGTACCAAACCTTAAAGTAGAGGTCTGTTCAAATCCGGCCAGCATTAATCTGGCAAACCTTACATTGTTAAGCACTGATGGATCTTTTGCACCTTCAGCATTTGTTTCAGCATATTTAGAAACCGGGATTCTGAAAAGGTACCATTTTACATCTGAAGATTGCCCGTTCTGGAAGGTAGCTTTTACTGTTTTAACGTCTACGATATTGTTTTCTCCCAATGCAAGACTGGCCTGATCAAGTTTTACAACATACTCATTATAGCTTTCGGTCTGGTCCAGATTATAATCTTTGTTGATGTCTTCTGCATCCGGTGTCTGTGAAGCTACTTCCAGTGAATTGGCCTGAGAGTTTCCTTCCGGATTTCTGAAGTATTTATATCGCTGAACAACAGAGGCAGCCTGGCTTCCTGTGAATTTTTCAGACATATAGAATACAAAGTCATCTACCGCAGGATCTACCAGATTGGTTACCGGGTTTATGAAAGTATTTCCGAATTTTGAAGATTCCTGTTCTGAGCTTAAACCGTCATACCCAAGATCCTGTGCTCTCCTGTCGTCTCCTTCGCTGGAGAATGCATAAAGGATAGGTGGCTGTTTAGGCTGAATTCCCCAATTGGATGTAGTGGTTGTAGAAGGAGCCCCCGCTGTCGGAAGACCGTTCTCATACTGCATTTTTCCATCTTTCAGAATATCTTCGGAAACGTTTCCTAAGTGAAGTAAAAGCCTTGGCGGATTGGCTGGAGACGATCCTAAGGTATTTCCATCGGCATATGGATCCATCATCCAGAATTCCACATATTCTATATTGGAGGTGATAAAGTTCGGCACACTGATCGGTCTCATAATCCCTGCCCATCTGCTGGCCGGAGCTTCTGCATTAGGGTTCACGTTATACGGACCTTTTTCCTGCGGGAAGTAAGAAATATCCAGGGTATTGGTGAAGGTCTGCTCTCCGGCCACAAAATCCCTGTTATTATAAATTTCAGAATACTGAACCCTTCTGGATGCGTGGTTGGACATGGACTGTGCCGTGATCCCCGCCGGAGCCCTTCCTCCTACTCCCCAGAACCTCGGATCGATATTATACCAGGATAAGAGTCCTCTGCCGTACCCGGCAGATATATCATCACTGGCCGGAACCCCGTTAAAAGGAGGCAGTAAATTTTTCTCCGGCTTAGAGGCAAGGCTCCATGCTCCGGGTTCTTTTAAAGATATTTTGGAGGTAGTCTGTTCAAAATCGTCGATATACGACTGGTCGTTCGTTCCTTTATTTAATCCCGGAAGCAAATAGGCGGCTTCCATTTTGAAGTTAAGATTGGATGGGGCTTCGGTATTTACCAATGGGATCTTATCCGTTAATCTTGTAAGGAAAGGTACCTGATTGTTATACATCATATTGATACCTGCCATTGTATTATTAACAGCCTCCTGCCCGTAGTTGACCTTCTGGGTAAGCGGAGATTCCGAATAATTGACAATCGTTCC
The DNA here is from genome assembly GCF_056844565.1 of Chryseobacterium sp. FR054. Taxonomy (NCBI): domain Bacteria; kingdom Pseudomonadati; phylum Bacteroidota; class Flavobacteriia; order Flavobacteriales; family Weeksellaceae; genus Chryseobacterium; species Chryseobacterium sp. FR054. The sequence goes on along the minus strand of NZ_JBXDSA010000008.1, from coordinate 109,319 downwards.
ACCCAGGATGAAATTCTCACTGAATCTTCTTTCTAAATTTAATCCCAAAAATCTTTTTCTCTGGGTATTAAAGGTAAGCTGGTTTTCTAATGAAATATTGATTGCCTGCCCGGACTGTTTCACATTTTCATTAATGATAGTTACGGTACCGAGCATATAGTCTACGGTGTAATCTACCCCTTCTGTAAGCTGTACTCCGTTGGCAGAAACTTTTACAGATCCCTGTGGAACATTTACTGCTCCAAGAGAGATTCCCTGCCCCTGGGTTCCTTTATAACGACCTTCCATAGTATAACGCTGTGCAAGATTACTTGCAGTGGCAGTCTGTTTCTGCTGCTTATACAGATCTGTGAAAACAAATTGCGGATCATTTCCGACCTGGCTCTGCATGAAACTTCCGAAAGGCTGTACTTTGGTAAAGATAATTCTTCCGTTTTCAGGTCTGATGGTAATTCCGCTGACAAAGTCAAAAATACCGTCTCCCAAAACTCCGCCGCTGTTCTGAAGGTCACCATTCATATTGAGGCGATCCCAGTTTAGCAACTTTAACAAGTTTTTGTCTGCTACCGGTGTTCCCGGAAGGTAATTTACTTTACCTCCGGTTTTTGGATCTCTGTATAAAACGTTAAGAATAAATCCATCCTGTGCCACCTGTCCTGCATCAAGTGAATAAATATTCTTCATCATCAGGTCCCACATTGGAGAATTTACATTCACCCTGTTATTTACTCTCAGTACTTTAGTTACCAGAACGGGACTTTCTTCTGAAAATTCCCCTACTTTATATACTTTATTAGAACCGTCTGTATAGGAATAGGAAACCGCTAAAAGCTGGTTGTCATTTAGTTTCTGGTTTAATGAAATGTATCCCAGCTGAGGCTGCAGTGTATATTCGTTGGAATTAAGTCTTCTCGCTTTGGTATTGAAGATAAAATGTTCGCCATTGTCGTAAGCTTCTGTACTTCCCGGAAAAACCTGTCCCTGAAAGGTGGGAGCATAATTTTTCCCGGGATCTCTTGGAGTTCCGATGGCTGTGTTAATGTTTGTATACAATCCGTTTTGAGAATTGTCCGGTAAGCCTGGTCCATCTCCAAGATCCCTGATCCCAATGATACTTTTCTGATATGCCAGATTGCTGTTCCCCTGGTCAAGTACCCAGACCTCAAGTCTGGTAATATTCACCGTGGAATTGATCTGCGGATAGTTCATCAGGGCATCATCGTAACGGTTTAAGAAATAGTGTCCGAGGAAAAAGTGCTGGTTGTCTTCATAATCAATGGCATTGACTTTAAAGTTATTCATGACGCCACCACCCTGTACAACAATATTTCTGGCTTCTCCCTGCTGTTGGGAAAGCACAAGTGTTCCATAGGTTTTCCCAAGCTGGAACTCAGTTTTCATCCCGAAAAGAGACTGGGATCCTCTGATAAGACTTGTTGAAAGCGGCATGTTTACGTTACCGAATTCTACTCTTTTGATGATCTTATCTTCCCCTCCCGCACTTGGCTTGTCAACATCTCCCAGGCCTTTGGTCTGCAAATCTTTCCAGTTTCCTTTTGCCTGCCAGACAAGATTCATTCTGTTCTCGAATGCAAAACCGCTCTGGGTATCGTAATTGGCCTTCAGCTGAAGATTTTCTCCAACTTTCCCCAATAATCCGAGCTGTATTCTCTGATCAATATCAAAGGTAAAACTTGTCCTGTTCTGCGGTAAAATCAAAGGGTTGTCTATTTTCTGGTAGAGTCCTGCAAAATCCAGAGAAGCGTATCCCGAAGGAATGATTTCAATCTTATTGCTTCCGAAAATAGTTTCAAAGAGCTTATTATTAATCAGCAGGGATGGAATGAGCCCTTTTCTTCGGGCATCAGTCCTGTCTTTGCGGAAAAGCAGGTTGTATTTATCCGATTTCTCCTTGTAATAAGCCCTAGTCTGGGTTGCCATCATAAATTCTTTATACTCTTCCGGGGACATGGCTGTGGGAGGACCGGTGATTATATTTCCGATTTTCGGATATATGAAATACATCCCTGTTTTTATATCGTAATAGGCTTCATACCTTGTAGGATCGGCCAGCTGATACTCCTTTTTTATAATTGCTGTATCCCGTACCTGCTGCGCAAAGCCACTTACTGACATGCACAGGAACGACAGGAACAAAAATATCTTAAGACGCTTGTTATTAGTCACCAAATGTTAAATGTTTTTTAAAATTTGTTTTACCAGTTCTTCCACAGAAACCTCCGGATTCTGCTTCAGGATTCTGTCTGCAATTTTTTCACTCATCCGCTTAGGAATCCCTAAAACTTCTAATGCAGATAACGATTCTTCCTTGATTTTATTATCTGCAGGAGCAGAAATGTTTTCTTCCGGAAGGCTGAATTTCTGGACTTTATCTTTAAGATCCACAATGATTCTCTCTGCTGTTTTGGCACCAATCCCTTTTGCTTTCTGGATCAGTGCACTGTTGCGGGAAAGGATGGCAGAGGCAATCTCTCCCAGACTTAAAGTAGAAAGCAGGATAAGTGCTGAAACAGCTCCTACTCCGTTAACGCTTATTAACAGGTTGAACATCTCTTTTTCTGAACGTGTGTTAAAACCAAAGAGAAGATGTGCATCTTCCCGGATGATCTGCTGGGTAAATAAGAAAGCCGGCTGATTCAGGGCCAGAGCCTGGGAGGTCATTAAACTGATACCGACATAGTAACCAACTCCCTGTACATTGATCACTGCGTAGGTAGGCGTAAGTTCTTGAACGCTGCCTTGTAAAGAAAATATCATTATTAATTTTTAAAACTCCCAAATATAGCAATTTAAACTAATTAATATTTTTATTTCCAGTACGAATGAGTTTTAACTTAAATTTTGACTCCCTGTTCAATGAATTCACGGAAAGACAAAAAAACCCATCCGAGCGGACAGGTCTTTATACTATAAATAAAATACTTAAACTGATTAAAGATTTAGTATATGTCAAGGCACATACTTCTGTAACATGCTCCGTTTACGCAGGTTGGTGTACAGCCTTCCAGACATAACTGCCCCTGAGACGGAAGACAGTAATAAGCTCCATCCGGAGACTGAAGAGGTTTATCTCTTACTCCTCCGCCACCGATCTGTTTTAAATTTTCTCTTGAAAGTTTTTTGATGTTTTTCATGGTATTTTTTTTTAGTTCATGTAAATGTATTTATTTTTTTCATTAAATAAACGTATTTTATATAAAAAATATTAAACAAAAATAAACATCTATTGATTTTATTCAAAACCCAGCAATTGCATCTTTGATTAAGTCTGTTGTTCTTTTTCAAAGATAATTTAACTGTATTATTGTAATTCAAAATCAGCTAACAGCTTTTTAATCTTAACTTTATCTGCCCACGTTCTTTCAGCAATAAAAAAGCAGCACACCGGATTGGCTGTACTGCTTTTTATATTCTAAAGACGTATCTCTGTTATTTTTTGTTTTCTCTTCTTTGGGCATCCAGTACCGCAATCGTTGCCAGATTTACGATTTCATCTACACTGGAACGCATCTGAAGCACATGTACCGGTTGTTTTAATCCCATCAGGATTGGGCCGATCACCTGTGCCACTTTCATTCCTCTGATGATCTTATAAGACAGGTTCGCACTTTCAAGGTTCGGGAAAATAAATGTATTGGCCGGAGTTGTTTCTAATTTTGAGAACGGATAATCGCTCAAATGATCTGCATTCATAGCGAAATCAGGCTGAATTTCACCGTCTACGATCATTTTAGGATATTTTTCATGCAGAATGCTTACTGCTTTGGCAACTTTTTTAGAAGTATCCGAGATGGCTGCAAAGTTTTCGAAACCAAGCATTGCAATTCTAGGCTCAATAGCAAAAGATTTCACGGTAATTTCTGCCATTTTAGCAATATTCACCAGATCTTCAGCAGTAGGATTCTGGTTAATGGAAGTATCTGCGAAGAAAATAGGTTTCTTTTCAGACAGGATCATCATCATTGCGGCTACTTTATCTACTCCTTTGTCTTTTTCAATTACTTCTAAAACAGGGCGAAGCACTGAGGTATAGTTTTTAGAGAACCCTACAATAAGTCCGTCCGTATCTCCGTGTCTCAGCATCAGAGGTCCGAAATAGTCTCTCTGACGTACGTATCTTTTTGCCTTGTACTCGTTCATTCCTTTTCTCTGGCGAAGTTTCCAAAGTGTTTCTCTGTATTTTTTTCTGTTTTCCTTCTGATCGTCATCACTTGGATCAATGATCGGCACATCGAGATTGATTCCGTAACGTACCATCTGCTCCTGGATATATTTTTTATCTCCCAACAGGCTCGGGAAGGCAATTCCTTCTTCGTAAAGGATCTGGGCTGCTTTCAGAACGTTGTATTCTTCAGCATTTCCCAGTGTAATTCTTTTCGGATTGGATCTTGCACGGCTCTGCATCATTCTTACCAGCTTCTCGTCACGTCCCATTCTGTCCAGCAGCTGGTTTTCATATTCTTCGAAATCCGTGATTATTTTCCCGGCAACTCCGCTTTCGATCGCCGCTTTCGCCACGGCACTTGAAACTTTGGTAATCAACCTGTTATCAAAAGGCTTAGGAATGAAATATTCTCTTCCAAACTGCAGATTCTGTACATTATAAGCTAATATTACAGCCTCAGGAACGGGTTCTTTTGCCAGATCTGCAATAGCATGTACAGCTGCCAGCTTCATTTCTTCGTTGATTCCTTTTGCCTGCACATCCAATGCTCCACGGAAAATATAAGGGAATCCCAGTACATTATTTACCTGGTTAGGATAGTCGCTTCTTCCTGTTGCCATGATTACATCCTTACGGGTTTCCACAGCCAGGTCATAAGCAATCTCAGGATCCGGGTTGGCCAAAGCAAAAACAATAGGATTTTCGTTCATGCTCTTCAGCATTTCCGGAGTCATTACATTTCCTTTGGATAAACCGATGAAAATATCCGATCCTTTTACGGCATCTTCCAGGGTTTCAATATCGGTATGAGCGATGAAGTCTAATTTTTCAGGGGTAAGGTTTTCTCTTTTATGATTGATTACTCCTTTGCTGTCGCACATCAGGACGTTTTCTTTTTTCAGTCCCAGCGCAATGTAAAGTTTAGTACAGGCAATAGCGGCAGCTCCTGCTCCGTTTACGACCATCTTTACTTCGGCAATATCTTTATTGGCAATCTGAAGTGAATTAATTAATGCGGCAGCAGAAATAATTGCTGTTCCGTGCTGATCATCGTGCATCAAAGGAATATCCAGCTCTTCTTTGAGTCTCTGTTCGATATAGAATGCTTCAGGAGCTTTAATATCTTCAAGATTAATTCCTCCGAACGTAGGAGCAATTCCTTTTACTATCTGAATGAACTTATCCGGATCTTTTTCATTGATCTCAATATCAAATACATTAATGTCTGCAAAGATCTTGAAAAGAAGTCCTTTCCCTTCCATGACCGGCTTTGAGGCTTCTGCCCCGATATCACCCAATCCGAGAACAGCAGTTCCGTTTGAAATTACGGCAACAAGGTTTCCTTTTCCTGTATAATCGTAAACAGTTTCCGGTTTATCGTGGATCTCCATACATGGAACAGCCACTCCCGGTGAATAAGCCAGGGAAAGATCTCTCTGGGAGGAATGCGGCTTTGAAGGAATTACTTCAATCTTTCCTTTAGGTTCTGTTTTATGATAATCTAACGCGGCCTGATTAAAGTTCTTTTCGTCGCGATGGGTTTTACTTGACATAGAATTTTGTTTTTTATTAAAGTATATATTTAATATGGTAGTCTACTAAACTTTCAATAGGTTTCTGTACGACATGGCCCACATTTAAATGAAGTTCTGCCGCAACAGAACGTAGAATATTTTCGTAATAATAGGCAATGGAACCGATAAAATTGATCTCGGCATCTTTTGCTTCGGCATAAGGAATAACCTGGTATTCGAAAAAATTCTTCATTTCTTCGAAAACCATTTCCTTAAGATAAGGATGATCTTTTCGTTCGATCACAAATTTGTTGAAGTCTGCCAGATAGGCATTAGGCCTGGGGCTGTGATACATCTTTTTCAGAGCTTCTTCTACTGTAAGCTGATAGGTCTGTTCAAATTCGGAATGAAGATCTGCGGGAAGTTTTTTCATGAAGTATCTGCGCACCAGCTGTTTTCCGATTGCGCTTCCGCTTCCTTCATCTCCTATAAGGAAACCGAGGGAAGGCAGTTCTATCTTCAGGTTTTCACCATCAAAATAACATGAATTTGATCCTGTCCCCAGAATACATACCACAGCCGGCTTTCCGCTGTACGCGGCATAAGCTGCGGCCATAAGATCTTCCTTTACCACCATTTCAGCTCTGGTAAAGACTCTTTTAAGCTCTTCTTCTATTGTTTCGCAGTTCTTTTTCACACCACATCCTGATCCATAGAAGAAGATCTTGGTAACAGAGTTTTTGATTAATGTAAGGTTGCTGTTTTTTTCTATTTCGGGAACAATAAGTTCTCTGCTGATAAAGTTCGGATTGAAGCCGATTGTTTCTGTTTTTAGAAAAACTTTTTTGAAATCATCCAGAATCACCCAGTCCGACTTAGTAGAACCACTGTCAACGATAGCAACCATATTTTACATTTTAGTTTAAGGGTGCTAAAATATGAATTTATCTTTAATTAGCGTTTAAAAACACACTGGAAGCTGTTTAAAATCACTAATGTTTTATATCAGTTTTTTCGTTGTTAAACCGGATCAGCCAGTCTTCAATTTCATCTTCCAGATAAGAGGTCTGAAGAACCATGGCATTGATAAAATCATCAGGCACAGGTTCTCCGGTAGAGTTTTCAAGATTCCAGAGTTCATCTGCCATATTTTCATATTCGGAATACACTCGTTTGAAGCGGGAATTTTCTCTTTCAAGAGCTTCAATATTTTTTTGCTGAAGCTGGAATTTTCTGTATTTGTTTTGACGTTTCATACAAATATTATTATTAATTGAGGGTCATAAAAAATGGGGAAGTATGCTTTCAATCACGCATTACAAGATAGAAAAAACCATCAACACAAGAAGTTGAAAATGAATTTATTATCAGGTTATAATTACATCATTCAGAGGAATAAATTTAGAAATAATTTTGATTCAAAAAAATTTTTTAACAACTTTTTTCAGTGTTTAACATATCATTATCAAATGTCTAATCCCTGATCGCACATCTGTTATTTATTGTATTAAATTCAGCAGAATATGGGCAGTAAATATTATTTCTGCTCATAAGTTCATCCGCTCCTGTCCAGCTCACAGGTATTGTTTTCATTCCCTCTGATTCTCACTCTCCGGTCACCGATGAAGCAGAATCCGGTTCTGGCAGTTCCGGGAACGAAATCCTCAAGTGTGGAAATTTTTATTTCTCATATGTTAATATATAGTCCTAAATTTGCAGATCATATATTTTGAATGAAAGAGTTACTCATACGCCAGAAGCAGGTTCTGTTCTTCATTATTGCCGGAGGGCTGAGCGCCGTAGTAGAGATCGGAAGTTTTAAGGCATTCAGTACCTATCTTCCCCACATCTTTGCCAGGGAGGTTAATTTTCATGGTGTACACTATCCTTTAAGTAATATTTTCTCTACCAGCTGCGGAATCATCAGCAATTATTTTCTGAGTATCTGGTTTGTTTTTGAAAGAGGAAAGCATTCCAAAAAAAGGGAGTTTGCTTATTTTATGGCGGTTTCATTTGTTTCAACTCTGTTAAGTCTCGGTTTTTTCCAGATATTTTACAGTTTTATATTTAAGGATAATATCAATTTAATTTTTTATACCTTAAGCCCGGAAATGATCAGTAAGGTGGCAGCGATCCTGCTGGTCTCCATTCTTAATTATTCGGTAAAAAAGAAAGTAATTTTTAACGGCTAAACTGTGACAAAGATTTTAAATTACCTGTGGAGATTCTGGCTTCTTCTGCTGGCTTTTGTACTGACAGTTATTCTGGGAATTCCTGTTTATATTTTATCCTTCAGCAAAAAGCATTATAAATATGCTTATAAATTCGTAAGGCTCTGGTGTTTCGGCATGTTTTACGGCATGGGATTAAGGTATGACCTGATTAAACTTTCGGACCAGAAGAAGGATAAAAACACCCAGTATGTTTTTATTTCGAATCATACTTCCATTATGGATATTATGCTTACCTGTATTTTATTTCCGGACAATCCCATCTGTTTCGTAGGTAAAAAGGAGCTGGTAAAAATTCCGATCTTCGGAACCATTTACAAAAGAATATGTGTTATGGTAGACCGGAACAGTGCCAGGAGCCGTGCCGATGTTTACAGAAGATGTGCCGAAAAAATGGAGGAAGGCAACAGCATTGCCATATTTCCCGAAGGAGGTGTTCCGGATGACACTTCTGTTATTCTGGATGATTTTAAAGACGGGGCCTTCACTTTATCGTCCAAGCATCACTCTCCTATTGCCGTGTATACATTTATCGGACTGAAAGAAATTTTTCCTTTCGACAACTCAAAAGGATACCCGGGACGGGTAAAAGTATATTTTAATGGAATTATGGAACCTTCAGATTCTCCAAAAGACTTAAAAACAGAAGCTTACAGAGAGATAAAAAAAACACTGCTGGAACATTCTATTTAAAAGAAATAGTTATATTTGTTTGCGAAATTTCTAACAAATATGTCAAATTATTCTAAACAAACCAATTGGGGACAATTCATTCCTCTGGTTACTGTGTTTTTTTTCTGGGGATTTGTAGCGGCAAGTAATGACATTCTGATCCCGGTCTTCCAAAAAGCCTTTAAGCTGACCCAAACCGAAAGTATGCTCGTACAGATCTGCTTTTATGTGGCTTACACCGTGGGTTCTCTGATTTATATGGCTGTTTCAAAGAGTCTGAGACAGGACCTGATCAATAAAATAGGATACAAAAACGGCTTAATTTTAGGCCTTCTTATTTCCGCAGCCGGGACTTTACTGTTCTATCCTGCGGCCAATATGGGATCTTTCCCGTTAATGATTTCAGGACTTTTCATTGTAGGGCTCGGGTTCTCATTACAGCAGATTGTAGCCAATCCGCTGGCCATTGAAGTAGGACCGGTGGAAACAGGTTCCCAAAGGCTGACGATGGCCGGGGGAATTAATAATCTGGGTACAACCATAGGTCCCCTGATTGTTTCGTTCGCTATTTTCGGCTCTGCTTCGGCAGCCAATACAGAAGCGAGTATTGAAAGTGTAAAGATTCCTTACCTGATCCTGGGAGCAGCATTTGCTTTGGTAGCCGTAATGCTGAAGTTCTCTTCTCTTCCGGCAGTAACTCCTACCAATACAAAGGATACTGATGACATTGTTCCCGGTGATCACAAAACATCGGCCTTCCAATATCCTCAGCTGGTAATGGGAATGATTGCCATTTTTGTTTATGTAGGTGTAGAGGTTTCCACAGCAAGTAACCTTCCCGCTTATATGGAAAAGAGTTTAGGTTTCGAGACGAAAGAAGTTGCGCCTTATATTTCCCTGTACTGGGCATCCTTAATGATCGGCCGTTGGACCGGGGCGGTAGAAGCCTTTGACCTGAGCGCCGGATTCAAAAAGATATTAAGATTCCTTGCTCCTTATCTTGCATTCGGGGTATTCTTATTGGTGAATGCTATTGCCAAGCATGACCTTTCTCCATTCTATGTATATGCTGCGGTTATTATTGTAATGATTATCTGCGATATTATGAGTAAAGGAAATCCTGCCAGAATGCTTCTTATCTTTTCCGTAGCAGGTATTGCTGCATTATTAATAGGAATGTTTACTACCGGAATGACCTCCGTATATGCATTTACCAGTGTAGGACTGTTCTGCTCTACTCTATGGCCGTGTATTTTTGCACTTGCCATCAATGGTCTCGGAAAGCACACCAATCAGGGATCAGGCTATCTGATCATGATGATCATGGGAGGAGGTATTGTAAGTATGGTTCAGGGTTATATTGCTGATTTAACGAATATTCACTTCAGTTATATCGTAGGTGTTATCTGTTTTGCTTATCTTGCGTTCTATGCAGTGCGTGTAACAGGAATACTGAAGGCACAGGGTATTGATCTTGATAAAATCTCTAAAGGCAGTGGTCATTAACAGTAAAAAAATTATCCATAAAAAACGATTTTGGGCAGGTGTATTACTTGCCCAATTTCTTTTGTTCTATGGATTTTCGAAATCGAAGATAATGATCTCTTTTTTTGAACATTTCTTTGAAATTCAGAAAGGGATGCATCAGGGGCTTTTCAGCTGGATTCCTTTTTCTTTAGGAGATGTAATCTATATTATTCTTGGGGCTTTGCTTTTGTATTGTGTTATCAGATGTTTCAAAAAGGAAAGCCGGAATAATGCATTTCTTAAAATCCTGACGGGAATCAATATTTTTTATTTTACCTACCAGATCTTCTGGGGAATGCTGTATTTTCAGACTCCGGTCATCAAGAAGCTGGCTTCTCAGAAAGAACCTGATACTGACAAAGCAAAGGCATTAGCACTCCGATACCTTGAAAAATGTAAAGCGACCCGGACACTGGTTCATGAAGATCAGAACGGTATCTTCGTCATAACTGATCTGAAATCGGTACAGAATGAAATTCTTAAACAGCAGCAACGGCTTCCGAAATTTATTTCAGACAAAAAAGCTACGGGGATCCATGCTTTTAAACCGAGCCTTTTTAAAAAGATCATGAACTTTACCGGAATTCTGGGATATTATAATCCTTTTACCGCAGAAGCCCAGTACAACGGAGAACTTCCTCACACCTTCATACCGTTTACGTCAGCACACGAAAGCTCTCATCAGCTCGGTTTTGCACGGGAGCAGGAAGCCAATTTTATAGGTTACCTGACAGGTGTTCATTCAGACAACACTGATCTGAGATACAGCACGGAATATTTTACCCTTAAAAGCCTTTTAAGATTTATTGCTGAGAAGGATCCTGAATTTGTAAAAACGGTTCTTAATAATTACTCTCCCGCCATGAAAAGAGACAGAGCCTATGAAAGAGCTTTTATTTTCAGACACCAGGGCTGGCTGGATGATTTTTTCGGATTTACCAATAACCTTTTTCTGAAAAGCAACCAACAGGAGGGTTCTGTGACTTATTCCTACTTTATAGACCTTCTTTTAAACTATGAGAAACAGGACTAACATTCCTAAGCAGTATTCAGATACTTTAAGTTCCGGAGCTTATCCGTTCATCTCATTATAACCTTAATTTTTTTAATAGGCATAGCATAAAAAAAGAATCGTATCAGGCGATACGATTCTAAAAACACAAATGATGAAAAAAAATTTATTACCTTGACTTGTTCCCTCATTCAAGGCGATGTAAAAGTACAATATATTTCATAAATACAAAAACATTTCCCTCCTTTTTTTAAACTTTATGAAAACTTTATGATTTTTTAAGTTTTTTTGAGTTCACTCCCCGAAATAAATATTATGTTAAAATAACATTTTATCCAATCAAATTTCATTAAAAAAGCAATTAAAAATACGGAAAAATTATAAAAATCAATAATTAACCAAAGATATAATATTGCATATTTTTCTCATTTTTAAGAAATAAAAAAATTAGAGTTATTGTAAGAAACAGGAGAGAAACAGCACTTCGTTGTTCAGTGTTATTCCAAACGATCATTTTAATATATAAAGAACCGGAACCCCGGAATACCTTCCGCTTTTGTAAAAACGGAAAAACATAAAAGATTCCCCGGAACAGAATATTTTTTTTCACGACTCAAGGATTTTTAGCAGACAGAACCGATGACCTGGAGCATTGCAAAACACTAAAAAATATGCTGAACAATAGCCTGCCAACCATAAAAACATCCCGAAAAAGAGTCTGTAAAATCTTTAAAAATGCAGATTTACAATACAATAAAGTTATGCGAAAGCAATATATCACTCTGAAAAGAAAAAAAATTTGTTTATTTGAAATCTCTGCGTATTTTAGTTAAAAATATTAATATGATTTTTGATAAACTAATAAACTACCTGAAATTAGACAAACAGGAATTCACATTCCAGTTCAATTCACATCCGAATTATCCCTCGGCTCTTGCATTTAGTGATACGCTGAATTTTATGGGTGTAAAAAATGATGCCTATGAACTGGATAAGGAATATTGGGATGAACTTCCGGAAGAATTTATTGCCATTGTAGACAATTCTTTCTCTCTGGTAAAGAAATCAGGAAACAGCTATTCGGTTTATTCGGAAAAAGCCAAAACACTTAACAAGGAAGAACTCCATCAGAAATCTACGGATTTTGTATTGCTGTTTGAAAAAACGGAAAATGCAGAAAACAAACTGGCTTTCAATTTCAAGCCTGTTTTATATGCAATTTTTGCAGTCATTCTTATTTATTCTTTTCTGAGTCTGAGTATCTATGAAGCTATTTTCAATCTGCTGTCTCTTGCAGGTGTTTATATCTCACTGGAAATTTTCAATCAGAAATTCGGTAACACGTCTACTGTTATCGGAAGTATATGTGGTGATACTACGGCCAGCCAGGCTGCCAATTCATGTGATAAAATCATTAAACAGGATAAAACAAGTATTCTGGGGCTAAAGTTTTCAGACTTTTCCCTGATCTATTTTACCGGAATTGCTATCATGGGACTGTTCCTGCCTGCTTCTGCCTATCTTATTAAAGGATTCACCTTTGTTTCTGTAATTGCCATTGCTTATTCTCTGTATATTCAGGCTTTTGTAGAAAAAACATTCTGCAGGGTCTGTCTGTTGATCATTTCAATTCTTGCCGGGCAGCTGGTCATCAGCATTCTGTTTTTTCAGAATACAGCTTTCAGTATAGGAATGCTCTTACTGACGGCTGTTTTATGGTTGCTTATTTTCTCAGCCGTTCTGTATTCCAGCAATCTGCTTACCCAAAAAGAAAATCTTCAGAAGTCCAATGCCAAAAATCTCAGATTTAAAAGAAACTATGAGCTTTTCAAAAGCCAGCTTTTAGAAAATGAAAAAATAACATTCCAGGATACGCATACATTCTCTCTTGGAAGTAAAGAAGCCAGACTCCGCATCGCTATCGTTTCCAATCCTTACTGCGGTTTCTGTAAAGATGCCCATAAGATCATGGAGGAGCTCCTGGAAAAATATCCGGAAGATATTTCCGTACAAATCCGTTTCAATTATTTCCCGGACAGAGCTCCTGAAAAGTATACCCAGCTTCTTTCCGCGTTCAGCTATCTGTACCACAACAAACCACAGAAGGAATTCCTGCAAGCAGTAGAAGAATGGTTTGAAACAAAAGACGAAAGCAAAGCTGTGGCAAGAGCGGGTTCTGCTACCGTGGAAGATCTTTCGCCATTTACGGCAATGTCTTCTGATAACAGTAATGCGGGGCTTAACTTTACCCCTATATTTATTCTGAACGGCTATCAGTTCCCTGATAAATATGATCGTGAAGATATATGGTATTTCGTTGATGAATTAATGGAAGATGAAGACTTTCAATAAGATTTTCCAAAAGAAAAAACATTATTGAATATAAAAATTCACTATCTTAGGAAAAAATAAAAAGCGGATTCTGAAAAGCTTTAATAGAGTAAGAAAAACAAACTAAAACTAATTACTATGAAAAATTTGAAAAAAGTTTCACGTACAAACATGAAAACAATCGTTGGTGGAGACAGCGCTCCTATAAGTGACGGCATGGGAGGATGGTATTGCTCTCAGCGTTATGAGGTAATTTGTCTTGTAGGCTGCACCCCAATGTGTATGACCGGCAATAAGTGTAAACCATCATTCTGCCTTGATCCGCAATTTTAAATCAAGACCGGAATAACAACAACCAAAACAAAGACTACTATGAAGAATTTAAAAAAGCTTTCAAGAGAAAACCTAAGAACACTTAAAGGGGGCATTACCCAGGAGTGTGCACGTATTCAGGCTGTATCCGTATGCTATCCCATTGGCGGCTGTCCCATAGATGAAATCTGTACGAGGGTATGCAATAAGGTATGTATTCTGTAATAAGCCTTAAATCCCAATATTAAAAATAGTAGATAAATTAAAAATGTCGCCATTTCCAGGCGGCATTTTACAATGAGAAAAAGTTTTGAAGAAATTTCCTTTTTATAAACAGCCGGATGCCAAAGACTGCGGGCCTACCTGCCTTAGAATAGTAAGCAAATATTATGGCAAAAGCATTTCACTTCAGCAGATCCGGACACTTTCTGAAACAACCCGTGAAGGAAGCAGCCTTTTGGGGCTCAGTGATGCTGCAGAAAACCTGGGATTCCGCTCCCTCGGAGTTCAGATTGATTTCAATACCCTTACAGAAGAAGTCCCTTTTCCCTGTATTGTACACTGGAACAAAAATCACTTCGTAGTTGTTTATAAAATTGACAAAAACAATAAAGTTTATATTTCAGACCCCAGTTATGGACTCATTACCTATACACGGGAAGAATTCATTAAACTCTGGATCGGAGAAAATGCCAATGAAAATACGGAAGAAGGAATCGCCCTGATTCTGGAAACCACTCCTGCTTTTTTCCAGACGGAGTTTGATGCTGAAGAAAGTAAAGCCAGCTTTTCCTTTCTCTCCAAATATCTTTTCAAGTATAAATCACTTGTTATCCAGCTTGCTGTGGGACTTTTGGCAGGAAGCTTACTTTCGCTTATTTTCCCGTTCCTTACCCAGAGTATTGTAGATGTCGGGATACAGAATCAGGATCTTAACTTCATTTATGTTGTTCTTCTTGCACAGATCATGCTGTTTATGGGAAGAATGGGAATTGAAGTAATCCGAAGCTGGATCTTACTGCATTTGTCAGCAAGAATCAATATCTCTATTATCTCGGATTTCTTTATTAAACTGATGAGACTTCCTATCAGTTTCTTCGATACGAGAATGACGGGAGATATTATGCAGAGAATCAATGACCACCACAGAATTGAGCAGCTACTTACAAGTTCATCTTTAAATACCCTGTTCTCTCTGGTCAATCTTATTATTTTCAGTATCGTCCTTCTGTTTTATGATTACAGGCTGTTTCTTGTTTATCTGGTAGGAGCCGTGTTATATGTAGGATGGATCAGCTTTTTCCTCAAAAAAAGGAAAGAACTGGATTACAAAAGATTCTCTCAGGTTTCTCAGGAGCAAAGCAAAGTGATTGAACTGATCAACGGTATGCAGGAGATTAAAATGCACAATGCCGAAAAGCAGAAACGCTGGGACTGGGAATTTCTTCAGGTAAAATTATTTAAAATAAGAATTCAGTCACTCTCTCTGGAACAATGGCAGTCTGTGGGAGGAAATTTCATCAACCAGATGAAAGATATTCTGGTGAGCTTTCTTTCGGCCAAGCTTGTTCTGAGCGGTAATCTTACCTTAGGAATGATGCTTTCCGTACAGTATATCATCGGGCAGCTTAACAGTCCGCTGCTTCAGCTTATCGATTTTATCAAACAAACCCAGGATGCCAAAATCTCCCTTGAAAGGCTTGGCGAAATTCATGATAAAGAAGATGAAGAAGACAGGGATGAACAGTATGCAACTGAAGTACCACCGAAAGACATTGAGATCAGCAATATGTCATTCAGATATATAGGATCGGATGTTCCGGTATTTGAAGGCCTGAATCTCAGCATTCCTTATCAGAAAACCACGGCTATTGTAGGAGCCAGCGGAAGCGGTAAAACAACCCTTTTAAAACTGCTGATGAAATTTTATGATCCTTCGGAAGGAGACATTAAAATAGGGAATACAAAACTGAAAAATGTATCTCCGAGATTCTGGAGGGATCACTGTGGTGTAGTTATGCAGGAAGGCTACGTTTTCAATGATACGATCGCCAACAATATTGCCGTAGGTGAAGACCATATCGACAAACAGAAATTAAGACGAGCCGTGGAAATTGCCAATATCAAAGAATTCATTGAAGGTTTACCTTTAAGTTATAATACCAAAATCGGAAATGAAGGCGTAGGAGTAAGCGGCGGGCAGAAACAAAGACTTTTCATCGCCAGAGCCGTCTATAAATCTCCGGAATATATCTTTTTCGATGAAGCTACTTCCGCATTGGATGCCAACAATGAGAAGATTATTATGGAAAATCTTGAACAGTTCTTTAAAGGAAAGACTGCTATTGTCATCGCACACCGGTTATCCACCGTAAAACATGCTGACAAGATCATTGTGCTGGATAAAGGCCAGGTAGTGGAAGAAGGCAGCCACAGTGAACTTGTTGCTTTAAAGGGCGAATATTACAGGCTGGTGAAAAATCAGCTTGAACTGGGGAATTAATATCAACTCAAATGATTATACAGCGGAATCCGAAAAGCTTACAGAGTAGGAAAATTAAAACAAACTATTATCATGAAAAATTTAAAAAAGCTTTCAAGAAAAGAGCTTAGAACTTTGAACGGAGGAGGATTAGGAGACTGTGGTGCTTATTTCCCGGAAGAACCACCACTTCCAGGTGAGCCTTATACCTGTAACTGTAACCTGTACTGGTGTGAAAAAAAAGGAGCATGTGTTCACAAAAACATGATGACTCCTAAGAATTGCGATCCTCTGTAAAAGGCAATAGTTATAGTTTTTTAACTTAAATATTTCGGTTATGAAAAATGTAAAAAAATTAGCAAGACAGCATTTGAGAGAAGTTTACGGAGCCGGACCTATCCCTCCGTATCCCTGCAACTGCTTCTGCTACGTGGGCAGCACCAAAATCCGGAATGCCTGCAATCAGTATTGTCCGGGAGGCCAGGTTATTCCAGGAGTTGAACCGGGTAATGATCCGAAATGTGATTACAAACTGCCTTTGTAATAATTTATTTTAAAATGAAAAAATGAATCAGGGTCCTCTTATGAGGATCTTGATTTTCAACAGACTGCTTATATGGAAAAGGAAATTTTAGATACCATTGAACTTCGTTCGGAGAGTGTTCAGGACATTCTTACCCAGCCGCCGCATTGGATGATACGCTGGGGAAATACGCTTATATTTGTTATACTTCTGCTTATTCTCCTGATGAGCTACATTATAAAGTATCCGGAATTTGTTCCTGCTCCCATTATTGTTACCTCACAAAATCCACCTGAAAAAATAGAGGCCCGAACCAGTTCAAAAATTGAAAAAATATTCATTAAAAACCATCAGGAGGTTAAAAAGAATGATGTTCTTATGGTGATGCAGTCTGCAGCCAACTATAAAGATGTTCTGGAACTGAAAAAGCTTGTGGATTCTATTACACCTAATCAGCTACTCTCCTTTCCTATTGCTCAGGCTTCAAGATTTAAACTGGGAGAGCTTCAGGGGGATTATAATAATTTCGCAAAAGCATTCCAGGATGAAGAACTCTTCATCAGGCTCCAGCCTTATGCTCCGGAAAATATTGCCGCCAATCAGAGTCTTTCGGAATACCGTGTCAGAATAGCTACAACAAAACAGCAGAAAAACCTGGAACAGGCTAAATATGAACTGACGAAAAAAAACTATCAAAGATCACAGGAATTATTCAACCAGGGCGTTATCTCTTCCATGGAACTGGAAAACGAAAAAATAAAGTATATTCAGGCCCAGCAGAATCTTGAAAATATTACCATTTCTTTATCTCAAATGGAAGAAGGAATATCCAACCTGAATAAAACCAAAAGCGGCACAGCCATTAATACTGAAAAAGATAAAATTAACTATTCATCGCAGACGCTGCAGCTTTTCGAACAGCTAAGGAAATCTTTAAAACAATGGGAACAGACGTATCTTATCATCTCTTCTACGGATGGTATGGCCAGCTTTCAGCAGTTCTTCGGCGAAAACCAGTTTGTAAAAACCGGGGAACCTATTCTTTCCATTCTTCCTGCCAATAAAGAGAAGCTTGTAGGCAGGATGTCTGTACCTACTGTTAATTCCGGTAAAATCATTCCCGGGGAAAAAGTACTGATCAAGCTGGACAATTACCGCTTCCAGGAATACGGCATTGTAGAAGGAAAAGTACAGAATATCTCTCTTATTCCCGATGATAAAGGAAATTATTATGTGGATGTAGTCCTTCCCAAAGGACTGAAGACCAGCTATAACAAAAATCTTACATTCGATAAAGAGCTCAGAGGAAATGCAGAGATTGTCACTCAGGACCTCAGACTGATCGAAAGGTTCTTCTATCAGATCAGAAAATTACTGGGTTATCAGAGCTGATAACCGTTTAAAAATATAAAAACCGCAATCTGAGTCAGGCTGCGGTTTTATTTTATGTTTCAGGTTTTTAAAGGAGTTTCTCCGTTATATTTAAACGAACCGGATGCTGAATTTCTTCTTTTCTTTTAACCCGCATTTTCATTCTGGCTATCAGGATCCGGATGAGTTTCAAACGAACATCAAAATACCACCGCGGATATCTCGGATGCTCCATATGCTCGCTGATCATGATAACCGTAACCAGAACCATTGCCAGGTTATGCCCTTCCGGGAGCAGCATCGGAAACAGCATTAAGGCCCATCCTGAGCCGATACACCATAGTCCGTGGACAGCTCCGAACCTCAGTACATCCCGGTCGGCTGCCCATCCGAAAGCCGCAACAGAGCGGTGATCATGCCCGCGGTTCAGACAGCGTTGTTTTACCGGTGAAAACTGCCATATCAAAGCTATAATCCCTACTATCAAAGCCGGAATATACGAACCGCCGGGAAACAGCAGATTAAAGCCGAGGATAACGGCATTCATCATAACTCCCATTACTGTCCAGACGATGGTATAGCTTAATACAAAAAGCAGGCACAGCCAGAAGCGACGTCTTTTAAGACTTCTTGCATAAATGTACTGAACAGGCGAGATCAGTTTGGGAAGCATCATCGCCAATACCATAAGAATCCAGCCTGTCATCATATCTGAAAACGGATTCATCTGGAGCAGCATCCGCAGGGAAACATCCGAGGAACCGTCTGTTACCATATGACAGTGCTTTATTGCCATGATTCCTCCCGGATTCAGTAATAATACAATCCAGAATACAATACTTATGATGAGAATGGCGGCAGTGATGTAGCTGTCATCTCTTACTGAAGTTTTCATAATTTCTGCTGTTCACGGTATATGCTTACCCGGCCCACTGTAATTGCTTCGTCATCAGGAATTGCATTATCCGGTAAAATACTTACTTCCAGTGAATCTATATTAAGATGATCGCTCACAAACAGGTTGTCGATAATATCTGTAATATTCAGGATAAAAGTAAGTCCGGAGCCGCCGCTGTGTCCGTCTTTTTCAGAAGCTTTCCGCAATCCGAAAAGAGAAACATATCCTGCCAGCTGGTGATTCACCGAAACACTCAGCGTATTGGAATCGGCAGTTCCTTTCACGTTTTCCAGCTGAAGATAAACCTGGTCCGGCAGATTGCTTACTGAAGCTTTCATCAGGCTGCCGGATACATTTTTCCATGAACTTCCTTCCAGTCTTACACTGGTTTTTGTTCCCGATCCGTCTAATTGAACCTGTCCTGCATTGGCCCCCACAAGTTCTGAGTTACTTCCAAGATCCATATTTTTTTCCTGTATATTTTCAATAGGCATTGCACCTAATTTATTTAATCTCTGCGCAAGTGTCTTCTGAGGCAACGGTACCGTTGTCAGTGCAAGATCATCATAAGTATAATCCAGTGTATCTAAGTTACTCATTTCTTCCGGAGTATATACCCATCCTTTATTATTACCCGGCAAAGGCATGATAAACTCTCTTTCGCCTGATGCAGCAGGTCCGTTTAACCAATCCGGATCCGTAGGATTATCATTGCTTGTATTCCATGCCGCCCACATTCTGTCTATATTGCAATGATGCAGATAAAAAACAGGATCCAGTCCGGCAGAATCAGGATCCGACATCCATCCGTCCTTACCGCCAACCTTTACGTGCACCAGATTGTGTGGATTGCTTTCCAGATTTCCGCTCACATTACCGTCATGCGAGAATTTTGTTTTCGGGCCGCCATATCCGGGATGGGGCGTTGAAGTATTACTTCCTGTATAAATGGTATTTCCCTGGCAGACTTCTGAGATAGGCGGAATAGGAACATATACATTCCCATCACTGTTAGGCCCGTATCTCGCAGTAACATATAAAGGATTGGGAGTGCCGTCCGGCATTTTTTCCTGTGTAAAGGCAGGTGGAATCTTATACTCATCTCCCGGACCTAAATAATTCCAGTATGGAAGCGCCCAGTCTGCCGGCCCGTTCAAACTGATGATTGCCTGGCGTACCTGCTCTTCCAAAGCAATAAGGTAACCACGGTGCCACGGTGTAAAATACCAGCTTTGATGCTGACACTGGTTCCAGAATTTCTTTATAACATCCGGTGAAGGAAGCGGGCTTGTAGGAACTTTCGGAAACCCGGTAAGTATGTTCCAGTCGGGAAATTTCTTTCCGCCCATCTTTTCACCATGAATAGCGGCAAAGAACCACCAACTGTTTTCATCACTCAGAAGTCTTGAATGCAGAACTCCTACTCCTTTTGCATACCAGAAAAGATCAGGATTATCAAAGGTTCCTCCCTTTTCCCATGCATTTTTTCTTAAGAATTTAGCCATAGAATTAGTTTTTGTTTGATACATTTTATGTTAAACACAAATCTAAGCACCCTTCCTAAGAACAGATTACGTATTTATACCTAATTTATCCCTGCACCGTGATAATTTAACGCCGTAAAAACTGATTTTGAAAAACTATTACTGTAAATAAAAGCTGTACGAAGGATCCTGCAACGTAATTTATCTAACGTAGGTTCGCAATAAGGTTTGAAGCCGGAAGAAGGAAAAGGGAAATTATAAAATTAATGGAACAACCTTTCGTTTTAAATTTTATAATAAAGATAATACCTTAAAGTAAGTTCAGCTTTCAGTCTTTTTATTTTTAAATCCCTTAATCCGAACTCAGTTTTTTTTAAGTAAATAAAGATATGATAAAAACAACCTGATGGAAGTAAATAATAAAAGTCCCTAAAATTAGGGACTTTGTAGCGAAGACGGGAATTGAACCCGTGACCTCAGGGTTATGAATCCTGCGCTCTAACCAACTGAGCTACCTCGCCGTTTTGGTGGTGCAAATATAGAAAATATTTATTTACTACCAAAATTATTTTACCTTAAAATATTCCAAAACATCGCCTACATGGTCTGGTTTGCTGATTATCTTATTGTTAGCATCTAAAATAAAATAGGTAGGAGTTGCATGAACATTGTAAGTTTCGGTGTAACTGCTGTTCCATCCTCTTAATTCAGAGTCGTTGATCCATGGAAATGCGGCAATTCTTTTGGTATAGGAATTCTTGTCTGTATCAAGAGACAGACCTACAATCTGGATATTTTTTCCTTTCAGATCATTATACTTCTCCAGAAGTTTAGGCAGTTCTGTTTCACAGTGGGAACAGGTAGACGACCAGAATACCACAACTTTTTTATCTGCTTTTACATCGTGAAGTGATTTTACCGTTGTATTTACAGGCGACTGGAATTTATAATTCGGGAATACCGCTCCTATTTCCACATTGGCATTGGATTTTAATGTAGAGGCCAATCTGTCTGTGATTGTACATTTAAGGTTTTTTGCCAGGCTCAGGTATTTATTCTTAAACTCATCCATTTCATAGGCATCAAAAATATCGATAAGCTCAGAGAGAACAGCCTGTCCTCTTGGAGTTTCCACCTTCAGGCGGTCTAAAAGCTTATCCACAGAGCCTGTGACATTGGTGTTACCACCTCCATTAAGATATGCCACCAGAACGGGTCTCAATAAGGATGAAGATTCAAGCATATCATTAGACTTGTCCAGGAAATCTATGATATCATCCTGAGAAGCCTTTTTAGAAGAATCCGGCGAGTTACCCAGAAATTTGCTGTAATTGGTATTGTAGAAAGAAATAAACGGATGTTTTGCCGCATCTATGCTACCTGCGTTGCCTGAAAGTCTTTCGATTTCTATCTTCAGGGCCTTTCCAAAGTCCGTGTTATCTTTATAATATTCTTTAATTTGTGCCAAAGCCGGAAGAATAAGTTCTTTTTTCTGTGAACCTTCCTGCTGCTTACTCATCAGATCGTTCGCTTCATCCAGATAGGCTACATCTTTAACTTTATTATTCTGAGTTTCCAGTCTGATATTAACGTTTTTATTTTCAGAAATAAAGCTGACTGTATTGTTGGATGCCGGGAAATAAACTTTCATCATCCCCATATAATGATTGGGATTTTTGAAAGTCCATGTATTGTTCTTATTCTGTTCTTTAGTGACAATAACGTCCTTTGAACCGTTTAATGTATATAGAATGGCATCCTGATCTTTAAAATCTGCAGGAGCCTGAATAGTTACTGTGAACTGAGCCTGCAAAGAAAATGCAGCCAACACTGCGGATACTATATAAATCTTTTTCATAGGGTAAAAATAAAAAAACTCTCTGATTAATCAGAGAGTTTAATGTTATTTTAATAAAATTTTAGGCTTTTACGCTCTTATATTTTTTAGTATAATATACAATGAAGATGATGGCTACTACGGACAGTGCATAAATGTACATATCGATAGGAGAAGCCGGTTTTCCAGGACCTACGGTTCCTGACCCGCCATCACCAGGTATTGGCATATCATCAGGGTCTGCTGCCCTGACCAGTAATACGGCGAATAAAAAAAGAGCTGATACTAGTTTATTTATAATTTTCATAATGTTTATTTTAAGATTTTAGTACTAACAGTTATTCCTTTTTCTGAAACAATTTTTACAACATAAGAGTTTTTAAGAGCGCTGTTAAGCTCAATTACAAAATCTCTTGATGTGTCAACTGCTTTTTTAGAAATAACCAGTTTACCACTCATATCATAAACTTCAATATCTGCTTTTTTCCAGTCCGGATCAAATCTCACAATATAGTTGGTAATATCAGGATTATAAATTACCATTGTTCTTGATTGTGTAGCTTCAGTATCTTTTGTTCCTAGTGAACCTCTGTTTGGCTCACCATAATATAAATTATAAGATTTAGAGGTAAGAGAAACTATATCTCCCTGTTTTGCCTGCTGTACTGTACCGTTGGAAGCTTTATAATAGAAACCGATTCCTGAAGAAAGCTGGTGAGTTCCTGTCGGAACAAGTTCAGCATCTTCTCTGATTTCAAACTTATAGGATACAATCTTTCTGTTTGGCTTGTCATAGTCATAGTTCCAAAGTAAAATATCTTTCCCGAGGAAGTTATTTTCATTGGCTTCATTAATGTACAGCCAGTATTTGGCATTGTAGTTCGGATCATAACCTCCGCTTGGCAATTCTTCAAATGTTCCGATCAGATTGGAACTTGTATTCGTTGCCTGAACGGTAGTGGCAATTGAAGACTGAAACCCAGTAGTAGCAGTATTGGAAACCACATAATATGCTCTTGAAACTTCATCCCCGTTAGCATCCAGACCAATTACTCCAAGCTGTTTCATTGTTCCGGCAGTAGCTCCGTTTTTAGCAGCTGTTACACTGTAATCTAAATTCGCAGCTCTGGTTGTGGAATTAAATCGTCTAAGGGTATTAAAGTTTAAAGTCTGAGGGTTATTGTTTCTCAGTTTCAAAACAAATGCCTGCATCGGTTTGATGATAAGACCTACATCCCCTGCCGGAACTCCCGTTACAGGATTATAAGTCTGGATCTGAGCTCCCATACTGTATGCATTACCCGCAGAGGTAACTACAACAGTTCCGGGATCATATCTTACTCCCCAGATATTGGTAATATTATTTCCGTCGGTAACTCCTCCGTTTTCAACATATCCGATTCTTGAAAGGTCAAGATTGGTTAGGAAAGGATTTCCGAACTGATAGAAGTTTTTACCATATGTGGATGATACCCATGCTCCTGTTGAAAATTCAAACTGATCCTGAATATGAGAGTTATACATTTCCCCATATGGATTCAGGTTCGTACCGCCTGTCCCGAAATTTACATTTCCTCCATTCTGCAGTGTAGCATTAGGCAATGTCGCATTAGGACGTCCGTTAATAGTATAAACAGAACCTTGAGGGGTTGGGGCAATTGTTGGCATTGTAGCCGGCGGTGTACTGGTATTCAGGTTGTCGTTGCTTGATCCCAGCATGTAATATCCGGACGGATCGCTGGTTGTTGTCGCAAGACTGGTAATTGTTTCTGCAACATTGTTGGTATTGTTCAGCTTCAGGATTTCATTTTTACTGTATCGCTGCGTATTGAATACTTTACCGAATTCTGTGGATAAAGAACTTAAAGTCTTACCAAAAAACGGCATTGCCAATTGCTGGTAGAAATTACCGTTACCATGCTTTTTGCTTCTGAATTCTTTACTTACGATACCAGTGATGTCGCCCTGGTTTAACCCATTGATATATAACTGACCGTAAGTAGAAGTATCATAGCTGCCTGAATTATTGAGCCTTAATACAATATTACCACCATCGGTTTTATCTGACCCGGTGCCCGTAATTGTTTTTAAAGCATCTCCTGCGGCTCCTACAATCATAACGTTTCCGTGAACATCCAGAAGGCCACTGCCTTTTGTCTGTACACCTCCACCGCTATAAACCAGGGTGCCTTCGCTTACAAACATATTAGCGTTAGTGTCTATGTGACATAAAACATTCTGCGCCTGAACAGAATAGCTAACGGCTAAAAGACCTATAGCAAATAAACTTTTTCTCATTGTATAAATTATTTGTGTGTTAATACAATCTCACCCGCAAAGGTATGATTTTTATTTCTTAGAAAAAAATATATTTTATTTATTAACAAAAATATTATCTTCTGTCAATGTGATTTCCTTCTCTTCCCCTATTGAAAACATATAGTCTTCCAGAACCTTTTCGGTAGTTCCTCTTAACCCTCTGGCTCCTAAACCTTTTTCAATGGTTTCTTCTACAATCTTTTCAATAGCACCGTCTGTAAATACCAGATGGGTACCGTCCATTTTGAAAAGCTCCACAAACTGATTGACGATGGAGTTTTTAGGTTCCTTCATAATTCTTACCATTGTTTCCTTTGTGAGTTTATCAAGGTAAGTGATGATCGGAAATCTTCCCAAAAGTTCCGGAATTAATCCGAAAGAGCGAAGGTCAATCGCATTAATATTTGTTAATACATACTCATCTTCATCCACTTTATTGATTTTTTCAGAGCTGAATCCGATGGCCTGCTTGTTCATTCTTCTTTCAATAATCTCCTTGATTCCGTCAAAAGCACCTCCCGCAATGAACAGGATATTCTGGGTATTCACCTGAATGTATTTCTGGTCCGGATGCTTTCTTCCTCCCTGAGGCGGAACATTTACAATACTTCCTTCCAGCAGTTTCAAAAGTCCCTGCTGTACTCCTTCCCCGGAAACGTCCCTTGTAATGCTCGGGTTATCTGATTTTCTTGCGATCTTATCGATTTCATCAATAAATACGATTCCTCTTTCTGCTTTTTCCACATCATAATCAGCCACCATTAAAAGCCTTGAAAGGATACTCTCTACATCTTCTCCCACGTAACCGGCTTCTGTGAGAATGGTAGCGTCCACGATGCAGAAAGGTACGTTCAGTTCTCTTGCAATGGTTTTTGCCAGCAGGGTTTTCCCGGTTCCGGTTTCCCCGATCATGATGATATTTGATTTTTCCAGCTCTACTTCCCTGTTTTCATCCTTAGCATGAAGAAGTCTTTTGTAATGGTTGTATACGGCGATCGAAAGCTGTTTTTTTGCCTGATCCTGACCGATCACGTACTGATCAAGAAATTCCTTGATCTCTTTAGGTTTTTTTAATTCGTCTATATTTTCTGCCGGTGAATATCCTGTTTTGGCTACACTGTCTTTTACGATCACATGTGCCTGTTCTATACAGTTTTCACAGATAAAGCCGTTCTGCCCGGAAATCAGCATCTGTACTTCATTTCTTTTTCTGCCGCAGAAAGAACATTGGTTTGGGTTCATACTATATAATCTGTTGTATATGTTAAAGAAAATCGTAAAAAATTACTTTTTTACGATTGATGTTTTTTTAAGAATTAATAATCGAGTTTTTAATCTCTGTATATTCTTCGTCCGTTAATTTTAATCTTTCATTTCTGAAATTCATATCTTCCATCTTATTCAAAGGAATGAGATGGATATGGGCATGCGGAACTTCGAGTCCCACTACTGCCACCCCTACTCTTACGCAGGGAACGGCATTTTTAATCTTCTTCGCTACTTTCTGTGCAAATCCCCAAAGGTTTTTGTATTCCTCACTTTCCAGATCAAAGATCAGATCTACTTCTTTTTTCGGAACAACCAGTGTATGTCCTTTCACCAGGGGCATTGCGTCAAGGAATGCGATAAAATCCTCATCCTCTGCAATTGTATAGGAGGGAATTTCGCCATTGATGATTTTTGTGAATATACTGCTCATATCTTAGAAGTTAGGGTTAAATAATATAGTGTTTGGAATAAGAAATTAAGGAATAAGAATAAGAAGAGGTATCGGATTATAGAGAAATGTCCAATACTTCGAAAGACAGTTTGTTTCCGTTTGGCAGAACGATATCTGCGGTTTCGCCGATAGCTTTTCCAAGCAGTCCTTTGGCGATTGGCGTGTTTACAGAAATTTTTCCTGCTTTAAGGTCGCTTTCATTATCCGGCACCAATGTAAAAACCTGCTCCTGCTTGGTAGCATTGTTCATGAGTTTTACCGTAGTAAGGATAGAAACCTTTGAAGTATCTAATTGACTTTCATCTATGATTTTAGAACCAGCGATAGTATCTTTCAGCTTGGAAATCCTCATTTCAAGCATCCCCTGAGCCTCTTTGGCCGCATCGTATTCTGCATTTTCAGACAGATCTCCTTTGTCTCTTGCTTCTGCGATCTGCTGAGTAATTTTTGGTCTTTCCACAGTTTCCAACTGTTCCAGCTCAGCTTTCATTTTCTCTAGTCCCTCCTTGGTTACATAGCTTGCCATAATTTTCAAAATTTAGTTTTAGTATAAAAAAATAATCCGACATTTGCCGGACAATGTTTTCGTGTTATAATCGTTTAATTTTTACAAATATATAAAAATTTAAATTGAAATGAAAAAAACTTTTTCAATACTATTTATTTTCACCTTATTGATTTTCAGCAATTTAACCATAAACTCCTGTGGAAGCAGAGAAGATACGGTAAGCTGCTTTCCCAACAACCCTATTAATGTTACCTTAAACCTCAATCTTCCGGCTTACTATAATCTCACATACAGCGGAGGTTGGATCTATGTGGATGAACAGCAGTCCGGAACCAGGGGACTGATCATTGTACGTGTAGGTGATGCATTTAAGGTGTATGACCGTAATGCCCCTCATATATGTCCGGATTCCAATACAACTCTTGAAGTACAGAACAATATCAATATTCTGTGTCCAAAGGATAATACAAAATGGCTGCTCAATACAGGCCAGCCACTGGAGGGAGCCCAGACCTCCCTTCCTCCGAAAACGTATCCTTACAATTACGACCCGGTATCCAAAACCCTGAATATTTATTTTTAACTCCAAATAAAAACCGCAATTGACTTTCATTGCGGTTTTGTTATTAATGATCGGGATATTGAACAGCTTTATCCAGTTCTATCGGGTTATTAAAAGCCCTGATCTTTTTTCTCTCATTTTTTTCAGCAGGTTTCAATTCTTCCCTGGTCAGGATGGTACCGTCATCAAGCTGGAGTCTTTTACCTTCAGGGATACTCAGTTTTCCGTTAAAAACATATTTAAAAGGGCTCTGATACAGTTCCAGTTTCAGATCATTCAGTTTTTTCTGATTGATTTTTATGGCTTTGCTTCTGCGCTCTTTAAGGCTGTAACTCTCATAATCTCCGGGAATCTTTTCGCTTTTAATGAGCGTAAATACATAATCCTTCCGGCTGTCGTAGATTTCGGCAATCAGTCCCGGCAACCCATTGAATTTATAAGGTCCGTATGATAATGGAATTTCCTGGGTAAACCATGCGGTCCACTTTCTTCCTCCAAAATCGGTTTCTGCCTTCTGTACTTTCAGTTCACCCATCATCTTTGTGACGTCTGAGATCTTCCAGACAAGGTTCGCGGGGGTTTCCAGTTTATAAAAATTTACATCCCCGATATATTCATAATTTTCATAGAAAGAATTTCCCTTATTCTTGGTTAAAAAGGAGGTCAGCCGGTATCCTTTAAAACCTTCTTTTCCTGTCTTGGCCCATACAGAATCGTTAATGTAATAAATCCTGTTATAATAGGTTACGTCTTCTTTTGTAATATCCAGATGGAAATTTTCTCTCGTTATCTCAGTGGAAGTTGAGTCTTTTTTGAAACTGACCTCATAAATGAACCGGTCATTCTGGGAATACAGTAAACAGCCCGTCAGCATTAAAAATATTGCCGTTATTTTCTTCATTGCCATTAGTTTTTTAAATTTTTACAATTTTGAATATAAAAGACCGGCAATATATAAAATTATGTCTTTCCGTTCCACAAAATCTTTCTGAATTGTTGCCGCTTTCCTTTGAGTTTTCTATATTGGAAGTCTAAAAGTAAAATCAGTAATATGAAGATTGTTATACAGAGAGTCTCCGAAGCCGGTGTGAAAGTAGATGGAAAAATTGTGGGCGAGATCAGTACGGGCTTAATGCTGCTGACAGGAATAGAAGAAAATGATGAAAAAGCAGATGCAGACTGGCTGGTTCAAAAGGTATTGAACCTTCGGATCTTTGGTGATGAAGAAGGGAAGCTTAATCTTTCCGTAAAAGATATTTCCGGTGAAATTCTCTGCATCAGTCAGTTTACACTGATCGCTGATTACAAAAAAGGCAACCGCCCTTCCTTCATAAAAGCGGCAAAACCGGATAAAGCAGTCCCTCTTTTCGATTATTTTAAAGAAGAAATAGCCAGATCCGGATTAAAGACCGAAAGCGGAATCTTTGGCGCAGATATGAAAGTTTCCCTGATCAATGACGGGCCGGTAACCATCGTTATGGATTCAAAAACGAAAAGCTGATCCGGGAATTAATCAGACTCATAGAAATGGATGGCTCAGGAGAAAGAATCCCGTAACCCAGTTCATTTAACATTTTATAAAAAGCATCTTCCAGGATTACTGAAAGATGCTTTTCATTTCAGCCCTTCAAATACTGTTCTCATCAGGATGCCAGAAGTCACGGATTTAAAAAATTCACAAAAAAGTGATTTGTATTTGTTTTATTCTTATTTTTGATAGGGATCAGCCAGTAATATAGGAAGAGCGGATTCATTTATTTTTTTATCTCATTGAGCATTAAAAACACCCAATTATATATATGTTTCACAACCACTTAATACAATATTATGAGAACAAAAATTTCACTTTTCGCGTTACTTATTGTATGTTTTTCCCTTTCCTTCGGGCAAAATACAAACAACAAAGCAGAATTTCAGAAAGATCACATTTATGTCTGCTTTTCAAAAGGCATTCTTTCGGAAAAAGCAGCATTCAGTAAAAACCCTGAGCTGGAAAGATTTGCCACAGCCAACCAGATTTCATTTGCGTATGATCTAGGGTTCAGTGATCAGAAACTTGAAGAAATGATGAGAGACAGCAAAGCCAACGGACATTCGGGTGAATCTGTTGAAAAACTGAAACGGATATTCAGAGCTGAGCTTCCTCTGCAAAATGAAGTAAACACGGAAAAGCTGATCCGGACGCTTGAAAAATTTCCGGAAATAGAATACGTTTCTGTGATGAGCGGTACTCCTGTTGAGCCGCCTTTGGTAAAAATATACACTGTTACCCCCGATCTGGAAAGCCAGCAGACGTACCTCAACGATAATCCGGGAATTAATGCAAAATATGCATGGTCCAGAGGGATTACCGGGCAGAACATCCGCATCCGTGATGTAGAATACGGTTTTCATAAAACCCACGAAATGCTTTCCGCCCAGGCCTTCATACAGCTGGAGCCGGGATATACCCCAAACTCAGGGCTATCAGGTAATAATTATATGGATCACGGAACTGCCGTAGTAAGCATTATGGGTTCTGCAAAAGACAATATCGGGCTATCCGGAGCAGCATACGGTGCTTCCGAAATAAAAGGTTACCTGGAATGGACGACTTTGGGGTACAACAGAGCTTCGGCGGTAAGCAGGTCTATCAGTGCCTCCCAGGCAGGCGACATTATACTGTACGAAATGCAGACCGGCGGAAAAGACGGTTACTGTCCGGCAGAATACGACAGCGTTATCTGGGATATGACAAAAGCAGCCACAGATTCCGGCATCATTATCATTGCAGCAGCAGGAAACGGAAACCAGGATCTGGATGATCCTTTTTATGCCGCTTACCGGGCCAGAGGAAACAGCGGGGCGATTATTGTAGGGGCAGGTTCTCCCAATACCACTCATTCCAAACTCAGCTTCAGTACTTATGGAAGCAGGGTAGATGTGCAGGGCTGGGGAAGCAATGTACTGGCAGCGGGATACGGTTCTTACCAGAAATATGACAATGATAACAACAGAACTTATGCCTGGTTCAACGGAACAAGTTCTGCAACGCCTACCGTAGCCTCAGCCGCTGTTTTAATACAGTCTTTTTACCGCCAGAATACAGGGCAGTATTTAAGCCCGGCAGCCATGAAAAATCTATTGGTTTCCACAGGAATCCCTCAGGGCGGAACAGATACCAACAAGAAAATAGGACCGCTTCCCAATGTAAAAAATGCTATATTACAGCTAGAAGGAAGTCTGGCTGCTTCTGTGAAAAGTCCTCTTCCGCTGGAGGTAAAGATCTACCCTAATCCTGCCGGCAGCTATATTGCACTAAAAAGTAACGAAAGCAAAAAGCTTGATATAGAAATTATCAATATGCAGGGACGGTCTGTGATAAAAACTTCAGCCATGCAGGATGACAGAATTGATATTTCCGGTCTTCAGCCGGGACAGTACATCATCAACATTAACGACGGGCAACGACGGGTGATTGAGAAGCTCACAAAATTATAGGATTATACAAAAAACTCCTTTCAGGCATTCTGAAAGGAGTTTTTTAATCAGTGTGTATGATAAACTAATTCGCAGGAACACTGCTGAAATTAAGTGCAATTTTAATGTTCATATCAGAGCTGGTCTGATTTTTCAGTTCATAAACTGTTCTTACGGTAAGCCCTGAACTTTTTACGACCTCATCTAAGAATCCTGTATCATTGAGATCGAGATTCAGGCTGGAAGAATTCGCTGATATGTTGGAACGGGAAGCTACCAGTCTCTCTCCGGTTCCTCCTGATGATATATATACTTTGATGGTTTTGAAAGCACTCAGATTTCCTCCTGATGGAGAAACCACAGAAACTTTGGCATCAGAAATTCTTACGTCCTTGATTTTGGCATTGTTATTTCCTCCAAACCATGTCTGCACATTGGTCGCAGTAGAGGTTGAAGAAACTTCTTTATCAGCAGGTACTCCCGTAGAGACCAAAACATTGGCCGTATAAGGGAATGTATTCTGAACCAACGACTGCACTGTACCACAACTTACTGCTATCACAGAAACAGCTGCTGTCATTAAAAAGATATTTTTCATAATTTTAAACTTTAATGTTCAGGTTGCAGAAATTATACCAAAATGATTACAGCTACTCCACAGTTACGGTAAAACTGCCTTTGGTATTTCCTGAGGCCATATTACTTTTGCCAATGATGAGCCATACTTCACCTTTTTCCGGAATTTTATAGGTGATCTCTCTACCGAAAGGGCCGTCATAATCTCCGTTCGGCAGTCTGATCTGGTTAAAACGGATGTTAAAGTCCTTTTCATTGGTGGTGATCGTAGCCTTCAGATCTGATTTTTCATAATGTTTGAGTTTGAGGATAAGCTCCTGCCCTTCTTTTGTAAACTCCTCACCCAATGCAAAAGGAAGCTGTGACGTTTCGGCTGTTCTTATGATCTGACCGTTTTTCTCTTCTCTCATCATCCCTTTTCTGCCTCCCTCTCCTGTAACCGGAACATGATTCGCTCCCGAATCTTTATTTTTCATCACTGCGGAATCTGATTTCATCACAGAATCCGGCATTTCTGTAACCACGGCAGAATCTTTATCCTGTACAGTGGTTATTTTCGCTTCTTTTTTACACGAAAGAATGATCATTGGAATTAATAGCAGGCTCTTTTTCATAGTACTTTATTTTTGGCTGATGTATAAACTGCAGTTTAAACCCGGAAAAACAAACGTTCAATAATCTGGTTCTCCGGTCTGTATGATCTTTTCAATGCTAAAATTATTCCAATGATTTTTTAATGTATTATTTTTCAGGCTGCATGATTATTTCATCATCATTTTTTACCAGCTTAAATGTGAAATACATAAAATTAAGCAATATCCCCATTAAAACAGTGACTCCCCATGTCTTTGTATATTCCATAGGATAAATAAATCTTACGGCAATATCATTGAAAAGCCCAAACGGATTATTGAGTACATCCCAGCTGTTCCATCTTAGAAACCGTCCGAGATAAACCCCAAAACTGCTTATAAAAAGAAAGAAGACAACAATAGCATTGATTATATTCCTGCTGTAATACCGGGAAAGTCTTTTTTCTATATCACCGAGACTTATAAAGCCACAGACCAGCCCTGTCCACGCATAAGAAAGAATCACAATCAGGTCATACCAGACGGGAATAGTATTTCTTGCCTTCAGATGGAATAAATCTGTAAGGATATACGGTGAATTGGGAAAGAATAAAATCCATACTGCCACAATAAGAAACAAGGATATTTTACTTTTAATCCTGAAAGCCAAAATAAAGGTGGTAAGCAATAAAGGAATCCAGGCCAGGAACAGATTCCAGTTGAGAAATAAAAACACTTTTGTTTCGCTGATATAATACCGGAAAGCGGAAAGGCTGAAACAGAATAATGTCATGAATATAAGCAGCAGATTTATCCTGAAACGCGGAGATTCTATAAGTCTTTTCATGAGTTTATTATTTCAGGGTCTCGTAATACACGATTTTCGAAAGGAAAGGTCTTGATTTGCTATCCCTGATTTTATCCAGTACTTTCT
This sequence comes from Chryseobacterium sp. FR054, assembly GCF_056844565.1. Lineage (NCBI taxonomy): Bacteria > Pseudomonadati > Bacteroidota > Flavobacteriia > Flavobacteriales > Weeksellaceae > Chryseobacterium > Chryseobacterium sp. FR054. Next base: position 76,289 of record NZ_JBXDSA010000008.1, on the reverse strand, counting down.
TTCTGAGCTCAGGGTTATTTTTTTCATCCGCATATTTCAGCAGGGGTCTTTCACTGAAATTGATATTCCTGAAATGATAGTCTACAACAAAGTCTTTACGTTTCATATTCTGCGAGGTAATAAAACCGCCCCAGTTGATGTAGCTGCAGACCAGGATTGCTCCATAGAAATACCAGGCCATAGTATTGAAGAGGAATACATTTCTTTTTTGCATCCGGATTTTAATGAAAGTCATCGTAAGACCTGCCAGAGACAGCATCAGGAAAGCGAAAACACCCAGTCTTTTATAAGTGAACCCGTAACTGGCTATATATTCGTAGTTTTTCAGGGCGGCGGAGAGTACAAGAACCGCATTCAGAAATATCCAGACTTTGGCCAGAATCTTCATGAGTCTTGCTTTGGGATCAAAATTGAAACCGGATTTAAAGTAAAACATGATCACCAGAATCGCCATGATAATAGACATGATCACTGCATTCACCCTTTCATGGGTCTCTTCCGAAAGCTGTGAAGGACTCTTTGACACTTCATAAAACTGTTCGTAATTGTAGGTGATGATAAAAAAGACCAGTAAGATATTCAGTGAAAAGAAAGAAACTACTCCGCTGATCCTCTCGGCATCAAGATCCAGGAAAGAATAGGTGGATTTCTGGGGTTTCCTGTTCTCATCAAAATCATTGTCCAGCAGGTGATTCATCTTATAAACAGGTCTTTCTACCGTATAGTTCCAGTAATTGAATGCAATAAAAAAGCCTATGGCAGACAGGCACATAACCTGCCAGATATTCAGATCGAGTTCATAATCCCTGAAAAGTGCAGCAAAGTGATCACTTCCCACTGAATAGATCGCGAAAAAAACGGATAAAAATATCAAAGGGATAAGAACAAAAGCCAGGGTCTTCTGCCATGCGCCGGAAATATTTCTTTTCGGAAGCCATGCATCAAAGCTGAAGAACCGGAAAAAAAAGGTGATACAGTTGATGATAAAAACCGGAATCAGGAACAGCATCTTCAGTTTTCTGTTCCGAGACCGGAAATCGAGCATGAGAAGTGAACTTACAACCGCCAGAAACGAAGGAAAGTCTCCGTACCAGATAAAAGCAATACCGGACAGAATACCGGTAACAAAAAGTATCATGAATATCCTCGTTCTGTTCCGTTCCGGCGTTCTGAACAAAGTAAGTAAGGCATAGATAATACCGAGAATCCCCAGGTTCAGCCCGATATCCTGATCATAAAACAGGACAACAAACAAAGCGGCTGTAAGAAATATATAGTGATGTGTTTTCATTGTTGAAAAATTTAGAGATTAAAAATTACCAGTTAAAGACAATAAGGAGGTACACAGCTGCTACCGGAATATTAAGGAGAAGCAGCAATATGGAATTTCCTGAAGCCTTATGATCTGAAACATTCGTCAGAAATTCTATGAGCTCATATAACAGGACGATCAGATTGATGACCGCTGCGGTGACAACGTGATAAAATCCCAGTATGATCAGGAAATCTGCCCGGGTGATCAGGAAGCTGATAAAAATAAACGTCCCCGTTAAAAATGAAGTAAGAAAAACATTTCTGCCTAACGGACTGTATTTGATAGTCTTCATGGTTTGATCAGTTTAGTCAGTAAAGTACAACCGTTTCTTTCTGTTGGATATAATCTTTGAGGTGATCAAAATCCTGCCACAGCAGGCTTTCGAAATCCCAGTTGTAAAACGGCCTCATCCGCTGGCCTTTCCGGTAGGCTCTGAGGTACATTTTCAGATACTCCGGAAGGATCAGTGTTCCCAATACTACTGCGGCAAGAAGATGGGCATTAAGCTTTCCGTTTCCGAGGAGCAGATACTGCATGGCAATTTCATCTTCAAAATGGGTTCCGCAGCCTGTGATCAGATGGTGTACATCATGGTTTTCCATTTTCGGGATCATGGAGAATCCGTGTTTTTTATAGAACTCCCCCAGTTTCCTGCCTAAAGAGTCTTCTTTGAATTCCAGCAGCTGTTTTTCATTGAACTGCCACTGTCTTTTTTTCTTTTTAAAATAGGTTCTGTAAAGTTTCTGGGTTTTATCGTAGACAAAAAGCAAAAAGGCAACACGTATTTTTTTCATAGCTGATTATTTTAAATGATATTAATTCCGATAAAAGCATATACTACTGCAAGAGGAATATTGATGAGGAGTATTCCGATGGCCAGCAGGCAGGCTTTGATTTTTGAATGACAGATAAGCCCGTACACCAGCAGTGCGGATATTACTGCCAGGTTCAGTATGGATCCGAAAACAAGCAACATATAACCACCGGCCATAAAACGGTCATCCCTTGTGAACACATATCCGAAGAGGCATATATTTCCCAGCAGGAAGCACAGTCCGAACAGTACTCTGCCTATATTTATAATTTCATGGTTTTTCATAGTTTTATTTTAAATTTTATTGAAAAGTCAGCTGAATTCCGAGTATGATATACAGAAAAGCAAGCGGAACGTTGAGCAGAATCAAGCCGGCAGCTTTCAGACAGGCGTTCATTTTCCGTCTGTCGGCCGCTCCGTAAACCAGAAGCCCCGATATGATCAGCAGACTGATGAATACACTATAAAAGAAAATAATGATCCATGCTTCCATAAACCAGGTGCTTCCTGTGATAAAAAATCCGAAAAAGAACAGGCTTCCCAACAGGAAAAAAAGTCCAAAAACGGATTTTCCTATATTGATAATGTGATTATCTTTCATCCTGTCTTAAGCCTGGGTTAAGGTAAAAACCGTTATTTCCGGACGGACCATAAAACGAATCTGGAAAGAATGCCCTATTGCCCGGTTGATGTAAAGTCTTCTTCCATCCTGAAGATCGATCTCGCCGGAAACATACCTTCTGTTCTTTACCGGAAGAAGCGGGGTAATCACACCGGGAATCCGGCATTGCCCTCCATGAGTGTGTCCGCTCAAAATCCAGCCCTGATAGCCGTTCCAGATATTCATATCACAGGCATCGGGATTATGACAGAGCACGATGGAAGCCTGGGAAGGGTCATAATTTTTCATCACCTCAGAAAATCCGAAATTAGGGGACCACAGATCTTCAAAACCGATAAAATTCAGTCCGTGGTTTTGTTCACTTCTGTTTTTCAGCATGGTGATTCCGGAGTTTTCAAGAATTCTGCAGATACTTTCTGAGCATGGTATATCTTTCCAGTCTGTTCCGTAATCGTGATTTCCCAATATCCCGAAAGTGGCAAGGTTGCCGAGTACGGCATGTGCCATCACTTTTTTCAGATCCTCCTGTTCTTCTGCATTTCCGTGATTGACAAAATCTCCGGTATAAACTACAAAGTCAGGGTTGAAATGTTTAGCCTTCTGAAAAGACTCAATGAGAAAATTCCAGTCGAAACGGTTTCCGACATGAAGATCGGAGATCTGCATCAGTATTTTACCTTCCAGCGACTCCGGAAGGTGTTTAACCGGAAGCTTTCTCTGCACAAACTCTACCCAGAAAGGTTCTATCTGCCATGAGTACAGGGCAGGAAATGCTCCGATCACTGAAAGCTGCATCAGTCTTTTTATGAATTTTTTCCTTGTCATTGAGATCTGTAATATTTGAATGATATTTTCCGGTTTCTGAAGAGCGAATGCCATCAGAGAATCAGTTTCCTGCAAACGGGCTTCCGAAAATTCCCACGGCCAATTCACCCCAGATCAATGCAAGAGCCAATAAAATAGAAATGCAGATCAGGATTTTCCGGCCCTTATTTCTGATTTTGCTTCTTACAAGGTTGATCAGGAAAGCTGTGATAAAAAGCAAAATTCCCGCTATCATAAAATCTGAGGGCGACCAGTGAACCTCATCAGAAATGATATTCCCGAATAGCGGAATACACAGCAAAGCCGGCGGAAGGGCATAGATCGCAAATGTTGTTTGTTTTTGTGTCATCATATTATTTAATTTTATTTTATAAAGTACTTTGAATTGCAAAGTATAATTTCAAAAAAAATACAGGAATTATCTCCCCAATAATTTTTCCAGGGCATTCAGGTGCTCTGTGAAAGCCAGTCGCCCGCTCTGGGTTACCCTATAAGACGTTTTGGGCTTTTTGCCAACGAATTCTTTTTTCACTTCAATATATCCTGCTTTTTCCAGGGCGTTGCTATGGCTTGCCATATTCCCATCTGTGATTTCCAGCAGGGCCTTCATTTCAGAGAAATCAACCCAGTCATTCACCATCAGAACGGACATGATGCCCAATCTTACACGGCTTTCGAATTCTTTATTGAGCTGATTTATTTTGATCATTTTAATTTTATCTTATCTATTCTGAAATAGTCGTATAATGCGGGATCTACGGCTATTAATTCTTTTGTTTTCCTGTTTTTAATGATCACAAAATCATGATCTTTAAAAAACTCTGAGGTGAAATACTGATTGATATTTTCATTCAGAAAATAAATCTTTCCAACCACATGAACTGCTTCCCAATCATCACTTAATCCGCTTTTTTAAGCTTTTCCCGAACTGAAGATGCCATAAAAGCTGAATATCCTATACAATTGGCCTTTTTTGTTTTCAAAAGCAGACTGGGATCATTTTCACAGGGACCAAAACTGAATGCCAGTACGGATGAGGTCTGTTTCAGGCTGTTCTTAATCATCTCTTCTACTTCCCCGGCATCTTCATCATCTTTAAAGTTTTCACTTTCAAAGGGATGAAGTTTTCTCTCTTTGATCACTTCATAACTGAATAAACTGCTGAACAGAAAATTCCTGCCAAAAACAGCTGCAAAAATAACAATTAAAAACAGGATCCATTTCTTCACGATTATAATTTCTATTTTCCAGCTTATTTTTTTCTGAAAACTTTAAAAACAATCTTCTTCAAAAGGGATACTGCGCCTACACTTCCCATGAAAGACAAAATCCCTATCCAGATTGGCCACGTACCCATTATTTTACTTTTCCTGGCTGAATAGAAATCATAAGCATCTGTAAGCTCAGGTTTCTTATTTCCAATTGAAGTGCTCAGTTCTTTTTCGGTACTGAATTCTTTAACTTCACCGGTCTTTGTATCGTAAGAAAAATACTTGCCGTCAAGCATCTTTCCCAAGATCAGATTTCCGCTTTCTTCAATTTCTGATATTTCCGAAACCGGTAATTCCCCGTTTTCTTTTGCAACAGATGCCTGCTCGGGAATATCAATGAATAACAGCTGATGCTCATTTTTTAATGGTACGTACCATGCATCTCCGATTCCAACATCCACTTTCTTCTTATCTGCCACAATAGACATTCCAATAAATCCACAGATAAAAAAAGTATAAAAACCTGCAAAAGGGGCTATTATCGCCAATATCGTATTTCTGCTTTTTCCCTCCCTACTTGCAAAATAAGTAATGACCCCTCCTATTACTGCACAAATTAAGCTTAAAATAAAGAGTATGAAAAGATATATGAGTATGACAAAGCCTATTCCCATTATTTATACTTCTTATGCATGATTAATCCATATACAATATGCAGTACTCCAAAGCCAAATGCCCAGAATACCAATCCCCAGCCCAGGAAGAATAATGAAAACAGTCCTAAAATAATTTCAAGATATCCTAAATATTTTATGTCTGTGAGGGTATATCGCTCTGCGCTTACCAGTGCAATCCCGTAAAAGATCAGGGTAGCCGGAGCAATCCACACATACAGGTGATGGAAGATGAGTGCCAGACAAAAAATACCGCCAGCCACCAAAGGAACAGCAAAGGTTACCAACAGGCGTTTTGCTGTCGCATCCCAGATTTTAAGTCCTTTCTTTTTACTTTTATTGGCTGTAAAAACAGATCCGCTAACCACCGCTACTATCAGGATGACAAATCCGGTTATCACCAGTTCTTTCACCAGTTCCGGGCTGAAAAAATTCCTTTCGCCCTCAAAATAATCGATTCCTTCACGCTGAAGTACAAAAAATACATATCCAGCCCCGATTAAGGCTGCTAGTCCTGCAAATACACCGGACAAACCGCTCAGTGAAATAAACCGGGAAGACCGCTCCATCATGGAACGGATGTGGGACAGGTCTTCGTGATAATTTTTCGAATCCATAAAAAGAACTTTGAATTACAAAGTTATAATTTATTTTGATCCTGCAAAACATTTTTTAGAAAAAGTGTAAAGAGTAAATCTGTTCGACAATACATAACCAATAAAAAAGCCGCTGAATACATCAACGGCCGTATTTTTGGAAAAGCTGATTTTTACTTAGCTCTTAGTCTTTCCTTAATGGCTTCAATATTTTTCTTGGCAGAATCTTCCAGAATAAGGCTCGCGCTCATATGAATTCTGGCGGGCATCAGTTCACTGAAATGATCTGTTCCTTCCCATGATACTTTTTTGATGAGTGCTAAAGCATCACTGCTTCTGGAAGCCAGAGTCTGCAGGAATTTCTCAAGTTTTTCGTCCATTTCTGCAATGCTGTCTGAAACGGAGTGGTAAATATTATGCTGTTCTGCCCATGCTGCCGATCTGAAATCCGCATCAATAGCCATTGCTGAAAACTGTGATTTCCCGATCTTTCTTTCCACATAAGGGCCGATGACAAAAGGTCCGATCCCCAGGTTGATCTCCGTTAATGCTAACGCAGAATCTTTTGTAGCAAAACAATAATCAGCTCCACACGCTATTCCTACTCCTCCACCGGTTGTTTTTCCCTGAACTCTTACTACGACAATCTTTCCGCAGTTTCTCATCGCATTAAGCACTTTGGCAAATCCTCCGAAAAATTTTGTGGAAGCTTCCAGTTCTTCAATGGCAAGAAGCTCATCAAAGCTTGCTCCCGCACAGAATGCTTTTTCGCCTTCGCTTTTTACCAAAATAGCTTTTACTTCATCTTTTGCGCCTTCATCCAGAATGGTCTGGGCCAGTTTTTCAAGAATGGCTCCCGGAAGTGAATTGCTTTTAGGGGTTCCAAAAGTAATTTCGGCGATATTATTTTTAATTTCTGATGCTACAAATTCGTTCATTTTTATTTTAAATTGGATTCTTACAAAAATACTAAATACTGGTCTTTCAGAGAAAATAATCCTTTACAAATTGTTGTTTTTGTTACCGCTCCGGAACAATATAAATTCTTTTCCTCTTCAAAAAATTACGTATAAATACGTAGTCCTCAATTTGGTATTTTCTACGCTAGTCTTGCTTTCCGGGAAATCGTTCCTTTGGCCTATCAAAACAACTGATCAACTGAGGCGGAATCCGAAAAGCCCTATACGAGTAGGAAATTTAATCACTGAAAACTATTTATTATGGACGAGTACATTGGAATCGTAAAATTATTTGCCGGAAATTTCGCACCCAGAGGCTGGATGTTCTGTGACGGGAGCTTATTGAGAATCTCACAAAACAGTGCTTTGTTTTCAATTTTGGGAACCACTTACGGAGGAAACGGAATTGATACTTTCGCTTTACCTAATCTGAAAGGACGTATGGCCATCGGAGCAGGAACGGTGAACTCTAATGAAAATTATCCTTTGGGAGTTCAGGCAGGAACGACTCAGAATACACTTTTATCAGCCAATCTTCCAAGCATAGGAGGAGGTTTTCAGCTGAGAGTAAAAAATCAGAATGCCAACAGTGCAACTCCTACGGCCACCTCTGCACTTGCTATTTCAGGAATTCCAAACGGGAGAAACTTTGACCCGGTACCAAGTTTTATTGATGCTGATCCGGATACGACTATTAATACAAAGTCTATTATGTTCACCGGGCAGAATATTCCTGTGAATAATATGCCTCCATATCTCGGACTGAACTATATCATCTGTGTTGAAGGAATATACCCTTCCCGCAGTTAATATTCAATCAAAAATCTAATATTTAATACAAAAATCATGAAAAGCACTACCTTTTTAACAATATGTAGCCTGCTCATTTCAATTCTTTCATTTGGGCAGACCAGTACAGAATCTTTTGAAACGGAATCTTCTGGAAGCACTACTTTTACAGATAATGGCGTAGTTTTTAAAATTAACTCGCATGTATCTATTTTTAATGTTGTAAATTTCCCCAATACGGGATGGTCTGGTACAGCTAATGATAACAGATACATTGATAATACGTCTAATGTAAGCCCGGCCAATCCGTCATTCAGTATCAAGACAACCTCCAATCTGTTTAAAGTAAACAGGTTTTGGGTATATACTGCTGATAAGTTAAGCAATCAGAATGCCACAGGAACACTCACTGTAACCGGAAAACTAAGTGGTGTCACTAAATTTTCCACCATAAAAAACGGGAATTTTGCCACATCACTGGGTACAACGAACGGATATACCCTGATTGATATGACCAATCTGAACGGCCAGAACTATTCCAATATTGTTATTGATGAACTGCAACTCACCCTTGGCGGAAACTATTACTACATGGGGGTTGATGCATTCACCTGGGTAAAAGACAGCAATATTGTCCTGGCCACCAATGAAACCAAAGCCACCCAGAAAGGGATCAGTATCTCCCCTAACCCAACCGACGGACTGGTTTCCATTGAAACGGAAAAGGATATGAAAGCTGAGGTTTACAGTATGGAAGGAAAACTGATGAAGACTATGGATATTAAGAAAGGTACTCAAAAAGCTGATCTTTCAGAATTTCCAAGCGGAACATATATCATTAAAACTCCGTCCGGATCTTCTAAGGTCATCAAAAAATAACATTTTTTCATAAGCCGTTGGGCTATAAAGATTCTAATTCATAAGTGATAAATCCCCTGGAATGTCCGGGGGAATTTTTTATCTGGTCCATTTATGAAGGTGCTCTATTCTTGCATCCGTTTTCAGGAGAGCCTTAAATCTTAACTTTAAGAGAATCTTACGCCCTTCGATGGTTCTGGTAAAAAGCAGTTCTGATTTTCCAATTTTCCCGCTCCATATTCTGGCAAAAAAATCTGCACTCTTTTTATTTTTCGCGAAAACTTCGGGTACAGGATAGTACATTTCTTTTTTTGTGAAGAAAAACCGGGTTTGCTGTTTCAGCAGGTACTTTGGATTATCCACTTTTGAAAGCACCTCCTGAAGCACCTGAATGAATTGTGATTTTTCATAATAAGTGCCTCCTTTCAGATAACAGAATACATCTTTATCTTTATTGCCGGAACTTATCACCTTCATCTTTTCAGGATCTGTGGTAATAATCCTTTGATGCACTAAGCCCTCCAAAACGGTTTCCCCGATAAGACCTATCTGCTTCCCCGTGTTTTTATATTTCATGTACTGCTGCAAGGCACGATAAAACTTTCTGCCATACCTTATGATTCCCCCCACTCCTAATATAAAAGTAATCCAGAGAAAGGCTTTCATAGAATTGATGGAATCTGCATTTTCAAGTATTCCCAGCAGAAGATCTTTTCCAAAAAGCAAAACGGATGAAATCAGAACCCCGGAAAGATCACTTATCATGGTTTTTACATAGTTCATTTTCATATCCTGAATTTCCTTCATATCCGCAGATGGGACTTTGATTTCTTCAATGAGGATATTTCCCTTATCTAAAGCTTCTTTCCAACGTGCCGACTGTTCTTTTCTGTTTCCGGCTCTCGAAAATATTTCTTCATTAACCGCTGAGATGTATTCCGGTCTTTCAATAGATCCCAGATGAAGCCTGTCAAAATTATTTTCAATGGTGGGTTCTTCTTTACTGGAAATTCCCACAAAGGTTTTAAATCTCTTTTTCACGATATTCAGGTCCTGTCCTCCATCTTCGCTTTGAGGGTCAAAACATATAAGATGCCATATATTTCCGCTTTTACCGGGATTATCTTTATCCACTCTTATTACCCGTCCTCTCATCTGATTAGACAGAACGAAAGAACTCACAAAACTGGCTAGGATTAAAGTATTCATTTTAGGGGCATCCCAGCCTTCTCCCAGCAAAGATTTGGTCCCGATAAGAATATGGATCCCACCTGATTGAAAAACCTCAGTCACGATGTGTACAATATCGTGTTTGACCTGTTCGCTAAGATTGATCCGGATATATTCCGGGTCATAGGTAATTTGTGAAAATGAGATTCCGGAGATTCCTTTCTTAAGGCACAAAGTATCTATCTGATCTTTTGCAGAAACCGGAATGATAACCAGGCTTCCTGTAAGAACACCTATTTTTTTATTCTGAATATTTTCTCTTCTCAGTTTCTCAAAAATGGGCACTGCTCCAATTTTGTCCAGCAGAAGATTGTTTTCCGCGCCGCTGCTAAGGTATTCCTTTTTTATAAAATCGGTAAGGATAACCATTCGCAGCTCTTCTTTCAGGATTGAAAACTCAAAGTCCGCTATATCTTTAATACCCTGAAGTTTTCCGATACTGGAATTCAGGATCTGGCTTAACTGTTTATTATTATTAAAAAAACTTATAGTCTTTTTCTCAAAAAATCCCTGCCGTTTGAGTCTGTTTCCAAGTGTAGTGCGGTGTTCTTCTTCTTTTTTAAAATTAATTTCATCTACAATTAAATAAAAATCGAGCAGTTCTTCGAGCCAGAAAAAGTCAAATTCCGGAATATATTTCTGGTGATCTCCTATGATTTCAAAATGGATTTCAGGGATTTCTTTCTGTCTGAAATGCATATATACAAGTCCGGAAGTATAGGACGATATATTGTCATAGATCCAGTCCAGATATTTCAGCGGATTCAGATAAACAGGGTGATGCTCCAAAGCATTCAAAAGAATATCATCAGTACTGATTTCTTTAAAAAAAGCGGCTGCCCGGGTATGATAATGTTCTATTTCCTGCTGTTCTTCATAAGACGGCAGTGTAAAACAGACCAGATCCTGATGCGGACAGAGATCTCCTTCTATCATCAGTTCAGGAACAGAAATTTCCGCATCAACAGGCCCGTTCAGCTGGATATATTTCTGCCATTCGAGACCCGAAACATCAAAAGGCGGTGTTGCAGTAAGGGAAACTATGGCAGGCTCAATCTTCGATTTCAGCTCCATTAAGCTTCTCCACCAGGCACTTTTCAGATGGTGGGCTTCATCAAAAATAAAGGTTTCCACGTTCTGTTTTTTTAGTTTTTCAATGATCTCTGCCAATGAAACTCTTGATGATTTTTTACCGGTATCCTCTTCATCATCCACATAGCCGGATGCGGCATGAATTCCCTGGTAGGTGGTTACAGTGATAAGTCCCGGGTTTTTAATATCTCCGGATATCCAGTCCGGAACCGTTTCCGTATCCAGGAAAAGTTCGCAGAATCTCTGTATCCATTGATTTTTCACAGCTAAAGTGGGGGCAACGATCAGAGTGGGTCTGTTAAGTCTCAGCATAATTTCCAGCCCCAGCACCGTTTTGCCTGAGCCGGGTGGTGCAGTCACGTGAAGGTGGCCGTTATGAAGATATTCCTCCATATTATTGAGAAAATTCTTCTGATAGGTACGCCAGGTGTACTTAAATTTTGCTTCCGCAGGAAAAATGGTCATAGGTTATTAGATTTAGCAGAAAATCATAAAGCCGGCATTTAGTTTTTTAACGCCAGAATATATTTGTCGATGTACAGTTGTTTTTCTTTGGATTTATACTGCTGGATATAGCGGGGATGCTCCAGAACGGTCATTTTCCCGAACAGTCCGGCTTCTTTATTGAGTTTTGAAATGAACTCCGCATTTTTTTTGCCCAGGATAAACACCTCTGAAGTATCCAGATGAAGACTGATATGTTTTTGCAATGAATCGATCATAAAATCTTTTACTGACTCAAACAAGGCTTTGTCGTCATAATAATTGGCATTCAGCCAGCCGTTTTTGGTCTTCCGGACGATTGCCAGCGGAAACGGTGAGTTGATATAAATATCTTTGTAAAACCGCTCCGGACCGCCATAATCTGCAATCATGTCATAAATGAAAACAGAGGACACCTCATGGGTATTTGCCGACTTCATGGTTATACCGCAGACTGATTCCAGCCGTTTGGTATCGGTAAACGGCACTCCCGTAACGCCCGCTCCATGCCTGCCCGGATTGATCCCGATGATGAATTTCCTTTGCAATGAATCGTTGTAATATTTATGGTAAAACTCTTTCATCACCACCATAGTTTCCGGGTTATCCAGGTACGGATTCAATACCTGAAATCCCTCGGGAAGCTTTCCGGAAAACTTCAGATTTTCATTAAATTCAATAACCTTACCGGCAAAAGTCTTACTCATAAATTTATTTCAAAAACACTAAATTATCCGGCGGCACATCAGAATCGTCATCCTTCTCTTCATCTTCTCCGGAGAATTCCAGTTCAATATCTATAAAATGAATATAAAGTCCACAGATTTTTTCCTGAGCATCATAAGCAAAATAAACAGGATATAGGCCATCTCCAAAACCGCTTGCAAACATCGGAATCTGATAGTCTGTTCCCGGAACCGTCCAGTTGATCCAGTCTCCCAGCTCTCTCTGATTCTCAGGATGATCATGATGGCTTTTTGCAAACAGCCCGGCAAAATAATCGTCATAAATATTATCTACATCGAGTTCTTCAATAAACTTATCCACAAAAGGAACCACTTCCGCATCGGTAATACACCCCAATCCTGCATCTACTGCAAATCCGAAATAATCTCCTTCATGAATTCCCTCAAGATTTTCTGCTCCGGTTAACGCTTCCCTGTAAATCACAGGCTCTTCTTTTGTAAACGCCACTTTTACAACCGCATAACGGTCTCCCCATTCTTCCAGTTTGGCTACCGCTATTTTTACGGGAAAATCTCCTTTCGGAACTTCAACAGTATAAGGGCTTTCATTTCCGTTTAAATAAACCAATGGATCTCTTACGATTACTTTTCCGGAAGGTAATGATACATTTCCTATATCCATCACTTCTATTTTCCGTTCCATTATTTCGCCTGAAGTAAAATACCTTTCTATATCTACGGGAGATACAAGGATATTTTTTACCTGCTCCCATTGTTTCATCCAGCTTTCATTCATTATTTTGGTGTTGTTTGGGTTTGAAATCTAAAAATACAATTTATTTGGCCGAACGCCAATTCCCCGCAGATTTTTAATCTGTTAGCTGCGTATATAATTTTATAAAAATGATTTTGAAGTCTTATTTTTCATTAATTTTGTTTTTATCAGAATGCAACGTTCTGATATTAAAACAAATAACCTATGATCGGAATCATTGCTGAATTAATTATTTCCTGGCTTTTGCTTTGGTTTATTGTGAAAAAAAATCTGAGTGTTCTGGGATTTAAACCTTCCCGAAACAGGATTATCCAGCTATTTGCAGGAATACTCCTGGCGGCCATCTGTTGTATTATTTATCACGTAACGTCTAAAATCTCAGCCAATAACAGCTGGGAGCTGAATCAACAGATTTCATTCCGGGCACTACTGCCGGGATTATGGTGGGTTTTAAAGTCGGTGTTGTTTGAAGAACTTATTTTCAGGGGCGCTCTGCTGTATATTGCCATAGAGAAATTAGGAATAAAGAAAGCATGCTTGTTCTCCGCAATCTGTTTTGGAGTTTATCACTGGTTTTCTTACAATGCTTTCGGCAATCCTTTTCAAATGGCCATTATTTTTGTAATGACTGCTGTTTTCGGGTATATGCTCGCTTATGCTTTTGCCGTAACAAAATCACTTTATCTGCCAATCGGACTTCATCTCGGATGGAACCTTTTCAATATCATCGTGTTTTCCAATGGGCCGCTGGGGAATCAGATCCTGATAAAAGCCAATGAAAATAAACCTGAGGGGATTTTATCTTTGGTTATTTTCCTGTTTCAGATTTTTGGGCTGCCTCTTCTGGCTTTCTGGTATCTGCGATATTTAAAAGCAAAAGATGAAATGGAGCATAAAAAGTTGTAAGAACTAGCTTAGATGTTTTATATTTTTTCGAAACGCAAAGACTTCAATTTTGAAACTGTTGATTTTAGGGTGCAAAGAGTGGAATCAACGGAGTTGATTCGATGAAGCGGACGTATAATTAGCCAGCAAGTGGCATAACTTTGTGGTTTAAAGAAATATAAAAATCTGCTGAATCTGCCAGATCAGCGAGCAAAATAAAATACATCTGTAAAATTTTCTTCAACGCAAAAAATACGCAAAAGAATGCATAAAACAAAACAGCAGTCCGATAGGAACGAACTGCTGTTTTTATCAGATATTCTGTTGGAATTAAATCAATCCGAATTGTTCAAAATGATGGGTAAAATGTTTTTTGTGCATCAGTTCCCACATTTCCTTGTTGAGTTTTCCGAAGACAAAATTCATATGTTCAGCCTGAGGATTTTCTCTGTAATAAACAGTAAATCTCTTCATTGTTTCGATGAAAGATTCTTTTGCTTTTTCCAGGCTCTTATGAGCAGGTTCCGGAAGGGAGCCGTCCTGCGGAAGGAAAGGAGCGGTAAAATCTTTCGGCATTTTTCTATGGGTGTATAGTGAATCCTGCCATTTTTCAAGATGTTCTTCCGGAGTGAAACATTTTTCGGCTTCCGGTTCTCCCAAGCTTACCAAAACACCCTGTTCCAGATGCTCGATCATCTGCTGTGGAGACATTTTACCCCATAATGCCGGAGTATTTTCCGTTAAACCGTTCAGGATTTTCTGAAGATTCTTCACATTCAGATCGATGAAAGGAGACTGTTTCGCCACCAATGTAAGAATGGTTGCCACACAAACGATCTCGTCTCTCTGGTTCACGACTTCTACCAGCCATTTAACGACTCCTGAAGGGATATTTCTTCCTTTTACCCCTCTGTTGATTTTTTCTTTTGCCGTAAGGTATACGGTGATGGTATCTCCGGCATATACCGGTTTGAAGAAACTGCAGTCTTCCAGTCCGTAGTTGGCAATAACCGGACCTTTTTTACCGGAAACAAACAGTCCTGCCGCCGCGGAAAGGATGAAATATCCGTGGGCTACGGTTTTATCGAAAATAGTTCCTGTTAAACTTGTAGCATCGGTATGGGCATAGAAATGATCCCATGAAACGTTGGAGAAGTTCACAATGTCGGCTTCTGTAACTGTTCTTCCAGCTGTTTCCAGGGAGTCTCCTACTTCTACTTCTTCAAAGTATTTCCGGAACGGATGTTTGTCTGAGAATTTCTTTTCTGCTCCCTGCTGATAAATTTTGGTAATGGCTTTCAGTACGTCCGGAGACCCCTGAATGGCTGTTTTCTGTAAGAAGAAGTGAAGGCCGTTCAGCCCGCCCATTTCTTCGCCTCCACCGGCTCTTCCCGGACCTCCATGCATAAGTGTAGGAAGTGGCGAGCCGTGACCGGTACTTTCTTTGGCACTGTCTCTGTTCAGTACAAAGATTCTGCCGTGCTGGGAAGCCATTTTCCATGAAGTTTCTGCAATAAAGTTCTCATCGTGAGAGATGATAGATCCTACCAGACTTCCTTTGCCTCTTTTTGCCAGGGCTGCCGCTTCTTCTGCATCTCTGTACGGCATCAGCGTGGAAACAGGTCCGAAAGCTTCTACATCATGAGAGATATTTTTCTCAAACGGCTTATCGTTCAGGAAGAGTTTCGGGCTCATGAATGCTCCTTTTTCGTAATCGGCATCTACCAGCTCATGTTTTCCATCGTATACCAGTTCTGTTTCTGCTTTCAGCATATTTACTTTTCTCAGTACCTCATCATACTGTTGTTTTCCTACTAATGAACCCATTCTGGTTTCTCTGCTCAGCGGGCTTCCGATTTTGGTCTGATCCAGGGCTTTAGATAAAGCATTCTGAACGTCTCCGATCAAATGTTCAGGAACGATAATTCTTCTGATTGCCGTACATTTCTGTCCTGCTTTGGTGGTCATTTCGTTGCGTACTTCCTTGATGAACAGGTCGAATTCAGGAGTTCCCGGCTTTGCATCCAATCCGAGGATGGAACAGTTCAGAGAATCTGCTTCCATATTGAAACGGACTGCATTTCCTGCCACTGAAGGCAGTGATTTCAGTTTTCTACCTGTGGATGCAGATCCTGTAAACAAAACGGAATCTCCGTCCTGAACATAATCAAGGATATTTCCCGGTTCTCCGCACACCAGCTGTATGGCTCCTTCCGGAAGAATACCGCTTTCGATCATATCCTGGAATACTGCATTGGTAAGGTATGAACCGAATGGGGAGGGCTTAACGATGGAAGGAACTCCTGCCAGCAATGAAGTGGACAGTTTTTCCAGCATTCCCCACACGGGAAAGTTGTAAGCGTTGATCTGTACGGATACTCCTTCACTCGGTGTAAGGATATGGGTTCCCAGGAAAGTTCCGTTAGCAGAAATTTTCTGAGTATCTCCATCCACCCAGAACGGTGTATTCGGAAGCATTCTCTTGGCCAGCCCTGAATAGGTGAAGAAAGTTCCGAAACCTCCTTCAATATCCACCCATGAATCTACATGAGTAGCTCCTGTTTTGTAGGAAAGGTCATAATATTTTTTCTTTCTTTCTAAAAGGTAAAGGGCGACTTTCTTCAGCATTTCTCCTCTGTCGTAGAAGGTCATGGAAGAAAGGTTTCTGTATCCTACTGTTCTTCCATAGTCCAGGGCCTGTTCAAAATTAAGTCCTTCGGTATCTGAAACAGCGACCTGCTCACCGGTAACGGCATTGTATAAGGGAACTCCGTTTCCGGCACCTTCTATCCATTCGCCGTAGATATAGTTTTTCAGTTTTTCCATATGATTTTTTACTTATTATATTTTCTGTTTTTATTTTTAATCAGATTCCTGATCACCAGATAAGGAATAAAAAGGATAAGTGAGAAGTCCAGGATCAGGATGGCATCTATCAAAAGGGTATAGAAAAAATCTTTCTGTTTTAATTTTTGTATAACCTTCTCCGAATCTACATGCTCCAATGCATCCGAAATACCTATTGATTCTTTAATCAGGTAAAAACCTAAAAAATTGACTGCAACCGCTGCAACCAATATCAGAACCCAATATTTTTTCAGGAAATTTCTCATTGACCTTTCGTAAGCTTCAGGGCTTCTTTTAATGTATATTTTTTATATTCTCCTCCTGTAAGATCTTTTGCATATTCCTCTACTGTTCCGCCAATTCCGGCTTCCTTTCTGAGTTTATTAACTTTGCCTGGATTTTTTATTGGCCAGATTAACCATACGAATTCCTCTTTTCCATCTTTGGTTACAGTATAGGAGCGGGCCTGTGTTCCGTAGATCTGTTCTTTATTTTCCTGCATCAGTTTTCTGTCCAGCATCATGGCATACAGTCTGAAGGGCAGTTCTTTTTCTTCAGCCGCTTTTTTGATCATCGGGAAGAATTTTTCAATTTCCGTCGAATGCTGTATCACATACCAGGCAGCTTTATTTTCAGGCTCTCCTACTAATGATTTTCCCGGATAACCATATTCTCTGATGATCTTTTCCACCTTAGCAAGGTTCTTACGGTCCTGTTCATCCATAAGTTTGGGCAGTGCTGCTCCCATATCAGCCTGGGTAAGATTTTTCTCCGCCATAATTTCTTTTCGTCGTTCAGGAGTAATCGGAGTCATCAGTTCACGGTAGATCTGGTCATCTTTATAGATTTGTGCCAGTTCTTTTTTAAGTTCTGTATTAATAGGTTTTACTTCAGTTTTCTGACCGGTTAATCCTATTGAAATAAAAGCTGCAATGAAAAGGTATCTCATATCTTAGGATTATTATTTAGGCTCTTTATACGGAAATATCTTTACCAGCCCTTCATACAGGCTTCTATGTAAAATCGTAGCGTGATTATCCGTTTCCATTAATTTGTATTCCACTGTCCAGTTTTTCTTTCCTGTTTTTTTCAGAATATCATAGAGATCTCCTGCGTCTTTTACCATCACAGGGTGTTCATCTTTTCCTACTGAAACATAGACAAATTTCTTTTTATCACCCGATTTTGCCAACATTGGGGGAGCCAATTTCAGAAGACTCTGGTCATCCCACCATAAGCTCGGGCTGATGATAAAATAATGATCAAACATTTCCGGTTTCTTTACCAGAATTTCCGTAGCCAGAAGACCTCCCAATGACTGTCCGAAGAGATATTTATCTGTTGTTTTATACTGGCTTTCGATATAAGGTTTCAGTTCTTTTTCCAGAAAACTGATGAACTGATCCGAATGTCCTGTTGTAGGATAATCTTTCTGAAGATCTTTTAAATCCGTGTGAAAGGTAAAATCTCTCTTTCTATCTATGTTTGCGATCCCAACAACAATGGTTTCGGGCATAGCATACATCAGGTTGAAAAACTGAACCAATCCTGAAACGTGCATAAAATCCTCATTCATTGAGCCATCCAAAAGATAGATCACCGGATATGATTTTGTTTTATCAAAATTCTGAGGAAGGTAGATATTTAAGATCCTGTCTTCGTTTAAGACTTTAGATTTTAATGTTCTTACTTCTCCTATGGTGAGCGGTTTTACTGTTGCAGTCTGCCCCAACATCATAAAATTTACAGCCCAAAGAATACTGCAAAAAATAAAAGCTTTTTTTATCATATATAAAATTTATAAATCCGATACATTGTTTACTACTACTCTACATCCATAAAAAGTGCCCCTTTTCTGTTATACATCTTATTATAAGCTTTTGCATAAGCATTCAGCAAATCACTGAAAGGTTTCATTAAAAACTGGTGTTCATTTTCATTATTCATATCATCAAAGTTTTTAAATCTTAATAATAAATGAAAATGATTGGGCAAAAGACAGTAAGCATAGATATCAGCTAGAGGAAGAATATATTTCTCTAATTTTTCCAGAAAATATCGATAGTTTAAAGTTTCACGAAAAATATTTTCCGTCCCATTAACATGGGAAAAAATATGATAGACTCCTTCAAATTCAAAATTTTCTGTATTGATCATTTTTTATCTGATTCTTTATTTGTTGAAACCTGACAGGTTTAGATTTACACCCAGCTACTTCACATATTCCCTATTTGAAGGTCCATGAAAGATAGTTTTGGACTCTTCAGCCGGGGAAAAAATATGACGGATTTCTTCAAATTTAAAATTTTCTGATCATTTTTTTCCGGTGCTTTATTTTTTGAAACCTAACAGGTTTTGGAAACCTGTTAGGTTTAGATTTACACCCAGCTACTTCACATCATCCCAAATGCTGTAATCAACAACTTTTGTAGGGATCTGCTGCACATATTCTGTAAAAGGTTCACATGGAAGTATGGCTTCTCTGCCCTCTCTTGCCAGTTCCTGATACAGTTTTGTACCTTCTGTTTTCCAGCGGATCATTTCATCAGAAACGTCACGGATGATCTTTGCCGGGCTTCCTACGATCAGTTTTCTAGGCTCACATTTAAAATTAGCGGGAACAAAGGCCAGGGCACCGATGATACATTCGTCTCCGATAACCGCTTTATCCATCACTACGGAATTCATCCCTACGAGGCAGTTCTTTCCGATATGTCCGGAATGAATAATGGCTCCGTGTCCGATATGCGCGGATTCTTCAAGAATGGTTTCTATATTCGGAAATACATGAAGGGTACAGTTTTCCTGAACATTGGCTCCGTCTTTAATGATAATCTTTCCCCAGTCTCCGCGAATCACTGCGTTAGGCCCGATATAGACCTCTTCACCAATTTCTACATTTCCAATGATTACAGCCTGCGGATGGATGTAGGCTGATGGTTTTATAACGGGGCGTATGCCGTGGTATGAATAGATGTTCATAAAATTTAAATTAATGTACCTATTTAACAATGTAACATTCTAGCAATAGATGAATATTGTTATATTGGTAAACTGTTATATTGTTACATTATTGAAAAAATTATACTTTTTCAATCACCATTGCATATCCCTGCCCTACACCGATACAAAGGGTACACAATGCGTATTTTTTATCCTGTTTCTGAAGTTCTATGGCGGCAGAACCTACAATTCTTGCTCCTGAAACACCCAGAGGATGTCCGATGGCAATAGCTCCTCCGTTCGGGTTTATCCTTGCGTCGTCATCTTTTAAACCTAAGCTTCTTGTTACGGCTAATGCCTGGGCCGCAAACGCTTCGTTCAGTTCGATGATATCCATATCTTCTAAAGACAGGTTGAGTCTTTTCAGTAATTTCTGTGTGGCTTCCACAGGTCCTATCCCCATAATTCTCGGCTCTACACCGGCTACGGATGATCCCAGAATCTTAGCTTTTGGTTTTAATCCGTATTTTTTCACGGCCTCTTCGCTTGCAAGGATTAGCGCTGCTGCTCCGTCATTCATTCCGGAAGCATTTCCGGCAGTTACAGTTCCGTCTTTTCTGAATGCCGGACGAAGTTTTGCCAGACCTTCCATAGATGATGAAGGTTTGATAAATTCATCTTTTTCAAAAACAATCGGATCTCCTTTTCTCTGTGGAATTTCCACTTTAACAATTTCTTCTGCCAGTCTTCCGCTTTCCTGAGCTTTTGATGCTTTCTGCTGGGACCAAAGGGCAAACTGATCCTGATCTTCTCTGCTGATCTGATGAATATCTGCAAGGTTTTCCGCAGTTTCTCCCATTCCGTCAACTCCGTACATTTCTTTCATTTTCGGATTGATGAAACGCCACCCGAACGTGGTATCGAACATCTGGCTGTCTCTTCCGAAAGCTGCACTTGGTTTTGACATTACATACGGCGAACGTGTCATATGCTCTACTCCTCCTGCAATATAAAGTTCTCCTTCTCCGGCTGCAACAGAACGGAATGCATTGGCTACGGCCGACATTCCGGAGGCGCAGAGCCTGTTAACAGTTTCACCTCCTATCTTATAAGGAAGACCAGCCAGTAAAAGTCCCATTCTGGCTACGTTTCTGTTATCTTCTCCCGCCTGGTTGGCACATCCGAAGATCACATCTTCAATTTCTTCAGCAGGAACTTCGGGATTTCTGGCTACGATTTCTTTAATTACAATGGCCGCGAGGTCATCGGCCCTTATTTCTGATAAACCTCCCTGCAGTTTTGAGATGGGAGTTCTGACATAGTCTATGATGTATACGTTGTTCATAATTATTTTAATATAACAATTTAGCAATGTAACAGGGTAACAATACTAGATTGATTGATTTTTATTTAAACTTGTACTTAATATTTTATATATTATCTTTCCAATCTCTGTAATTTGAACTTCTAATTTTTCTTCAAAAGGATAAGTTTTAGAATTCTTACACAGATATAGCCAATATTTGGTTTCTTCTAATTCTTTAGCTGCAATTTTAATTTTATTTACAAAATCATTCTTACTGTGAGGATTTTGTGCCTCAAAAGCATTTGCACCTATACTTGTTCCGGAACGTAATAGTTGTTTGCTATAACAAATTTTCTTTTATTATTGGTACATTGTTATACTGGTATATTATTACATTGAACTTATAGTTCAGTTACTTTTTTTCCTATTTTATATACTGTTCCTACGAATTTTGCGATCAACTCGTTATTCTGGTTGGTGATCTTAATATCGTAAACAGCTGTTTTTCTGGTATCATTTACCAGAACACTTTCTGCCCTGAAGATATCACCTTCTTTTCCGGCTTTGGTAAAATTGATGATACAGTTTAATGCAACCGCTGCATCTCCGGTATTGTTGGAGGAAAAGGCCAGAGCAGAATCTGCAAAAGCAAAAGTTACCCCTCCGTGTACTGTTTTCAGCCCGTTGATCATTTCTTTTTTGACGGGCATTTCTATCAGACAGTAATTTTCTTTCACTTCAATCAGGCTGATATTCATCCACTGGGAAAAATAGTCCTGATTGAGCATATAATCTGCTACCTGTCTTGGGTTCATTTCTGTCATACGTTTGTTATTTCTTCATATAATTCATCAGATAATCTATCGTAAACACTCATGGTTTTGCCGAGAATAATCTGTTCGTAGGTAAGGTTTTCCGATTCAGACGGGGCTTCAGACTGGAAAGGAGCATTCAGGTCGATACCTTCCTCACCTGCCAGTCTTCTGATCAGGTCCCTGTATTTTCCGTTAAATATTCCTAATAATTCAAGCTTTTCCTCATGATCTACTGAAGATATCTCCTGAATCAGGTACTCTTTTTCGATGATAAGCCTTGTTTCCAGTTCAGTTTTGAATTCTTCTATATTCATGAAAATATTGATCTCTTAACCTTTTACTTCCTTAAATCCTTTTTATCCGGTGCTTTCAGGTATTTTTTACCATCCTTGTCAAATCCCCAGACATCCGATATTTCTCTTAACTGAAAGAAATCATACTCTTTCTTATGAATTTTGATCCTGTTCAGTCTTCTCAATTTCCGGTTAGCTTCTCTTTTATTCTCTTTTTCTGTCACAGCAGTAGTAGTTCCCGTTATGGGTGTTTTCTTTCTTGACCTGCTCATTTCAAATAAATCAGCTAACAGTATTTATAATTTCCTCAATAAAGGGCTTTGTCTGTATCTTTCTTCCTGATATTCTCCGTAAAGATTCTGCAGTGTTTCTGAAATTTTTGCGTATCCGATCTCTTTTCCCCAATCTAATAATCCTTTCGGATAGTTGACTCCTTTCTGCATGGCCAGTTCGATATCCTCATCATTAGCTACCCCTAATCTTTTAGCTTCAACGGCTTCATTAATCAGCATTGAAATAATTCTCAGAAAGATCTGCTGGTATAATGCATCATTTTTCTCTGCAACCGAATTTTGACTCTCTCTGGCCGTCGAATCTCCTTCACTGTAATCATAAAAGCCTTTTCCGGTTTTCCTGCCGTGAAGTTTGGCTTCAGACATTCTCTGCTGAAGCAAAGACGGCTTATACTTAGGATCATAGAAATAATCTTTGTAAACTGTGGTAGTTACTGCAAAATTGACATCAACCCCGATAAGATCCATTAATTCAAACGGCCCCATTTTGAAGTTTCCGAGGGTTTTCATAGCTTCATCTACCTGTTCAGGAGCGGCAATATTTTCCTCCACAATTCTTAATGCTTCTCCATAGTATGGACGGGCGATCCTGTTCACGATGAATCCCGGAATATCTTTAGCAATAACCGGTGTTTTCCCCCAATCTTTCATAAGGATATACATTTTTTCCGCTAATGTTTTTTCGGTCAGTAAGGATGGGATAATTTCCACTAAAGGCATCAGAGGTGCCGGATTGAAAAAGTGAATTCCGATGAAACGCTCCGGCTTCTTTAGTTCTGCACCCAGAGAGGTGATAGAGATGGAAGAGGTATTGGAACTGATGACACAGCTTTCTGAAACATAGGTTTCAAGTTCTGTGAATACTTTGGTTTTGATTTCTTTGTTTTCGATGATGGCTTCAATAACAAGATCTGAATCTTTTAAATCCTGAAGCGCCTCACCTTTAACGATATTATTTCTGATTTCTGCGGCTTTTTCCCGGGAGATTTTACCTTTTTCAGACAGTTTCTGAAGGGTCTTTTCCAGGCCTGCTAGCGCTTTATCAATCTGCGGGGCATTGGCATCAAATAACACAACTCTGCATCCCGCTGTTGCAGCTACCTGGGCAATTCCTACACCCATAGTTCCTGCACCGATAATTCCGATATTCATATTTTAAAAATAATGTAACAATGCATCAGTTTACCAATGTAACAATTTTGTCAAAAATTGGATTTCTGCCGCAGCTTTATGATTATTGGTAAATTGTTACATTGATCAATTGTTATATTAATTTAATTTTATTTTCCTTTATAATCAGGTTTTCTTTTCTGTAAAAATGCATTGACTCCTTCTATGAAGTCTTCTGTTTCTGCGGCTTCCTGCTGAAGATCTCCTTCTAATTCAAGCTGCTCTTTCAGGGTATTGGTGTAAGAGTTTGCAAACGCTTTCTTAGTTAATTTGATCGCTGCAGTTGGCATATTGGCCATTTTTTCAAGGATCTCCATTGATTTCGGAGCAAATTCTTCTTCTGTAAACACTTCTGCCACAAGACCATACGATCTGGATTCTTCCGCTGATAGTTTCTTTCCTGTAAAAGCCAGATAATTAGCCAATTGTCTACCTAAAAGTTTCGGTAAGAAATAGGTTCCTCCTGTATCAGGGATTAATCCGATATTGGAGAATGCCTGTGAAAAATACGCTTTGTTGTTTGCCAGTACAAAATCACAGATCAGGGCCAGCATAGCTCCTGCTCCTACCGCAGGACCGTTTACCAGAGCAACTACCGGTTTTTTACAACGGGTGACTTCCATCACTAAAGGATTGTAGTAGTCTACTACGATTTTTCTGATAATATCATTGTCCCGATGCTCGTTTCCTTGTACAAAAGCATCATCCAGGTTCTGTCCTGAGCAGAAAGCTCTTCCTCTTCCTGAAATGGCAACACATCTTACGGTTTCATCTTCGCTGCATTCTTTAATAAAATCTTTCAGATCTGATAAAGACGGCTTTGTAAGAGCATTCATTGTTTCAGGCTGATTGAGGTAGGCTATTTTGAGCTTCCCGTCAAAATGCGTTTCGATATCGAGTTGTGTATACATAGTTTTTAATTTTATTATTTAACAACGTACTAATTTACTCATAATGTAACAATTTACCATTCTAACAATACAAGAATTATAATGTCATACTGAACATATTGGTAAACTGCTACATTGATACGTTGCTAAATTAATTTTAATGACATTTAAAATAATCAAACGGCTCCAGGCAGTCTAAACACTGATAAGATGCCTTACACAGAGTAGACCCGAACCTGCTGATCTGTTTGGTATGCTCTGAACCGCATCTCGGGCATTTCTTAGGTTTCCCGATGTGATGTTCATCCGCTCCTTTTTCCGGAGGTGTAATTCCGTAGGCACGGAGTTTTTCTCTTGCTTCATCCGTTAACCAGTCTGTTGTCCAGATGGGAAACATTTTGGTTACCACCTTCGCATCCCAGCCGTTTTCCTTCATCATTTTGATAATGTCCTCTTCAATGGTGAACATAGCAGGACACGCAGAATAGGTAGGCGTAATGATCACTTCACAGGTGTTTTCTCCTGTAATCTGTGCATCTCTTACGATTCCCAATTCCACAATATCGATGACCGGGATTTCCGGATCCGGGATTGTTTTTAATAAATCTAGTAAGCTGTTCAATTTCTTCGATTTAACAATTCAGCAGTATAACAGGTACCAATGATTGCTACATTGTTATACTGATACATCAATCTGACATTTTCTACCACGTACACCCCGGATATGCTCTCTGCATATACTGAAGCTCACAAAGGATATACCCGAAGTATTCTGTATGATACCCTGTTCTTGATTTCGGCTGCATGAACGGATTGGTTGGATATTCTAATCCGAAATTCTGGAAATCTTTTTCTGTAATGGCAATAAATTCTTTGTATAGTTCATCAACATTCGGAACGATATTCAATACAGCAAGATCGTCTTCACCTTCTGATTTGGCAAAAAGTCCTTTGGTGTACTCCCAGATATTTTCAATAGCATTCTCTAAACGGGTACGGCTTTCTTCTGTTCCCTGAGCAAAGATCTTCATCCAGGAAGAAGCGTGGGTATAGTGGTATTTTACTTCTTTCAGTGATTTCTGGGCAATTGCAGAAAGTTCTTCGTTCGCAGAATTTGACAATGCTTCATACATCAGTTTCTGATATACGGAAAACACATATACTTTAAGGATGGTCTGTGCATAATCTTCATTGGGAAGCTCTGTCCAGTGAGCATTGATATATTCGTGCTCATATCTTAAAAAGGCAATATCATCTTCACTTTTACCATTATCAATGACTCTTGAAGCATACACGTAGAAGTTATTAGCCTGTCCCAATTCATCCAATGCAATATTGGTCAATGCAATATCTTCTTCCAGGTAAGGACCTTCACCGCACCACGCAGACAAACGCTGCCCCATAATGAAGCTGTCGTCTGCCAGTTTTAATAAATAATTATATAATGGGTTCATTGTTTTTCAATTTAAAGACGGATAGATAATAGATGGATAGAAAATAGATAGGCGGACCTTAAAGTCTTTTATCTATTTGTCTATTATCTCCAGGTCTTATTCTTATTACATATTTTTTACGTCGTTAGGAATTTCGTAGAAAGTGGGGTGACGGTATAGTTTATCGTCAGCAGGATCGAAGAATGCTTCTTTATCCACTCCCTCTGAAGTCACAATATATTTACTTGGAACTACCCAAACAGAAGTTCCTTCTTTTCTTCTTGTATAAACGTCTCTTGCGTTCTGTAAAGCCATTTCTGCTGTTGGCGCCTGTACAATTCCAACATGTTTGTGGGATAATCCCGGTTTAGTCTGAATAAACACTTCCCACATATCTAAATTTGCCATAGTCAAATTAATTTAACAATGTATCAATGTACCATTTTACCAATGAAATGCTTCGGCAAGCTCAGCATGACAATGATTGTTACATTTTTACATTGGTATATTGTTACATTATTATATTACTTCTTTTTGTTGTTTTTCTGCAAAAGCTATCGCCGCTTCTTTTACCCAGGAATTTTCTCTTTGAGCTTTTCTCTTCGTTTCAATACGCTTTTTATTACAGGGACCGTTTCCTTTTAAGATTGCCATGAATTCATCCCACGGAAGCTCTCCGAAATCATAATGCTGTCTTTCTTCATTCCATTTCAGGTCTTTATCAGGAATAGTTAATCCTAAGAATTCAGCCTGAGAAACGGTAACATCAATAAATCTCTGACGAAGACTGTCATTACTTTCTCTTTTAACTCTGTAATTCATAGAGATTTTAGAGTTGGGCGAACTGTCATCATTCGGGCCAAACATCATCAGAGCCGGCCACCAGAAACGGTTCAATGAAGCCTGGGCCATTTCTTTCTGCTGTTTGGTACCACGGCAAAGCGCCATCAGAATTTCATATCCCTGTCTCTGGTGAAATGATTCTTCTTTACAGATCTTCACCATTGCTCTTGAATACGGTCCATAAGAGTTCCCCATCAGCATTACCTGGTTCATAATAGCAGCACCGTCTACCAGCCAGCCGATCGCT
Organism: Chryseobacterium sp. FR054; assembly: GCF_056844565.1. Lineage (NCBI taxonomy): Bacteria > Pseudomonadati > Bacteroidota > Flavobacteriia > Flavobacteriales > Weeksellaceae > Chryseobacterium > Chryseobacterium sp. FR054. Next base: position 49,395 of record NZ_JBXDSA010000008.1, on the reverse strand, counting down.
CCTATATCTGCCCAGCTCAAGGTAGGGTAATTGAAAATACTTGAGTATTTTGCTTTTCCTTCCAGCATATCGTCATAGGTAGCATCTCTGTCTGCTCTGATGCTTCCGTCTCCTAATGTTTCTGTTGCAGAATAAAGGTATAAACCATGTCCTGCTTCATCCTGAACTTTAGCCAAAAGCGCCATTTTTCTCCTCAATGAAGGGGCTCTTGAAATCCAGTTGGCTTCCGGCAGCATCCCGACAATTTCAGAATGGGCGTGCTGTGAAATCTGACGAACCAATAATTTCCTGTAATCATCAGGCATTACATCTTTTGGTTCTACTTTATTTTCTTCGTGAACGTATTGAACAAATTTTTCTAAGTCCATAATTTTTTCAATTTAGCAATGTATCAGTCTAACAATGTACCAATGATTGTTACACTGGTAAATTGTTACATTGTTACATTAATTTTTAAACATCATAATTAAGCATCACCACATTCGTTGTCGGGTGACACTGACAGGTCAGAACATAACCTCTGGCCACTTCTTCTTCGGTAAGCGCGTAGTTTTTCTCCATGAATACTTCTCCTTCCAGAACCTGCGCTTTACACGTACAGCACACGCCTCCTTTACATGCGAAAGGAACCGGAAGCTGGTCTTTCAATGCCTTATCTAAGATACTCTCTTTTTTGGAATTTAAGTGGAACGAATATTCATCATCATCGATGATAACCGTTACCATACTTTCAATATTGGCAATCGCCTTAAACTCTTCACTCATTTCCTCAGAATTTTCTTCATCAGGAGCCGTGAAGTATTCAAACAAGACCTGAATGGCAGGTACTTTTTTATCTTTCTTTAAATAATCGGCGATTCCTTTGATCATTTCTGCAGGTCCGCAGATGAAATAAGTTGCTTCTTTAACATCAATATCTGCGTATCTTTCAAACAGCTGCTCCAGTTTTTCCGCAGAAATACGTCCTTCAAATACAGGATCTTCGTGCTTTTCGCGGCTTACCAGATAGATTACTTTAAGTCTTCCGTTGAAGTGTTCTACCAGCTTATCGATCTCCGCTCTTTTCATCACATGATTCATGCTTCTGTTGCTGTAAAAAAGATAAGCGTTGCTGTTAGGCTCCTGATAAAGACTTTCTTTAATATTTGATAAAACCGGACTGATTCCGCTTCCCGCTGCCAAACCAACATAGGTTTTTACGTTCGTAGGATGATAAGAGGTATTGAAACCTCCCATCGGAGGCATTACTTCCAGAAGCTCATCCATATGAAGATGTTCGTTGAAATATCCTGAAACTTTACCGCCTTCCAGGAGCTTCACCAATACTTCCAGTGTATTGCTTTTCTCGCTCGGAGCATTGCAGATGGAATAAGAACGTCTTTCTTCATTCCCGTTGATCATCATCCGGAAATTAAGATACTGCCCCTGCTTGAACCTGAATTTATCTTTCAGCTCTTCAGGGATTTCTACCGCTACATTTACTGCCTCGGGAGTATCTTTCTGAACTTTTACAGTCTTAAGTTTATAAAATGAATTCATTATTTTTTAAGTATTCTATTAATTTTTCCGCCTTCACACTTGGGTAAGCTGTCCTGTGTGTGAATTTTTACTTTTGTGGTGATTCCTACGCGTTTTTTTATTTCGTTTTCTATGATTTTTCCAAAGTTTCCGACAAAATTAAAATAATCATCGGTACCGGCCAGTATTTTCTGTTCTTTCACCCATTCATCTCCTATTTCCACATCAATATCCAGGGCTACACACATCTGTTCTTTTTCAATGGGTGTCAGGTAATAATTCGGGACCACTCCTTTTACATGGGAAAAGGCTTCTTCAATCTGGCTCGGATAAACATTTACCCCTCTTACGATCAGCATATCGTCTGCTCTTCCTTTGATCGGTCTCATTTTCACCATGCTTCTTCTACCGTTTTCATCGTAATACAGGCTGGTGATATCATTGGTCCAGTAACGTAAAAGCGGCATTGCTTTTTTTGTTAATGTAGTAATTACCAAAACCCCTTCTTCCCCGAAAGGAACCGGCTGCTTGGTAACCGGATCTAAAATTTCCGGATAGAAATGATCTTCCCAGATATAGGAACCTCCTTTTTCCTCAAAGTCTTCCATGGAAACCCCGGGACCGATAATTTCGCTTAACCCGTAAATATTCGTGGCGTGAAGACCCAATCTTTCTTCAATATGTCCTCTGATAATTTCCGTCCACGGCTCAGAGCCTAAAACCGCATATTTCAGACTGATTTCTTCCGCAGAAATACCTCTGTTGGCAAATTCATCGGCAATCGTCAGTGCATAGGATGGTGAGCAGCAGATCACTTCCGGTTTGAAATCCATGATCAGATCTACCTGTCTTGCTGTCATTCCTCCGGAAATCGGAAGAACGCTCATTCCTAATTTTTCAGCTCCGTAATGAAGTCCCAGTCCTCCGGTAAAAATTCCGTATCCGTAGGCATTGTGCAGCTGCATTCCAGGTCTGGCACCGGCAGCACTCAATGATCTTGCCACGACTTCACTGAAAAGATCTACATCTTCTTTGGTGTAGCCCACCACCGTTGGTTTTCCGGTTGTTCCGCTTGAACAGTGAATTCTCTGCAGCTCGTTTTTCGGAACGGTAAACAATCCGAACGGATAGTGATCTCTCAGATCCTGTTTGTAAGTAATCGGAAGTTTCGCAATATCTTCTATCGACCTTATCTCTTCCGGAGCAATTCCCGATTCATTAAACTTTCTTCTATAAAATTCTGATCGCTCTGCAAGATAGGTGACTAAAGCCGCCAACCGGTCAGACTGAAGCTGTCTCAACTGGTCGAGCTTCAAATATTCAACTGAAAAATCCATACCTTAACTAACTAACATTTGTTAGGTGTAAATTTAAAAAGATTTTGCCATCTGACAAAATTTTTATGACTTTCGTCATATTTTGAACAATTCTAAATAACTGAAATTCTGATGAGATAAGGATGGAAGCCGGGAGCAAGAAGATGGAAAGTATAATTGTACTGAATTATAACGGTTCTCCTTATTTTTAACATAACGAGATCAGACCTTCTAAAAAATCTGCTCAATCTGCCGGATCCGCGAGAATTAAAATCATAAAATCGGTGAAATCCGTACAATCTGTGGGAAATTTGTATTTATGTTTTTTTTAAACGCAAAGTTCGTTGACAGGTAATGCTGATTTAGAGGGAGCAAAGAGGTAAAATCAACTCCGTTGATTCGATGAAGCGGTCCTATAACGATGTGTTTACTATCTGCAGGTATTATAAAAGCTATTCTGTGAAAATTACTGTTCAAAAATGCACTCCATCAATATTTCTGGTTTCCGAGCAGACCAAAAAGGATTTTATCTCTGATTTCCTCAGTAATTTCATCCGTGGAATCGCTGTTTCTTTTGAACCAGAAGTAAGAGTTATTTAAAGTATGAAGGATGAATCTTGTGGTAAAAGATGGTGATTTAAGTTCCCATTCCTCAGCCCGATAAATCTCAGAAATCAGTTCTTCCACTTCCTGCTGATAATTTTTCCGGAGTTCTACAAACTCCGGCAGCCTGTCTTCAAGGTGCTTCCATTCATTGGAATAAATGTGGGTAACATCACGGTTTTTAAGTACTACGGACAGATGTTTATCAATAAACAGGTTCAGCTTTTCCTTTGGGGCAGCTTCCGTATTTTTCACTTTCTGAAGTTCATCAAAAAATTCCCGGGCAATACCAAAACATATCCATTCCAGAATTTCTTCTTTGGAACGGATATGGGCATATAAAGATGCCGCTTTAATATTGAGTTTCGTAGCCAGATCTCTTACCGAGCTTCCCATATACCCTTTCTCCTTGAAAAGTTCTACGGCTACGTCTAGTATTTTTTTCTGTTTTTCTTTAAGTTCCATATTTCTCAGTTACCCGGAAGTGCTTTTCGGCTGCGTACCCATCTTAATAAAAGAAGCATCACAATCCCTGTCAAAATAAGATTTCCTGCTGCTGCATCACTAAAAAAACGATCTAACGTATAGGATTCACTTTCAGTATAAAAACCAAACTGGTGTGACCGCATACTCCAAAATGCATTGCGAAACACAGCTATTACGGAGGGGATTATGAAAGTAAAGCCTAAAATAATTACATTTAATGCTATTGATGACAGGTTTTTCCTGTATCTGCTCATTAAAGCAAGCAACAGGAAAACAATTAATTCCGCGAGCAAAGCTATCAAAAAAATCTGAAAACCTACAACACGGTCGCTAATAAATCCCAGCAAAGCGGTATTGATGATGATCAGTAAAATAAACGTTACAACAGAAATAAACCATTGCAGAAGAGAAGATACCCTGAATGTAATCACAACCATTGATAGGGCAACCGCCAGATACAGCAATGCCAGAAAAACATCATCATCCAATACTTTAACATCTCTCGCTATTATCAGGTTGCCATAATACTCTTTCAGGATATAGGAGTCTGCATAAAGTCCTTTTTTATCGTGAGGGTATTCAGGAAGATCATAGGCATTCCCTCTTCTGTCACCAATGAAAACATCAGAAACAAATTCCTTATTATAAAAATATTTAAACCACAATGCAGGGGTTACATTGGTTTCCAAATGGTGTTCTTTAAGCAGACCAGAATATTGATCCAGGATTTTTCGCAGCCTGACAGAATCATTTTTATAAAAGAGCTGTCTGACCTCATCTGTATATACGGAATCTAATTTGTTATCATAGTAAAATGTTTCCCCGTCCTGATTGGCTATCATACTTTTCCAGGGATACTCTTTGTCTTTATATTTAAAAAACTCACTGTCAATGGTATGATATACAGAATCAACAGGATCTATATAGGAACTTTCGGGCTGCCTTTCCTTATTGTATTCGTCATTAAGCATCAGCAGTCTGCCTTTATAGGTAATTTCAGCATTCCGGTTCAGCTTCTCTGTCGAAAAAACAGTTCTTGCCGCATATCTGCTCCCATAATTTACAGAGAAAAAGGCCATTGAAAAAAACACGAGAATTCCCAGTACAATCAGCCATTCTTTAAAAAGACCGTCTTTCTTTTTAGGGTAAAATGATTTGAAACCATTATTCCTGATATAAAACAGAAACCATACAAGAACAATAACACTTCCTGTAATCCCAATTCCCAATGCTGTAAGATCTCTGTTTTTATAAAAATAAACCTCTTTATGATAAAGATCTTTTCCAAAATCATTAAACCAGAAGCCAGCCAGAAATGCCAGTATATGAAACAGTATTCCCACAATCATCATATAAGGAAATCTGGTATTCCACAACAATGGAAACCGAAGCAGTAATTGAGTATCAAATTTTTTCAACATAAGATCTATTTTAAAAAGAAAACCCGGCTTGATTTTGAAATATCACGGAAATAAACCAGATTAATTTCCTGGTCCAAAGAAAATTTTATAAAATCTTCTCTTTTCATATCTCCGTTAAAAGTGGCTATAAATGTACTTCCGTTCTGCTCAAGAGAATGCATCGGCAGCATAGAGAGCTTACGCTTAAGTTCTGCAATCCCTTCATCAGTTTCGAATTCTATAATAAGAGATCCGGCTTCGTGCGCATCCAGATTCTGCTGTCTTCCTTTTTTCAGAAAGATAATCTGACCGGAATTTTTCTCTACTTCATACAGCTGCTGTGAACTGAGAACTACTGCCAAAGGACGGAACGGTGAATCTGCAATCTGTCTGAGATCCTCCAGAACAGTTTGCTGGGCAATAATATCCAGATTGGCGAGCGGCTCATCAATGAGCAGAATTTTAGGCCTCCTTAACAGCATTCTGGCAAGTTCAAACCTCATTTTATATCCTGAGCTGAGATTTTTCCAGGCATAATCCCTGAATTCCCTTAATCCCAGTCTTGCAATAACCAGTTCTGTAATCTCAACTGCTTCTTCAGGAGAATACCCGTATGATACTGCCGTAAACAGAAGGTTCTGAATAAGACTTCCCCTCCATGAAGGAGTCCGCTGCGGAATATAAATAAGTTTGGAGCGGAGATCATAGGTATCTGTATACGGGAACAGATAATAAAGCTCTCCTTTATCTGATTTCAGTTCTCCGCACAGAGAGCGCAGAAGAGTGGTTTTTCCGTTTCCGTTTTCCCCTACCAGACCTGTTATTTCTCCAGTCCTGAGTTCAAGGCTGACAGGTCCTAATGTAAAAGATTGGGAATATTTTTTCTCCCACCCTATCATCTTGGTAAGAATATGCCGGTCCACAGGCTCCTTATGCTGAAGCTCTTCTGTAATTTCAGAAAGCAGGACATTCAGTTTTTCAGGAACTTCTTCCGAATGCTGCCGGCCGCAGAACCACTTCAAAAACAGGTTGACCTTCCTGTATAATCTGACCTGTTCAGTATCCAGCGTAAAATCTATGATCCGTTTCAGTGCCTGATCATAGTTTCCGGAACTGATCTGCTCTGCTGTTTCCTCTTTCTGTTTCTGAAAAGTATTCATGGTTTTTTATTTCGTCCTAAAAGGTATTAAATATTTTGTTTTCTCCGGATAAAATTAAAACCGGAAATTTTGTCAAGTTAATTTTACGTTAAAAATAACAAATCCGGAAATTTTGTCCATATTTTTTATAAATTTAATAATTGAACAGTTTTTGCGATAAGGTAATCGATTAAATGATTAAATAACTGATGGCATTAAGAAACTAAGCCTTAAAATTTAGTTTCTTGATGTTTTTAAAAAATTAAACCTGAACTTATCATTACAAAAAATATAAAAATATGAACTTAAACCAATATACTGTAAAATCACAGGAAGCCATCCAGGCTGCACAACAGACTGCCATGGAATTTGGCAACCAGAGTATTGAACCTCAACACATTCTGGAAGGAATTTTCCAGGTGGATGAAAATATATCGCCTTTCTTACTGAAAAAATCTGAAGCAGATGCCAATCTGGTAAGAGAACGCAACCGTGAAAATTTGGAAAAACTTCCTAAAGTACAGGGAGGAAATATTTACTTATCACAATCTGCCAACAAAGTATTATTAGATGCTCCCAACATCGCTAAAAAAATGGGTGACGAATATGTAACGATTGAGCATTTATGGCTTTCTCTTTTAGAAACATCTTCGGAAGTTTCCAAAATGCTTAAAGACATGGGGGTAACCAAAAATCTCTTAGAAGGTGCGATCAAAGAATTAAGAAAAGGAAGTAAGGCTACTTCTGCAAGCTCGGAAGAAACTTATCAATCCTTGAATAAATATGCAAAAAACTTCAACGAATTAGCAGCAGAAGGAAAACTGGATCCTGTAATCGGACGTGATGAAGAGATCAGAAGAGTACTTCAGATCCTTTCCAGAAGAACAAAGAACAACCCTATCCTTATCGGGGAACCGGGTGTTGGTAAAACAGCAATTGCAGAAGGAATTGCACACCGTATCATCAGTGGAGACGTACCGGAAAACCTGATGGACAAAACCCTGTACTCACTGGATATGGGAGCCCTGATTGCCGGAGCCAAATACAAAGGCGAATTTGAAGAGCGTCTGAAATCCGTAGTCAATGAAGTAATCAAATCAGACGGACAGATCATTCTTTTTATTGATGAGATCCACACCCTTGTAGGAGCAGGGGGCGGAGAAGGTGCCATGGATGCTGCCAACATCCTTAAACCCGCTTTGGCAAGAGGTGAACTGAGAGCTATCGGTGCCACTACCCTGAATGAATATCAAAAATATTTTGAAAAGGACAAAGCACTGGAAAGACGTTTCCAGAAAGTAATGGTGGAAGAGCCGGATACAGAATCCGCCATTTCCATCCTTCGCGGAATCAAAGACAAATATGAAGCCCACCACAAGGTAAGAATCAAGGATGAAGCTATTATTGCGGCTGTGGAAATGTCACAGAGATATATTTCGGACCGTTTTTTACCGGACAAAGCGATCGACCTTATTGACGAGGCTTCTGCCAAACTGAGAATGGAAATCAATTCAAAGCCTGAGGAGCTTGATGTACTGGACAGAAGACTGATGCAGCTTGAAATTGAGCTGGCAGCTATTTCCAGAGAAGGCAACCAGACCAAGATTGATCATCTGAAAGAAGATATCGCCAAAATCTCCGAAGAGAGAAACGAGATCAATGCCAAATGGCTGAAAGAAAAACAGAAAAGTGAGGATCTTACCCAGATCAAAAAAGATATTGAATCTCTGAAACATGAAGCAGAGAGAGCTTCAAGAGCGGGAGATTATGCAAAAGTAGCAGAGATCCAGTACGGAAAACTCCGCGAGAAAGAAGAAGAACTCAGTACGATGGAACTTGAAATGCAGAACCATCAGAACGAGCTGATCAAGGAAGAGGTTACTTCTGAAAACATTTCTGAAGTGATTGCAAAATGGACAGGAATTCCTGTTACCAAGCTGTTACAGTCAGAAAGAGAGAAACTTCTTAACCTGGAAACCGAACTTCATCACAGGGTTGTAGGTCAGGACGAGGCTATCCAGGCGGTTGCAGATGCTATCCGCAGAAACAGAGCCGGCCTGAGTGACGAGAAAAAACCTATCGGATCATTCCTGTTCCTGGGTACAACCGGAGTTGGTAAAACTGAGCTGGCAAAAGCTTTAGCCGAGTTCCTGTTTGATGATGAAAACAATATGACGAGGATTGATATGAGTGAATATCAGGAACGCCACAGTGTTTCCAGATTAGTGGGAGCTCCTCCGGGATATGTAGGTTATGATGAAGGTGGGCAGCTTACTGAAGCGGTAAGAAGAAGACCATATTCCGTGGTTCTTCTGGATGAAATTGAAAAGGCACATCCGGATGTATTCAATACCCTGCTTCAGGTTCTGGATGACGGACGTTTAACTGATAATAAAGGACGTGTGGTGAATTTCAAAAACTCCATCATTATCATGACCTCGAATTTAGGTTCACACCTGATCCAGGAGAATTTTGAAAATATCACAGATGAAAACCAGGATGAAATTGTAGATAAAACCAAAGACCAGGTTTTTGATCTGCTGAAACAGACGCTCCGTCCGGAATTCCTGAACAGAATTGACGAAGTGGTACTGTTCCAGCCTTTAAGAAAAAAAGAGATTGGAAAAATCGTTCAGTATCAGCTGAGAGGCTTCAACGATATGTTGGCAAAACGCAACATCATTATGACCGCCACTCAGGATGCCGTGGATTATCTGATGAACAAAGGTTATGATCCTGCTTTCGGAGCCAGACCTTTAAAAAGGGTGATCCAGCAGGAAGTTCTCAACAAACTGTCCAGAGAAATTCTCGCAGGAAACGTGAATGACGGAGACCGGATCACTTTGGATTATTTTGACGAAACAGGTCTTGTTTTCAGACCGTCTGAACAATAAAGTAGTTTTTTTCATATATATTATTTTTGTAAGTAAGTGCTGCAGCCCAATCTGCAGCACTTATTTTTTTACCACATATTTATCAAAACAATGTGAAATATTACTATATTTACCATACAGACAAATTATTAACTCAAACAAAATCAGTATGAAAAAATTAAAAAGAAATGAATTAAAGAAAATCAGTGGCGGTGCACCAATTACAGAATGTGATATCGACATGAACTGCCCGCAGGGGCTTTGCTGTTCAACCGGAAATATCTGCAGGGACCCCAGAAGATATCCATGTATCTAAACTGAAACGGAGAAAAATAATTCTCCGTTTTTCATTCTCTCTTCCGTTGAAGTTTTCCATTCCGTTTTTAGAATAATTCAAATCGACAATCCGTAAAAACCCGGTAAATAAACAGGGAAAACCCCATGTGTTTAACCTGTTTTTTTACGAGATTTGCAGTAACAACTAACATTCTACTATAAAACTACGTTATGAAAACAAAAACTACTCTGGAAGACGGAGCTTTAGAAGCCGCCCGTGGGACCAATACCATTGCTTCAGATCTGATTCAAAAACTTATTGACAATTACAGAAACAACCAGATGAATGCGGTTAACAAAGAATTAGGCATTACCGATTCCAATTCAATCTGGTTTGATCTTCCCAAGCTGAAAAACTTCATCGCTGCCATAGAAGACGAAGCAAGAAATATCAATCCCGATGTTTCGGATAAAGATATGGGCATCAGGTTTTATTACGCTGCCTATCCAAAAGCGGAGGACTGGGATATCATGGCAGATCATCCCGTAGAAAGGGAATATGCAGAGAGACATACGCTGGTAATGATTCCTACCCTGAAAAAGGCTGATGAAAACGGTGAAATGCTTGATTACGATTTTGATCCTTCCAGCGGTACTTCCGGAAAATCAACGGCTTTACTGTCCAGATCAAAAGGCGGCCCGATTCCTGATCCAACCCTTGCAGAAAATCATGGAACCCTGGCTCCTCCGTCGGATCCTAAAGTACAAAATTATTAATTGAGCTACATTTTCCTCAACATCACATATGACTGACTTTCAGAAAATACTTCAGGAATCTTTAATCTGGACAGAAGGATTTGCTGCCCTTATTTCTCTTTTTTACTACAACCGCGGAAAAGAACGTTACTGGAGATTCTTCTCTTTGTACCTTATTATGATGTTCCTCTGTGAGGTGATGGGAAAATGGGGGCATTATCTGATAGAATATGATAAACCAAAGTTTTTCAACTATTTTGTCATCCCTCTGGAATTCATCTTTTTCTACTGGCTGTATGCAGCAAAGTCTTTTGGAAAACCCAGGCTGTTTTATGTTTTATCACTTCTGTATCTGTTCTCCTTTTTACCCAGTGAATTTTTCTTTACCAGTAAAAAAATAATTTTCTCATTCAATTATACTTTCGGCTGCCTTATTCTTATGGTATTGGTAATTATGGAATATTATAAACAGGTCAACTCCTCTGAAATTTTAAATTTCAGCAGAAATAAAATGTTCTATATTAATCTGGGAGTCACTTTATTCTATATCGGAACATTGCCATTCTGGACTTTTTTCAGCCTTATCAGCGAGTACAAGGAACTCTGGAGTCTCTATTTTAATTATTTTCTGATTACGGGAATTATTATGTACCTTTTATTTTCAATTTCTTTCATATGGGGAAAACAGAGCTCATCATAACTATTATTCTTTTTAATATCTTTTTTGTGCTGTTTGTTGTGGCTGTGATTATTTACATCCGAAAATACAAACAGCGCAAAAGAGAATATATAAATGAAATTGAAATAAAAAACGAAATCCACAAACGTGAACTTCTGGCTACCCAGCTGGAAATTCAGCAGGCTACGATGCAGCAGATCGGGCGAGAGCTTCACGATAATATCGGACAGAAGCTGACACTCGTAAGTCTGTACACCCAACAGCTTCTTTATGAAAACAAAGTACCTGAAGTAAGTGAAAGAATTGACCAGGTTTCCCAGATTGTCAACCAGTCGCTCCAGGACCTCAGAAGCCTTTCAAAAACCCTGACAGATGACAATATAAATCAAAAGGAAATTGTTACTCTGATTCAGGAAGAAGTAGATAATACCAATGCTTTTAAAAGATGTCTCATCACGTTTGAACATAATTTCGAACATCTGGATCTGGGATTTGTGCATAAAAACGTATTGCTGAGAATTACCCAGGAATTTATCCAGAACAGTATAAAGCATGCCGGCTGCAAAAATATTTTCATCAATCTGAATACTTCCGAAGATAATCTCTGGGAACTCAACCTGAGAGACGACGGCATCGGGTTCGACAGTACTCAGGTGACATCAAACGGTATTGGCCTTACCAATATGAAAAACAGGGCAGCTATCATTGGAGCAGATTTTAAATTTGAAAGCCACGAAAATAACGGCACTTCTCTCAACATTATTTTAAAGAAAAAGTCATGAAAAAAAATATAGTGATCGTTGACGACCATATTCTTATTGCTAAAGCCCTGGAAGGAATTATAGGCAATTTCAGCGAATTTGAAGTAATCTATGTATGCGAAAACGGCAAGGATCTGATTCAGAAGCTGGAAAATAACAGCCAGGTTCCGGATATCATCCTGCTGGATATCAGCATGCCGATCATGGACGGCTTCGAAACAGCATCATGGCTCACCAGGCATCATCCCGATATCAAGGTAATGGCGCTCAGTATGCAGGGTGACGACAACAGCGTGATCAAAATGATCAGAAACGGAGCAAAAGGATATTTACTGAAAAATACTCATCCGAAAGACCTGGAAACAGCTCTGATAAAATTAAACTCCGAAGGCTTTTTTTATCCTGAATGGGCCTCTAAAATCATTTTCTCCAATATCGGAAAAGAAACGGATACTGAAAATTCAGTACGAATTTCAGACCGTGAAAAAGAATTCCTGAAATACACTGTAACCGAACTGAGCTATAAAGAGATTGCAGATAAAATGTGCTGCAGTCCCAGAACAGTAGAAACCTACCGTGACCAGCTCTGTGATAAATTAGATCTCAAAACCCGGGTTGGACTTGCTGTTTTTGCTATTAAGAATGGTTTCGCCAATTAACCTAAAAATACATTCCCAAAAAAAACATTTCTTTTTTTATACAATCAACAATATATCACTCTATAAAGATAAATTTTTGGTTAAAAAATTCAGTTATTATTATTTAAAATGAATTTAAATCAATAAAAAACCGGATTAAATAAATAAAACCCAATAAAAAAGGCGATAATATGCAATATATACAAATATTTATAAATTTGTTTTGTATATTAATTTTTTATAATATAATTTAGCAGTTCAAACCACTTAAAAATATATTATGAAAAAAGTTCTATTAGGAGCCGGAATATGCTTTCTGGCCTCCTGCAGCAACGACATGAATTCAACAGGCGGATCTCCTGAAGCTGAACCGCAAACCACACAAGCCACCGGCAAAAGAACCTGCCCTTCCGACAGAATGAGGGATGAAATTTTAAGCAAAGACCCTTCAGCCCGCGCCAGGGTAAATGCCATTGAAAAATATACCGAAGACCACATCAACGACATTAAAGTGGGCAAGGTACTGGCAGACGGTACCGTAGAAATTCCCGTTGTATTCAATGTTGTCTATAAAACAGCCTCCGAAAATGTTTCCGATGCCAGACTTCAGACTCAGATTGATGTCCTGAATAAAGATTACGGAGCAACAAACTCGGACATAAACAATACACCCGCTGAATTTGTTCCCGTAAAAGCAGGAGATACAAAGATCAGGTTCAGACTGGCAAAAGTGGTCAGAAAACAGAGCAACACTACCCTATGGAATCCGGACCAGAACAAAATGAAAGCAGCAAGCACAGGAATTGCAGCCACATCTCCGGACAATTATCTGAACATCTGGATCGTTAATCAGATGACTGACGGTACACTTGGATACGCTTATTATCCGGGAACTATTTCTTCATCCCTGGATGGAGTTGTAATTGCCGCTCCTTATATCGGAACCGGATCAGGAACCTCCGCACCGTTCAATCTGGGAAGAACCGCCACTCATGAAGTGGGACATTACCTGAACCTTCCTCATCTCTGGGGCTCTTCCAATACAGGATGTCAGACAGATTACTCCAACGACACCCCGGTTTCCCCCGGCCCGAATTACGGAATTCCGTCCTACCCTCTCAACCGTGTATGCAGCGGGGTAAGCCGTTCACAGATGTTCATGAACTATATGGACTATGTGGATGATAAAGTAATGCATATGTTCACAGCCAATCAGAAGCAGAGAATGCAGGCTGTTGTAGCAGCTTCCGGCCCAAGATCAGGATTAAGACTCTATTAAAATCACTAATCCCAATAATTTGCTTCAAAAACATTCTGAAGCAAAACATGAAAAAGCCGTTTCCTTATTGTGAAACGGCTTTATTCATTGTTTTAAAGATTAATTATGAAACAACCACTCCTTTAAACGTAAGTACTTTAGGAGTTTTGCTGTCGCTTGTCGTTACAGTCACATTTTTTACAAATGGTCCCACCGCTGCTGCATTATAACTGGCTTCTACAAATCCTTTCTTACCAGGCGCAATAGCTTTTTTGGAATAATCCGCAGTGGTACATCCGCATGATGGTGCTACATTTTCAATAATGATCGGTTCTGAGGAGGTATTGGTAAATTCAAACCTGATCAGTTTTGGTTTTCCCTGAGGAATATTTCCCACATCAACAGATTCTGATTTCCACTTAATGGCAGCTTTGATCGTTTTTACTACGGCCGGATTCTCAGTAGCCGATACATTAGCATAAAACGGAGAGAAGGCAAAAACAGCCAGAAGTGCAGAGATAGTCAATTTTTTCATGAGTATAAATTTTAACAGTTAAAAGATGAAAGAAAATCGTTATTCTTTTTTTTGATATGACAAATGTAAAGGGGAATATCCGCATAAGTTGTTAACCGTTATCAAACATTTGTTAACGAGTTGTTAATGATAAAAGATTAATAAATATTTTTGGATAATATTGTTTCAGGAAATGGAAATAAAAAGACTTAATATTATTATAACGCTCGGGTTTGTAGCTATTATCGGAATTCTGATAGCCCAGCTCCTCTGGACCCGCCAGGCGTATAACCTTGAAGACAAAAAATTTAATCAAAAAGTAAATATTGCCTTACTGGAGGTTGTGGAGAAATTATCCGGAGGAAAAAACTCTTTCACAGAGAATCCGGTACAGAACATTGCCAACGACTATTATGTCGTGAATATTAACAATGAATTTCACCCTGTGGTTCTTGAACATTACCTGAAGACAGAATTCAACCGATTTCAGATCAATACCGATTACGTATACGCCCTATACAACTGTCATAGTGATAAAATGATCTACGGAAAATACATTCCCAAAAACCAGGAGGACACCCATAACAAAGCAATTAATTTCCCGAAACACAAAAACCTGACCTATTATTTTTCGATCCGTTTTCCTGACAAAACCACCTACCTGATCAGTTCTTTAAGATTCTGGTATTTACTCACATTTGCCCTTATCATCATTCTTCTGGTGTATGTTTATTCTATCTACACCATTATTCAGCAAAAAAAATTCTCTGAGCTTCAGCGGGATTTTATCAATAATATGACCCATGAGTTCAAAACTCCGCTATCATCGATCCTCCTGGCTTCCGAAGCGCTTGACAAACAGGCCGCCATACAGGAAAATTCCAAACTTCAGACCTATACTTCCATTATCATCAACCAAAGCCACAAACTCAACAGCCATATTGAAAAAATACTGAATATTGCCAGAACCGACACCTCCGGACTGTCATTAAAACCCCAGAAGATCATGCTGCTTCCTTTCATACGGGAAATTGCCGACACCCTGCTTCAGAAAAACGAAAACCTCAGCATTCATATAGATATTGAAAACAACACCTCTGTAATGGCAGATGAATTTCACTTTACCAATATCGTTTACAACATTTTAGACAATTCTGTCAAGTATTGTGAAACCCACCCTGAAATTTTCATTTCTTCCGCTAAAGATTCAAAAGGCTTATATTTAAAGTTCAAAGACAACGGAATGGGAATCCCTGTTAAAAATATTCCTCATATTTTTGATAAATTTTACAGGATCAACACACAAAAAAGCGATGAAGTTACCGGGTTCGGGTTAGGATTATTTTATGTAAAAAAAATCGTTCAGCAGCATGGCTGGAAAATTTCAGTTGAAAACAATGCAGACCGGGGAATTACAGTCACGATCTTTTTCCCTTTTTAAATTAATATAAGCAGGAATAATGGAGAAATCTAAAATTTTATATGCCGAAGATGACAAAACAATCGCTTTCCTGATTCAGGACAGCCTGGAAAGTTATTATGATATCCACTGTTATCCGGATGGTAAATCTGCACTGGACGCATTCAACAGCCAGAGTTTTGATATTTGTCTTCTGGATATTATGATGCCGGAACTCAGCGGATTCGAGCTGGCTCAGTATATCCGCAGCAAAAACTCGGATATTCCTATTATTTTCATTTCTGCAAAAGCTTTAAAAGAAGACAGAATCAAAGGACTGAAGATTGGTGCGGATGATTATCTCGTAAAGCCATTCAGTATTGAGGAATTAATCCTGAAGATTGAAGTTTTCCTGAAGCGTACAAAGAAAACAGAACATTATCCCCTGAAATACAGGGTCGGAAAATACGACTTCGATCCCAGAAATTACACTTTACAGCATTATGACAGCAGCATCACCCTTACCCAAAGAGAATCTGAACTGCTGCTATACTTTATCCGCCATAAAAATACGGTTGTAAAAAGACAGGATATTCTGAAAGCGATCTGGGGGGATGATGATTATTTTATGGGTCGAAGCCTGGATGTATTTATTTCCAGATTAAGGAAAGTTCTTGCAGACGAGCAGAATATCCTGATTGAAAACCTCCACGGAATAGGCTTCCGCTTTTCCGAAAAGATATAACCGGAGAACCCCGCAGAGGAAAATAATGAATCTTCCGGAACCTTCATCCGGTTTAAATAATCATACATCCCGCAACTTCCGGCTTTCTTATGGCGGCTCCTGCCCTATTCATTCTAATTTTAAAACAGTTATTCTCTGTTTTTTAATTAATTTTAATCTCTGAAAATTTGTTATTAATGAAAAACCACAGAATCATCACACCTTCTTTAATATTTCTTGTATTGCTCAGTGTAAACCTGACTGCCCAAAAATTTGAAAAACTAACCCAATATGTCAACCCGCTCATCGGTACTGAAAAAATGGGACACACCTATCCCGGTGCCACCGTGCCTTTCGGAGCTGTACAGCTGAGCCCTGAAACAGATACCATTTCTTATGAACTGAATGGGAAATATAACGGGGAGGTTTATAAATACTGTGCAGGATACCGGTATGAAGACAAAACCATTACAGGCTTCAGCTCTACCCATTTCAGCGGAACCGGGCACTCTGATCTCGGAGATTTCCTGATTATGCCAACGGTTGGAAAACTTCAGCTGAATCCCGGTACCGCTTCAAACCCTGAAAGCGGATACAGAAGCAGATTTTCCCATCAGAATGAAAAGGCAGAAGCCGGCTATTATAAAGTAAAACTGGATGATTACAATATCCTGGCGGAACTGACGGCCGCCGCAAGAACCGGAGTTCACCGCTATACTTTCCCACAATCTGACCAGGCACACATTATTTTAGACCTTACAGCCGGAATTTATAATTATGACGGTAAAAATATATGGACGTATGTACGGGTAGAAAAGGACGGCACGGTAACCGGCTACCGCCAGACCAACGGCTGGGCCAGAACCAGAACCGTTTATTTTGCCATGAAGTTTTCAAAACCTTTTAAATCTTACGGACAGAAAAATTATGACGGAAAACAGCCGTATAACGGATTCTGGAGAAAATTTGACCAAACCAGAAATTTTCCGGAAATCGCAGGAAAAAACCTGAAAATGTATTTTGATTTTGATACCCGGGAGCAGGAATCCATCGAAATCAAACTGGCTATCTCACCGGTAAGCCAGGCCAATGCCCTGGAAAACCTGGAAAAAGAAACCGGAACATTATCCTTTGACCAGGTGAAATCCAAAGCACAGGACGAATGGAACAGGGAACTGAATAAAATCATCATCAAAGGCTCCGAAACGGAAAAAGTCAATTTTTATACGGCTATGTACCACACTTTCATCAGCCCTACCACCTATATGGACATCAATGGAGAGTATAAAGGACTGGACCAGAACATTCACCAAGCAGAAGGATTTACCAACTACACGACTTTCTCCATCTGGGATACGTACCGTGCCCTCCATCCTTTATTCAATATTGTTCAGCCAAAACGGAACAATGACATGGTAAAATCCATGATGGCCCATTACAATCAGTTTTCTATGAAAATGCTGCCGATATGGTCGCATTATGCCAACGATAACTGGTGTATGAGCGGCTATCACAGTGTAAGCGTTGTTGCAGATGCTATTATCAAGGGAAATTACAGCGGTGATCCCAAAGAAGCATTAAAAGCCTGTGTTGCCACGGCCAGCAAAAGAGACTATGAAGGAATAGGCTTTTATATAGATAAGGGATATATTCCTGCAGAAAAGAACGGAACATCAGTTTCCAATACACTGGAATATGCCTATGACGACTGGGCCATTGCACAACTGGCAAAACATCTGGGAGAGACCGAAATTTACAATCAGTTCATCAGACGGTCTGAAAACTGGAAAAATAATTTTGATTCCGGTGTAGGATTCATGAGGCCCCGCCTGGCAGACGGAAGTTTCAAAAAAGATTTTGATGTACTGAGCACACACGGCCAGGGCTTTATTGAAGGAAATTCGTGGAATTACAGTTTCTTTGTCCCTCAAAATCCCGATGAGCTGATCACTGCTATGGGTGGAAAGAAAAAATTTGCCTCAAAACTGGATGAGCTGTTTACCATGCATCTTCCTGACGAGTTTTTTGCAGATACGGAGGATATTACCCGCGAAGGAATCATCGGCGGTTATGTTCACGGCAATGAACCGGCTCATCACGTAGCTTATCTTTATAACTGGGCAGGACAGCCGTGGAAAACGCAGGCCCAGATCAGACGTATCCTGGAAATGCAGTATAAAGCAACTCCTGACGGCCTCGGCGGGAACGATGATGCAGGGCAGATGAGCGCCTGGTATATCCTGAGTTCGCTTGGTTTTTATCCCGTAGCTCCGGGTTCGGAAAATTATTCAATCGGGAGTCCGGCAGTGGATCATGCTGTGCTTAACCTGGAAAATGGAAAGACCTTTGAAATTGAAGCCATCAATCAGAACAAAAAAAATGTATATGTTCAGAAGATCCTTCTGAATGGCAAGGAAATCAAAGATTTTACGCTCAGACATTCAGACATCATGAATGGCGGAAAACTTATATTTTATATGAGTTCCAAACCAAAGAAATAATTTTACAGCAAAACATGAAAAGGCCGGTCTGCAATATACAGACCGGCCTTTGTTATACTTTTAGCTTCTTGATATTATTCCACTTCAAAAAGAAGTCTTTCTCCGAATTTCTCTTCGGCTATCTTTCCATTCTCATAAACAGGATGGCCATTCACAAAGGTATGGGTTACTTCAGAATGAAGATTCATTCCTTCAAGCGGGCTCCAGCCGCACTTATACAGGAGATTGTCCTTAGCTACCGTCCAGTCTGCATTTAAATCTACCAGAACAAGGTCTGCCTTATAGCCTTCCTTAATAAATCCTCTTTTTTCAATCCGGAAGAGAATAGCCGGATTGTGGCACATCTTTTCAACGATTTTCTCCAGAGATATTTTACCGTTTCTGTAATTCTCCAGCATCACAGGCAGAGAATGCTGTACCAGAGGGGCTCCGGACGGACATTTTAAATATTTGTTCTGCTTTTCTTCTGCTGTGTGCGGCGCATGATCGGTTGCAATTACATCAATTCTTCCGTCCAGAAGCGCTTCCCAAAGACCATCCCTGTCCTGTTGGGTTTTTACAGCCGGATTCCATTTGATTAAACTGCCTTTCGTTTCATAATCCTCATTGGTAAATGTTAAATGATGAACACAAACCTCTGCCGTGATCTTTTTATCTTTCAACGGGATATCATTTCTGAAAAGAGCGGTCTCTTTCGCTGTTGAAAGATGGAAAACGTGAAGTCTTGCGCCCGTTTTCCGTGCCAGCTCTATTGCTTTTGAAGATGATTTGTAGCAGGCTTCCTCACTTCTGATCAGGTGATGGAATTTTACAGGGATATCTTCTCCGTATTCGTCAATATATTTTTGGGTATTCGCTTTAATGGTTGCCTCATCTTCGCAGTGAACAGCAATCAGCATTTTCGTACTGCTGAAAATATTCTCGAGGGTTTCAGGATTATCAACCAGCATATTTCCTGTGGAAGAGCCTAAAAATAATTTAATCCCCGGAACGTTTCGCGGGTTGGTCTTTAACACCTCTTCAAGATTATCATTGGTTCCTCCCATCATAAAACCATAATTGGCATAGGCCTTTTGGGAAGCAATCACGTATTTATCTGCCAATAATTCCTGGGTAACAGCATTAGGAACGGTATTCGGCTGGTCGATAAAACTGGTTATCCCTCCGGCAATGGCAGCTTTTGATTCGCTTTCGATATCTCCTTTATGAGTCAGTCCCGGCTCTCTGAAATGTACCTGGTCATCAATAACACCCGGGAGAAGGTATTTTCCGGAACCGTCAATAATCCGGTCTGCATCTTCGGAAATAGCTGAATCTATTTTGGAGATGAGGTCGTTTTCTATTAAAACATCGCCATCGGAGATCCGGCCCTCGTTAACGATCTTTACATTTTTAATTAGGATTTTCATTATACTTTTAGAAATTAGATATTACATAAAGGAAGCAGGAAAAGTCTTGTACTGACAATATCAATGATGCATCAACAGTAAATACGGATTTCCAGTCTCAACAATTCAGCTTCTATAAAAAACAAAATTAAGATTTATGAATGAATTTAAGGGCAGCCGGTAAAAATCAATTTCTAAATATTTACATTTGCATAAAAATTTCACATTTGTATAAGAAACTTTTAGGGCAGACTGCGTTATACGGTTTGACAACGGTGGTCATCCGTTTATTCCCTTTTATTATCAATCCCTATATCACACAAGCTTTTGGCCCTGAAGCTTATTCTCCATTTGCAGATTTCTATTCCGTAGCCGGTGTTATTGCCGTACTTCTGACTCATGGAATGGAAACCACATTCTTCCGTTTTGCATTAGATGAAAAGGATGATAAAAAACTCATTTCCACGACATTTTTCAGTGTCCTGATGGCTACTCTGGCTTTCCTTATTTTTTCTCTTGGCTTCAGAGAAGAACTGGCCATTGCATTTAAGACCCCAACACAGGTAAACCTTCTTACCATCCTGGTCATTGTTCTGTCTCTGGATGCTTTCTGTGCAATGCCTTTCGTATTATTAAGGAAAAATGAAAGACCCGTAAAATATGCCTCTGTAAAAATTGCGAACGGGGTGGTCAATTTTTTGCTTGTGATCTTCTTTTTACAGATATTGCCTCGGTTCCCGAACGGAATTCTGGGTTTAAAATACAGTCCCGAATTTGGTATAGGCTATGTTTTCGTAGCGAATCTGGCCGCAAGTGCTTTAACATTTGTTCTTTTATTCAAGGAAATCTTCATTGCCAAAATAAGATATTTCTCCTGGGAATTATGGAAAAAAATGATGAAATATTCCTGGCCGATCACCATTGCCGGGCTGGCTGGAATCATCAATGAAACTTTCGACCGCCAGTTTCTTAAATTCCTTCTCCCTGATGAACTCGGCAGGCATGAGCTGGGAGTATACGGTGCAGTCGCCAAGATCGTTACTTTCGTTGTTCTCTTCAGGCAGGCTTACGTTCTCGGAATTGAACCTTTCTTTTTCAGCCATTCCAAAAATGAAAATGCAAAGAAAACCTACGCCAAGCTTTTAGACGTATTTATTACGGTAAACTGCCTGATCGTTCTTTTTCTTTGTGCCAATTTAGGCTGGATTTCCAAATTTTATCTTAAAAATCCGGAATATTATGAGGGAATTGCCATCCTTCCGGTATTGTTCTTCGCAAGTTTATTTCTGGGCATCTATCTTAATCTCTCCATCTGGTATAAGCTTTCGGATAAAACCGTAGTGGGGGCTTATATTTCTGCCATCGGAGCGGTCATTACAATCGGAATCAATTATTATTTCATTCCCCGATATGGTTACTGGGCTTCTACGTGGGCTACAATCAGTTCTTATTTTGTAATGATGGTGGTGTCCTATATCTGGGGGCAGATCAAGTATCCCATTCCTTATAATCTCTATAAAAATCTGGTAGTAATACTTGTTACCATCATATTCTCGCTGGTAAGTTATCAGTATCTGGGAGAAAATTATCTGCTTACCAATATTCTGTTCATTATTCTGGCCCTTATTTTGATTAAAACACAAAATATTATTCCTCAACGTTTATTGCAAAAATTAAAACTTAAATAAAACATTAAAGATATAAATCATATTCCTTGGAGTATTTTAATTGCTATCTTTAACCTTATCAAACGAACTAACATAAAAAACATTCTTACATAGTCTATGAAAATAATTGTTCCTATGGCTGGACGCGGTTCCAGATTACGTCCACATACCCTTACCGTTCCCAAACCTCTTATTCCGATTGCCGGAAAACCGATTGTACAGAGACTTGTGGAAGACATTGCCAAAGTAGCGGGAGAGCCGATTGAAGAGGTCGCATTTATCATTGGAGATTTCGGGCCTGAAATAGAAAAATCTTTAATCCATATTGCAGAAAAACTGGGAGCCAAAGGAAGCATATACTATCAGAATGATCCGCTGGGAACGGCTCACGCTATCAAGTGTGCAGAAGAATCCATGCAGGGAGATGTGGTGATTGCTTTTGCAGATACGCTGTTCCGTGCAGATTTCCAGCTTGATAAAAATTCGGATGGGGTGATCTGGGTGAAAAGTGTAGAAGATCCGTCCGCTTTCGGTGTCGTAAAACTGGACAATTACGGTTTTATTACCGATTTTGTAGAGAAGCCTCAGACTTTTGTTTCCGATCTTGCCATCATCGGGATCTATTATTTCAACAGTGCCGAAAAACTGATGGACGAGATCAATCATATTATTGATAACGATATTAAAAACGGAGGTGAATACCAGCTGACTATGGCTTTGGAAAATTTAAGAGCCAAAGGAGCCAAATTCACTTTAGGAAAGGTAAACGACTGGATGGATTGCGGAAATAAAAATGCCACCGTAGAAACCAACAGCAAGATTCTGGCCTACGAAAAAGAAGAAATGATGAATTATCCGGCTTCTGCGGTCATCGAAAACTCTCTGATCATACAGCCATGCTTTATCGGAGAAAATGTAAAAATATCCAACTCAAAAATTGGGCCGGGTGTTTCGCTGGGAAACAATACGGTAATTGTGAATTCCAATATTGAAAATTCCCTGATCCAAGAAAATACCAGAATCAATCACGGAAATCTTTCCAATTCTATGATCGGAAATTCTGCACAGTATTTTGGTGTTGCCAGAGAGATTTCTTTAGGAGACTATTCCGTACTGGATTTTTTATCCAAATAAACTAAAAACTATTATTCCTGAACAGGATAATCAAACCACACAAAATCTTTTGTGTGGTTTGGCGTTAATATTGCAAAGTATTCTTTAATTTGAAAGATAAACACATGAAAAACTGTATCCTCATACTTTTAGTACTTCTTACTTTATCATCGTGCAAAACAAGAAATGCCGCAAAAAACAGCAACGGTAATGTGCAGGACAGCACAGCAGTTTCGGAAGACGGTGGAAAATCCAAAGAAGGCGGTGAATATGTGAGAGATAAATATACCTTTTTTGAACATGTGATTATTCCTCCGAAATTTGACCAGATCAAAATCAACAGTAAAGTAAACGTACAGACCGGAAGCTTTATTCCTACCCTTGATGCCACCATTTATATTGAGAACAATAAGAAAGTATGGATGAATCTGCAGGCTCTTTTATTTAATGTAGCCAGAGGAATTGCCACCCCGGAGGGTATTAAAGGACTGGACAAAACAAGTAAAACCTACATCGATTCAGATTTCGATTATCTGAATAATCTGCTGAATGTAAACTTTATTGATTACAAATCCCTGGAAAAGATTCTGATGGGCAGAACTTTTGTGAAAATCAACGATTCTAATTTTACCCTGACTCAGAATTCACAGGGCTTTAAAATGGTCTCCAATGCCAATCAGAAGATTGTTACCGACGAGAAAACAAGGGAATATAAAATTGTTCTGCTGTATGATACCAACTATGATTTGCTGAGTGTTAATCTGAAAGATGTCCTGTCTTCCGATGAACTGGAAATTTCTTACAGCAACTGGAATGAATACAGCGGAATCCGTCTTCCGAAAAATGTTAAAATAATTATAAAAGGCTCAAAATCTAGTCAGATTTTACTGGAAAACACGAAATTTGACTTTTCGAGGATGGAAACACCTTATTCTGTACCATCCAGTTACAAGAAAATTGAGATTAAATGATTAGAAAATTTAGCTTTTTAATAGGTATTTTCATGTTCGGACTGCATCAGGGGCAGCAGAACAAAGAACAGCTTCAGAAGCAGAATGCCGAACTTAAAAAACAAATTGCACAAATAAATACGGATTTAGCTAAAACAAGAAGCGAATCCAAACTTTCAGTAGCCTATCTTACCAACGTCAATAAAAAATTATCTTTAAGAGAAAAGGTATATACCAATACTCAGAAGGAAAAAAGATTTATTGAGGACGAGATCTATCTCCGACAGCTGGAAATCAACCGGCAGAACAAAGAGCTGGCCGTTCTCAGAAAGAATTATGCAGAAGTTCTGGTGAACGCCTATAAAAATAAAGGGGTACAGAATAAAGTAACCTTCATTCTTTCTGCAAAAAACTTAGGGGAAGCCATCAGAAGAGTACAGTACCTGAAACAATACTCTGATTACCAGGACAAAAAAGCAGCTGAAATTACTAACGCTGCCAATCAGATCAAAAAATCAATTGCCCAGAAGCAGACTTCTGTTAAAGAAAAAGAAAACCTTCTGGTAAACCAGCAGAAAGATCTTACGACGATTAATGCGGAAAGAGCCCAAAAAGAACAGCTGGTAGAAGAATTTAAGAAAAACGAATCAAAACTTACCGCTGAGCTGAAACAGAAACAGGCTCAGAATAAAGTGATTGAAGGCCAGATCAGAGCTATTATTGCAGAAGAGATCCGCATCGCAAAAGCGGAAGAGGAAGCCAGAAAGAAGGCAGAAGCAGAGAAAATACGTCTGGCTAAAATTGCTGCTGAAAGAGAAAAAGCAAGAATTGAAGCTGAGGCCAAAGCAAAAGCGGAAGCACTTGAACGAGAAAGAAAACTGGCAGAAGCAGAAGCGAAAAAAGCAGCCGAACTTGCCGCCAGAAGAGCTGAAGAAGAGAAAAAACGAAGCGAAGAAGCTGCAAGAGCAGAAGCCAATGCCAAAGACGAGGCCAGAAGGGTTGCTGCTAAAAAAGCATATGATGAAGCCAATGCCAAAGCGAAAGAAGCAGCCGAAAAATTAGCCGCAGCTAAAGCAGCGGAAACAGCCCTTGCCAAAAGAAAAGAAGAGGAGAAAAAAGCCGCTGAAACTAAGGCTATGACCAATTATGGTGTTTCTGCAGCTCCTGCCGGAAGTAATTTCGCAGAGAGTAAAGGCAGGCTGGGATATCCCGCAGACAGAGCAGGACAGATTACCCACAGATTCGGAAGACAGCCACACCCGGTTTTCAAAAATATCACAGAAGAAAATAACGGTGTTAAGATTTCTGTTCCTTCAGGAACACGTGCAAAATCGGTATACCCGGGATCTGTTTCTTCTGTAATGGCTAACAGCGACGGGACAAAAACCGTTATTGTGAAACACGGAACCTATTTTACCATCTATTCCAACTTAGGAAGTGTAAGCGTCTCCAAAGGACAGCAGGTTTCAGCCGGTACGCCGGTGGGTACCGTTGCCCAGGATTTTGATGGTGCCTACACCCTTGATTTCCAGGTATGGAGCGGAAGTACACCAGTTGATCCATTAGGTTGGATTTCATATTAAAAAAAGCGTAACTTTGCAAAAATTTTAAGAGATGAATACACTAACAATACTTGCCTTATCTTGGCAGCACATTCTGATCGTAGCCATACTTCTGGTTTTACTTTTCGGAGGAAAGAAAATTCCGGAATTAATGAGAGGAGTAGGTTCAGGGATCAAAGAATTTAAAGATGCGGTAAAGGAAGAAGACAAACCTGGTTCAGAAAAAACGTCTTCCAACACAAACAATAATTCTTCCAGCAACTAAAAAGCCCAGAATTAATGAATTTTACTGAGACTGCATGGAAAGTCTTCAATCAATCTATTGAAGACTATCACGTGTCTGATGACGTTAACGCTCTAATTAATAACCCGTTTGAAAAAGACAGTTTGGAACGGATTTTGTATGCAAAGAACTGGATTGATACCGTTCAATGGCATTTAGAAGATATTATTAGAGATGAAAATATTGATCCTGCTGAAGCTCTTCAACTGAAGAGAACAATTGATGCTTCCAACCAGAAAAGAACTGATCTGGTAGAATTTATCGACAGCTGGTTCCTTAGAAAGTTTGAAAATATAACTCCTGAACCTGATGCAAAAATCAATACGGAAACTCCCGCTTGGGCAGTAGACAGGCTATCAATTCTTGCATTAAAGGTTTATCATATGTCATTAGAAGCCAATAGAGATTCTGCTTCTGAAGAGCACCGTGCAAACTGCCAGGCCAAACTGGATGTACTGCTTACCCAGAAAGAAGACCTATCCACTTCTATAGATCAGTTGCTTGCTGATATTGAAAACGGTAACGTTAAGATGAAGGTATACAAACAAATGAAAATGTATAACGATGAAAGTCTTAACCCAATCCTTTATCAAAAGGGGCAACAGAAATGAAAAAACTATTTTTTTTTGGAGTACTAATCATCATCACTTCCTGTGCAACGGAAAAGCTTAATCTTTCTCCGCTGTCTAATAATTTTTATAGCGAAACCAAAGGATCTGATTCAGACAGAGGCTCTAAGAAGAGCTTTGATATCAACATCAAAGAAAACGTTAATGCCTCTGAAATCTCAAACCTTATTTCTACCTTTCCAAAGTTTAAGAATAATGGTCTGAATGAAGAGATTACGAGCCTGAAATACAGCCTTCAGAATTATCTGTATGCTATTGATGCCAATAATTTAAACGGGAAGAAAAGAGCGATTAAAAGCTTCGAAAAATCATATAAAAAAATTCAGAAACTCAGACAGAATATTGATAAAGACGACAATGAAGTCCTGAACAGGTATCTGGTCCGTCTGAAAACCAATATTTCTGTGATCGAAGATTCTTTGAAAAATTAATAATTAACTGCAGTATTAATGATTAAAATTCAGGCGGAAGCCAATGTTCCCACAGAACACGGTACTTTCCGAATGATTGCTTTCTCTGAAAACGAAAACGACTGGATGCCTCACATGGCCATCATAGCAGAAAATACAGATTTCACAAAACCGGTGAACGTACGTTTTCATTCTGAATGCATTACCGGAGAAGTTTTTCACTCTAAAAAATGCGAATGCGGGCAACAGCTGGATGCCGCTATGAAATACATCCATGAGAACGGAGGAATCATTATTTATCTCCGTCAGGAAGGAAGAAATATAGGAATCATCAATAAGCTGAAGGCTTATTCACTTCAGGAAAAAGGACTGGACACTGTACAGGCTAACCTGGAACTGGGACTTCCTGCCGATGACAGAAACTTTGGGGTAGCTATTGAGATTCTTAATCTGTTGGACGTTAAAGATGTCAATCTGCTGACTAACAACCCTGAAAAGGTAAAATATGTTACAGACAGCAATGTTCATCTCAACTCAAGAATTCCTTTACAGATCCCGGCCAACGAAATAAGCAAAGGCTATCTGAAAACAAAAAAAGATTTCTTCGGGCATCTTTTGGATGATAATGATAATTAAATAAAAATAAATACAAGCTTCAGAAATCTGAAGCTTTTTTTGTGGCCATTTCTAAAAGCTGTATTTCAAAAGGTAAATTAATAACCGTCAGGGGTTAAAGAGTTGAAGTATACAAGGCGGGAAGTGAGCCTGAAAACCATTGTAAAATCAAATCACCCTAAACCTTCATAAACTTTCCTTGTCACGGCTTCAAACCAGTCTGAATCGGATATTTTTGTCCCAAACTTGGTTATTCAGGATACTGTAAAATGTTTTCAAATTTTATCCGTATTAAAGTTCTATCAGAACAATATATTAATCATTTTCTATTTCCTCCGGCCTCCTAAATTCATTCAAAAAAAATAATCTGCTGTATTATCTTGCATGCATGCTGCGCTCTGTTCATTCAATAGGATCAAAAAATCAAAAGCCCCGGAATCGCTCCCGGGGCTTTTTTAATTATAAAAAACTGAAAAGATATTCTTAATTAATTCACTTTAATGCTTTTAACTTTAGATTCATCTAAATTATAATATTTAACTACTGCATTGTAATCACTATAATCGATATTCGCTTTTTTATTTTTAGCTCCTCCAATACCTGTTCCGTTAGCAGGAATAAGTACGATTCTGAAAGTCTGGTTATTTAAGTAAGCCGCAATTTCTGCTGATGTAAGATCCCCAGGTACATTAAAATTCGGATCATCAATTCTGATCTCTACGTTTTGAGAATTGAAAACGAAATTGTAGTCAAATACCCTGTTGGTAGGTTTACCTGATACATCCGGCAAATAAATTGATTTCGGGATCTGCTGCCAAACGTTACCAACTCCCAGTCTGTAAACTAAAACAACATCTGTGCTTGGAATATTAAGCCCCTGAGAGATCGTATAATTGCCCGTACTTGAAAAGCTACCTGTAACATCCTTCATTTGAGCAATCGTATCGTAATCTACTGTCTGAACAGAGTCATCATTATCACAACTGTAAGCAGTAAAGCCGATAACGCCCAGGAATAAGAAGAGAAGTATTTTTTTCATTTTTATAAAAGTTTAGTTATTATTTATATAGCGTATTCAAATCATATACCAAAAATTTCAAAAACTTTGTTTTTCATCATTTTTTTAATTGTATTTTTGTTCTTATAGAAAAGATCATGAAGAAATTAATATATACTTCCCTCTTTATTTGTGCATTAATAGGTTCTTCTGCCAAAGCACAGTACCAACCTAAAAATCTTTCCAAAGATGATCTGAAAAAGGCTCAAAACTGGGTAGACAAGACTTACAGATCACTCTCCCAGGACGAAAAGCTGGGACAGCTGTTTATTGTAGCATTATACACCAATAAAGGCGAAGATTATATTGAACAGGTAAGAAATATTGTTGTTAAAGATAAGATCGGCGGTCTGATCCTGATGCAGGATGATGCGGCAAGAGAGATTAGTCTGGTGAATGAATTTCAGCAGAAATCCAAAGTTCCCATGATGATCGGAATGGATGCTGAATGGGGATTGTTCCAGAGGATTGCTACGGCCCATAAATTTCCGTGGGCGATGACTCTTGGGGCTATTCAGGATAAGAGCCTTATTTACCGGATGTCTGCCAAAATTGCAGAAGACTGTCACAGAATGGGAATTAACTGGGATTTTGCTCCTGTTGTAGACGTGAATACCAATCCGAACAATCCAATTATCGGAAACAGAAGTTTCGGGTCGGAAGTAGAAAATGTCATCAGCTCTGCCCTATCCTATTCCAACGGCCTTCAGGACAATACTATTCTTGCAGCCATCAAACATTTTCCGGGGCATGGTGACACCAGTACAGACTCTCACCTTGATCTGCCTCTTGTTTCCCACAATTTAGACAGGCTTAATACGGTTGAACTGGCACCTTTTAAAGCTTTAATGGATAAAGGAATCGGGGGAGTAATGGTTGCCCATCTGTATGTTCCGAGCCTGGAATCCGGAAAAGGAATTCCTGCTTCGGTTTCTAAAAATATCATTACCGGATTACTTAAAGAAAAATTGGGATATAAAGGCTTAATTATTACTGATGCCTTAAATATGGGCGCTGTGGCCAACAAATACAAACCCGGTGAGCTGGATGCGCTGGCTTTTAAGGCTGGAAATGACATTATGTTATTCTCCCAGGGCGTTGCCGAAGGAAAAAAATTGATCCAGAAAGCGATTGACAAACGGGAAATTTCACAATCCAGAGTGGAAGAGAGTGTAAAGAAAATATTAATGACAAAATATTTCCTCGGCCTGGATCAATACATCCCAAAAAATCCTGAAAATATCAACAGCGACCTGAATAACGATTCGCATAAAACCCTTGTTCAGAATCTTTATGCCAATGCACTGACTTTATTAAAAGACGACAAAAAACTACTTCCTGTTACAGGAAAACAGATATATTATGTACCTCTGGAGGAAGCTCCGTACCAGACTTTTGCCAGCCAGCTGGGATCAAATGTAATCATTAAGAAATCCGGTGAAATCAATACAATTCCTGAAGGTTCAACGGTAATCGCAGGTTTCCATAAGGATAATTCAACGGCATATAAATCTTATAAGATTTCAGCAGAATCAAAAAAAGTACTTGCTGAACTTACCAAAAAACAGAATGTTATTTTAAATGTGTTCGGAAGTGCCTACGCCCTTAAGGACATTGATATCTCCAATGTTTCTACTGTTCTTGTAGCTTACGAAAACAATGACGACTCAATGACAGCTGCGGCAAATGCCCTGAACGGAAAGACCAGAATCTGGGGTCGACTTCCTGTTCTGGTGAACGACCAGCTTAAAGCAGGCATGGGTATGGATCTCAACACCGGAACATCCGGTATGAACACAGCAGTTTCATCAACATCAAAACAACAATAATCCAATGAAAATAGGCATACTTTGCTATCCCACCTACGGAGGAAGCGGAATTGTAGCAACAGAACTCGGAATGTCTCTTGCCAACAAAGGCTATGAAGTACATTTCATCAGCTCCGCACTTCCCGCCAGATTAGATATTACCAATCCCAATATTTTCTTTCACAGGGTAAATGTTCAGACTTATCCGCTTTTCCAGTATCAGCCTTATGATATTGCATTAAGTTCGATGATCTACCGTGTTGTAAATCTTTATAAACTGGATCTGCTTCATGCCCATTACGCGATTCCCTATGCATATGCTGCATTCACGGCCAAACAGATGCTGAAGGAAGACTGCAATGATATTCCTCTGGTGACTACGCTCCACGGAACGGATATTACCCTGGTAGGACAGCACCCAAGCTATAAACATGCGGTGGAATTTTCGATTAACCAGTCTGATGCTATTACTTCGGTTTCTGAAAGTCTGAAAAAAGATACCCTTCAGTTCTTCAACATCAAAAAAGAAATCCAGGTTATTACCAATTTTATTGATAATTCTGAATTTGATGACTGTTCGGAATGCCAGAGAACCCAATTTGCCAATCCTGATGAAAAAATTCTGATCCATGTTTCCAATCTGCGTCCGGTAAAGCGCGTGGAAGAGGTACTTCAGATCTTCAAAAATGTAGAGAAAAAGGTAAAATCAAAGCTCATTATCATTGGTGAAGGCCCGGATATGGAAAAGGTCAACCAGTTTCTGGAGGAAAATCCTGAACTGATCTCAAAGATCCGTCTTTTAGGAAAAGTAAATGACCTGTATAAAATTCTGCAGCTTTCCGATGTGTTTCTTCTCCCTTCGGAGCAGGAAAGTTTCGGTCTGGCTGCTTTGGAAGCGATGGCAGCTTATACTCCGGTCATCAGTTCCAATGCCGGCGGGATTCCTGAAGTAAATATTCAGGGAGAAACCGGATTCCTGGCAGAGATCGGTAATGTGGAAGCGATGAGCAATTATACGATCAAGCTCTTGAGCAATGACGAGCTTTTAACCCAAATGAAACAGAATGCCAAAGATCAGGCGATCAAGTTTGACCTGAAAAATATTCTTCCGATCTATGAGGAAATGTACAGAACAACGATAGAAAATTTTAAAAATAAAACGGTGGCAGATATCAGCTGATGATCTGATAATATCCCCCCATGACTATCTCCTGCTTTCACAGGAGATTTTTTTTGCTCCATTGTATAATTTTCATTTAAAACCTGAATATGGCGAAAGAATAAACTGAAAAATAAAATCCGGAAACCATTCCTGCTACTTATAGAACAATATTCAGAACAGTTCCTGAAAACTTTAAAGATCAGTCATGAAATATCTTTTATTTATCGTACTTTTAAGAGTAACACTTATGACAGAAAAACTCCTTCAATATCTTTGGAACTATAAAATTTTCCGGCATTTTGACTTCAGGGACACTGAGGGTAATGCTGTTGAGATCATCCATTTCGGAAAATGGAATACCGATGCAGGACCCGATTTTTCAGATGCCCGGATCAGAACCAAAGAACTGCTGATCTCCGGGAATATAGAACTTCATGTAAAAACATCAGACTGGATCTTCCACAATCATTCCGTGGATCCCAATTACCGGAATATTATTCTTCATGTAGTTTTCCATCACGATACCGAAATTGACGACCTCAGCTACCGGAATGTTCCCACCCTGGAGTTAAAAAATTATATTGATGAAAATATCCTGTGGAAATACGAAAAGCTGGTAAGCGGCAAAACCTTCATTGCCTGTGAAAACATTTTCAATCCCGCTCAAATACCGGTGATGTTTCATGAAGAAAATCTTCTGAAAAAACTGGATGAAAAATCCCTGGAACTGGAAAGAAGCCTGGACCTCCATAAAAATAATTTTGAAGCGGTACTTTTTCACAGCCTTGCTTACTCTTTCGGACTTAAAGTAAATGCACAGATCTTCAGGCAGATCGCAGAAAGCATTGATTTCAGCATCATCAATAAGATACGGCAGAATGAAGCACAGCTTGAATCCTTGTTTTTCGGAATCTCAGGATGGCTTGACAAACCTTTAGACGGGCAGATGATTATCTGGAAAAGGGAATTTGAATTTATCAGGAAAAAATTCAACCTGACCGGGCTGACATTCCATCCGAAGTTTTTACGGCTCCGCCCTCCTAATTTCCCCACCATACGCCTTTCTCAGCTGGCTGATCTTTATTACCGCCATCAGAATTTATTTTCCAAACTCATTAAAGCAGAAAGTGCAGAAAAACTTTACCGGGTATTCTCCCCTGTCAAAGCATCAGAATACTGGGACTGTCATTTCAATTTCGGAACAATCTCCAAGGTTATGCCCAAAAGTCTTAGCAGGGATTTCATCGAGCTGGTTATCCTGAATACTATTTTACCTTTAAAATATACCTATCACAAATACCATAAAGAAGAAGCGGCAGAGGAAGTTCTCCAGTTTTACCGGAATATAGCCGCTGAAAAAAATACAGTAACTTCAGGATGGAAAAAATTAGGAGCAGACTGCAAGAACGCCCTGGAAAGCCAGAGCCTGATTTATCACCATAAAAGCTCGTGTACCGAAAAAAATTGCTTAAATTGCAGTATTGGATTTAAACTTTTAAAAGACTCTTCAAATGTTTGATAATATCCGCCATAAGATGGAAAGAGAATGGTTCGGAGTTCTTACGAGAACCGGGGCTAAATTGGGAATTCCTGTATCCAAACTAAGGATATTCTTCATCTATTCCACTTTTGCCACTGCCGGTTTTTTCTTTCTGATCTATCTTGGGCTGGCTTTCACCCTTTGGATCAAAGATATTTTTATTACCAGAAGACCAAGCGTTTTTGACTTATAATTATGGAATTTTTACCGATTACCACTGCTGATGATTACAGGGTTCAGGAAATCTATACTTCCTATACCTCAACTTTTCCTGAAGATGAAAGAAGAGACCGGGAACAGTTTACCGCTCTTTTTTCCAATCCACATGTAAAAGTAATATCTGTACTGCACGATTCGCAGGCTATTGGCTACCTGATTATCTGGGAGCTGAGTTCTTATACTTTTGTAGAACATTTTGAAGTTTTTGATGCGTTCAGAAGCCAGAAACTGGGTTCGCACATTACAGGGTATCTGTTTAAGACTTACCCCAGAATAGTTTTGGAAATAGAACCGGACCATCTGGGCGATGATGCTAAAAGACGCTATGCTTTTTACCAGAGAAACGGATTTACCCTCATCGATGAAATGTATGTACAGCCCAGCTACGGGGAAGGGAAGAATTCCCTGGATCTGTGGCTGCTCGCCAACTACTCCCCTGAAAGCCTGAAAGAGGTAAAAGAGGAAATTTATGATGTAGTATATCATTAAAATATAAAAACGCCGGATTTCTCCGGCGTTTTCAGTGTATGTCCTTTTAAGTTCTTTTGTGATCTTTTTAATTTATTTTCAGGATTGGAGTTCTAATTCACCTGATATTCAAGCTTGATCGTGATACTGGCCTCTTTTTCTTTGGATGAAGTATTGAAAGTTCCGCCATAGGAATAGTCTTCATTAGAATTCGGTGCGGTAATCTGAATCACTCCCATTGTTGCTTTTTTAAGGCTTCCAAGACTGCTTCCTGAATTTTCTGCAATCTTTTCGGCTCTCTCTTTTGCATCTTTTGTAGCGCTTGCGATCATTTCCTGCTTTACTGTTGCCAGCTTGGTGTAGAAATAAGAAGGTGAAGATGAAGTGAACTCAATGCCGCGGTTGATGATCTCGGTAATATTCCTGGAAAGATTTTCAATATTGGCCACATCTTTACTTTCAATAGAGACTTTCTGCGTCAGGTTATAGCCTGAGAATTCCCCCTGTACATAATTCCCGTTGGAATCGTTATAGCTTCTGAACTGTTTCTGGATATCCACAGAAGAAAACACGATCTCGTTCTCTTTTACTCCTTTTGAAAGAAGATAATCATGGATGACCTTACGGTCCAGCGCCAGTTCGTCATATGCTGATTTTAAATCCATATTGTTTTTGGAAAAACTTCCGGACCATGTGATAAGGTCGGATACGAACTGTTTGGTACCCAGTCCTGTTACAGAAATCGTATTTTCAGATTTATTCCTGTTTTTTACAGCGTTGCCTAAGAAAGCAAGCCCGATAACAAAGCCAAGAGCCGCTATTGCTACCGCGATAATGTTCTTATTCATAAAATATTGATTTGATGCATCTTTAAAGAATATTCACATCAATTTTCATTCCTTTTTTAAGAATCTTTAACATTATTCCTGATTTTTACGCTGCCTGAGACGTTCAACATAAACAGGAACCAACTCTTCCATTTTCAGCAGCGTTCCGGATATATTTCCGGCTCTTACGTACGTACGGATTAAAGGCTGTGCGGCAAATGAGAATTCTATAAATTCCGGGATTTTATCCGGAGGAATTCCCACATTCGAAAAATAATCCTTATCCACCCTGTCCCTTACCCAGGTAATATCCGCCTGAAGATCATCATACCGGTACTTTCTTTTCTGTCGCCTTGCTTTACCGCTGATCAGATCAAAGGCCCCCTGCACATCCAGCGATCCCAAAAGTATCGGCAGCAAAACTTTCTTTACTTCGGCAGGTTTTTCCCTCATTTTCCCCACGGGTTCAGGAAGTCCCACCGCCTGTTTAACCTTTTCCGCCTTATTTTCTCTGGCTGCCATTCTGGAATCTACTGAAAGGTCCCCTGTTGGCTTTCTCACTACTTTTACCTCTCCAACATCTGTGGGTATGGGAATAAGGGTAATCATGAGTTGTGAATTAACCCCGTCAGTAAGTACTTTTTTTGAAACCCTGTTGAAACCTTCTTTTACAAACCTCAGCTCATCACCGGGAAAAGCTTCAATAGCAAACATTCCGGCTGCATTGGAAAAAACCTTCCGGTCAGTAGACATATTGATCACAATCACAGAGCTAATACTCTCACCGTCGTTATCTGTGATACGGCCTGTAACCGTCTGCTGGGAAAAGAAATTATTGAACAGAAAAATAATGAAAAGAAAAACCTTCTTTCCTCTGAAAAATTCAATATTCCTGTATATATACTCCACTCTTTTTTCAAATATAATAAACTCAGAATTGTTATTGGCTATCCAGTTTGTTTAATTTACTGTATTCGCTAAAAGCCACCTGCAATTCCATTAGGATCACATCTTTTCTAAAATCTTTTCTGTATTTCTTTGCCATTGTTCTCGTATCATTGGCATAAATGAGAAAACGATCTATCTGTTCATCTTCCATTCCATATTTTCTGAGAAACCCTAAATCGATATCCGTTTTAATTCTTCTGATAAAATCCTGTGTTTCCGTAAAATTGGCTTTGGTAATTTTGGGATTCTTTGATTTCTTAATGAAATTGGCCGCCACTTTAAGAACACTGAAAACATTGACGTAACCTGCTTTAAAATCATGACCGGTAAAGCTCTTTGAAACAGAATGATCCGGCAAAGGCTCTTTCAGCGGGCTTTTTATATAATCTCCCAATTCCGATTTCAGAGCACCGATTTTTCTTGATTCATTGAGATATTTGTTGTCCTTTTCCAGATTTCCTGTGGGAGTATAGGTAATTTTCACTTCAGGAATCTCTATTTCTGTTCTTGTAAGGTTTACGGATAAAGGAGTATTGAAATCTCCTTTTGAAACCTTTTTATCAAAGCGGTAATATCCTTCTTTTACAAACCTTATTTCATCATTTTCCGAGGCATCAATGGTAAAATCTCCTGAAGTACTGCTTAAAGTACTTTTCTGACTGGAAATATTGATAACCAGAACAGGGTTGATCTCTGTACTGCCGTTATCCGTAATTCTTCCTGTCACTTTTTGCTGTGAAAAGACCGTAGCAGACATTAGAATCAGAATACCACAGAAGTATTGTCCGGTATACGTTTTCATAAAGGTTATCGTTGCGTTTGCGGAGCCCTGTAAGAAGAGACTCTCATCATTACAGCACGTTTAAAACGGTTCAGGTCTGCATCGCTGCAGAATCCGTATTTCAGAATTGTTTTTCTTTCGAAACCGCCGGCCAGAACATAGCTTATAAAATGGTCAATCTGGGCTGGTTCTATTTTAAGATCAGAAAAATATTCTGCGCCAAGAGCTGTTTTCAGATAGCTACCCAGATCAATATCATCCCATTTGTTTTTTATTTTTCCAATGGAGAATCCCTCACCTTTAGGCTGTACAAACTCTCCTGGTTTTGCCGCAAGTATTCTCGGATCAGATTTCTGGGCAATATAACGGTCTATATCTTTCACCAGCTTCTCTACCTTTTTGGGTCTGTTGAGATTTTTGGAATCAATCTTCAGATCTCCGGTAATTCCCTGCTTAACTTCAACTTCGGCAATCTGGATTGTTTCCCTTTCCAGAATGACATTGATGGGAGCTTCGATGTTTTCTTTGGTTACTTTCTTTACAAGCCGTACATATCCGGATCTTATAAACCGCAGCTCATCTCCTCCCCTTCCGGAAATCATGAAATGCCCGTCTCTGTTGGTGACCACTCTTTCGTCCGTTCTTATGTTGATAACTGTTACATCCTGCATTTCGGTTCCTTCTTCAGAAGATACTTTACCAAAGATGTAGTTCTGGGCATGCGCATAAATGGAGAAAAGAGTGAATAAAATAAAGAATAGTTTAATTTTCACGGGCAGTTTTTTATGCAACAAATCTAAAATTATTTTTAAAGCAAACTACAAGTTTAACCACAGTTAACGTGTTTTAGGATTTCTTTTTAAATTTTGCCTCTAAAAGTGTTAAAGACCTCATTATAATTGTTAAAATTTCACTTAAATTTTAGCTAACTTGCAGTCTCAATTCTAAAATCAGTAATGCACAATTCTTACACGGTTATCAATGCTTCTGCCGGCTCGGGAAAAACGTATGCCCTTGTCCAGCGGCTTCTGATGATCTGTCTCCGGTATCCTAATCAGCAGCAGTCGATCAGGAATATTCTGGCGCTCACCTTTACCAACAAGGCAGCCAACGAGATGAAAGAAAGAATTCTGTCCTGGCTGGGGAATTTTACTGCGGATAATTTTGCAGACAACGCAGATCTTAAGAATATCCAGCGGGCATTTGAAGCGGAAGGTCTGAAGATTACCATTGATGAACTTCATGTGCGCTCCAAAAGATTACTGGATTATGTGCTTCACAATTATTCAACCCTGAACATCGGAACGATAGACCGTTTCAACTCCAGGCTGGTAAGAAGTTTTTCTTATGAACTGGGGCTGGCGAAAAATTTTAATCTTGAAATAGAGGCTGAACCGTTCCTTATTGAAGCTGTTGATAAAATGCTGGATCAGATCGGAGAAAATGATGCCATCTCCAGTTCTTTCATGGATTATGTGGATTACAGCCTTGAAAACAATGAGAGGATCAATCTCAACAAAAACCTTTACGATTCGGCCAAAGAGTTTGTAAAAGACATTCATTACGAGCATCTGAAAAGCAACAGGGATTTTGATGATACCAATTATGAAAACATCAAAAATACGCTTCGGAAAGAAATTGTTCAGAACAAAAAAAAATCTGCTGAACTGGCTGCAAAATCGGTGGAACTCTTCCGTTCCAGAAATATAGAAGTTGAAGATTTTGCTCAGGGTAAAAACGGGATCGGAGGTTTTTTCACCAAAGTCATTGATTTTTACCAGCAGAAAAGACCCGGATTTCCGTTTCCTACGACCCAGGAAGAGTCTGTTGTTAATAATTACAGAAAAGGGGCTTCCTCCAAATCAAAGAATAAGGAATCTGAGATTTTTGAGATCCTCGATCAGCTTCTTGAAAACCGTATGCAGCTGATTCTTTTGTATATTGAGACTCAAAAGAAAGAAAAGATTCTCTCTGCCCTGCTTCCTTTAAAGGTTAATAAAGATATTCAGGATGAGCTGAGGAAAATTGAAGAGGAAAATGACCTGGTGCTGTTATCCAAATTCAATATTCTGATCAACGAAAATCTAAGGAATGAGCCGTCCGCTTTTATTTATGAGAAAGTGGGTTCCCAGTTTCAGCATTATTTCTTTGATGAGTTTCAGGATACCTCGGAACTTCAGTGGCAGAATTTTGTTCCCCTGCGTGATCACAGTGTTTCCTCGGAATATACTTCCTTTACGCTGGTAGGAGATCCCAAGCAGAGTATTTACAGGTTCCGCGGCGGGGAAAGTAAGCTGATGCTGGATATCATCAACAAAAAAGAATTTTCTCCGAGACAGGCAGATCTTCTGGTACTGAAAGACAACTGGCGGAGTGCTAAAAATATTGTTCAGTTCAACAACGAACTTTACCGCTATCATTCTGAGGGACTGGAAGAGGAACACCGGAATATTTTCGGTACGGATGCGGAACAGAATCCGAAATCCAGGATCGACGGCCGGGTGAAGGTAAGCCTTATTGAAAATCTTACCAATGAGGATTTCTACAATGATACTTCCGAAAGGATGCAAAAAGATATCCAGGAATGTCTTGACAACGGTTTTAAGTTTTCTGATATCACTATTTTATGCCGTGGGAATTTTGATATTTTCAGCTATTCACAGAAGCTGGGAAATCTGAAGGTATATTATCACGGCGAAGAAACCAATATCAAAACCATTTCGGATAAAGGCCTCACCCTTGAACTTTCCAATACCCTGAAGGCTGTTATTGAATTCCTGAGATGGGAGATCAATCCCAAAAACCGGACTAACCTGATCATGCTGATGTATTATCTGAATACTCTGGGCAGGATTCATATGGCTGATTTCACTCTGGAAATGAAAGAAATCC
This sequence comes from Chryseobacterium sp. FR054, assembly GCF_056844565.1. Taxonomy (NCBI): domain Bacteria; kingdom Pseudomonadati; phylum Bacteroidota; class Flavobacteriia; order Flavobacteriales; family Weeksellaceae; genus Chryseobacterium; species Chryseobacterium sp. FR054. Next base: position 10,235 of record NZ_JBXDSA010000008.1, on the reverse strand, counting down.
TGGAAATTGAAAAACATGAGGACATTCTTCAGTTTATCCAGGCAAAATACGCCCTTAAACTGAAGCAGGATCATTTTCCCAGATTCAACCTGTATAATTTTGTGGAATATTACATCAATGAATTTTCTGTTGAAAATAAAGAAACCGATTTTCTGATGAATTTCCTTGAAATGCTTTTCAATTTTACACAGAATGCCGGAGCCAGCACAAAAGAGTTTCTGAAATACTGGGATGAGGAAGCTTCTGCCTACACCATTCAGGCTTCAGAAAATATCGATGCTGTGCAGATCATGACCATCCATAAGTCTAAGGGACTGGAATTCCCGGTTGTATTTATTCCGATGATGAATAAGAACCGGGACGGTGAGTTTACCAATTGGTTTGATACACAGAATGATGATGCTCTAAAATCCGTTAATATCAATCAGTTCAGTAAGACGCTGGAAGTCTACGATGAAGAAATTGAAAAATTCAACAAAAAGAATTCTTACAAAAATCTTATAGACAGGCTGTGTCTGCAGTATGTAGCCACAACCCGTCCTGTTGAACAGCTGTTCTTTTATCTTCAGAAAGCCAGCAAAACATCCAACAATCTTGAGCTTCTGGAATTTTTCAATGGTAAAAATACTGATCAGGCAGATGAATTTGATCTGTATGAAACCTCTCCTGAAAGTCTCAGAAAGCATTCAAAGGATAAGGCATCTTCTTTTAAGACCAAAGATATCCAGCATCTGAAAAATGTGAATGAAAAGACGACTTCCATCAGGATCGCAACGCCTTCCAAAAACTATCAGGTACGGAATGAAAAGGTAAGAATCGGGCTTTTCGTTCACGAACTGCTCTCAAAGATCAATACAAAAAAAGATACCGCCAAAGTACTGGAACGTTACGTAATGGAGGGACAGATTACGCTGGAAGAAAAAAACAAAATTGAGGAAACGCTGCTTCATATTATCGAAAAATACGCTGAATTCTTTGATGAAAGCTGGCAGGTCATCAATGAAAAAGATATTATGATCTCTGAAAACGGTGAAAGCCATCTGTTCAGGCCCGACCGTATTTTAAAAAATGATGAAGGCTATATAATTGTAGACTTCAAAACCGGAGAACCCACAGAAAAAGATCAGCTTCAGATTGAAGGATACAGAAATATTCTGGAAAAACTGGGAAGAAATGTTTTGAAAATACAGCTGATCTATCTTTAATTTTTTTATATTAGCTCTTATCGTAAAAATACGACATCAAATCGTAGAAGTACTACAAAATGTGAAAGTTACTGTGAAAAATTTTCTAAATAATTTAAAGTATTTTACATTTGCCGTACAATCACTGATGCAAATATTATTAACCATTAAAAATTTATTATCATGGCAGCAAACTCAAGAGGAATTTTAAAATTCAATGGCGGTGAAGGTCAGAAATTATTAAAACTGAATTACAGCGTATCCAGAACCACAGATGTTTCAGGACGTGTAGCTTCGGATCCCTCTAATGCACTTATCAAAATTACAGTAGAAGCAACTGAAAAATCAGATATCCTGGAAAGCTTACTGAACGGAAAGTATAAGCCTACAACAGGAGAAATCACCTTTAATAAATCTCACGAAGAAGGTACTCTTATTACTTTAAGCTGGGAAAACGGCTATGTAATCCAGCATCAGGTAGAATTTGATGCAGTGGATGAGAACAGTATGCTGATCAGTTTTATCGTGAGTGCAGAAACTATTGATTACGGTAACTCCAAATACTACGGTTTCTGGCCGTCTTAATTCCTGCTTACTACCTTATATGAAGATCATCTTATAAAGGTGGTCTTTTTTATTTTAAAAGTTTAAATAATCCGTCATCCCTTTTTTATTTCTAATCCGGATAACATTCTTATTTTTAAGGGATAAACATGAAAACGTTATTCCATGAAAATTTATCTTATTTCATTTCTGATAAGCATTGCCATTCTGATTGCCGCGATCCTTGCCGTTTATGAAATTGCAGATTATACCAATCCGCCTGTAACAGCAGAAGGAAAGCGGTATATGCCCACAGAAAATGTTTTTATTGCTCTGATATATGGGTTTTTCTCTGCTATTTTATCTTTTTTCATTTCGGTAAGAATACTGAGACGAAGACTGGAAAAGTAAGACTGATCCATATCAACCGTTTCTTTTTTTAACTTTTCACAACAAAATTTAATACAATTTTATATCCGGATTTTTTTAATGATGATATTTTTGATTTTGTTTTGCCGGACAAAAATATACCATGAAAAAATATCATTACAGAGCTGTTCTTAGTCTCCTTACTTTTCTAATGTTCTTTAATATCCCGGCACAGAAAAAAAATCTTACGGAAGACGAGAAAACTTATCTTAAAAAATTTATTTATCCCCTACAATCCGTTGAACCCGGTTATCCTGAAACTTCTGATCTGAAAATACTGGACAGATTAATTGGAGATTCTAAAATTGTTGCATTGGGAGAGGTTTCTCATGGTTCCGGCGAGATTTACAAAATGAAAGACCGTGTGCTGAGATACCTGGCTGCCCATAAAAATTTCAGTATTTTTTCGCTCGAAGCTTCTATGCCGGAATCCTACATGATGAACGAATATACTATGAACGGAAAAGGAGATCCTAAAATTTTCCTGGATAAAATGGGGTTCTGGACATGGCAGACCGAGGAAATGCTGTCAATCATCAACTGGATCAAAAAATACAACGAGACAGCTCTCCATAAAATACAGTTTACAGGATTTGATATGCTGTACACCGGAGGTGCAGCAGAAGAAATAAAGAAAATCTGTACGGCCGGCAGTATTTCACAAAATGAAGCCGTACAGCTTTCTGAAATACTTGCACAAGGTAACGGAAAACCTGGAAAGAATGACATTACCGGCAGCGAAAAGGCAACTCTGAAGACCCTTCTTGAAAAACTTAAAATATCTTCCCAGTCGATAAAGGATGAGAAAGAAAAGAACTGGTTTCTCCAGAATCTCCGTATCATCGAGCAGAATATTGATAAATCGGCTGCGAAGAGAGATCTTTATATGGCCCAAAATATTGAGTGGATCATCTCACAGAATCCGGATGCCGGAATGATTGTTTCAGCCCATAACGGACATATCAGCAGCCACCGGGCAAAGATGGGAGAATATTTAAGGCGGGATCTGAAAAATGATTATGTTACTTTCGGGTTTGCCTTTTACAGCGGAAGTTATACTGCATTTGAGCGGAAGTCTAAAGTAACCGGGCCTTTTCCGGCACAGACGGCCTATGAAGGTACAGCGGAGCACCTGCTGAATTCACTGGATATCCCGATTTTTATTCTGGATCTTAAAAGCCTCAGAAAGGAAAACAATGATGCGGCAAAGTGGATTACAAAGGATGAAATAAAATTCAGAAGAACAGGTTCTACGGTAGTTCCGGAAGAATTTAAGGAAACCAATATCTCTGCTGATTTTGATTATCTGATCTTCATTAAAGAATCTACCCATTCCAGGCTTTTAGAATAATAAAATAACCCCGCCGTTCTCCACGAACGGCGGGGTTTATCTTTTTAGCGTATTATAGAGATTAAGCGGTAGTATCGGGTGTAAAAACTCTCTGAGCCAGCTCCTGATCAAAAAGATACAATGCGGAAGGATTATCGCATACCATCTTGATCTTCGTTACATACTGTGAAGCACTTGCTTCTTCTTCTACCTGTTCATTTATGAACCACTGCATAAAGGATGTTGTTGCAAAATCTCCTTCGTCATTAGCATTCTTTACAATATTGAAGATACTTTTCGTTACTTTTTTCTCGTGTTCCAATGCTTTCTCGAAAATATCCGTTGCATTTTCAAACTGATGGGGAGGTTTTGCAATTTCCCCGATAATGATCTCTCCTCCTACATCGTTCAGATAATCGAACATTTTATCTGCGTGCATCAATTCTTCTTTGCTCTGAACTCTGAAATAGTTGGCAATTCCGTCCAGGTCTTTTCCTGAAAACCAGGCAGACATGGAAAGATAGTATTGAGCGGCATATTGTTCGTGAGCGATCTGCTCGTTAATTAATTTTGCAATTTTTTCGCTGATCATAAGTATAAATTTATATTCAAAAATAGGGAATAAAAGCCCGAAATCAAAAGTTTTAATGAAAATTAATACGAAAAGGATGGGAAAAATCCCATCCTTCACACATTAAAAAATCAAAATTATGAACGTTTATTTTGCATCGGGAACAGCCGTGTTCATCGGCTTTTTCATCATTTTTCTATCCTTCATAGCCATTCGTCTTTGTTCCATTTTCGCTTTTCTGTCGGCCTGCCATTTATCATATTGTTCAGGCGTAAGGATTTTTTTCATATCTGCATCCATCTGAGCTCTTTTAGCCTTCATTTCTTCCATTTTAGCCATTCTCTCTTCTTTATTTTTTTCAAAATTGGCCTTCGTTTCAGCTTTTCTCTGTTCCTGAAGAGCTTTAATCTGAGCGACCTGAGATTGGTTCAGGTTAAGATCTTTCTGCATCTGTGCCAGACGTTCCTGTTCTTTCTGCTGCATTTTCTGTTTCATTTCAGCGGCTCTTGCCTGTCTGTCCTGAGGAGTAGTCTGTTGTGCCATTGCCAAGCCACTCATTCCCACTATTGCTATTGCTAAAACTAATTTTTTCATCTTAAAAAATATTTAATTAATTGTTATACATCTTTTTGATTATAAGTTAAAACAGAAGTTAAATGGAAATATTCATAAAAATTGTTAAATTATATTATTAAAACAATAATTAAACAAAAAAAAAGGACAGATCCTAAAATCTGCCCTTCACACCACTTAAATATAATATATGAAAATTAATTATTCGCCAGTCTGCTTCGGAAACCTCCGGTATTACTATTGTTGTTGTTCTGTGGTCTCGGTGCTGAGTTTTCAGATCTGAAACCACTGTTATTCCCTCTGAATCCACCGCTGCTTTCTCTTCCCGGAGCTTCTCTTTTTATTTCACTGTTTCCTCTGAAACCGCCATTATTACCAAATCCGCCTCTGGTTCCGCTATTGTTGTCGGATTCTCTCCGGAACCCTCCGTTGTTTCTCACACCGTTATTATCGTTACGGAAACCGTTGGAGCTCTCCGATCTGCTTCTGTTGTCTGCCCGGAAACCTCCGGTATTGCTGCCGTCTCTCACAGAACCTCTGAATCCGCTATTCGGTCTGGCACTTGCCCGGAATCCGTTAAAGCTTGGATTATCCATTCTGTGGAATCTTGACCGGTCCACACGGTAAATATTGATATTAACATTTCTGTATCGGGGCATTACCGCATATCTAGGAGCATAATAGGTTCTTCTGTAATTCTGGAAATAAACAACAGGGCTTGCTCCGTGATAGTAATTATTCTGGAATACCACAAATACTCTTGGTCCTAAAATTCTTTCCAGTGCATAGAATCTGTCATAATACCATCGATCCGGATTGTAGCGGTAGAAATTATCCCAGGCTGAAAAACTTACATACAGGTTATTCAGTCTCAGAATCTGATCGATCTGCCAGCGGTTTAATCCGTTTTGCCTGAAGAAAACATTCCAGTTTACATTGACGATACTGTTCCGGTAGTCGTTGTAATAATTCTGGTAGTAATCGCTTGGATAGTAATCCTGAGGATAGTTGTAATAATAATCATCCGGGAAATAGTTTCTGTCATCTTCATCAGAATAATAGCCATTTCCGTTCTGATAATTTCCATCGTCTCCCCAGCCGTTATTTGGATATTGCTGGGCGGAAGTCAAAGCTGCCAGTCCCAAAGCCAATCCAAAAAGTATTTTTTTCATCTCTATAATCGTTAATTGGTTAATATATAGTAGAATATCCCTATTCTACTTCTTTGATATAAATAAAAAAAAGAAGTTAAATCCTGAGATAAAACTTCTTTTCAACTTATCATTAATCAACTGATAATCAGATGTTAAATTTATACTCTTCCACTGTCTATGATCCAGTGTTTTATCTTTTCATTGAAGTATTTCTTTTTTTTCAGATCCTCCAGTTTCAGATGCATTCTGTAACGCCAGTAGTGTGGAAATACAGCGGGATCATTGATTCTCTCATGATCCATATTTTTATTGGTAAGCTCCGGATCCGTTGCGAGGAACTCCTGAATCGGGAAAATAGCAAGCATTGCATCATTATAAAGATGCTGTTTCATGATTATTTCCGCCAGGTGAGCATCCATTTCCTCAGGAGCTTTTCCGTACTGGATCAGCTGCTGATTAAAGTATTTCTGTGTAAGTGCAGGATCTTCCTTCCACCATTGCCGTAAAGTAGAGCTGTCATGGGAAGAAGCCGTTACTACGTTCATATATCCTGCATTTTTAGGATTATAGAACGGAATATTCTCCGAAGGCATACGCTGTACTTTAAGGGCTACAATAGCCAGTTCATCCATGACAACAGGCACACAGGCGGGAACCATTCCCAGATCTTCACCACAAATCAGCATTTTGGTTGCATTCAGGATCACCGGAAGTTTTTCCATTGCTTTTTCCTGCCAAAGATGATCCTGTCTCCTGAAGAAATAATCATGATAAAGATCGTAGATCGCTTTCTGATCCCATTCGGACAGGTATTGATAAGATTCTGTATGATAAACATTGAATCTCGGATGATAAACCGTTTCCCCGTTTCTCTCTTCTGTAAGGAACAGTACGTTGGCACACAGTGAAATGAGCTTTTCTTCTATGAAACATCCCGGATTCTTTTTAAAGAAGTCGGACAGTTTTCTCTGGGTGTCAAATTCTTCTTTAAATGAGTAGGTCCCGTCACTGTTATGGTCTATATATTTTAATGCTTCGGTTGTATTTTCACCAAAATAATCCCACAAGATCTTCTCATTGATAAATGGCTTACAGTATCTGTTAAAGTCAAACGATATGTTCCATGCTTTAAATTCTTCTGCCACAACAGGAACTGCCGGATAAAAATAGCCTAAGATCCCCTGTACGGCAGAAACCGGCATTCTCCAGATTCTGAAGAACCCCAGGATATGATCAATTCTCATCGCATCAAAATACTGTTCCAATGCTTTGAACCGGTTTTTCCACCATCTGTAATCGTCCGCCTTCATGGCTTCCCAGTTATACGTCGGGAATTCCCAGTTCTGTCCTAATTCTGTAAACTGATCAGGAGGTGCCCCTGCCTGGAAATCCATTCCAAACAGTTCGGGTTCCGTCCATGCTTCCACAGAATACCTGTAAATCCCGATCGGAAGGTCACCTTTTAAAGAGATCCCCAGACTGTGTGCATAATCAACAGCATCTTTCAGCTGCAGATGAAGCTGGTACTGTACCCACGCGTGAAGCATTGAAGCATCATAATCTTTGCTTTTGGCGGTAAAAAACGGGGCTATTTTCCCTGCGATGTATTTTTTATGGGTTTTCCACTCGTTGAAATTCGGAGTTTTATATTTATCCCGTAACACACAAAAGGCAGCATAGGGAACCAGCCAGTGATTATTTTCTTTTATAAACTTCTTAAAGCCTCTGTCTTTATAAATCTTATCTTTCTCTGCATTGAAAACGGCTTTCAGATACTTCCACTTTCCCTCGATCATTTTTTCATAATCAATCAGATCAAGTGCATTTAATGCCTCTTTATCAGACTGATATTCTGAAACTAAATCTTTCGGTATAGAAAAATCAAGATTCTCCAGTGAGATATATTGCGGATGAAGTGCATATACGGAAACTGCTGCATAAGGATATGAATCTGTCCATGAATAATTTGCGGTAGTATCATTAACAGGCAAAATCTGTATAATACCCAGATTGGTTTCCTTATTCCAGTCTGCCAGTTCTTTGATATCAGAGAATTCTCCTACACCGAACCCGTTTTCACTTCTCAAGGAAAACACGGGAACTGCCACTCCTGCATCATGATACATCTGGTATGCCTTGAATCTGAAATAATGATTGGAAACCACCTGAAGAACATCTTCCTGAGGATTGGAAAGTGTAAATCTGTTCTCCCCCGTTTCCACATCAATGATCTTTCCTTCCTTAGTATCATAAATACAGTATTTAAACTGAATAAATTCATTTTCCGGAATTTCAACAGAGGTTTCCCAGACTCCGAAATCGGTCTGCTGAAGATGGATAGCCTTATCATAATTCCAGTTGCCGAGTGATGCGGTGTTTCCGAATAATACTATTTTCCAGTCGGGATGATAAACAGGCGCTTCAATTCTGAAAAGATGGGTATGCTTTTTCAGGACCGTTACTTTTTCAGGAACAAACTGATTGAGCTTATTGTAAAGAATTTTATTGTTTAAATAGTTTTCCGGAAAGTTTTTGTTATTCCATTCATCAAAAATCACAAACTCTTTATAATTGTGAGGGAAATTAAGATGATGCTGAACAAATTCTTTTCTCAGAATATTGCCTTTTCCATCGATAAGCTGATATTTATACGAAATGGTTCTTGAGAAATAATCCACTTCACATTTCCACAATCCGTTTTCAGCGTAAAACATCGTATAGGACTGTACGTCTGCTCCTTCCTGATCTACGGTTACCAGCTGAAGATTTTCTCCCGCTCTGGCATTATATCCTACATTAAAGTATAGCTTCATCCTAGATTTTTTATAAAAATACATTTTAATATCGAAAAATAAAACTTATTGAATATCAAATAATCATTAAAAACCCTCTTCAAAAATTAATTGAAAAGGGTCTTAATTTTTCCGCAAAGTTAACCAGAATTCTGCGTACTACAATTGTGACTTATTCTGTCACGAGAATTTTTTTGTTCAGTAATATTTTTCCTGCCTCATTGGTTATATTGACCATATAAGCTCCGCTGACCAGATTTTTCAGATCAACCTGCTGATTCATAGAGCCGTCTTTTACAATAAGGTCCTGTTTCATTACACTTTTACCTGAGAAATCAAAGACGGTAAGTTTAATTTTTCCTTTTACTGTTTTATCATTCACATTAATATGGATAAAATGTTCATCTACTCTTGTCGGATAAACATCAATTCCGGCTAATGTACCTGATGATGTAATTCTGTCATTAGCAAAATATTTACTGGCCAGATCATAGATATGCGGCTTTTCTTCACCAGGAAGAAGTTTTGCCTGAAGAGACTTTAAATCTACTTCGTATAATCCTGCTCCTTTTGCACTTGCAACCACAACTTTACCCTTTGCATTCACAGCAGAACCGTTTACTGAATAGTTTTCAGGAAGACCTGCAATCTTACCTACAAATTTCGCTTTCAGCTCTTTCGTTGTAATTTTAAAGACATTTCCGGAGGCTGAGAATACGTAGAAATTATTATCCGAATCAGCGATCATATCTCCTCCAAAACCTGTTTCCATCACTGTAAATGAGTTTTTCCCATTGGAAGCGTCATCTTTTACGATCCCAAGATCACTTACCGTGTATTGACCATTCTTTTTACTGATCTGAAGAAATTGTGTTCCTGCATTATTCATTGCATAGATATTTCCGTCATATCCGGCAGACATTCTTGTTATATGAGAATTAATGTCACAGGAAGTCACTCTTACAGCCGCATTTTCCACTAAAGTAATTTCCTGGGTGTTTGGATTCAGAATATAAATATTGGAAGAAAACATCGGCATATATACCAGATTATTATTGGAAGCATCATATGCCAGAGCCGCCATTGTAACCGCCTGTGAATGGGCATATGTACTTTTATCTTCCGTTACCGGGCCTTTTCTTGACTGAGAAAATACTTTCGCCGGAGAATCCACAGTAAAGACTTTCTGTCCGGAGGTTCCGTTTGTTGCATCAATCGTTCGTAAATCACTGAAGACAATACCTGGAGTCTCTTTTCCTGCAATGGCAAAAATATCCTGCTGTGCCTGGATATGTACACCTGATAACAGCAGAAATAGAGGGAATAAATGTTTTTTCATAATTGGTAGAATTTAGATTCGTAAGCGTTTTAGTATGACTAAGTTACGTAATTTACCAATTAAAATCACAAAAAATATCATTCATTTCAATAATATTTACAATAAAACAACCAAAACTATGATATTATGATAAATGAGAATTACAGAAAAGCTATATCTTATTGTAAGGCTTATAATCAATTATCAATAATCTTTTTCCGGAGCTTTATCCCGCTATCCGCTCTTACTCCTCGCGCCCTGCTTTGCCATAGCCAAATCCTTCTTCTTTTCCTTTTATGCTGTGGGGTAACCGCTGCTATCGGGGCTAGGGACAATAGTAA
>NZ_JBXDSA010000007.1:0-152427 GCF_056844565.1 Chryseobacterium sp. FR054 | reverse complement strand
ACTGCTGATCGATGGTGGTGGTAATCTGGCTTAAGAAATCCTGGGTAGTGGATCTGAGGTCTTTCTGCCATACTACTTCCTGAGCAGGAAAAGTAAGGACAGCACATACAGCCAGAACGCCTGCATAGCTTTTTCTCATGTATTGATGTTTTTTTAAGTTAATATTAATCTTTGTAATACCTGTATAAATTTAACGCTTTTTAAGACGGTGATAACAATTGAACGGGGATTTAATGTTATTTATTTTATTAATTTTATGCTTTTTTTGGCACAGAAATAAAGACCATCCTCTTCAGACAAAGCTATGGCTTCAAAGCGACAGAACGTGTCGTGTTTTTAATAACTTTATAATGAAATTGAGATCTGAGCGAGAAACCATTGCCTTTAATAATGAAATTTTTCAGCAGTTTTTTAATGAATAGTTCGTAATTAAGGGCTAGTAAAGGTTTTTCCGAATTATTTGTAAGGTAAAAGAACCTGGATAAAGATATTTCAATAGTATCAAAATTCAGATTCCTTTCTATTAATGATAAAGAACAATACTTCTGTTATAAAATAAAACAGGCTGCTTCAAATGAAACAGCCTGTAATTTTTATCTGAACAGAGCAATAATGCCGTGCGGTTTAAAGTATTCTTCTTTTTATACCTGAAGCATCAGGGCTTCCATTGTTTTATCCGTTTTTATGAACTCTTTGCCCGGAATATGATGATTGAGATACGTAAAGAGCAGATCGGTTACCCATTGATTTTGAATTTGATGAACATAATAAGAACTGATCAGTTCAAAATCTTCAGAAATATAGGCCGGAAGATCAGAAGAATTGGCTGTTCTGAAGGTGAATAAAAAGATTTCCTTCCTGATTTCGTCGATCTGATCCCGCAGTGTTTCATCCATTTCTTTTTCTTCCACGGTTTCATAAGCCTGCATCCATAAAGATGAAAACTCAGGCTCATCCCTGCTGTTTAAAATTTCGTCAATGCTTTCGGGAGTCAGCTGGTCGAGACTGATCTTTAAAGTCTTTATAAAAACTTCTCCTAAGGTATTAAGTTCCTGTTTCATGATCCTGCTGTTGGCTTATCCGAATGCTCTTTTCAATAGACTTTCCACTTTAGGCTCACTTCCCCTGAAATCCTTGTACAGCTCCATAGGATCTTTCGTACCTCCGGAAGAAAGCAGGATCTTATATTTTGCGGCCGTTTCAGGATTGAAGATTCCGGTTTCCTTGAAATACTGGAAAGCATCGGCATCCAGTACTTCCGCCCATTTATAAGAGTAGTATCCGGCAGAATATCCGCCCTGGAAAATATGGGAGAAACTTGGGCTCATGGCTGTTTCAGGATTGATGGGATAAAGCGTGGTAGGCTTTGTGTATTTATCTTCAAATTCTTTTACGCTTTCATATTCCAGTTCTGCTGTTTTTGTATGATAGCTCATATCCAGCAGCCCGAAGCCAAGCTGTCTGAGAGTCTGGTAACCTTCCATAAAGTTTTTGGACTGTTCGATCTTTTCCATCTTTTCATCAGGAAGTACTTCTCCGGTTTTATAATGTCTGGCGAACGTTTTTAAGAATTCAGGTTCATAACAGAAGTTCTCGAGGAACTGTGACGGTAATTCCACAAAATCCCATTTTACGGAAGTTCCGGAAAGATTCGGGTATTGGGTATCAGCCATCATTCCGTGAAGAGCATGCCCGAATTCGTGAAACAGAGTAGTCACTTCCTGGAAGGTAAGTAAACTTGGTGCATTTTTCGTCGGCTTACTGAAATTGCAGACAATGGAAATATGCGGACGGGAATTTTCACCGTTTTTCTTATACTGGTTTTTATAACTGGTCATCCATGCTCCGGCTCTTTTTCCTTTTCTTGGAAAATAATCAACGTATAACAATGCTTTGTATTCAGATTCTATTTTCCCGGAACCGGAAACTGCTGTAATTTCTTTTACCTCGTACACTTTTACCTCTTCATGGTATTTCGGAATATCATTTCTTTCCTCAAAGGTCAATCCGAAAAGTTTCCCTGCCAGTCCGAACACGGCTTCCTGTACCTGATCCAGCGGAAAATAAGGTTTCAGTTCTTCGTCGTTCAGGTCAAATTTGGCTTTGCGGAGCTTCTCTGCGTAGAAAGCATGGTCATAACTCTGCATTTCTTCAATTCCGTCAGCTTTGGCCAGAGATTTCAGTTCTTCGATTTCCTGATCGGCATAAGGTTTAGCTTTCGTTAAAAGTTCATTTAAAAAATCAAAAACCTTAACCGGCGATTTGGCCATTCTTTCCTCAAGAACATAATCGGCGTAATCTTTATAGCCTAAAAGCCCGGCTTTCTGCTGCTTTAGAGAAAGGAGTTCCCTAATGAGATCCTGATTATCAAACTCACCGCCATCAAAGGATTTTTTACCATTGGCCAGGGCAAGTTCTTTTCTCAGTTCACGGTTTTCGGCATACGTCATGAACGGGATGTAGCTTGGATACTGTAAAGTAACTACCCAGCCTTCAAGATTTCTTTCTCTGGCTTCTTCGGCAAACTGTTCCATAATGGCATCAGGAATTCCGGCCAGGTCGTTTTTATCGGTGATATGTCTGAAATAGGCATTGGTGGAAGCCAGCACATTCTGTCCGAACTGAAGAGATTTCAGAGACAGATCCATACTGATTTTCTTTAATTTTTCTTTGTCTTCCTCATTCAGCAGGGCACCGCTCCTTACAAAACCTTTATAAGTTTCATTTAAAAGCATCTCCTGCTCACCATTGAGATTATATTTTTCCTTTTCATCATATACTTTTTTAATCTTGCTGAAAAGAGCTTCATTCTGGGAAATTTTGGAAGAGTATTCCGTCAGTACAGGGGAAACTTCCTGGGCGATCTGCTGAATTTCATCGCTGGTTTCGGCAGAATTTAAATTAAAAAATATATTGGAAACCACATCCAGCTGCTCACCTGAGTAGGCGAGGGCCTCAATAACGTTTTCAAAAGTCGGGGCTTCAGGATTATTCACGATGGCATCAATTTCCTGCTCAGACCGCCTGATCAGTTCGTTGAAAGCGGGAAGAAAGTCTTCATTTTTGATCTCATTGAATGGGGCTGCGTGATATGGCGTATTAAAAGTTTCAGTTAAAATATTCATTTTGCAATTTTATTTAAAGTAAAAATAAGGATTCATCTGTGAATCACAGCTGAAACGCACAAAAATAATGCCCGGATATCCGGATATGACAAAAATGCTTTAACTTTAATAATCTTGTCATATGGAAAGCTGCCGGAGAAACAGAATAGTTAATTTTGATGACAGGACTGATCCTTATCAGATACAAACAAACTTAAAATATCATCAGCTATGAAAACAATCTTAAAAATTCTTGGCGTGCTTATCCTGTTATTTATTGTATATGCCGTGATTGCAATGCTGGCCTTCAGTAAAGATTATCATTTTGAAAAATCTGTGGTCATTAATGCTCCGAAAGAGAAAGTATGGCAGCATGTAGGTTCGCTGAAAGGCTACAATACCTGGGATCCTTTTTCCAAAGAAGTTAAAAACATTAAGATCACCTATTCCGGTGAAGGCGACAAAACGGGGGATTCCTATCACTGGAAGGGAGACGGAAGCGAAGGAGAGCAGTCTGTTACCGAAACAGTACAGGATCAGAAATTAGTCACAAAATTACATTTTATCCGGCCTTTTGAAGGAGATGCCAAAGCTGCTTTTATTTTAACTCCTGAAGGAAACGGAACCAAAGTGACCTGGACGATGGACAATGAACTGAATGCCATGATGAAGGTGATGAAACCGATGTTTGATATGAATATGGAGAAAATGTTTAACCAGGGGCTTGGAGACCTGAAGAAACTGTCTGAACAGTAATCATAAAAAGAGACTTTTACAGTCTCTTTTTTATTGTAACGTATACAGAATAAAAGTATTTATTGCTGTTTTTTATTAAAACCGAATGTTCCGGATAACGGGCCTCTTTTCCATATTCCGGTAGTATGGGTCTGTTGCAGATAACCGGACAACTGAAAATTATTCTTCGTATTCATGTCAAATTTTCCGCTGGAATTCACATAGCCGGATATGGGTTCTTTCGTGCTGCCGGATGAAAATTCCAGTTCGCCATTCATGGTTCCTTCTTTGGATACCGTGAAAGAAATGCTGCCGTTTTCATCTCCGCTGAAAGTTCCGGAATATTCACCTTTGAATGCTGAATTTATCTGTCTTTGGGATTCTTCATCAGAAGTACATGAGCTTAACGGAAGTATAAGAATAAAAGCCCAGATCACTAAACCTATCTTCATATTTTTTAGGCCAATATATGAAATTTATGCGATAATACCGGCAGAATCTGAGTTTTCCCGGAAGAAAAGAGCCAATCCTGTTAAAATAATCAGTCGTTAAGATCAGAATGGCTTAATTCTTTCAGTAAAAAAATATATCTTTATGTAAAGAATAGATGTATGGAGAAGACCGTATTTGAAAAAAGTGATATCAGAAACCACGTTAAAGCGGTAATTACAGAGAAAATTGAAAAGCTTAAAAACTTCATCGAATTTACACTGGAAGCAAGCCGTGATATAAAAAAAACGCCTAAATATGACAGTATCCGGGAAGAAATGCAGGAAGAAATTTATCAGATGCAGCGCCAGATGGGGGCATTGAATGACCTGAGAAAAAATATGGCGAAAGTACTGAACAACGCGACGGAAAAAGTGCAGCTTGGCTCCCTTGTGATTACCAATAAAGCCCGTTTCTATATTTCGGTTTCTTTAGGAGAGTTCTTTTTTGAGGGCGACCGTTTTTATGCCATTTCCCCGGAAAGTCCTATGGCCAGAAAGATGATGGGAATGAAATCCGGTGATGCATTTACTCTGAATAATATCCATCAGGAAATCATTGAGGTGCTTTAAGTTTAAATATGCCGAAATCAAAATAACAAATATAAAGTGCTTATATAAAGTGATCGTAAATTTGTGTGTTTAGAATATTTTAGTACCTTGCATTGCAAAACACTAGAACTATGAAATTTGAAACACTCAGAACCAACCGATTCAATCAGTGGATAATCATACATTTAAGATACCTCACAGGATTTGCCTTTCTGCCTTCAGGGCTGGTAAAACTGATGGGAGAGAGGTTTACCCGTATTTCTACGGACCATCCCATCGGATATTTTTTCGAAGCATTATATCAGTCCGGTTTTTACTGGAATTTTTTAGGACTCGCACAGGTAGTGGCAGGAGTGTTACTCATGACACAACGCTTCGCTCTGCCCGGGGCTCTTATGTTCCTGGCTATACTGAGCAATGTATGGATCATTACCATCAGCCTTGCATTTACCAGAACCTGGATGATTACTTCTCTGATGATGATTGCCGTACTGGTACTGATTGTATGGGACAAACATAAGCTGATGCCTCTGTTCAGTTACAACCGGTCAACTTCTGTAAAAGCTTTTCCGGATCCGGACAGGAGATGGGCAGCTGCGGGAATGATTTATATTTTCAGTTTTGTCATTCTTTACCTGTTGGGGCCTGCCGGTGAAAATATCTATATAAAATGCATCTCAGCAGCGTTGGGGATTCTGATAGCCGGGACCTTTGTAACAACCGGGTATAAAGCATATAAAAATCCGGACCTTCTTTTGAAAAATCAGATATAAATAAATGCGGGGCGTTGGGTTTCATGTTGTAAATTTGTATCTATGAATAAAGCAGAATTTTTAAAAGAGATCATAGAGCAGAGAAAAAGCATATTTCCGAAAGACTATACCGATACGGAAATTTCCAGGGAACTGATTGATGAGATTCTCAGCTCAGCAACATTTGCTCCCAATCATAAACGGACAAAACCGTGGAGGTTCAAAGTTTTCAGAGGTGAGGAAAAAGCAAAACTGGCTTCTGAAATGCAGGCCATTTATAAAGCCACCCAGCCTGAACAGCTTTTCCTGGAAAAGAAATACAACGATATAGGTTTTAAGATCAATAAAGCAGACACCGTAGTATCCATTGTCGTTAATTTCAGCGGAATGGTTCCTGAATGGGAAGAAATTGCAGCTGTCTCAATGGCCGTACAGAATATGTATCTGAGCTGTACAGCTAATGAAATAGGCTGCTACTGGAGTTCACCGAAAATCGTAGACTATCTGAAAGAATCCCTGACGATTGAGGAAAACCAGAAATGTCTGGGACTTTTCTATATGGGAAAGCTTAATTAATCCGGAACCGGGTTAAGAAATTTTGAAATAAAAGGGAGGGGTAGCCGGTGAAGCAGACTGGAATTTACTTTTGGTTATAGATATTGAACCTCATTATAAGTTTTAGAATCTGTGATAAAATTAGCCCCGGGCTTTTAATATCATAAAAAAGTAAAAGGAAACCAACATGTATAGTTAGGTTTCCTTTCATAAGTTTTCGTCCATTTTGCGGTTTCAAACCTGTATCAATGCCGGACGGAGAATTGTTCCTGTGAAATTATCATTACTTTTTAATCACCTGATAAACCGGATTAATTTCATTGTTCATGTCCAAAATAATGTCATAAGTTCCTGCTTCCGTTATTTTAATATTATTTCCATATTTTACCAGATGGTTGGTATCATTGATACCCAGCTCCAGGGCCCACTCGTTATTGGTCCGGAATTTCAGCTCACCTGGCTTTAATGTGACATTTCTGGCTTCCAGAATATTTTTATTTTTGGAATTGGGTGTTAATTTTACATCCGGTCCGTTCCACCCGTTTGGTGTGGAATCTCCTACTGCTCCCCAGAGAAAAGAATTGTTTATTTTTTTAGCTTCCCGGATCAGCTTTCCGTTTTTTGTTATTTTTAAAGAACTGATTTCTCCGTTTTTGCCTGCTTCAAATTCAAAATAGATTCTATCATTCTCATAATTGATCACGTAAAACTTTTTTTCATTTTCGGGAAAGAAGGTGTCTCCGGAACTGTCTTTAGAATCAAAATAACTTACTAATCCGTCTTTTGCAGAAATATAGATATTCCTGTCCGCAGACCGGTATAAACCTTTTATCCGGTTTTGCTGTTCGGGGCTGATCTTTACATTTTTAGGCAGATGATAAGGATGGTTGTACAGTAAAGACATGATTCCTTTGTATACTTCCGGAACACCGCCGTCGAAAATATTACTTAATACAATCACCGTAATGTCATCCTGGGGAATTCTTGAAAAGAAGGATAAAAAACCGGGACCTGCACCGCCATGTCCGATCACCGTTTTGCCTTGTATTGATTCAACTGTCCAGCCATATCCATATCCGTAATTGTGGAAAGATGCCTGTGCTTTTTCTAAGGTTTCCTTATCCAGGATTTTAAAATTCTTAAGTCCTTCTTCATATCGGTAAAGATCCTCTACCGTAGAATACATGGCACCCGCAGCGTGAGGGTGGTCATAATCATAGTTTACCCCTTCCCTGAAATTGTTTCCGGATAAAAGCTCATAGCCCGTTGCTTTGTTTTTATCTTTTAAATCTTTAAATCCAAAACCTGTATTGGTCATATTTAAAGGATCGAGAATATACTTTTTTATGGCCTGCTGATAAGACATTCCTGCCGTTTTGCTGATGATATATCCTAATAAGTAGTAATTGGAGTTGCTGTAACTCCATTTGCTGCCGGGAGAGAAATCCAGAGGCTGAGCTGAAATAAAGTTCAAAAAGGTTTCTTCATCTTTGGTCTGCGCAGGATTGGCATTGTTCTGAATACCGGAGGTATGGGTCAGCAACTGTTCAATGGTAATGCTGTCTCCTTTGGGAAATTTAGGAAAATATTGGGATAATTTATCCTGTAAAGACAATTTTCCCTGTTTATCCAGCAATAAAACAACCGTAGCTGTGAATGATTTGGTCGTAGAGTAGATCCTGTAAATACTCTGATTGGTGTTTTTCTCCCCGGTCTGGAAATTTTTGATGCCATAGCTTTTCTCAAAAATTATTTTTCCCTTTTCTGCCACAAGAACACTTCCGCTAAAACGGGAAAGATGTTCATAAGAACGGATGAGTTTATCAATTTTTTCTTCTCTGGACTGGCTGTATAGATTTTTACAGCCCAGGAAGACTAACATAAGGAGGAATAAATGTTTCATTAAATGTAAAATTTTTGCTAAAATATTTAAAATGCTTTGAACGGAAATCACAGAAATTTTTCATGAACAGACTGCCTGACCGTTTAATACTATAACAATTTAAGATTTTATCTTGTTACATCAGAAATTTTATTTATCTTTGCACTCTTAAATATTTAACTGGGACGAGTTCCCGTAAAATTCACAACATTATGTCAGTAAAAATCAGATTACAAAGACACGGTAAAAAAGGTAAGCCTTTCTTCCACATCGTGGTTGCAGATTCTAGAGCTAGAAGAGATGGTAGATTCATCGAGAAACTAGGAACTTACAACCCAATTACTAACCCTGCAACTATCGATTTGAACGTTGATTCTGCTGTAAAGTGGTTAAACAACGGTGCTCAGCCAACTGATACTGCAAGAGCAATCCTTTCTTACAAAGGTGCCCTTTACAAAAAACACTTACAAGGTGGGGTAGCTAAAGGTGCTTTTGACGAAGCTGAAGCTGAAAAGAGATTCAACGCTTGGTTAGAAGCTAAAGAATCAAAAGTACAAGGTAAAGTAGAAGGTTTGGCTACTGCTAAAGCTGATGCTAAGAAAGCTGCTTTAGAAGCTGAAGCAAAAGTGAACGAAGCCAGAGTTGCTGCGGCTGCACAGGCTGAAGCTGATGCTAAGGCTGCTGAAGAAGCTGCTAACGCACCTGCTGAAGAAGTTGCTGAAGCTGCAGAAGGAGAAGCTCCTGCTGCTGAAACTGAAGAAAACACTGAAGCTTAAAAAACAACCGCTGTATGCGTAAAGAAGACTGCTATTTATTAGGTAAGATCACACGCAGACACGGACTTGCGGGTAACGTTATCCTTAAACTGGATACCGATCAGCCCGAGCTTTACAATAAATTGGAATCAATATTCGTTGAAATCAACGGATTATTGGTTCCTTTTTTTATTGAAAGATCATCCTGGAGCAAAAACGATGCTCTTAATATTTTCCTTAAAAATTCCACAGAAGCCATAGTAGATCAGGTACTGGGTAAAAGTGTTTACCTGCCGCTTGCCACGCTGCCTAAGCTTTCCGGAAAACAGTTCTACTATCACGAAATCATTGGTTTTGATATCCTTGATCAGGATAACCATAACTGCGGAGTGATAAGATCTGTCAATGATCAGACTGCACAGAACTATTTCATCACCAATTTAGACGGAAAAGAAGTCGTGATCCCAATCATCAAAGACTGGATCATGGAAGTCAACCGTGAAGAAAGATACATTAAAACCGAACTTCCCGAAGGGCTGATTGATGTGTTTTTGGTTCCTTCCAAAAAGGACGAATAATTTAATTTTTCAAAAAATAGATCTGAAACTTTCCTTCTTTCAGGTTTTTCACTAAAAAATATTTCCCTGTACTGGCTTTTGCAATGGATAAGATGGCTATTTTGGTATTATCTTCCTTTGTTTTGACGGTTTTATTCCTGATTTGTACATCATAGTAATACATATAAACGGGATAATAGCCAAAGCTGGCTACATAATGATTGCCACGGCTGAACCAGGCATTTCCGGTCACAATTCTGTCTTTTGTTTCAAAAGATGTAGAATCTGTATGCTGTTTGCTGATCTCGCGTGTAAGCCTGTTTTTCCGCGGAACCAATACCATTTTCGGACGTAATTTCCCGTAAAGGGAATCCTTGTAGCCGATATCCCTCATTTCAAATGCAGCCCGCGGTTCTTCCAGAAAACTGGGCATGATGTAAAAAGGATTTTCAGAATCAGGATTACAGAAATAGGACGCAGATGAGGAAGGGAAATTCATAATTCCCGGACTGGCTTCATCATCTATATAGCGGATCTCCCTGATCCGGGTTAAAATATTGTCCTGAAACTGTTTCTGTTCCGCAGCAATCTTATGTAATACGGCAGAATCTTTTTCATTTTCTCCCGGATGTAAAAGGTGATCATACTTATCCTGAATATCATTAAGGTTATAAACAGGAAAAATTTCTTTCCGTGTATAATCGGGAGCCAGGTATTTCCTGTTATTCACATAGAGGTCTGCATGATCCCCGATAAATGCAAAGTTATTGGTCCCCGGAATATTTTTCCATTTTTCTGAAATAACAGGCTTACCGTTTCTGATAATGAAGATCCGGCAGAGATTATTGGAGGCATAATCCAGTCCGGGAAAGTTGTAGACA
Source organism: Chryseobacterium sp. FR054 (assembly GCF_056844565.1). Taxonomy (NCBI): domain Bacteria; kingdom Pseudomonadati; phylum Bacteroidota; class Flavobacteriia; order Flavobacteriales; family Weeksellaceae; genus Chryseobacterium; species Chryseobacterium sp. FR054. Next base: position 142,166 of record NZ_JBXDSA010000007.1, on the reverse strand, counting down.
AAAAAATAATCTCCTTTTTGCTGATAATAACAATTGCTGCTTTGGGATAGAGGAAGTTCCATTACTTTTTCTGCATACACAGACGGATCTGAAAAATTTGGAAATTCCGGGATTTCAGGATGTTTATCTTCTTCAGTATCTGTTTTCGGCGAATAGCAGGACTGAAGCAGCAAAAGTGAACATAAAAGGATAATTCGGGTTTTCATAAGATCAGTTTGAAGGAAGATACGGTTTTATTCGCTCAGCTGTGTCTGAAGGCGGTCAATCTGTTCGTACATCCTGTTAAAAAATATCTTCCTGTCACGGTTTCCCGAGGTGTTCAGGGATTTTGAATTTTTAATCTGATGTTCAAAATAATTCAGGGTTTCGTTGCAGGTTTTGGCATCTTTAATCAGGATGTATCCAAACATATTGGTAGGAATGGCAAAAAGAGACTGCTGCGGATGATGGAAGAAGATATCGTTGGAAAGGTGCATCAGCTCATTTTCGTACAGATGAAATTTGGGATTGCTTTCCGTTTTCTGTTCAATATATTCTATCAGTTCCTTCAATTCCTCCAGAATGATCTGTGCATCCTTTTTCTGCAAAAGCCCGGTATCGGAATAAAATGAAATCTGCTGTAAAATACTCGAAACGGTCATATCATTCCACAGTTCCACCACATTCTGTGCTTCATATTTTTTCTTTAACTCCTGGGTATCTGCTTCGAAATAAGGCGGAGAAAACTGAAGGAAAGGAACAAAAACCTCCTTGGCATTCAGCAGATTCATCCAGACGTATACTTTGAAACGGGAAAGCAGGGTATCGGAAAGCGTGTAGAAAAAAGGAATATCCTTTGCCGAATAGTAAATTGTAATCCCGTCAGAAAGCGGTAAATTCTCAAAAACACTGAGATTGTTCTGAAAAAAAGACTGCAGATCTCCCGTTTCAGTTACCGCTGAGGTTTTTTGTACCAGAATCTGATGATCCGATGTCATAAACTGATCCAGAGAAATCTGATAGTATTTCGCCAGTTCCAGCGCTTCTTCAAAGCTGAATTTGGCTTTCAGTGAAGTTCTTCTGTGGGCGGCATCATAACTTATATTGAGGATGTTGGCGATTTCGTCATTCAATGATTTTTCGCCTATTTTTCTTCGTATTTCCCTGAGTAAAAGTTCCTGATGCATGGTTTTTGTGATTTTCACAAATGTAGGTATTTATTTTAATTTTTTTTCGCATTCGGATTGGTGTTTTTCACAGATAATTTTGAAACATCATTTTAAAACAGTCAGCGATGAAAAATATAGTCTTGGGAGCATTTTTACTTTTTTTCAGTTGGGGGAAATCCCAGCTGGGAAATGATAAAGGCTGGAAAATTGTAGCCGTAATACTCAGCACCAGAATAGAAGGAACGTCATTAGGAGATAAAACCTTTTTATCGGTAGGAATGAAATTACCGTCTGAAGATACCAGAAACTATTACAGCCTGAGAGGACATTTCAACTGGTGGGATGAAAGAAAACTGCTGGTCATCCCGGAATTCGATTATTTCAGAAAAATCAAAGCTTTCGGTGATGAAGATCTTATTACCAGTTTATACGCAGGAGCAGGCGTTTCTCCGTATGCCGCATCACCCAAATTCGGGGTTACATTCTGCCATTTCTTTACCGGAGAAGCGGGCTATAATTTTGAATATAACACTTATAAACATTTTCCTGTAAAAGGATTCAGATATTCCTTTGGATTCAACATTGTTTTTTAAACCGGATCATCATGAAAACAAAAATAAAATTCAGAAAAACGACCTCTGCTTTTTACCCGGAACTGCGTGAAGAAGTAAAAGTATTGCTTACCGAAGAAACCGTTAACAAAGCGAAACAGCTGATGATCATAAAATTCATATGCTATTCTATGACTTTTATCCTGCTGTATGCCAATCTTTTTAATCCTTATATGGGAAATAAGACTTATGCAGTCATCATCAATTATATCCTGTTGGGACTGTCGGGGATACTTCTTGCTTTCAACTGTTCCCACGACTGTGTGCATAATACTTTTTCAAAGTATAAAAAGCTGAACGGGATTATTTATTATATCACCTTTAATCTCCAGGGAGTCAATGCAAGACTGTGGAAAAAAAGACATATTGCTTCACACCATGTTTTTCCGAATGTAGACGGCTGCGATGCAGATATTGATGATAATATATTCATAAGGCTTTCTGCTAAACAGCCCAAAAGAAAACTGCATCAGTATCAGCATTTATATGCTACTTTACTGTATTGTCTGTATACTTTACACTGGATCCTGATTAAAGATTTTATATACCTCAGAAAAAAAGACCTGGCCAATCTGAGAAACCAGAGCCATTCCTGGATATCTGTTACAGAAGTTATCGTACTGAAAGCTGCTTATTTCAGCTATATGCTGGTAATTCCCGCTTTTTTTACTTCTATTCCGATACTGACGGTTATCCTGTCTTTTATCATCATGCATCTTACGATTTCCCTGTTCTTTGTGCTCACCCTGATCATTTCTCATCTGAGTCTTGAAACAGATTTCCCCGAAGCGGATGAAAACGGGTATCTGCCGTATGATTATTATGAACACCAGTTAGCCGTCTCTCTGGATTACCATCCTGCAAACCGGCTGGCCAACTGGATTTTCGGAGGTTTCAATTCCCATGCTGCCCATCATCTTTTTCCCGGTCTTCCGCATACGGTCTATACCATCATTACTCCGGCTATTAAAAAAGCGGCTGTAAGAAACAGGCTTCCTTATCATGAAAAAAGCATCTTTCAGGCAGTGATTTCCCACTATGAATATCTGAAAAAATTAAGCCAATAGTTTTGAATAAAAAATAAAACCATAAAGAATATGAAAACAATACTTTTAATAACAGGTCTTTTCTTAGGCAGCCTGGCTCCGGCTCAGGAAAGTTTAAGCAGGGAAAGAACGAGTTTTGCCACCTTAACCCCATTAAATAAAATTGATAAAGTAAACGGTGTTGCCTTAGGCTTGGGAGGTGTTCTGGATAAAAACAATACCCGGAAAATCAACGGGCTCAATCTGGAACCGGTTCCTTTGGGACCTGTTGTATGGATGTTTTATGATCCTGCAAAAAACAGAAAAGAGCAGCCCGAACTTATTGTCAACGGTCTTACTGTTTCCGGCAGCGGATATGGCAGCATAGTGAATCACAATGGTGTTTCGGTTTCGGTTTATAATTTTGGAAACACGATGAACGGAATTATTGTAACGGGTCTGGGTACTTATATTGATAAAGGAAACGGTGTGATGTTTTCCGGATTTTATAATTATGAAAAAGACTTTAAAGGATTAACGGTTGCTCCGGTAAATAATGCGGAACTATTCAAAGGATTCCAGGCCGGAATATACAACAGAGCAGAAGAAATGACCGGAATACAGATCGGCCTCGTCAATATTTCCAGGAAAATGAAAGGTCTTCAGCTGGGATTATGGAACAAAAACGGAAAAAGAAGCTTACCTGTCATTAATTTTTAAAACCATGAAAACAATACCCTATATTTTAATTGCCATAAGATTTCTCCTTGCGCCTGTTATTCTTTTCATAGCGTATTCGGCAGGGGAAAAAGCCAGGCTGATGATCCTGATTTTGATGTATGTTGGATTATTCACTGATATTTTCGATGGAATTATAGCCCGGAAAGCAGGTGTGTCTTCCGAAAAATTACGCAGAATGGACAGCCAGACCGATCTGGTGTTCTGGCTTTCACTGGGATTCGCCGCTTATTTTCTGAACCCGGAAATCATTAAAAACGAATGGCAGGGGATTCTTCTCATCTTTTTGATGGAAGCTCTTTGCTATATCGTGAGTCTCTGGAAATTCGGAAAAGAAACCTGTACACATGCGTTCTTGTCAAAAATGTGGGGACTGAGCCTGCTGATCGCTTTTACGTATTTAATAGGATTCCAACAGGCGGGCTGGGCGTTTTATCTTACCGTAATATTGGGTTTTATCTCCCATGTAGATGTCATCCTGATTGTTCTGCTGCTCCCGAAATGGCAGTATGACGTACCCAGCTCTTATCATGCATGGAGGATCCGGAACGGAAAACAGAGAAAAAAGACCATCTTCTTTAACTGACCCGGCGGCTGCATAGATTTTTCTTTTAAATAATTGATCAATGATACAGCGTAATCATACTTTACGCTGTTTTTTGTAACTTGACAGGGAATTAATCTTCTTACAAATCCTCTGTCCGTAAAGGAAGAATAAAAAGATATCATGAATCTGCCGAATAAAATAATATTTTTGTGAGATACCCTGAAGGAGCAATGAAAGTAAAATATTGGATACTGTTATTAATTGCAGGTAGCGTCTTCGTTAATGCACAGACAAATACAGCTGATAAAAAAATCACGGGAAAACAGAATATTGATCAGCAGCTGGAAGAAAAATTTTTTAACGGCCCCCCTCAGACTGCCCTGAATAATTATATCCTGATCCTGAAATCTTCCAAAGAAAAAGAAGATAAAAAACAGACGGCACTGGCGCATATCGGTATTGCCACCTTGAGTCATTATACAGGGAAATACCAGGAAACAGCCGGTACTTTCAGACACTATCTGTATGAAGCGGATGATATGAATGATGCCGAGCGTAACTTTCTCAGGCTCGGTCTTGCGGATGCCTACATAGCGACCGGTAAAATGGATTCCGCCTATACCCTGATCCGGGAAGGCTTACAGACTGCCCGGAAAAATAAGAATGATTACAGCTATCATCAGTATCTGGGGCTGCTGGGCTTTTATCATTTACACTTAAAAAAATTCCGGACCGCCGCAGATAACCTCTTACAGTGCAGAAACTTTTTCTTTGCCCCGGAGAATTCTACCCGGAAAAATCAGAATTATACCCTTTTACATTTAGGAAAATCCTATGCCGGGCTTCAGGAAAAAGAGAAAGCCGCAGAATGTTTTGCCGGGATAGATTCTCTGGTTCTTAAAACAGATTATGTGTATCCTGAACTTAAAGAAGCGTACACCTATCTTATCAGGTATTATAAAGAAACCGGCAACAGGGAAAAGCAGCTGTATTACGTAGACCGTTTTCTGGAAATTGACCGCACTCTGGATACTCAATTCCTTGATATATCCCGTGAGCTTCCGGGAAAGTATGATGTTCCTGAACAGCAGCAGGAAGCCGCCGCCGCCAATGATTTTAGAGACAGAAAAAATCTCTTTTATATAGTGCTCAGTCTTTTAGTGGTCTCCCATCTGTTATTTATCAATTTTTATTTCAGGTATAAAAAAACAGGAAAGAAATACAGAAAGATTGCACAGGATCTGATCCAGTCTGCCCATAAAAATAAAAAAAGCTGGGAAACGGAACCGAAAAATGAAATGATATCAGAAGATTTTTCAGAACAGGATAAAGAAGCCGAAGACCATAAAACAGCCAAAACCGTTTCTGAGGATATTGCCCGGGCGGTATTAAAGGAGCTTGAAATTTTCGAAGATAAAGAACAGTTTCTGAACAAAGGCATTACCCTGGGAAGTCTCGCCAAAAAAGTAAAGACCAATTCCAGGTATTTATCGGAAATCATCAATAGCTACAAAGGAAAGAATTTTGCCACCTACCTCAACGATCTCCGTATTGATTATGCGATCAGCAGGCTGGCCAATGATAAAAAATTCAGGTCTTATAAAATTCCTTTTATTGCGGAAGAATTAGGATACAATAATGAACAGGCTTTCACTTTAGCCTTTAAAAAAAGAACAGGAACCCCGCTTTCCATTTATCTGAAAGAAATTGAAAATATCAATTCGGATTAATGTTAATTATTTTGTTTTCAGTGTTTTATGATTTATAAATTCATGTTTTTATCCCTATAAATTTATGAATCTATAAACTATCTGCTTGCATAATCACCCTGCTTTACTGCATCTTTGTTTCAGGTAAAGACACAAGTATTTTTTTTGAAGATGCGAACAGAATATAAAAATAAAAGTAATGACATAATTGTTTAAAGATTGATATGCAGACCGTAATCATTTAAGGAGCTTAAATAAAAAACAGAAACCGCTCAATCCCGTTGATGCATTTTAAATGTGGAAGTGAAATGTAAAAATAATTGGGATGATGGTTTAAACATTAAGCTGAACATTCAAAAACTAGTAACCATTTATTATTAAAACTACTCCATGAAAACTCAGACAAATTTATTTAAAGTGATGTGATGTGGCTTCAGATTAATGAGAGTTTTACAACAGTTCAGACCGGTATTAAAGTGAAATTAAATCCGAAAATCAACAAAACTAACAGATAAAAAAAGCGATTTTCCTGAACTGAAAATTTAAATGCTTCTTAAATGATTTTTTTAAAGACAGCGCAATCATCAAGTTGCGCTGTTTTTTTGTAACTTTGCAGTCATTAATTTTTATACAAAAATTTATTATCAACTAATGAAAAAGCAAACGATTAAAGAAATCCTACAGGATTACAAGAAAGTATTACATCATGACATTACAGTTTACGGATGGGTAAGAACATTCCGTGCTAATCGCTTTATTGCCCTAAATGATGGTTCTACGATTAATAATTTGCAGATTGTTGTTGATTTCGAAAATTTTGACGAAGAGCTTATCAAAAAGATCAGTACAGCTTCATCTCTTAAAGTTGTAGGAGAAGTGGTGGAAAGCCAGGGAGCCGGACAATCTGTGGAAATTATCGCTAAAAAGATCATTATTTTAGGAGATAACTTTACCGAAGAATTGCAGAGTACGATTTTGCAGCCTAAAAAGCACAGTCTGGAAAAACTTCGTGAGCAGGCGCATTTAAGATTCAGAACCAATGTATTCGGGGCTGTTTTCAGAATCCGTCACGCGGTAAGTTTTGCCATCCATTCATTCTTTAACAAGAACCAGTTCTTCTATATCAACACTCCGGTTATTACAGGAGCAGATGCAGAAGGAGCAGGAGAAATGTTCGGGGTTACTAACTTCGATCTTAACCATATGCCAAGAACGGAAGACGGTGAAATTGATTTCTCACAGGACTTTTTCGGTAAAAAAACCAACTTAACGGTTTCCGGACAGCTTGAAGGAGAAACTGCAGCAATGGGACTGGGAAGAATTTATACTTTCGGACCTACTTTCCGTGCAGAAAATTCAAACACGACAAGACACCTTGCGGAATTCTGGATGATTGAGCCTGAAGTTGCTTTCAACAACCTTGAAGATAACATTGATCTGGCGGAAGACTTCCTGAAATATGTGATCCAGTATGTTCTTGACAACTGTAAAGACGATCTTGAATTCCTTGACAAGCGTTTTGAAGAAGAACAAAAATCAAAACCGGAAAAAGAAAGAGCGAAAGAAGGATTGATAGAAAAACTTCAGAATGTAATTACTAAACGTTTCAAGCGTGTAAGTTATACAGAAGCTATTGAAATCTTATTAAACTCTAAAGAAAATAAAAAAGGAAAATTTGCATATCCTGTTGAAAAATGGGGAACAGATCTTCAGTCTGAGCACGAAAGATACCTTGTAGAAAAGCATTTTGAGTGCCCGGTCGTATTATTCGACTATCCGAAGGAGATCAAGGCGTTCTACATGAAGCTGAACGATGATAATAAGACCGTTGCCGCAATGGACGTTCTTTTCCCTGGAATCGGGGAAATCATCGGAGGTTCCGAAAGAGAGGCCAGATTAGACGTATTAAAACAGAAAATGGCAGATATGCACGTGGATGAGCACGAACTTTGGTGGTATCTTGATACCCGTAAATTCGGTTCTGTACCGCATGCAGGCTTCGGCTTGGGACTGGAAAGACTTATTCTTTTCGTAACAGGAATGACGAACATCAGAGACGTGATTCCTTTCCCGAGAACCCCGAAAAATGCTGAATTCTAGAACAATAAAAAAAGCCTTAACGTAAAAATTAAGGCTTTTTTATTTTTTTATAGTTTATTATGTAGTTAACTATAATGCAAAAATCATGCTAATTGTGTTTTTTATCAAATAAATTTATTAAATTCGTAGAATATGTTATGTTAAAACACAAATACTAATATGCTTAAACAACACTTACAACTCAAATTAGGACAGAAACTTGCCCCTCAGCAGATTCAGTTGATGAAGCTTATTCAGCTGCATACCCTGGAGTTTGAAGAGGAGCTGGAAAGAGAGCTTGAAGAAAATCCTGCTTTGGAAATTGTAAAGGAAGATTCCAAAGAAGATGATTATTCCTCTCTGGAAGACGCCTATCAGGATGAAGGCACGGAAAGCATTGAAACGGATTTTGATGTAAACGAGTACCTGTACGACGACGAACCAAGCTATAAAACAGCATCCAGCAACTATTCGCCGGATGACGAGGAATTTGATAACGAAAGCCTTCTGACGGAAGGACAGTCCCTGTATGACTACCTGATGGAGCAGATTCATCTGGTAAACATCAGTGAAGAAGATCTGAAAATTGCGGAATATATCATCGGAAATCTGGATACAGACGGTTATCTGAGAAGAGAGATCAAGTCTATTGTGGATGACCTTGCTTTTTCACAGGGAATCTATACGACTAAAGAAAAAGTAGACGATATTCTGGAAAACTATGTTCAGAAACTGGATCCGTCGGGCGTAGGCGCGCGCGGACTTCAGGAATGCCTTCTGCTTCAGATCGAGAAGAAAGTAAGCTCTGATAAAGCCGTTTCCTTAGCTGCCAATATACTCAGACATCAGTTTGATGCCCTTACCAACAAACATTACAATAAGATCATTCAGAAATATGATATTGAAGAAGAGGATCTTAAAGATGCTTTAGAGGAAATCTCCAAACTTTCACCCAAAGTGGGAGGAAACTTTGATACGCAAACCATTACGATCAATCAGGAGATCATCCCTGATTTTGTGATCCAGGTGAAAGACGGACAGGTTATCCCGATGCTTAACAGCAAAAATGCCCCTACTTTAAGAGTTTCTGAAGAATACAAAGACATTCTGACAACGTATTCACACGATAAAAACTCTTCGGAACACAAACAGGCAGCATTGTTTATCAAACAGAAACTGGATGCCGCCAAATGGTATATTGATGCGATCAACCAGCGTCAGAATACCCTGCTTCAGACCATTACGGCAATTGTGAAATTTCAGAAAGATTATTTCATTACAGGAGACGAAAAGTCCCTCAAGCCAATGATTCTGAAAGACGTCGCAGATATTACCGGATTCGATATTTCTACCATTTCAAGGGTGGTAAAAAGCAAGTATGCCGATACCCCGAACGGAATCGTTTACCTGAAAGATCTTTTCTCAGACAGCCTTACCAATGATGATGGGGAAGAGGTTTCTACCAAAGAAATTAAAACCCACCTTCAGGAGGTGATCGATAAAGAGAATAAAAGAAAACCACTTACCGATGATGCGCTGGTAGTAATCCTTAAAGAGCAGGGCTACAACATCGCCAGAAGAACCATCGCCAAATACCGTGAACAGCTCAATATTCCGGTCGCGAGATTAAGAAAAGAACTCTAAAATATATAAGGCTGTCCTCAGAAGACAGCCTTTATTATTGTGTTCCAGGACCTCTTAAATTTATAATACAAACATACGAGGTACAAAAGATTGTACACTTTAGTGATTTTTAAGCTAAAAACGTTGTGCATAATCTACGATTTTTTATTTACTCAGGAATAAGAAATCTGCAGAATCTGCGAGACAAAAAAACAAAAAAGAGTTCTTAATAAAAATCTTTATGTTCGTTTGTAGAATTTATTCAATAGAGGTGGGCTTTAGTCCGCCTAAATAAAAGAAAACAATCCATTCAGCATAAAGCTATGAAAAATCCGCAAAGGCATTACGAACGTTTAAAACCATCCAGGCCCAGTTCTTTCACCGAAATCTCCCGCATTTCAACCTTCCGTATTTTCCCGGAAATGGTCATCGGAAATTCATCCACAAATTTCCAGTATTTGGGAATTTTATAATGGGCAATTCTTCCTTTACAGTAGTTCAGAAGTTCTGATTCGTTGACCTCACTGCCTTTCCGGACCTTGATCCATGCCATAACCTCTTCCCCGAATTTTTCGCTGGGAACGCCAATGATCTGTACGTCGAGGATATTGGGATAGGTATATAAGAAGTCTTCAATTTCTTTAGGGGAAATATTTTCGCCGCCACGGATGATCAGATCTTTGATTCTTCCGGAAATGGTAATATAACCTTCCTCATCCATTACAGCCATGTCTCCGGTATGCATCCAACGGGCATCATCAAGGACTTTTCGGGTGTTTTCCGGATCATTCCAGTATTTCAGCATAACAGAATAACCTCTGGTGCAGAGTTCTCCATGTTCTCCACGGTTCAGGATCTTTCCGTTTTCATCAATGATCTTTATTTCAAGATGATCCTGGACGGTTCCTACGGTACTGACCTGCTTTTCTAAAGGAGTACCGATCAGAGTTTGTGTAGAAACGGGAGACGTTTCTGTCATACCGTAGCAGATGCTCATTTCTTTAATATTCATCAGGCTTTCTACCTTTTTCATGATTTCCGGCGGGCAGACCGATCCTGCCATTACCCCCGTTCTCAGATCTGAAAAGTTGTACGTTTCGAAATCTTTTACCGCCAGTTCTGCAATAAACATAGTAGGCACCCCATACAGAGATGTACATTTTTCATCAGAAACAGCTTTTAAAGTAAGATCGGGATCAAAGCTGTCGTTGGGAATCACCATACAGGCACCGTGGGCGGTACAGCAGATATTGCCGATCACCATTCCGAAGCAGTGATAAAAAGGAACTGGAATACAAACCCTGTCCGTAGATGAATATTTTAAGCGTATACCGATGAAATAGCCGTTATTCAGAATATTGTGATGGGAAAGTGTTACGCCTTTCGGGAACCCTGTGGTTCCGGAGGTGTACTGAATGTTCACAGGATCATCAAACTGTACGTGTTCTTCGAAGCTGTGCAGGGTATCATCGGAAATATCCTGTCCGTTATTGAGAAAATCTTCCCAGTTATCATCAAAGAAAATTTCGTGTTCCAGGGAAGGGCAAACCTCTCTGGCATATTCTACCATTTCTTTATAATTACTGGTTTTAAAGTTTAAAGAAGAGAAAATAAAACGTATTTCAGACTGGTTGATGACATACGTCAGCTCATGTGTTCGGTAGGCAGGATTAATGTTGACCAGAATCGTTCCGATACGTGCAGTGGCATACTGAAGAAGTACCCATTCATAACGGTTGGAAGACCATATTCCGATCCTGTCTCCGGCTTTTGCACCCAGGAAAATAAGGGCTTTTGCAACGGCGGTGGTTTGATTATAAAACTCCTGGTAAGTGGCTCTGTACTCCTGATGAACGCACACCAATGCTTCCTGAAGCGGATATTTTTCAACGGTATTTTTAAGATTAGCTCCAATGGTTTGTCCCAGTAAAGGAATAGAGGAAGCTCCATTGACGTAAGATAATGACATAGTTCAAGATTTGGTGGAATAAAATTAATGAATAAATCCTGAACTACGGCCTGTATCCGTTAATTTTCCTGAGTATCTATGTCTTTAAGCTGTTTTAAATTCTTATCGAGTTTCCGGATGATGATTCCGTAGACAAGCCGGTAGTAAAGCCAGATGAGCAGCACACATAAAACCGTACTGACAATAGTCCCCACAATCACGATAGTAAGGTTGGAATTGGAAGGCTGTATATTCTGGGAATTCAGAATGTAGAAGAGAAACGCGGAGAAAACCAGGGTGAAAGCCACAAGAATGACAATACTGATCAGGATAAAAGCATTCACGGTCTTTTTAAACTTAATGATCCGGATAATCAGTCCTTTCAGGTTTTCTTCAATCTTTATTTTGCGGTAATTCTGGTAAAACTTCAGAACAAAATAGGCGGTAATCAGGAGGCTGATGACTTTTATAGCTAAATAGGCAAGGTCGAAATTGCTCTCCAGCTCAGGGGATTCCTGTGCTCCCAGTTTTTCGAGAATTTTGCGGAAACTGTCAGATTCATCGCCCTGGAAAAAATAAAACAGTCCAAGTACGGAAAAGAATAAAAATTCCACGACACTGATCCAGAAAATGTATTTCACATAATTGCGTGATTTTCTGTTCAGCATCTGAAGAATTTCAGCGCTGTCGTATTTCGGTTGAACAGGTTGCTCCTGCCATGTTTTTTTAAAGCTGTCTAAATCAAAATCAGGCATATTTTTCCATCTGTTCTTTAAGGGTTTTCTTTAATCTGTTCATTTTCACACGGGCATTCACCTCGGTAATTCCGAGGTTTTCTGCAATATCCTTATAGGGCAGGTCGTCAAGATACATCATTACAATCGCTCTTTCTACATTGGGAAGTGTTTTGATGACTGTGTACAGAAGAGAGATCTGCTGCTGTTTTTCATCATCATCTTCCACAAAATCTTTATGGTTGATGTCCAGTTCATTGGTGGGAAGGCTTTTGCTTTTTTTCCGGAAAAGTGTAATGGCTGTGTTGAGGGCTACACGGTACATCCATGTAGAAATCTTGGAATTTCCTTTAAAAGAATCATAGCTTCTCCAGAGCTGGAGGACGATCTCCTGAAAAAGATCTTCTTCATCCTCGAGAGAATTGGTATAAAGACGCGAAACTTTAATAATCAGACCCTGATTATCTTTAATAAGCTGCGCAAATTCTTTTTCTCTCGAACTCATAGATTTATAATGGCACGAAGATAATAATAATGCAGTAATTTATTAATTTGAAAACGGGTTAATTTGAGAATTTTTATTGAAATTCATGAAATAATCAGGGAAATCCCTTAATACTTTCCTTTTTTTAGTTTAATTTTCAAATCAGAGCATGGCTGTATTTTCAAATTATCCTGTATCTTTGCATCCGCGAGAAAATCGGCCTGTTGATTTCCCGTTTTCGGGAGGTAGGAAAGTCCGGACACCGTAGAGCAGCAAAGCGGATAACATCCGTCACCCGTGAGGGTAGGACAAGTGCAACAGAAAGCAGGTACAGTTCGGCTGTAGTGAAACCAGGTAAACTCTTTGTGGTGCAATGATAAGTATATCGGTTCTTTTCAGCAATGAAAATAGGGGCGGCTCGTCCTGAAAGCCGAGGGGTAATCAGCTCAAGTTTTGCAGCAATGTAAGACGCAGATAAATAACAGGCACTTCTCAGGAAGTACAGAATCCGGCTTATAGATTTTCTCGTATTTTTTTCTCAATTCTGAAGCCTTTCCGATACAGATGAAATTCTGAATAATAATCCTGTTACGGGTGAAGCAGTCCTTTTTTACCATCGTATCTTTTACTTAAGGAAAGTTGATAAAATAAGCATACACAGAAAGACCGGACTGGCTCCGGTCTTATGGTAAACTCACTGGTCCGCGTTTTGATAACAGCCAGAAATAATGTACTTAAACTCTATAAAGAATACAACTGCAGGTAAGTTACCCCGTTAATGGTAAACATCTCCGCGAATTCGTTGCCGGAAGGTGTAGCATAGGTATCCATAGAATTAGGATTACATGGTGTAGCCAATACTAAATTAGCACGGAACTCCAGCAATGATGTGCTGAATTTGGTAGCAAACCATTGTGTAGTGGTAGAAATTGTACCTCCGGGTACCAGATTCGGATCATCCCATGACATGACGGTATGGCCCGTAGAATTCGGATAAACTTCCCAGCTGCCCATAGGATAGAGAGAATTGGTAAACTGAGACTGGTAATCCTTATACATAAGTTCCTGTCCGTTTCCCATATGGGCATCAGCGGGCATATTGATGGATCCTGTATTTCCAACACGTGGGTAGCATCCGTTGGCCGCTGAAGTGCCTCCTGCTATCAAACTGCCGTAAAAATCATATTTCGAATAATTATTGACAATAATCGCTCCCTGTGAATAGGCCAGTGAAGCCATCATCAATCCTGATAATATTAAAAGCTTTTTCATAGTAAGATATTTTATTTTTCAGATTTGATATTCTTGCGGATCTCGTCACTTTTCTTCATATAGATCTGGGTAGCCCATACAATGATCTGTCCCATATCTCCGCCTGTTTTTCTCATCAGTTCGGTTTCAGTCACTCCGGTGGAAAGGATCAGTTCTTTGGAAGCCGGTACCAGAAGCGCTTTTCTCCTGTCGCTCAGTTCGGAAGTATTTCTCTTTTTTTCTTCTTCCGTAGGTCTGTTCTGTGGATCTCCCAGGCTTCTGAAAGCTTTGTCGAAGCTTTCCATTTGTGGAGTTTTCATACTTTCTACGGTATTTACGGCATTTCCTTCGTTGTTACACGAAATCAGCGTTAAAGCGGCAAATGCTGCCAGTAAAAAATGTTTTTTCATAGTTATTGTAGAATTATTTTTTAATGTTGAATAAAGAATTGCGTCTTATTTCAACATGGTCACAAGATCAATTTGTGAAAAAGATTCATTTTATTTATTAATAAAGACCGATATAGATTATATCTCCGATTCTGAACATCTCTGCATAGTTTCCGTAAGGGTAACCTATATACCACGGCATACTTTTTTATTTTATCATTGGGATTAATAAATCTGAAGATAAGTGATATTGCCTGCACCGGAGGTTATCGTGAACCATTCTGCAAAAGTCGGCGTATTATATCCGCTCTGACTTGATTGTAAAAACCCTCCTGAAAGTACCGGATCGCCTACTTCAAAAGAATCTACGGACTGCCCGTTGCTATCCCTGAGACTGAAGGCATAACCTTCCCATTCATTAGTAGAGTTGACAGCATTAATGAGAGGGTGATTGTAAGGGTGGGTACCTGTATTGGCAGGGTTTAAAGGATCCGTGTAATTCCAATACAGGATCGGGATGTTGGCCGTTCCGGAAGTATTAAAATGTTCGTAATAGCTGTCTCCGTTAATAGGAATGGTGTAGTTGGTAGAAGGATAGGTACCGATTGCATACATATAAGGGCCGTAAGGAGTCGGACTTTTGGTCATCAGTCTGCCCACTGCAATATAGTCGGGATTATAATTATTTACCTGTAAAGGAGTTGATTGTGCCGAAGCAGAGATTCCTGCTGCAATACTAAGTATAATGGTTAATTTTTTCATAGAACTAAAGATGTTTTTTAGAGTTAAAATATTGATGAGAATAAGCATTAATGAGAAGCAGATGATTATTTCTCCGATTTGATATTCTTACGGATTTCGTCACTTTTTTTCATATAGATCTGGGTAGCCCACACAATGATCTGTCCCATATCTCCGCCTGTTTTTCTCATCAGTTCGGTTTCAGTCACTCCGGTGGAAAGGATCAGTTCTTTGGAAGCCGGTACGAGAAGCGCTTTTCTCCTGTCACTCAGTTCGGAAGTATTTCTTTTTTTCTCCTCTTCCGTAGGTCTGTTCTGTGGATCTCCCAGGCTTCTGAAAGCTTTGTCGAAGTTTTCCATCTGCGGGGTTTTCATGTTTTCCACTGTATTGGTTGTGGTTCCTTCGTTGTTACACGAGATCATCATTAAAGCGGCAAATGCTGCCGGTAAAAAATATTTTTTCATAATTATTGATTAGGAGTTATTTTGCTTAAGATTCTGCTGCGTCAGAAAAGCTGAATGTAAGTGGTCGTAGTTGTTCCGCTGGTTATGGTAAATATTTCCGCACTGTTTCCCGAGGCGGTCGTAAAATTGCTTGGTGCATTATAACAGCTGTTCGGTAGGGCTATCGGACCGCTGAAACCATCCGGAGCAAGGTTGGTAGTTCCGGGATAATACATGACAAACTTTGTAGCAGACCATCTTGTATTATTGGAGATCACTCCTCCGGGTGCTATCAGCATACTGCTCCATAACTGTGATGTAGTGGAAGTACTTGAAGTACTCACAGACCATCTGGTCATAGGATACATAGAGGTATTATACTGACTCTGGTAATCTTTGTACACAAGCGCTTTTCCATTTCCCATATGAGAATCAGCCGGAATGGAGACCATGTCGGGATTTTCAGACGTTACATAAGGGTAGCAGTTTCCCAGTGCGTTATTGGCAATAAGAAACCCGGAAAAATCAAACTTGGAATAGTTGTTGATGATGAGGGTTCCTCCCTGTGCATACCCCAAAGAAAAAGCAGCTAAACCTAATAGGGCTAATACTTTTTTCATGATATTTTATTTTTCGGATTTTAAATTTTTTCGGATTTCGTCACTTTTTTTCATATAGATCTGGGTAGCCCATACAATGATCTGTCCCATGTCACCGCCTGTTTTTCTCATCAGTTCGGTTTCAGTTACTCCGGTGGAAAGGATCAGTTCTTTGGAAGCCGGCACGAGAAGCGCTTTTCTCCTGTCGCTCAGTTCCGAGGTATTTCTCTTTTTCTCTTCTTCGGTAGGTCTGTTCTGTGGATCTCCCAGGCTTCTGAAAGCTTTGTCGAAGTTTTCCATCTGCGGTGTTTTCATGCTTTCCACCGTATTTACGGCATTTCCTTCATTGTTACATGAAATCAGCGTTAAAGCGGCAAATGCTGCCGATAAAAAATGTTTTTTCATAATAATCAAGATATATTTTGTTTAGATCCGGATAACATCAGAAAATCTGAATATAGGTTATTGTAGTTGTTCCGCTGGTTACAGTAAATATTTCTGCACTGTTTCCTGAGGTGGTGGTAAAGCTGCTCGGTGCACTGTAACAATTATTGAAAAGGGTTATGGCTCCGTTGAAGTTATCCGGAGCAAGATCCGTTGTTCCGGGATAATACATAACAAACTTTGTGGTAGCCCATTTTGTATTGTTTGAAATCGTAAGCCCCGGAGCTAAAGAAGGGTGGTTCCACGGTCTCGGGGTAATGCTTGAACTTCCGCTCGCTAAAGCTACGGACCATGTGGCCATAGGATATAGCGACGAAGGATACTGGTCCCTGTAATTATCGTATCTGAGCTCTTTTCCATTACCCATATGAGAATCATAAGGAACCCTTACCATGTCAGGATTTGCGGACGATACATTAGGATAGAAGTTTCCTGCGGGGTTATTGGCAATAATGTATCCGTAAAAGTCAAATTTGGAATAGTTGTTAAGAATAAGAGTTCCTCCCTGTGCATACCCCAAAGAACAGGCAGCCAAACTTAATAAAGCTAAAACTTTTTTCATGATATTTTATTTTTCGGATTTTAAATTTTTTCGGATTTCATCACTTTTTTTCATATAGATCTGGGTAGCCCATACAATGATCTGTCCCATATCGCCGCCTGTTTTTCTCATCAGTTCGGCTTCAGTTACTCCGGTGGAAAGGATCAGTTCTTTGGAAGCCGGCACGAGAAGCGCTTTTCTCCTGTCGCTCAGTTCCGAGGTGTTTCTCTTTTTCTCCTCTTCCGTAGGCCTGTTTTGAGGATCTCCCAGGCTTCTGAAAGCTTTGTCGAAGCTTTCCATCTGTGGTGTTTTCATGCTTTCTGCCGTATTTACAGCATTACCTTCGTTGTTACACGAGATCAGCATTAACGTGGCAAATACTGCCGGTAAAAAATACTTTTTCATAATTCTTTTTATTGTAATAAGCTCTATATTATTTTTAAAATGGGTAATATGATCCCTGGGAAGGCCGGTAATCAGGCTTTCCATATGATTGTTGATAAAATAGACCGCTAAACTGTCGTTCTTTTAATAGATCTCCAGATAAGTGGTGGGGCCGCTGGGTGTGGTAATGGTAAACCAGTCAGCACCGGAAAAAGAACCCGTAATCGAATTACTGAATCCCGGATAAATGGAAGGGTCTCCCAGTTTATATTCATCCGTATTTCCTGTTGCCGGATCATGAAGTACAAAATGAAAGCCTGCCCATTCATTGGCAGCATTCATCACCGTAGAAATAAACGGGTGATTATAGGCATAGGTTCCATTGTTGGCAGGATTGGTATTATCTGAAACGTACCAGTTGAGGATAGGGAAAGGCACTGTTCCGGAAGTACTGAAAGAATTGTATTGGGTAAAACCTCCTGCAGGAATGGTATAGCTCCCGTAAGGCGGATTAGGAGAAGCATACATATAAGCTCCCGGACCTCCACCCGGTGGTGCCGTGCTGAGTCTGCCCACCGCATCAGACTGACTGTAATTATGGATGACCAGTGGGGTACTCTGGGCAGAAACGAGAACTCCTGCCGTTACTGATAAAAGCAATGATATTTTTTTCATATATACCGGAGATTAGTTGATGAGCAGGTAAGTATATACCGTTCCGCCGGATGTGACGGTAAACCACGATGCATCTCCCATAGGAAGTGCATTGATGTAATCTGTATTGCTTACACATGGATTGGCAGCATCACCGATATTTCCATAAAAATAGGTCTCTGGGGTAAGTGTTCCTGCATGAAACATCTGAAACTTAGACATAGACCATTTGGTATTGTTGGAAATAACTCCTCCCGGTATCAGACTGGGATGGTTCCAGGGGCGTAAACTCGGGGTTCCTCCTGTGGCCAGAAGAACAGACCAGGTAGTCACGGAACTGGGAGATCCCGGAAGGTACTGGTCCCGGTAATTGTTGTATTGTACCGTATTCCCGGCCGGTACCAGGATCATGGAAGGATCATAGGACGCTACAACCGGGTTGCAGCCTGCTCCTGCAAAATTATTGGCGAAAATAGTTCCCCGGTAATCATAATTCACAGACTGATTCATGATGATGAGAGGTCCGTTCTGTGCGTACATCAAAGAAATAAACAGAATTCCTGATAGTGATAAAAGCTTTTTCATGACCTATTTTTCAGATTTGATATTCTTACGGATTTCGTCACTTTTCTTCATATAGATCTGGGTAGCCCACACAATGATCTGTCCCATATCGCCGCCTGTTTTTCTCATCAGTTCGGTTTCAGTTACTCCGGTGGAAAGGATCAGTTCTTTGGAAGCCGGAACCAGAAGCGCTTTTCTTCTGTCACTCAGTTCAGAGGTGTTTCTTTTTTTCTCTTCTTCGGTAGGGCGGTTTTGTGGATCTCCCAGGCTTCTGAAAGCTTTGTCGAAGTTTTCCATCTGCGGGGTTTTCATACTTTGTACGGTATCCGCAGCGGTACTCTCATTGTTACAGGAAACAAGACATATTACAGCGATTGCTGATAATAATATTTTTTTCATAGTTAATAGTTAATAAGATTTGGTGTTCTTAATTTTTGATAAAATTATAAAAAAAACTGACATGAACAATATATTATTCACTAAATAGGGTTTTTTTATGTAAAATTTAACTAATTTATTTAACTATGAATTAGTATGTTATATTTGTGGATTATTCACTTTCAAGTGTTTTTTTAGCTTCTTCCAGTCCTGCTTTTTCTTTTTCATTCAGCTGGGGATATTTCAGATTCATTTTTTCCAGGGTATCAATAATGATCTGTATAGCGGCCACTCTTGCAAACCATTTATTGTCTGCCGGAAGCACATACCAGGGAGCGTGATCTTTTGAGGTTTCATTGATAGCCGTTTCATAAGCTTCCATATACTGGCTGAATAAAGCTCTTTCGGGAAGATCTCCCGTAGAAAATTTCCAGTTCTTTTCCTGCTCGTTAATTCTGTCCAGGAGTCTTTTCTTTTGTTCGTCTTTAGAAACGTTTAAGAATATCTTCACGATCGTTGTTCCGTTTTGGGAAAGATGTTTTTCAAAATTCCGGATACTTTCATACCTGTTTTCCCAGAACTTACCGTCAAAATCTTTTACCGAAGACCAGGTTTTTTCGCTGAGGTTATACTCAGGATGTACCTTACAGACCAGAACACTTTCATAATGCGACCGGTTGAAAATCCCGATCATTCCTTTCTGGGGGAGAGCCAGATAATGTCTCCACAAAAAATCATGGGAATACTCTTTGGAACTTGGTGTTTTGAAGCTGGTTACATTGCATCCCTGCGGATTCACTCCTCCGAAAACGTGTTCAATGAGGCTGTCTTTACCGGCGGCATCCATAGCCTGGAGAACAACCAGAAGAGACTGGCTGCCGTCAGCATATAGCTTTTCCTGAAGCTCACGGAGCTTTTCTTTTTCTTTGATCAGCATTTGTGTGCCTTCGTCTTTGGTAAGTTTTCCCTGATAGGCTGTTGAAGCTTTTTTTATTGAAAATTTTCCGTTTACCAGGAAGTCGTCTGAGAAATTGGTATCCATATATTATTAATGATTAAAAGAAGGTTATGAACTTTTACAGATTAGGATTAAATAAGCCTGTTGTACTATAAATGTAATAAAAAAACCGTCTCCAGTGAAGACGGTTTCCTTATTTTTTTAGTAGAGATTACTTTGCGGCAGCTTTTTTTGCAAGTTTAGCAGCTTTTTTCTCTGCCTTTGCAGCAGCTTTTTGCTCAGCAGCTGTTAATGGCTTAGGCTCAGGAGCATTGGGGTCTACATTACCCTGAATGTGGATTACACTTCTGCTGTTAGCCGGGTCGTTAGAGAAAACTTCGATCATTTTATTGAAAGGTCCGTTCGCCGAAGTATTGTATCCAACTTTGATTTTAGCTGTTTTTCCCGGCATAATCGGATCCTGGCTGAACTCAGGAGTCGTACATCCGCAAGAAGGTTTTACATTTGAAATGATCAGAGGCTTGTCACCAGTATTCGTTACAGTAAAGAATCTTGTACCGTCAGCGTTGGTTTTGATAGTACCATAATCGTAAACAGTTCTGTCAAACGTAATTGTCTGTGCAGATGCCAAAGCAAATGTTCCAAATAATGCAATTCCTGCAATTAATTTTTTCATATTCTTGAATGTTAATATGTTTGTTAGATAAATTTTGAGAAACAAAGTTAAAAATTATTTTAATTCATACTTAAAATTTTTTTTCTTTAGACTATTTTTGCAAATTGTAAATTAAAGAAACAGAATTTATGCAGATTTCAGAAAAGTACAATCCACAGGAAACAGAACAAAAGTGGTACAATTACTGGATGGAAAACAAGTACTTCCATTCAGAACCGAATGACAGGCCGCCGTATACTGTTGTAATTCCTCCGCCAAACGTAACGGGGATCTTGCACATGGGGCATATGCTTAACAATACCATTCAGGATGTTCTGGTCCGTCGTGCAAGAATGCAGGGCTTCAATGCCTGCTGGATTCCGGGAACAGATCACGCTTCAATCGCTACTGAAGCCAAAGTTGTTGCTAAACTGAAGTCTGAAGGGGTCAGCAAGTCTGATATTACCCGTGAAGAATTTTTAAAACATGCCTGGGACTGGACCAACAAATACGGAGGGACAATCCTGGAGCAGCTGAAAAAACTGGGATGCTCATGTGACTGGGACAGAACCCGTTTCACAATGGAAGACAAACTTTCCCGACAGGTGATCAGAAGCTTTGTAGATCTTTATAATAAAGGACTGATTTATAGAGGATACAGAATGATTAACTGGGACCCTGAAGCGAAGACCAACATCTCAGATGAAGAAGTGATCTTTAAAGAGCAGAACGGGAAACTGTATTTCCTTAAATATAAGATCGAAGGATCGGAAGAATTCCTTTCGGTGGCTACTACACGTCCTGAAACCATTTTCGGGGATACTGCCGTTTGTATCAATCCGAATGATGAAAGATACGCACACCTGAAAGGTAAAAATGTAATTGTACCGATCGTTAACCGAGTGATCCCGATCATTGAAGATGAATATGTGGATATTGAATTCGGAACAGGTGCGCTGAAAATTACTCCTGCCCACGATACCAACGACTATGAAATCGGGCAGAAGCACCAGCTGAAAATGATCGATGCGCTGGATGATGACGGAAACCTAAATGAATACGGCCTTCATTACGCAGGTCAGAACAGATTTGATGTAAGAAAGCAGATTGCTAAAGAATTACAGGAAAATGATCTTTTGCTGAAAGCCGAGGATTATGTAAATAAAGTAGGAACATCCGAAAGAACAGGAGCCGTTATAGAACCTAAAGTTTCCGTACAATGGTTCCTGAAAATGTCTGAAATTGCCAAACCGGCATTGGATGTGGTGATGGATGATGAGGTAAAGTTCTATCCTGAAAAGTTCAAAAATACATACAGGCACTGGATGGAAAACATCCGCGACTGGAACATTTCCCGCCAGCTTTGGTGGGGACAGCAGATTCCTGCATATTACTATGGAACGGGAGATGAAGATTTTGTAGTGGCTGAAACCAGAGAAGAAGCTCTGGAGCTGGCCAGAAAGAAAACCGGGAATGCCGGATTGTCTATGGTAAACCTTAAACAGGATGACGATGCACTCGATACCTGGTTCTCCTCATGGTTGTGGCCGATGTCTGTATTCGACGGGCTGCTTGATCCGGAAAATAAGGACATCAATTATTACTACCCGACCTCTGATCTTGTAACAGGTCCGGATATTATTTTCTTCTGGGTAGCCAGAATGATCATGGCAGGACTGGAGTACAGAAAAGAAGTTCCTTTCAAAAATGTATATTTCACAGGAATCGTAAGGGATAAGCAGAGAAGAAAGATGTCTAAATCTTTAGGTAACTCTCCGGATCCTATCGAATTGATTGACAAATATGGGGCAGATGGAGTTCGTGTAGGAATTTTATTGAGTTCCGCAGCCGGAAACGACCTTCTTTTTGATGAAGATCTGATGATTCAGGGAAGAAACTTTATGACAAAGATCTGGAATGCTTTCCGTCTGATCAATAATCTGAATAAAGAAGATAAGCCAGCCAATACAGCAGATAATCAGGCCATAGAATGGTTTGGAAACAAACTGAATAAAACCATTGCTGAAATTGATGACCAGTTTGAGAAATTCAGAATTTCTGATGCACTGCATCTGATTTATAAACTGATCTGGGATGATTTTTGCGGTTCATACCTTGAAGCGGTTAAACCGAATTATGGAGAAAGTCTTTCCAAAGAAGTATATGACAAAACCATTGCATTCTTTGAAGACCTGATGAAACTTTTACATCCGTTCATGCCTTTCTTAACAGAGGAATTATGGCAGATCATCGCAGAAAGGACTACGGAAGACGCACTAATTATTGCCCAGCAGAAAAAAGCAGGGGAATACAGTGAAGAAGTGATCCGAAAGTTTGAAACGGCAGAAGAACTGATCTCGGGAGTTAGAAATTACCGCCAGACCAAAGGAATTTCTCCAAGAGAAGCGGCTGAAATCTATACCAATGCATCAGAATTTGCGAACGAAGCCGTGATCAGGAAACTGGCCAATGTTTCTGAGATTCATTTCGGAACCAAAACAGATAAACCAAGCTTTACCTTCCTGGTAGGTGCTACTGAAATTTCTATTCCTTTAAGCGAAAGCCTGGATTTAGGGGAAGAAAAAACAAAGACAGAAGAAGAACTGAAATATCTGAAAGGATTCCTGATCTCTGTGGAAAAGAAACTTTCCAATGAAAAGTTCGTGGCCAATGCCAAGCCCGAAGTAGTGGAAGGAGAACGTAAGAAGCAGAAAGATGCTCAGGATAAAATAGCTATTTTGGAAGAGAAACTGAAAAGTTTGTAACTTACACCATAGCTTTATCAAAATGTCAGGCTGGGCACAAAACGTGTTCAGCCTGACAATTTAAAAAGAAGAATTAAAAATGACACACATAGAAAATATAAAAAAGCTTTTCTCGAAGGAGTTTGTAGAAAGTCCTCTGCTTGAAAGCTTTGAAGTGGGAAAGATCTACCTTTCCAGCGGTAAACTGATAGCCTGTGATCCTCTGATCACCAATGATATGCTGCCTTTTTCTACCGGATTTCCCAAAGGAAACTTCTCTGTTCTGCTGCATAAAGAAAGGGAAAGTAACTGTGTAGCCTATGCGGAAATTATTTTCAGTAAAGAAACAGTTGCCGACTGGAAAATGGGTGTAACATCCGGACAGGACGTTAAGGATCTTACAGAAGAGGAAGTCTTCGGCTATCCCGTGGAAAGCGGGATGGGATGCTTTATGGATGCAGATACCCAGAACAGTCTTAACGACCTTGAAAAAAGACTCTATCACAGCAAAGGTGCAGATTTCATGGGGATCTATGAAGAATTCTTCCATGAACATTTTTTTGATGAAAAGGGAGCCATAGATCAGTATGCATTCCTGAAACCTGCCGAACAGCATCCGGGCACTATCTTTGCTTTTGAAACAGGATACGGAGAAGGTTTTTACGCCAGCTATATTGCGTATGACAAAGCTGGAAAACCGGTCAAGATAATTACAGAATTTATTGAAATAAGTTAATTAAATTAGCTATTTTTGAGACCATATTTCCGGAAAAAATTTTTATTAAATTAATGAAAAAACACCAATGAAATTCTCATCTGAACAACCCAAAATTATTGTTGTAGGCAGCTCATCCATTGATCTGGTTTTAGAAACTGAAAAACTTCCCCAGCCGAATGAAACGGTTCTCGCCGTCAATTCAGACAGCTATTTCGGAGGCAAAGGAGCCAACCAGGCAGTAGGAACGGCAAGGCTCGGAGCCAGTGTGTATTTTGTAGGCTGCGTGGGAATGGATCCTTTAGGACAGCAGATCATGAGAAATCTGGTAAGTGAGAGTGTAAACGTAGGTTTTGTTCATGAAACAGACCGTGAAGCAACAGGAACAGCCTACGTGACAACCTGTAACGGAAATGCTGCTATTGTGGTGGTTCCTGCGGCCAACAAGTGTCTGAGCATAGAACATATAGAAGAAGCAGACCGCTATTTTCATACGGCAGACCTTGTTTTGGTACAGCTGGAAGTAGCTATGGAAGCGGTGGAATATACGGTAAGAAAAGCCAAAAAATATGGTAAAAAAGTTGGTCTTTATGCTTCTCCGGCAATGAAGATCAGTAATGAGCTTATTGAAAATGTGGATTTCATTGTGGCTAAAAGCAATGAACTGTACATTCTTTTCGGTGAAGAACAGAGAGAGGAAGTGCTTAAAAAGTATTTCAACAAAGTTTTTGTAAGAGACGATACAAATTCCACAATCTATTTTGACGGCACGGAAATGAAGTATTACCGTAATGATAAAGACGAGACCGTATACAAAATGGGAATGGGAGATGCCTTTACTTCAGGATTTGCTATCGCTCTGTGTCACGGGAATTCTATTGAAGAATGCGTGAAGTTCGGAAATGAAGTTTCTTCGAGGGTTTCCAGAGGGAAAGGTTCCCAGACAGGGTTGCCGAGAATGTCGGATTTCCTGTAAAGCTATTTGCCACATATCGAAAATCTGATATTTTATATAAAATAACCGCTAAAATTTCCACTTTTATAGTGGATTTTTTCTTTTTAGTCTATGGAAAAACTTTCACTTACCACAAAAGATCACATACGCCTTACTGCACACCTTTTCCGGCCCGGAAAAAGTAACGGAAACCTTCTTCTTATCAATTCGGCAACGGGAGTGAAGCAGCAGGTATATTTTTCTTTTGCCCGGTATTTTGCTGAACATGGATTTACGGTGATTACCTATGATTACAGAGGAATAGGTCTTTCCAAGCCTGCCGAAATGAAAGGTTTCGAAGCTTCCATGAGAATATGGGGTTCAGTAGACTATAAAACAATAACACAATATATAAAAACCGAATACCCTGACTATACAAAATATTGTCTCGGCCATTCGGTAGGGGCACTGATCCTCGGAATGAACGAAGATTCAGTGATGTTTGATGAACTGGTTTTTGTAGGAACGCAAAATGCCTTTGTCGGAAATCTGAAAGGAAAAACGAAAATTGAAGCCTACCTCGGGTTTGGGATTGCACAGCCTGTAACCACCGGATTGCTTGGGTATTTTCCAGCCCATTGGTTCGGTTTGGGAGAAAGTCTTCCGAAAAATTGCGCATTTGACTGGAGAACCTTAATTTTAAACAGGAAATCAACAAACAGACTGCTGGAGAAAACTGATGATCATTCTAAAAAATTAACCCAGAAAACATTCGTGATCCGGGCTGAAGATGATGCGTGGCTCACGGAAAAAGGTGTTCTGAGCCTTTTAAACGATACCTATCCCAATCTTAAGCCTACTTACCGACTGATAAAGGTCTCCGAATCTGATAAAAAAGAAATCGGACATGTTAATTTTTTCAGAAGCTATAATCAGAAACTCTGGAGTATTATTTTAAACGAATTAAGAAACTCATGAAAAGCGTAATTGAAAACACCGTAGCATTTGTAAAAGAAAAACTGGAAGGAGCGGAAGCCGGGCATGATTGGTATCACATCGAAAGAGTATGGAAACTTTCAAAAAAAATAGCGGAAGCAGAGAACTGCAACCGGGATGTTGTAGAGCTGTCTGCATTACTGCACGATATTGCAGATCCTAAATTTCATAACGGAGATGAAACTATTGCCCCGAAAATTTCGAGAGCATTTTTAGAAGAACAGCAGGTTCCTGAAGACGTGATAGAACAGGTTCTATTTATTATTAAAAATATTTCGTTTAAAAACAGGGCCGAAATTCCTGCAAATCCTCCCGTTGAGCTTAAAATAGTTCAGGATGCAGACCGTATTGATGCCATTGGAGCCATCGGGATCGGGAGAACATTCAACTTCGGAGGCTATAAGAACAATCCGATATATGATCCGGAAATTAAACCCAATCTGGAAATGACCAAAGATCAGTACAAAAAATCGAACGGAACCACCATCAATCATTTCTATGAAAAATTACTGCTTTTAAAAGATATGATGAATACAGAAAAAGGTAAAGAACTGGCTCAGGAAAGACATGATTTTATGCAGACATTTCTGGATCAGTTCTATAAAGAATGGAATGTTGACTAATATAATATTTTAGATCAAGGCCGGAAGAAGGAAGGTACCGCTGTTATTATCCGTCGTACTATAATGTTCCAACGGTATAAGTATGATTACTGAATTTTCTTTGTTTCAGACTTCATAAGCTTCCTTTTATCCGGTCTTTATCTTCTCTTTTACCAGACTCAGGCGAAATCTGTATCTTTGCAGTATGGAATTTATCATTTTTGTGATCTTTTGGGCTTGTGTGCTTTCCCTGGTTTTGTTTAAAATAAAATCGGGAAGGATGGCAAAATGGGCAAAACTCTTCCGTGTTCTTACGGTAGTTTCCTCTATTTCCGTTTTTACGTATTGGTTTATCAAGAAAAGTGCAGTAGGGTTTGTAGATAATTCCGTAGGACTGCAGGTTATCAATAAACTTCCTCAGACACTGGATTTTTATCTCATCAGTGTAGATCATGGTGTCAACGGGGAACTGCTCCCCAAACACATCGGAAAAATCCGTCCGGAATATTACAGGATCGAATACCTGAAAATGGATAAGTCTGATGAATACTGGATCATAGGATATCTGGGCAAAAAAAATATGGTGTATTTTTCCCAACATTCCGTTCCCAACAAAAACATGGATCAGATCGTGGAAGTACAGAATTACATCAATCAGAGTGTGAAACTTTCCGATATGGCCAAAAAGCAGGTAGATGCCTATAATTATGAAAATGCAAAACTGGGAATCTGGGTTACCCTGGATTTTCTTCTCCTGTTCCTGAATCTGGTGCTTCTGCTAAGAAAAAATAAGCAATAAGTAATATATATCAGCTATCTATTACCTATTGCCTGTTGCTCATTACTTTATTACTCATATAGAATCAGGGATAGTCCAGAATAAGCATAACCTGTTCCTTGTGTTCTTCAGGACAGCTCCTGATCAGTTTATCTTTATTCTGCTTGCTGATCTGCCGGGCTTCCAGCCACTCGGTCTGGTTTGAACTCAAACTGTGATTATCAAAAACCCTTTTTATTTTATGATCTTCGTAGAAAGTGTATTCATCGCCCAGCCAATTGCTGGCAATGCTGATGGTGCAAATTTTTTTTTCCATGACATTTCGTATTTTAAAATATACTCCGTTCTATGGGGAACATCGGTATACCCTAAAATACTAATTTTTTTAATATAAATAGGTGTTTTTGGGATATTTTATTTTTATAAGATTGTTTTCTGATGTAAATTTTATTTATTAAAAAAGTGTACCCGTACCTTCAGCGGCCATATGGGGAATATGCAGATCTGTTTTCCAGGCTTCATTCATTTTTTTGATGAAGTAAGCAGACAGCAGAGGGGAGGCTTTTTCCACATTCTGATGAACGAAAAAATACAGGTTCTGAAGACCCTCTTTTTTCCACCGGGTTAAGTGTTCCATCCAGTCATCCAGCCGGTTATAATCACTTTCGGCATTGGCTCCCACATAGCGGATGAAAGCGTTCGGAGTCGTCAGGCGCATATGGAGCATATCTCTTCTTCCTGCGGTATCTACAATGATGTTGGTGATGTTGTGGGCTTCAAAAAGCTCGCAGGTGGTATTTAAGATCTCTTCATCGGTAAACCATTCGGTATTGCGGAGCTCAATAGCCAGAGGAACTTCTTTCGGCCAGTCTTTTACGAACTTTTCCAGCCTGTCATAATCTTTCGGTTTAAAATTATCATGTAGCTGAAGAAATGCCATTCCCAGTTTTTCATCGAAATTCATAACGGCCTGGGCAAAATGGGTTACCGGTTCAGTTACATCAATCAGTCTTCTGAAATGAGAGACAGTATTGGTGATTTTTGGGAAAAATTTAAAATTTTCGGGAGTTTTTTCTTTCCAGGTCTGTACCTGCTCCGGGGTAGGCATTCCGTAGAATGTAGCATTCAGTTCAATAGAGTTGAACTGAGTGGCGTAATACGTCAGTTCATCTTTAGTCCCTTTGGGATAAAATCCTTTCAGATCGGTTTTATTCCACTTGGCACATCCCACGGAAACCGTATCCAGTCCGTTGGTATTGCGGCTTAAAATATCTTTGGTTCTCGGGTGGTCTTTGGGTAATGTGAAATCTATTTTTGAAGGATCTTCTACTTGTCCGAATTTCATATCTTTAGTTTTAAAACATTAAACAATAAACACAAATATAAACCAAAAAAATCATAGAAGGTTCTATGATTTTCTTGCTGAAATACGATTGCAAATGATTAGTTTTTGATCACTTTCTCCGAAAACTGTCCGGTTTCTGTGGTTATTCTGAAAAGATAAACAGCACTCGGATACGCTGAAAGGTCAATGTCGATGCGTTCCTTATTGAAATTCCTGTTAAAAATTACCGCTCCCTGTGAGCTGATGATCGTTACATTCTTTACAGGAGCATCATATCTGATCTGTACTATGTCTTTTGCCGGATTGGGAGAGATTTTTACGGTTCCCTCGGTGGCTTTTGATTCTCTGTTGGCTAAAAAGCTTCCGCAATTCGTAGTAAAATTAATGTCCGGATACATTGCCTGTACTTCACTCAGCTGGGCATCATCCACACATATTGACAGATTCGGGTTGTAGCCGGAGTAATCGTGAGAATCTTCTATGGAACCGTTTCTTAAATTCACATGGGTGAGGTCGCGCATATTCATGAGACTGAGTCCTTCCAGGTGAGATGAGCCGGAAAAATTAAGCTGGGTAATCTTTGGGCAATTCACGAAGCCCGGATTTTTCAGATTGATATTCGTTGAAGTATCTACTCCTGTCAATACAGGCAGTGAGGCCAGGAAAAGGGATTCCAGATTGCTGTTATCGGTGATATTCAGAGATGTCAGCAGATCGAGCTGTGTAAGTTCCAGTGACTGTAATGCTGTACAGTCTTTGGTATCCAGAGACGATATCCTGGTATAGTTGATGGATATATCTTTAAATCCGGTACATTGTTTAAGGTTAATTTCCTCCAGATTCGGGAATGCACCGTCGTCATAATTATAATTAATAGACAGTTTTTGCAGGCCGGGGCAGTTCTCCAGATCCAGCTTTCTCAGATCACTGTTGTTTTTAAACTTGAAATTCGTCAGGGCAACACAGTTTTTAGCGATAATATTCTGCAGATCTGCATTACCCTGAGTGTTTGTGGTTTCCGTACGGTCTGTTTTCAGAGTATGGAGATGGGAGAGGTTGCTTACGTTTACCGTATTCATATAACCACAGGAGTTTGTTATATCAATATTTTCCAGGGTTTGTGCGGTACTGAAATTGATGTTATGGGCTATTTTCTGATTAGAGGCTTTTAAAATTCTGAGCCTGGGAAGCCCGGAAAGATTTAAAGAAGTTACTTTTCCGAAATAGACCCCTGTTGTTGTATTGTAAACATACCTGTTATAAAAAGAACAGTCCAGTTCTTCCAGGTTGATTAATCCTGCAGAGCTGAAATCGATGACAGGAGCGTTCAGTCCCATGATTTTCTTTAAGGAAGTACAGCCGTTGAGGTTCACTGAAGTAAAATAGGACCCTGTAGAATGATAATGATCGGTATCTGCTTTAATTTCCTCCAGGGCCGTGCAGTTATTGGCAATTAACTGAATATTTTGGGGAGTTATTTCGGTTGTTCCCAGAACTGAAATTCTGGTCAGCGTATTCAGATTGGGGACTGTTATTTTTTTCAGATACCTGCAGGAATTGAATGTAAGGGTCCTGATATTTGAATTCTGAATAGATATTTCTTCAAGATCCGCCGAATTGATTACCGCATCGGGGTTAATCTGCTGACAGTTTTTAAGGGTTAAGGTATTTTCAGGGGCTATCCACGGGCTGGAATTGGAAGGAAAAGCAATGACGTCAGCAATATCGCTGATCCCGGAACAGTTATCGAATGAAAGGTTTATTGCAGCAGGAGTTTGCGGTACGGGCTGTGTGAAATCGTAATAAAAAGGTCTTCCCTGTACTTTTCTGATCTTTGTATTGTTGGCAAAACTGATATTGGCGGTTTTTACATCCCGGAAGTACAATTCTTCAAGATTAGGGAAAAGAAGGGCATCGGAAATCCCGTCCGGTAGATGGCTGGTATAATAGCTTTGCTTTATATTGTCCGGATCATAAGTGTTTCCAGCCGGGTCAATATACATCTGGGTCTGATCCATCCTTAAGTTCAGTATTTTTACCTGCTGGGCTTCTGATAGCTGGATTTCACCATCATTGTTAGCATCAATGGCTATGGAGTTTCCGTTAAAATCTTTTACAATTGCGTTGGCGGGAGAAGAACTTAAAAGCAGGGCTTTGAATTTTACATCAGAAAAGTTCAGGTTCTGTGCGTAAGTGACAGAGAATGCACCTACCGATAAGGTAAGAAATAGCTTTTTCATATTTGAGTTTTTTAATTATTAGTTATCAGATTATATCCCGGTTTTCACCATCTGTAATTTAATGGTGTAAATATACTGTTTCTATTTTAAATCCATTGATTTTTAGCTGTTTATAGAATAAAATCTATATAAAATTTAACTGAAAAAGATGTATTGTGTTAAATTTTTTAATCATTTGTTGAAATAATTGGATTGTTATTTATTGGTAAAAACAACAGTTAGCCTTTAGCGGGAGATCCAAACCTATAACTTCAAAACACCGGGATTTCCTTACCCTATTGATCAGTTCGCGTCAAGATTCCAGACTCAGCTGGGAGTACGATATAATTTTTAATAATTAATCTTTCATTTTTTACTTATAATTTATTCATAGCCCGGATTTTTTTCGTCGGGCTTTTTTACCAGCTTTCAATTACAAAACCACAGAAAAGGATCTGTGGTTTTGTTTCAGCAATATAATTTGACTTCAGTTCAGGATAAGAATATCTGATAGATGCAGGTTTGAAGATGGAAGAGGGAAACAATGAAAGTCATTAAGAGTAAATATGGATCAGATTTTATTTAATTTGATTTTCCGGTCTCCTTCTTCGCCTTTTTATTTATAATTTCTTAAGCCTGACTGAGGTTAATTCAAGATCAGTCATCATTTTCCAGTTCAAAAATATCTTCTACTTTTTTGTTGAAGTATCTTGCGATTTTCAAAGCAAGAACTGTTGAGGGGCTGTATTTTCCGGATTCCATTGCGTTAATGGTCTGCCTGGATACGCCTATTTCTCTGGCCAGTTCTTCCTGAGTAACATTCTTTAAGGCTCTTTCTATCTTAATGGTATTTTTCATCCTTTAATCAGTAAATAATTAAACCTGAAAATGTAAAGAATCAACGGTAGGAATATAATGAGGATCATCACAGTAAGGAAAGCACTTCCAAAGACAGTCAGAAATAAGATCAGGATAAGGGAGTACGTGGTGATGAGGCTCCAGAATACCGATCTCAGACGCAGGCTGGATATGTATTCATCTTCGGTCTTTTCTTCTGAAAATCCAATCAGGATACCACCAATGATAATTAATATTCCAAACAGATTGGGAAAGAGCGCTATCTCTGTTTTTTTAAAAAGACCTGCATCCTCATTGCTTAAAGGAAATCCTGAATTATAGAAAACAGGTAAAGAAACTTCAGGAAAGCTGAAAATATGGGTAAGTGATAATATGCCCAATACCAGGGATGGAATAAAGATCAGCCACCCTGTTTTTTTGAATCTGTTAGGTAAAAGAGGTAATGTTTTCATATAAATTAGTTTTTTTATTGACTACAAATGTAAAGAATATTTTACGAAATGTAAAGTTTATTTTACATTATAGGACAAAATAAAGCTGCGGACAAAATCTGCAGCCTTTTTTATGGTGAATTTGTGTTTTATTTGATACCCTGTGTTACCATTTTGTTTGAAATAACAGAATAGATGCATCCCGATGTTTTCAGGTTAACCGTAATAGTTGCAGGAATAGATCTGTATGCGGTATCTCCGTAAGGTTCCACGATCTTTCCGTTGCTGTCTTTTAAGGTTTTTCCTTTAATGGAATAAGTCATTGTAGCAGTTCCGGTAAATCCGCCTGAAGGACTGAATGTGACTATACCTGTGGATTTGTTATAGCTCCATGTTCCCTCCGGTGTTACTTTTTTCCGGTACAGCGTGAGATCTGTTTCATTATTTTTAGTAAAACTGAAGGTGGAATAATCGATATTGTTTTTGCTTCCTACGGGTGGTGTCACAATGCTGATCGGACCTTTGTATGCTATATCGTTATCAAAAACCGGAATAGAAACCGGCTGGGATTTACAGGTTGATGCAACATCATCACTGGCTACTGCCGAATAGGGAAGTGTAAGTTTTACATTCCTGATAACATGTTCCTGGTACGCGGCCCCTGTTGAAGCAGCAAAACCTAACTTCAGGAATGCCGGAACAGTTGCATTCAGGGTCTGATTAGTTGCGGCTCCCTCTGTATCTGAGTTATTAAAATCACTTGTCTGCGGATTGGCATTCTCGGTGTAAGGCACTGAAGAGGGGTAATGGTAATAATTAATCACATTAACGGGTATTCCGTTCTGTGCCGTCTGGATATCCACTTTTATGTCAAACCCGTCCGTAGTGGCAGGACTTGTGAAATGTGGGATCAGATCAAGGTATACTTTCCTGAATTCTCCGTTGTTGTTTCTGAGCTCGAAAAGAGATGAAAGTGTATTGGTAGTAGCTGCATAACTTCTGTCTGTCCGAAGTATTCTGCCTACATTTCCTGAGTTACTTAAAGTTGTGCGGGTTGTCAGAACCGGATAGCCTGTATATCCGTCTCCTAAACCGGTAGTATTTATAGCAGCTCCTTTTGCTCCTCTCAATGTTATATGGCTAGCTCCCGTTGCCCAGGTTACTCCCGTGATTCCGTTTACTCTGGCATCTCCCTGAAAACGTTTGGATTTGAAGTTTCCGAATTCATCCAGAGCAATACCCAGGTAAGCTCCGGTAAGCCCGGCTTTACGTCGGGAAGCAAATAACTCTCTTGTTCTGTTGTAAGCATATCCAAGTCCGGCACCCGGCGATCCGATAACGGGGTTGGTTACAGAGCCGTCATAAAGAAAGAATGAGAGACCGTCTCCATAAACTCCGTTTAATGATGTCCCGTTTTTCATATCATATTCAAATTCAACATGAAGCCCGTTGACCGATGTGAAGGTTCTTCCATTAATAAATAATCCCCCGAACTGTCCTGTACTGGCCGGAGTGAGCCGTATTCCTGTTGAAGTATGTGATGCATTGCCCTGGATGCTGAGTTCAGATGCCGCAGAAGCATTCATCAGCGAATTTGAGTATGAATAGAATCCATAGATGCTGGCTACTTCCGTGCTGTCTGCCTGTGCGTAGGTGAAATAGGGCAGCAGTGTGAAGAACAGACTTATCAGGAACAGTCTTTTACAATTCTTTTCCATGGCTGTTTATTTTACAACAAAAACAATATTGATGAAAGAGGCCGGGGTAGCATTCGACAGGATATCATAGTTCAGCACGCCGGTGCTGCTGATGCTGTTGATTTTGAATACGGCCGGATCGTAGCCAGTTACATAGTAATAAAGATCAGCAGCATCCGGAAAGAAAGGGATCGAAGCCGGGGCTGAAGTACTTCTGGCATTGGCTGCAACATTTGAAAACTGATTTTTGTATAAGTTATACAGGTCTTTTGTCTGCCCGGTAGCTGCTGTTGTGGTATCAAAAACTACGCTGGGCATATAGAAAAATCTGGACGCATAAGGAGAAAGGCATACCCAGTCAGGGGTTGTGGGTGTTCCCACATTCTGGCTGATACACTTTTTATTATTGTCAAAAATGACAAGTCCTGTTGCGGGATTGGTCACTGATGTAAGGGAAACGATTCTGGGAAGAAGAATTCCTTTTGAAGTGCTGTTAACATCTAAAGCCGCACTTTGGTCAGGTGTAGAGGTGTTAATACCCACCTGGGCAGTAATGGAGTAAAAGGCCATTACCAAAACTAAGGTAATAATTTTGTGCATGTCGAAATATTTTTTTTTGTGTTTTGATCTTAACGGTAATCTGGAACCGATAAGATATTAATGATCTGAAGATTGTGTTATGTCTTCTCTTGTAAGTATAATAGGGATTTAAATTTTATTTGTGTTTATTTTTTATGATTAACCAAAATTTAATTATGTTAAATAATTGATTTTAATATTATTGCGGTTCAGAAATTTTATTATTTTTTTCTATAATTAAATTATTGTGATGATAGACAAATGTAAATAAAATTATGATATGGCGATAGTATTATTCCTTAAATAGGAAAATTTGATTCACCTGTCAGAGAATGGACGTTGATTATTCTCAGTATTGGTACATGGTTGAAGATTTATTTAATAAAAATATAAAGTATGTTAAAATATGTTAAATTTTATATATCATAAAAAAGCACGCTGAACAGCGTGCTTTTTTATGTAAATGTTTGGTATTGTGAATTATGCTTCACAGGAAGAACAGGATACGAAGTTCACCATCATTTCTTTCGAAACGGAAGAACTTCTCTGGTAGTAAAGTGTTTTTACTCCTTTTTTCCATGCCTCAATATAAAGATAGTTAACATCTTTTACCGGCATTGTAGACGGAATCTGAAGGTTCAGAGACTGTGCCTGGTCTATGTATTGCTGTCTTTGCGCAGCCTGGGAGATGATCTCCATCGGAGAGATTTCCTTGAATGTTTTGAATACTGCTTTTTCTTCGTCAGTAAGTTCAGACAGGTGCTGTACAGAACCGTGATTCAGCATGATGGTTCTCCATGTTTCTTCGTTATCCAGACCTTTTTCTTCCAGTAATTTTGCCAGGTATTTGTTCTTACGCATAAAGTTTCCTTTCGCGAGACCTGCTTTATAATAATTGGAAGCAAAAGGTTCGATTCCCGGAGAAGTCTGTCCCAAGATTGCAGAACTTGAAGTGGTAGGAGCAATAGCCATAGTTGTGGTGTTTCTTAAACCGTATCCTTTCAGTAATTCCGGTTCACCGTATATGTTGGCCAATTCTCTTGAAGCCTGCTCTGCCTGTTCTTTGATGTGTCTGAAAGCTCTTGCATTGAATTGAGTCGCTTCAAAACTCTCAAACGGGATCATATTTTTCTGTAAATAGGAGTGGTATCCCAGTACCCCCAGCCCAAGTGCTCTGTGACGTAAAGCAAAGTTTCTGGCTCCCTGCAGGTAATAGTTTCCTTCTGTTTTTTCGATAAATTCAGTTAAAACAGCATCCAGGAAGTACACGGCAAGCTTCACCGCATCCGTATCTTTCCACTCGTCATAGAGTTCTAGGTTCATAGAAGACAGACAGCAGATGAAAGATTCTTCTCTGGTAGAAGGAAGCATGATCTCGGAACAAAGGTTACTTGCGTTCACCGGCATGCCCAGATCTTTATAAACCTGAGGTTTATTTCTGTTGACGTTATCGGTAAAGAAAATATAAGGAAGACCTTTCTGCTGACGGCTTTCCAGAACCCGTGCCCAGATTTTACGTTTATCCATATCCCCATCAATCATGTCCTGCATCCAGTAATCCGGAACACAGATTCCTGTGAACAGGTTCTGGATCGGGCTTCCGATATCTTTGATGGATAAAAATTCTTCAATATCCCCGTGATCAATATCAAGATAGGCAGCAAAAGCCCCTCTTCTTACACCGCCCTGGGAGACTACATCCATAGCGGTATCAAATAATTTCATGAAAGAAACAGCTCCCGAAGACTTACCGTTATCCGTTACTGCGGTACCTCGGTTACGAAGTTCTCCGAAATATCCTGAAGTTCCTCCTCCGATTTTCGTCTGCATGATCACTTCACCCATTTTGTGGGTAATGCCTTCAATGCTGTCCGGAATGTGAACGTTGAAACATGAAATAGGAAGACCTCTCTGTGTTCCCATATTGGCCCATACAGGAGAGGAGAAACTGATCCATCCTTTCGTGATCATTTCTTTGAAAGCTGGCTGTAATTCCGGCTTATATAGTTTTTTAGCAGCTGCAGTGGTAATTCTGTCAATAGCTCCTTCTACTGTTTCTCCTTTCAGCAGGTATCCTCTGTTCAGCATCTGCTCAGACTCTTCGTTGAGCCACCAGATATTTGAATTTTGCTCTTCCATAGATGTTATATTTTCGAATTCCGGAGTACGGTGTATACTCCGGAATTTTGTTGTTATATTGATTGTAAAATTTCTACTTTATGGGACCCGTTCAGTCCGCTTTCATCCCTTAATCTCTGAAATTCTTTAAAAGACGGGATGTTTAAAACCTCATGCTGAACCTCTTCATTGATGTAATTGGAATAGTGTACAAAGGTAACACCGTCTTGTTTTACATACACCTTATATTCAAATGTTTCCTGGTTCAGATTCTGAAAATCATCCAGGAACTTCCGGATGTTGGCTTTATTTTCTGAAACAAATTCAGGATTTACGGTGTAGGTTACCATTACATTGATCATCTGCTGTGCGTTTGGATGTTGTGCTTTTATTTTGAGAAAAAGGATTCCCAGAATAGTGTCGCTGATACTAACTGTTCCGACGCTCGCTTCGCTCGCGCCTCGTTTTATTCCTTAAAACAGATCGTTGGCGGTGATACTCTTATCGTGTTTTGTGTAATCAACCGGTCTTTTGGCGAAGAAATCGTCCATAGAATTGGCAAAAACCTCTTCTTCGAACCATTTCATCGGGCGGTACTGTTCAGGAGAAACGTTGTAGCGGGTATCCATGTTGATTTTCTTCAGACTGTCGTCTACACGGTATTTCATGAAGTTCAGAAGATCTTCTCTTGAGAAAACGCTTAGTTCTCCAAGTTCAAAGATCCAGTCCAGGATTTCTCCTTCCAGTTCGATAGACTGGTCTACCAGAGTATAGATGTCTTCAATATCTGAGTCGGTAAGAAGGTCCGGCTGTTCTTCGCGGATCTTGTTGATCAGATAGATTCCTGCGTTGGCGTGGATCTGCTCGTCTACGGAAGTCCATGCAATGATATTGGAAACGTTTTTCATGTATCCTTTGAATCTTGTGAAAGAAAGGATGATGGCAAACTGTGAGAAAAGCGATACGTTTTCTATCAGGATACTGAAGAGTAAAAGAGATGATACGTATTCTTTCGGAGTGGTAGAGTTGGCATGTTTCAGAACATTCGACAGGAAGTCGATTCTCTTTTTTACAGCCGGGATCTCGATAACGTTAAGGAACTCTTCATTGTAGCCCAACACTTCCAGCAAACGGGAATATGCTTCGGAATGGCGGAATTCGCATTCTGCAAAAGTAGCTCCAAGTCCGTTGAATTCAGGTTTCGGAAGGTGATTGTACAGGTTTCCCCAGAATGTCTTTACAGACACCTCGATCTGTGCAATAGCTAAAAGAGCGTTTTTCACAGCATTTTTTTCGTGCGGTTCAAGTTGCGAATGAAAATCCTGAACATCTGCAGTAAAATCTACTTCCGAATGTACCCAGAACGATTTGTTGATCGCTTCTACAAATTGAAGAACCTCAGGGTATTCAAATGGCTTGTAACTTACTCTTTTATCAAAAATTCCCATATTAAAATATCTTTAAAATTAAATAATTTACATCACTGTGGATAACGTTGATACAACAGTTAACTTTCTGTGTATTTGGTGCTTATGTTTTAAAGTTATTCACTTTAATAAGCGTCAGTTTCTTGTAAAGAACTAAGTACAAAGTTCGAAAAAAAGAACTGATTCTGAAAGCCCTAAATACTAATTGGCTGACTTTTAACCCTAAAAGTTTTCCACATTTACATGAAAGTAGCACAGATAATGGCTTAGACAGGGTTATCACCAAAAAATATATGGAAATCTGAAGTTACAGTTAAACAATATTTTGTAATCAACTATGAATAAAGGTTTAATTTGTTAAACAATAAAATATTTGAATAAATTCAGGTTCTTGTAACAAATTGAAAATATCATCTACTTATTGGGTATAAAATCATAGATCACTCAATGTTAGTAATTCAGGATTTACATAAATCATACGACACCGGAAAAAGTAAGCTTCATGTTCTCAAGGGAATCAATCTCAATATTTCTGAAGGCGAATTTGTTTCTATTATGGGAAGTTCCGGTTCCGGGAAGTCCACACTTCTTAATATCATCGGAATTCTGGATGAGAAAGATTCAGGCACCTATGAGCTGGATGGTGTTCCGATCGAACATTTATCTGAAGTAAAAGCCGCCGAATACAGAAGTAAATTCCTGGGTTTTATTTTCCAGTCTTTCAACCTGATCGGCTATAAGACCGCTTTGGAAAATGTAGCGCTTCCGCTGTATTATCAGAATGTTCCCAGAAAAGAACGCAATCAGAAGGCTCTGGAATATCTGGAAAAAGTAAGTCTTGCCCAATGGGCCAATCACCTTCCCAATGAACTTTCCGGAGGGCAGAAGCAAAGGGTAGCGATCGCCCGGGCTTTGATTACAGATCCTAAAGTTGTTCTGGCAGATGAGCCTACCGGAGCACTGGATTCCAAAACGACCCACGATATCATGAAACTGCTTCAGGATATTAATAATGAAGGGAAAACCATTATTGTGGTAACCCACGAACCTGACGTAGCGGCACAAACCAAAAGAAACGTTGTACTGAAAGACGGAATTATAGAGAGTGATGAGTTTATAAAGCAGATCGTTTTATAGAGTGGGCTGATTTGAAAATTTGAAAATGAGATAATTTGAAAATTGAAAGACTGTCTTTCAATTCTTTGAATTTTCAATCTTTAATACTTATAAAAAATGTTTGACCTAGATCGTTGGCAGGAAATATTCAGTTCTATCCGAAGTAATGTACTCCGGACGGTGCTTTCGGGGTTTACGGTAGCTTTGGGACTGTTTATCTTTATCGTACTGTTCGGAATTGGAAAAGGATTGCAGAATGCCTTTACACAGGGATTTGCGAGGGATGCCCAAAACCTGATTACTATTTACACAGGAAAAACCACAGTGGCTTATAGAGGCCTTCAGTCGGACAGAAATGTAACGATGGATAATGACGATTACGATTTCCTGGTTAATACCGATAAAGATAAAGTAGAGGATGCCAGCCCGAGATATACGGCCAGTATGATGGTGAAGTACGGTAAAGAAAGCGGAATGTACCAGATAAACGGTGCGGAGCCGGGAGAACAGATCATTGAAAACAGAAAAGTTATAGAAGGACGTTATCTGACTCCGATGGATCTGAACAGGAAACAGAATATTGCAGTAATCGGAAGAATGGTGCAGAGAGACCTTATCAAAAACGGAAGTCCGGTGGGGAAAGATCTCGATATCAACGGAACCATGTTCAAAGTGGTAGGTGTATTTTCTGATGATGGCGGGGACAGGGACGAAAGACATATTACGGTTCCTATTACCACCCTTCAGCAGATGAAGAAAGGCTCAGATACCGTCAATACGATATATATTGCCTACAACGAAAAGCTGACTCCTCAGGAAGCGATTAAATACGGAGATGAACTGAAAGACAAGCTTAAATCAAGAAAAAATGTCTCTCCTGATGATGAAAACGGAGTGGGCGTATGGAATAATGCCAAGAATATGGAAGGAACTTTCCAGTTTATGTTTGTACTTACAGTCATTGTAGGATTCATCGGAATGGGAACACTGCTTGCCGGGATCATCGGGATCAGTAATATCATGGTGTATATCGTGAAGGAAAGAACCAAAGAGATCGGTGTACGTAAAGCGATCGGAGCCAAACCGGGAAGCATTGTAGGACTGATCGTGCAGGAAAGTGTTGTGATTACCGTAATTTCAGGTATTGTAGGAGTTGGTGTGGGGGTTCTGACCCTTAGCTTGCTGGGAGACAGTCTGGAAGAATTCTTCATTGTAAATCCGAGTGTAGGTATGGCAGAAATTATTATGGCTTTTATAGCATTGGTTTTCTCCGGATTTGTTGCAGGATTTGTGCCGGCGTACAGAGCTTCAAAGATCAAACCGATCGAAGCATTGAGAACCGAGTAAAAGTAATTGGGATAGTAAAGAAAATATAAAAATACAACTCAGAGAAGTGAATATTTTATTTAAAAAAGACACCTGGCAGGAAATTTATTATTCATTGAGAAATAATAAGCTCCGGACCTTCCTTACCATGATTGGTGTGGGTTGGGGAATGTTTTTATATGTGAGCCTTCTTGGAGCGGCAAAAGGAATGGAAAACGGTTTTGACAAACTGTTCTCAGGATTTGCTACCAATTCCATTTTCCTGTTTGCAGGAAATACCTCCATTCCCTATGATGGGTTTCCGAAAGGACGGCAGCTTCACCTGAAGCTGTCTGATATGGATATGCTGAAACAGAAAGTTCCCGCAATAGATTACATTTCGCCGCAGAATTCCAGGGGAAGTTTTACCGGAACTCCGGGAGAGCTGATGTCAAGAAACGGGAAAAAAGCAACCTATGGCCTTACGGGAGACTATCCGGTAGGAAATAAAATTTCTGAAAAGAAACTTATTTTCGGACGTTACATTAACGATGCCGATGTGATGGGTAATAAAAATGTTGTGGTAATCGGGGAAGAAATCTATAAAAATCTATTCGATTCCAAGAAAAATGAGAATCCTATCGGGAAACCGATTAATATAAAAGGAATGTTCTTTAATGTGATCGGGGTGTTCCGTGTGAAAAAAGGAGGAGGTTTTGAAAGCGATCAGAGTGCATATATTCCACTTTCTACCTATACCAAAATGTATAATGCCGGAGAACAGATCGATCTGTTTGCTATTGTAGGCAAGCCAACGGCAGACCTGGGTATTGTAGAGGAAGAAGTGAAACAGGTATTGAAAGATAAAAATAAAGTATCTCCCGAAGATACCAATGCCTTTATGAGCTTCAATATCGGGAAAGAATTTAAAAAACTGACGGGCTTCCTTACCGGAATGCAGCTTCTCACTATTATCGTGGGAACCCTTACCATCCTGGCAGGAGTGATTGCGATCTCCAATATCCTTCTGATCACGGTAAAAGAAAGAACCAAAGAAATCGGAATACGGAGAGCCTTAGGTGCAAAACCCGCTGAAGTAAGAAACCAGATCCTGCTGGAAAGTGTTGTCATTACCCTGTCATCGGGGCTGCTGGGATTCATGTTCGGGATTTTTGTTCTCATCATTCTTAATATGGCAACCCAGAACCAGGATACCTTCCCGTTCTATAACCCGACGGTTAATTATGGAAACGTATTCAGTGCCATGACCGTAATGGTGATCCTGGGATTGATTATCGGAATGATCCCGGCACAGAGAGCGGTAAAAATCAGACCGATTGAAGCATTGAGGACGGAGTAATCATCATTTGAAAATAAAAAATGAAAATTTTAAATGCTAATCAGGTATTTTAATTTTCAACCTTTTAAACCATTAAATAGTAAAAAATAAACTAGGTATATGAAAAAGAAATTCACTTTGAAAAAAGCCATTTATATTGTACTGGGGCTTTTATTTGCAGTGGCATTGTTCTCAGGGATCGGGTATCTTGTAAAATCCAATTCCCAGCAGGCTGAAGCCTTCCTTACCAGGAAACCTGTCATTCAGGATATGGAAGACAAGGTAATGGCGACAGGTAAAATTGTTCCGAAAGAAGAAATTGAGATCAAACCGAATATTGCAGGGATCATCGATAAAATTCTGGTAGATGAAGGCGATAAAGTAGTGGCAGGACAGCTGATCGCTACCGTTAGAATTATCCCTAATATCGCTGATGTGAACAACGCACAGCAGGAAGTCGTTAATTCTCAGCTTCAGATCAATAATGCCAGGTTGAATGTTGACAATATGCAGAAACAGTTTGCAATGCAGGAAAAGCTGTACAAACAGGGAGTTGCCTCAAAGCAGGAATATCTGAATTCCCAGCAGCAGCTTTATTCCCAGCAGCAGACTCTGAAAAATGCCCAACAGCAGCTTGTAACCGCTGAAAAGAGATTACAGATCGTAAAAACCGGTGCTACTCCTGAGCTTCAGGGGCTGGCAACTACCCAGATCCGTTCCAAAGCTTCAGGAACCGTACTTGAAGTTCCTGTAAAAGTAGGAAGCCAGGTAATTGAGGCTAACTCATTCAACGCAGGGACTACCATCTGCTCCATTGCAGACCTGAATTCACTGATCTTCCAGGGAGATATAGATGAAGCACAGGCCGGAAAATTGAAGCAGGGAATGGATATGAAGATCGTGATCGGTGC
Source organism: Chryseobacterium sp. FR054 (assembly GCF_056844565.1). Classification (NCBI taxonomy): domain Bacteria; kingdom Pseudomonadati; phylum Bacteroidota; class Flavobacteriia; order Flavobacteriales; family Weeksellaceae; genus Chryseobacterium; species Chryseobacterium sp. FR054. The sequence continues at coordinate 99,405 of NZ_JBXDSA010000007.1, read as the reverse complement.
ATTGCAGAACAAAACATTTCCGGGTAAGCTTACCATGATTGCCCCAAAAGGGAAAGACAACAGCGGAACCATCAAGTTCCCGGTGGAAGGAGATGTAAGAAACCCGAATAACGAATATATCAGAGCCGGATTCTCTGCCAACGGAGAAATTGTACTGAAATCTGAGAAAAACGCCCTTTTACTGGATGAATCCCTTATTCAGTATGAGAAGATCAAAGGGAAAGATTCTCCTTTTGTAGAAGTGAAGCAGAAAGACGGCAAATTCAAAAAAGTCTATGTAAAGCTGGGAGCCAGTGACGGAATCAACGTACAGATCCTTTCCGGAATCGACAAAAATGCCGAAGTGAAAGTATGGAACCCTTCCGATAAAGACAAAGAAGAGCTTAAAGAGAAGAAAAAATAGTAAACGACATTATATAGTTACACAATGAAATCCTGGGAAACTTGCTCAGGATTTTTTTATTGGAAAGAGTTTTTTAACCGTTTCCAACAGGCTGTTTTTCTGAAAACTAATCAATATATTTGAATTCAAAATTAAAACCATGTGCAGGTACGCAGGAAAAGGCTATAAAATTCATTACGCTTGTTTTAAATGCAGAAAATCATTTAAACGGCCGGATTTTTATGATATTTTTAAAAGAATAAAAAAAGAAAATCTATATCATGCTCCTGACGGCAGTGTGAGAAAAATCGGGCATCTTTTTATGAAAGCTAAAAAAGAAGAGCTGGATTTACTGATAAAGGAAATAGAATCAAGGCCTGTAAAATGCCCGGAATGCGGCAGCATCATGGCGGATCTGGGGAGAGAATTTAAAGCCCCTAAAAAAGCAGCGGTCAAAGAATGGGAAATCATAGAAGGTCTTTTCAGGACAGGGAAAATATTCCATACCTGCGGTTGCTACGGGATCGGCTATATTCCAAAGAATCCGAAAGATTACGAACAGTATTTAAGGAATATCCTGAGTGAATACCAACAACAGATAACCGCATGTCAGGACAGAACGATTGAAGAATGTCCTGATAAATCGGATGCAGTTAAGTATTGGAGTGAAAAGATTGCTGGTATAAAGGCAGAAATGAACCTTCAGAAATTTGAAATATTTTAAATAACCGTCTATGAAGAAAAATTACCCTGTTCTCTGTTTATTTATCATTGTCAAATTCACCCTGCAGTATACATTAATCAGTCCTGAATATGAACTGCACCGGGACGAATATCTGCACATTGACCAGGGAAATCATCTGGCATGGGGATACCTTTCCGTACCGCCTGTGAATTCATGGCTGGCCTGGCTGATCAAAATATTGGGAGGATCTTTTTTCTGGGTGAAATTTTTTCCGGCTTTATTCGGAGCCCTGACGATCGCTGTCGTGTGGAAAATCATAGAGGAGCTGAAGGGAAATCTGTATGCCGGAATATTAGCCTCCACGGGGATCTTACTGTCTGTATTTCTCCGGATGAATATGCTTTTTCAGCCGACGTCCCTTGAAGTGCTGTTATGGACAATGCTTTATTACGTCCTGATCAGGTATTTTAATTCTGAAAAAGTAAAATGGCTATACATCGGCGCAGTGATTTTCGGAATTGGCTTCCTGAATAAATATAATATTGCCTTTTCCGTGCTGGGGATTATTCCGGCTTTACTGCTGACCCGGCAGAGAACCGTTTTTCTTCAGCCTCATCTCTACGGAGCTGCACTGCTGTCCCTTGCTGTCATCACTCCCAACCTGTTGTGGCAGTATCATAATAACTTTCCTGTCATCCACCATATGAAGGAACTTTCAGAAACACAGCTGGTGAATGTAAGCCGTATGGAGTTTTTAAAATCCCAGCTGCTTTTCTTCATCGGATCTGTTTTTGTGATCCTGGCCGGGCTGTATGCTTTGCTGTTTTATAAACCGTTTGAAAAATTCAGATTCTTCTTCTGGGCCTATGTATTCACAATTGGATTGTTTCTGTTTTTCAGGGCAAAAGATTATTATGCAGCCGGGCTTTATCCTGCATTTATAGCATTCGGGGCTGTTTATCTGGCTTACCTTCTTGCAGATGGCTGGAAAAAAGCACTCAAACCTGTCAGCGTGCTGATTCCTGTTTTTCTGTTTATCCCTTTATACCAGGTAGCATTTCCCAATAAAAGTCCGGAATATATCATTCATCATCCGGACCGGTATAAAAAACTGGGGCTTCTTCGCTGGGAAGACGGAAAAGATCATCCGCTGCCACAGGATTTTGCCGATATGCTGGGCTGGAAAGAACTGGCAGAGAAAACAGATAAAGAATATGCACGGCTTTCGAAATCCGGGAAAACCCTTGTTCTCTGTGACAATTACGGGCAGGCCGGAGCTGTTAATTATTATTCAAAACAGAACATACAGGCGGTTTCCTTTAATGCAGATTATGTCAACTGGTTCGATCTCAGTAAGCGGTATGATCATCTGATCAGGATCAAAAATCAGTCTTCAGATAATGACGAACTTAAAGAAACAGGACCTTACTTTGAAATTTCCGGAAAAGCAGATTCCATTGTTAACCCGTTTGCAAGAGAAAAAGGAACCGTGATTTTCAGCTTTGAAAATGCAAAAACAGATATCAGGGACAGGCTCCGTGATGAAATAAATGAAGTAAAAGGAGAGTATTCAGAAAGCAGAAACTGAAAGGTGCAGGCTGCTCTCAGATAATGACTTTTGAAAGTCTTATAAAACTTTAGTCCAGCTTCTGTTTTTCTTTAGCCCATCTTAAAGCTTAAACAGATCTTAAAGGTTCAGAAACAATAAATTCAGGCATAAAGATTATTTTGATAAAGAACATTCCGGGCAGTAGCCGGAGATGATCCCATTAAAATTCACAGGCTGATAACCTTCCGGCATTTTAATACCCACCTCTTCCGGCATACATTCTATTGTTCCGCACTGGAGGCATCTGAAATGAAAATGACTGTGTTTATGATGCTTTCCCGAACACCCGCGGCAGGGCGCAAAATAAGATTTTCCGTCATCGCTTATTACTTTATGCACGATACCGTCTTCACAGAAACTGTTCAGGATCCTGTAAATCGTAGCCCGGTCTATTTCACTCCCTAATTCTTTCTGTAAAATATCATGGCTTACCGCTGATTTTGAATCTTTTAATGAATTCAGGATCAGTTGTTTTGTTTTGGTATTCCGCTTATTCATAAGACAAAGATATGAAATTTTATTGCGACATTGTTGCATTAATGGAATTTTGATTTAACTTTGTACACACAAACAGATACTTAAATCACTATTAAAACTCAATTACAATGGAGAATAAAATCTTTGATGTTATCATTATAGGAGGGAGCTACGCCGGATTGTCAGCAGGAATGGCATTAGGAAGATCACTGAGAAATATACTGATCATAGATAACGGTAAACCCTGCAACAGACAGACTCCGCACTCACACAACTTCATAACCCATGATGGTAAGACACCGAAAGAAATAGCTGCATTGGCCAGGGAGCAGGTTGAGAAGTACAGCACGGTAAAATTTCATGAAGGAACGGTCATAAAGATCAGCAGAAACGGAGATTTCAGTATTGAGACCCGGGAAGGGAAGAACTTTCATGCTAAAAAACTGATTCTTGCATCAGGGGTAAAAGATATGATGCCGGATATTCCCGGTTTTGCAGAGTGCTGGGGAATTTCTGTTCTGCACTGTCCGTACTGCCACGGGTATGAAGTGAGAAATAAAGCTACCGGAATTCTTGCGGACGGAGATATGGCTTACGACTTTACAAAACTGGTATACAATCTTACGAAAGATCTTTCTTTATTCACCAACGGGAAGTCTGTACTTTCAGGAGAGCAAAAGGAAAAACTGGCTGAGAATAAGATTTCCCTGATTGAAGATCAGGTTGAAAGCATTGCCCATGAAAACGGATATATCAGAAAAATAATCTTTAAAACCGGTAAAGAAATTTCCCTGAACGCCCTGTATGCCAAAATACCTTTTACACAGAACGTTGATGTTTCGGAGCTTGGCTGTGAACTGACAGAACAGGGATTTATTAAGGTTGATTTTCTGCAGAAGACCAATATTCCCGGGCTTTTTGCCTGTGGAGATAATGTTACCATGATGAGGTCTGTGGCCAATGCCATTGCACAGGGAAATTTTACAGGAGCAATGGTGAATAAGGAACTTACTGAAGAAGAGTTTTAACCGGATGCAGGATGGAAGAACTGATCAGGTGAATATAAATCTGAAACCTGTTTTGCTTCTGTTTCATCTTATTCATATGTTTTACATAAGCTTCAAATGATTAATATTCATAAAAAATTTTGCTGGATAATTTTAATATCGTAATATTGCGATATAATTATAGACTATGGGAGCTACCAAAACAGATTTCTTTACCGACGAACAAAATAAACTGGCCGTTATTGCAAAGGCACTCGGACATCCGGCAAGAATAGCCATTATTGAATACCTTCTCAAAGTAAACGAATGCATCTGCGGAGATATCGTTAATGAGCTGCCTCTTGCCCAGCCTACTGTTTCCCAGCATCTGAAGGAATTGAAAAATGCCGGACTGATTAAAGGAAGTATTGAAGGAAATTCAATATGCTACTGTATTGATGAAAAATCTTTTGAAATCCTGAATACTTATTTTTCAAACATCATCGTAGCAGTTAAGGAGCAGAACTGCTGCTAAAATTTTTTATATCCAAATATCGTAATATTGCATTATAACAATTAAAATAAATACTGTATGAAATTATCAGAGATTAAAAAGATTTTGCCGGCGTTGGAAAATGTAGAATTCCAACTGGAAAACGGAACATTTGTACCCGGACATTTTCATGTGACAGAAGTGGGAATCGTTACAAAAAGATTTATCGACTGTGGTGGAACCATCAGAAAAGAAGAACGGGTAAATTTTCAGCTTTGGGATGCCGATGATTATGAGCACAGGCTTAAACCTGGAAAATTGCTGGATATTATCCGTCTTTCTGAAGATAAACTGGGAATAGGGGATTTTGAAATTGAAGTCGAATATCAGGAAAATACCATTGGCAGATTTGATCTGGAATTCAACGGGAAAAATTTTGTTCTGAAAAATAAACTTACCGCCTGCCTGGCAGAAGATTCGTGCGGGATTCCGCCACAGAAGCAAAAGCTGGATCTCAATACATTAAACAACAGGGGGAATTCGTGCTGTTCTCCGGAATCAGGCTGCTGTTGATACCATTGAATAAAAATGAAAAAAAAGATTCTCGTACTCTGTACAGGAAACAGTTGCAGAAGCCAGATGGCAGAAGGGTATTTAAAACATTTCTCCAAAGGTAAGGCTGAAATATACAGTGCCGGAATTGAAGCACACGGAGTAAATCCTGCAGCCATAGAAACCATGAAAAATGACGGTCTGGATATTTCACAGCAGACTTCTGATGCAATACACCGGTACAAAGATATAGCCTTTGATTTTGTGATTACAGTCTGCGACCATGCGAAAGAGAATTGTCCGTATCTTCCCGGCAGTGCAGAAGTTTTCCATCAGAATTTTCCGGACCCTGCAAAAGCCTCCGGAACAGAGACGGAAATCAAACAGCAGTTTGAGAAGGTCCGCAACAGGATTAAAAGCTATTGTGAGAAGTTTGTTAAAGAAAACCTTTAATCTGATGGCATAATCCCATAATCTGTAAAAGAATCAAGTGTAAAATCATATTTTCTGATGTTGAAATCTCAACGGAAATTCCGTACATTTGGGGTGGAAAATTTCAAAAACTAAAAGTATAATGGATATTATTTTCGACCTGATTGAAAAGGAAAGACAAAGACAATCCCATGGATTAGAACTTATTGCGTCAGAAAACTTTGTTTCTGAAAACGTAATGAAAGCAATGGGAAGCGTACTGACAAACAAATATGCGGAAGGGTACCCGGGTAAAAGATATTACGGGGGCTGTGAAGTAGTAGATGAGGTTGAAACACTGGCGATCAACAGAGCGAAGGAACTTTTCGGGGTGGACTATGTAAATGTTCAGCCGCATTCCGGATCTCAGGCCAATGCTGCCATTTATCTTGCGGTTTTGAAACCCGGAGACAAAATCATGGGAATGGATCTTTCTATGGGAGGACACCTTACTCACGGTTCAGGAGTAAACTTCTCCGGAATCCAGTATCAGGTGGTTTCTTACGGAGTAGAAAGAGAAACAGGACTTATTGATTACAACCAGATGAGAGAAGTAGCCCTTAGAGAAAGACCGAAAATGCTTATTGCCGGTTTCTCAGCGTATTCAAGAGATCTGGATTATGCTAAATTCAGAGAAATTGCCGACGAGATCGGGGCGACACTTTGGGCGGATATTGCTCACCCTGCAGGTTTAGTGGCAAAAGGACTGCTAAACTCTCCATTTGAGCACTGCCATGTAGTGACCACTACAACTCATAAGACTTTAAGAGGACCAAGAGGAGGAATGATCATGATGGGGAAGGATTTCGAAAATACATACGGCCACAAAACCCCGAAAGGAGAAACCAAAATGATGAGCCAGGTACTGGACGGAGCAGTTTTCCCGGGAATTCAGGGAGGTCCGCTGGAGCATGTTATTGCCGGTAAAGCAGTTGCTTTTGGTGAAGCGCTGGACGGGCAGTTTGAAACCTATGCTAAACAGGTTAAAGCCAATGCCCAGGCCCTTTCAAAAGCAATGATCGACAGAGGATTTGATATCGTGAGCGGAGGTACGGATAACCACTTAATGCTTGTAGACCTTAGAAATAAAGGCGTAAACGGTAAAGAAACCGAAAAGGCTTTAGTTCTTGCTGATATTACATGTAACAAAAATATGGTTCCTTTCGATGACAAGTCACCGTTTACCACATCCGGTATCAGACTGGGAACAGCCGCTATCACCACAAGAGGTCTTAAAGAAAACGATATGGATACTATTGCCGGATTGATTTCTGAGGTAGTAGACCATATCAAAAATGAAGAAGTTCTTGCTTCCGTTAAAAAGAAAGTGAATGAACTGATGGAAGGAAAGGCTTTGTTCAACTATTAATGATCATTTGAAATACAATATAAAGAATGGGCACCTGTCCATTCTTTTTTCATTATTATGGAGAAGAAATCTTTCACATTTGAGGAAATCAGGCAGAAAGTGGTGAACTATTGTGTTTACCAGGACCGCTGCCATGCCGAAGTGGAACAGAAAATGAAAGAGTTTTTACTGATTGATGAAGCAAAAGAAGAGATCATGCTGTATCTTCTGAAGGAAAACTTTCTGAACGAAGAACGTTTCACACGCAGCTATATCAGAGGTAAATTTTATATCAAACACTGGGGCCGGAATAAGATCAGAATGAATCTGAAACAGAAGCAGATTTCCGAAAGACTTATCAATACCTGTTTCGATGAAATAGATGAAGAGGATTATGAAAAAATGATCAGGAAAATTTACGAAGATTATGCTTCAAAGCAAAAAGGATTAAAAGAATATCAAAAAAAAGTGAAAACCATAAGATATTTGATGAGCAGAGGCTTTGAATATGAAAAAATAAATGATACTTTTGGAGAAACATAAATAGATATTGGAAAAACAGAAAATTTGGCTCTCACCGCCCCATATGGGAGGGAACGAGCTTCAATATATACAAAATGCATTTGATACCAACTGGATCTCCCAATACGGCTCGAATATAGATGAGTTTGAAAACGGTCTGGAGAAATATTTAGGGAATCATTCCCACGTTACAGCTTTGTCTTCCGGAACAGCTGCTATTCATCTTGCCCTGAGATTACTGAATGTGGAAGAAGGAGATTTTGTGATCTGCCAGTCATTTACTTTTGTGGCTTCTGCCAATCCCGTCCTGTATCTGAAAGCTGTTCCCGTATTTGTAGACAGTGAAAAAGAGACATGGAATATATGTCCCGATACACTGGAAGACGCTGTGAAATCCTGTATTCAGAGAGGGAAAAAACCGAAGGCAATCATTGCTGTTTCTTTATATGGAATGCCCTTCAAGGCAGATGAAATACTCAGCATTTCCCGGAAATATGAAATTCCGCTCATTGAAGACAGTGCAGAGGCGTTGGGCAGCAGGTATAAAGGACAGCTGTGCGGAACTTTCGGAGATCTTTCCGTTATCAGTTTTAACGGAAATAAAATTATCACCACGGGAAGCGGAGGAATCTTGATTTCCAGGAGTGAAGCAGATAAAAAGAAAGCTCTTTTTCTGGCCACACAGGCCAAAGATGATAAAGACTATTATTCTCACTCTGAAATAGGATATAATTACAGGATGGATAATATTTCAGCCGGAATAGGAAGGGGGCAGATGGAAACGCTTGATGAAAAGATCACAGGAAGGAGAGAAAATCATGATTTTTATCAGTCCTGTCTGAAGGATCATGAAAATATAGAACTGTTTTCCGAACCTGGCAGGGATTTTTTTTCCAACTACTGGCTCAATACGGTTATCCTGAGAAATGATTTTACGAAAGAAAAGCTTAGAGAGCAGTTTTCCCGGAATAATATAGAAACCAGGTACCTATGGAAACCTATGCATCTTCAGCCTCTCTATAAAGGATATGAGTTTTTTGGAAATAATCTTTCTGGTACACTTTTTGACCGTGGATTGTGCCTGCCGTCAGGAACCAATTTAACGGACGGTTGCAGAGAAAGAATTGCTGAAATCTTCAGAATATGAAATTCCCTAAATTTATTTATTAAAATTGAATAAAGATGGGATTTTATTTTAATTTTGTAACCATGCTTAAGAATTAATATTAATTAAAAAATTGGTTTTAGCCGTTTTAAATATGAACACAAATACAGACAATGTACAGCTCTTTTAGGAAAAAAATATTTGGAGGAGACAATGTTGTCAATCTCTCGGATGTAAGATATCTCCCCAGATGGATAATACTTGTAATAGATATTATTGTTCTGGTAATATCCCTGTTTCTTTCTACTTATACCATAGAGAAAATTACCCAGAAAGAATTTGTTTATCACGAAGATAAAAGTGTAGTTTTTACCTTTATTATTGTGATAAACACTATGTTTATGTACTTTTTCAAGACCTATGCAGGAATTATAAGACACTCTACTTTTATTGATCTTTTTAAACTCCTGATCTCATGTTTTTGTACCATGACAGTGGTGGGAGTGGTCAATCTTATTTATTTCTGGATCACAGGAGGGAAATTTATTTTGACTCCTTTTCTGGTTCTGTATTTCATTATCTCTTTTATGGGGCTTTTTCTTTTCAGGCTTTATGTAAAAGAATTTTTCCATATCGTAAGAGAATACAGGAGAAGTACTCTGAAAAAAAGAATTCTGGTGTTGGGAATCGATGAGCAGTCTATTGCCATTGCCCGTGCCATTCTGGATAACCCAAGCCTTCCTTATCAGGTGGTAGGCTTTTTGACTCAGAGAACAGACTCCAAAAGAGCATCCTTATTGGGAAAACCTATCTACGAAAAAAGAAAGATAGAAGAAGCCACAAAAGAAGATCTTATCATAGACGGGGTGATCATCGTTAAAGAAATGATGTCTAAAGACGAGATGAATTCCTGGGTGAACTTATTTTTAGAAAAAGACCTCAATATATTCAAAGCACCTTCTGTACAGAAACTGAGGGACAGCGATCTGGGAGGATCCATCAGGAATCTTCAGATTGAAGATCTTCTTAACAGAAAACCGATCAAAATAGAAAATGAAGAGGTAAAAAGCAGGCATTTCAATAAAAATGTACTGGTAACAGGCGGGGCCGGTTCTATCGGCAGTGAGATCGTAAGACAGGTTGCCCAGTTTAATCCGGCATTAATTGTTGTTCTGGATCAGGCAGAAACACCACTGTATGATATAGAACTGGAAATGAAAGAGAAATTTCCCCACATCAGGTTCAAATTTGTTCTGGCCGATGTTTCCAATATCCATAGAGTGGAACCGCTGTTCCAGACCTATAACTTTTCTATGGTGTACCATGCGGCGGCTTACAAGCATGTTCCTTTGGTTGAAGAAAATCCTAATGAGGCGATCCGTGTCAATGTTCTGGGATCCAAAAATATAGCCGTGCTGTCCAGCCGTTATAAAGTCAACAGGTTTGTTATGATTTCTACCGATAAAGCGGTGAATCCTACTAATGTGATGGGAGCTTCCAAAAGAGCAGCTGAACTTTTCGTACAGTCTTTACAGCATGTGGAAGGAAACACAACCAAATTTATTACGACAAGGTTCGGAAACGTACTGGGATCAAACGGATCGGTTATTCCTCATTTCAAAAAACAGATTGAAGCCGGCGGGCCGGTTACCATCACCCATCCGGATATTGTAAGGTATTTTATGACCATACCGGAAGCATGCGAACTTGTTCTTCAGGCAGGAACAATGGGGCAGGGTGGAGAGATCTTTGTCTTTGATATGGGAGAACCTGTGAAAATCCTGGATCTGGCAAGAAGAATGATTAAGCTGTCAGGGTTTGAACCTAATATTGATATTAAAATCATCTATACCGGATTAAGGCCGGGTGAAAAACTCTATGAGGAACTGTTGAGCGACAATGCAAAAACACTGCCTACCCATAATGAAAAGATTATGATCTCTAAAGATCCTACAATGGAATTTATAGAAATAGAGAGCCTGACCAACCTCATTACAGAAGCTTCCGTAATGAAAGATAAAGTAGAAGTGGTAAAGATTCTGAAGTCCATTGTTCCTGAATTCAGAAGCAATAATTCGATCTATGAGATTTTGGATAAATAAAAAAATATAAATGTATATTTGTACAATTTTTAAGATATGAAGGGTAAAGTTTTAACTATATTTTGCGCATTGGTACTGGTTTCCTGTAAAACCAACCAGAAAACTCACAATGATCTGAACTATATGCAGAATATAGAAAATGTAGCAATAGAGTCATCTGCAAAAAACTCCAATTCCACCATTCAGGTTGGAGACCAGCTGGTAATTCTTATTACGGCAAAAGATATGGATGTGGTAAAACCATTCAATCAGAATTATTCGTCATCAGAGATGATTCAGAGCAACATTACTGCCGGAGGAAATACACCGAACCAGGGAATGACTTCAATAGCAGGCCCTACTTATATTGTAGATTCCAATTCAAATATCGACTTTCCGATTCTGGGAGCCATCAATACAACCGGAAAAACTTTAATAGACCTAAAGGCTGAACTTAAGGAGAGAATGGAAAAATATGTCATTAATCCGACAGTAAATATCAGGCTGGCCAACTTTAAAGTAACCGTTCTTGGAGAAGTAAACAGACAGGGGGATTATACCATTGCCAATGGCCAGGGAACAATTTGGAACGCTTTAGGTCTGGCAGGAGATCTTACCATGTACGGAAAAAGAGAAGATGTTCTGGTAATAAGAACAGAAAACGGTACTGTTACTCACGGGAAAGTAAACCTGCAGGATGCTAACCTTATCAATTCTCCATTTTATAATCTTAAACAGGGAGATGCCATTATTGTGCCTGCCAACAACACCAAAGATATACAGTCAAAACAAAACCCGAATACCACTCTGTATTTAACGGCGGCATCTATCGCAATTACAGCAGCAGCAGTAGTCGTAAGCCTGATCAAAAAATAAAAACTAACATGAAACTTTTTGCCAAAGTTGCAATCAATAATATCAATAAAAAATAATGAAGTCTTATAAAATAGCAATTATTGGTCAGGGATATGTAGGTCTTCCATTGGCACTCGAATTTGCAGATCAGTTCCCGGTACTGGGTTTTGATATCAATTCGGAGAGAATTAAACAGCTTAATGAAGGCTTTGATATTACCTGTGAAGCTGATAGCGGGAAACTTACCGGAAAGCTGAATGCCTATAAGACATCATCCGGAAAAACCGGGTATAAAGCCACTGACGACCTGGCTGAAATATCAGATTCCAATATCTATATTGTAACTGTTCCTACGCCTATCGATCAATATAATGCTCCCGATCTTAAACCACTTCTTTCCGCATCAAAAATGCTGGGCGGAATTATAAAAAAAGGAGATATCGTCATTTATGAATCTACGGTTTTCCCTGGTTGTACGGAAGAAGAATGCGTACCTGTACTAGAACAGTACTCCAGTCTGAAATTCAACGAAGATTTTTTCGTAGGCTATTCCCCTGAAAGAATCAATCCCGGAGATAAAATCAATACCCTGACTTCCGTAATGAAGGTAACCTCCGGTTCTACCCCTGAAATTGCGACAGAAGTTGATAACTTATACAAAAAAATAATTACCGCAGGAACACACCTTGCTCCGAATATTAAAGTTGCAGAAGCTTCAAAAGCCATAGAAAATGCACAGAGAGATGTTAATATTTCATTTGTAAATGAACTCGCTCTGATATTCGACAGAATAGGAATTGACACCACTGATGTATTAGAGGCTGCCGGTACAAAATATAACTTCCTGAAATACAAACCGGGGCTGGTAGGCGGTCACTGCATATCTGTGGATCCCTATTATCTGGCTCATAAAGCAGAACAGCTGGGGTATCATCCGGATGTCATTTTATCCGGCCGCCGTGTAAACGATTCCATTGCCAAATTTATTGCTTCCAAAGTAGTAAAACTATTGATTGCAAAGGGAGGAATAATTAAAAACTCCAGAGCACTGATTCTGGGAGTTACTTTTAAAGAAAACTGCCCGGATATCCGGAATACTAAAGTTTTCGATATATACAGAGAACTTCTTGATTATGGCATTGAGGTAGAACTTTACGACCCGTGGGCCAACAGTGACGAAGTGAAAAAAGAATATGGGATTAATCTACTGAATGATCTGAGTAATCGTACCCCATACGATTCAATTATTATTGCTGTTTCTCATAAAGAATTCCTTACCATGAATCTGGAAAATTTAAAGAATGAAAATACAATAGTATTTGACACCAAATCATGCCTAGACCGAAATATGGTGGATGCCAGATTATAATTTTAAATAAATTATCTTTACATCAATTGCTATTTTCATATCCATAATACAATATTATTTTAAATGAATAATTCAACAACAGACGAATCATTAAATAAAGAAATCAATATACGGGAAACCATTAAACCTTACTTTAAATACTGGGTATGGTTTATCATTATGCCCGTTATTACCCTGTTTCTTGCTTATGTCTATTTAAAATTTACAACTCCCGTTTTCAATATAAAGTCAACAGTTCTTATTAAAGATGCCAAAAGTACACCTTCAGTTGGAGGAGATTTTTCGGTTTTGCAGGATCTTTCCGGATTGAAGGGAATGGGTACCAACAGTATCGAAAATGAAATAGAAATTTTCAGATCCAAAAAACTGATTCAGGATGTAGTGAATACCCTGAACCTTCAGACCACCATCTTTGCCAAGCAGGGAGTGAAAGTAGTAGAATTATATAATGATACAGCTCCTTTTGAGATCAGGGTAATTAATGAAAAACCATTTGTAGATCTTCCTAATGAACCGTTTCATATCAAGCTTTCACAAAACAGTTTTACCTTAAAGTCGGAAGAACTGCACAAAGAAATTACCTCCGAATACGGTAAGACCATCAGTCTGCCGTATGCTAATATCATGATTGTAAAGAACCCGAAGTTCAACAAAGCAAAAGCAGGTAAGCTTGAAGACTTTACATTCAGCTATTCCAATAAAGAAGGAACCGTAAACAGACTTCAGAAAATACTGGCCGTAAGTCTGGTAAATAAAGATGCAACCGTTATCGGCCTGTCTATGAACTATCAGAATACAGATAAAGCCAAAGACATCCTTAATAACCTGGTAAAGGTTTACAATAATGACGCAATAAAAGATAAGAACTCAGAGTCTGAGATTACACGCCGGTTTATTGATGAGAGAATCAATATCATTGCCAACGATTTAGGTGAGGTGGAAAACCGTAAAGAACGTTTTAAAAGCTCCAATCAGATCACGGATCTTGCTACTGAAGCCAAAATAGGACTGGAAAGTTCTGCCGAAGCCCGTGCAAAACAGATTGAGGTAGACTCTCAGCTGGATCTTACCAATGCCCTGATCGGATTTATGACCAAGCAGGGGAACGGGCAGGTACTTCCTACCAACGTAGGCCTTCAGAGCCAGGAAGCGGCCAATGGGATCGCAACATACAACCAGCTGGTGATCGAGCGTAACAGATTGCTGGAAAATGCAACCCCTCAGAACCCATTGGTGATAGACCTGAATAATCAGATCTCCGCGATGCGGTCTTCCGTGATGGAAAGCCTTAATAAAAGCAGAACAGGACTTCAGTTTGCTAAAAACCAATATCTTTCGGAACAAAATAAAGTATCTTCAAGAATACAGAAGATCCCTACTCAGGAAAAACTTTTCAGAGATATAGAAAGACAGCAGCAGATCAAAGAAAGCCTGTACCTTCTGTTGCTTCAGAAAAGAGAAGAAACTGCTATCTCATTAGCCGTAACTGCGGATAAAGCAAGAATTGTTGATTATGCCTACGCTTCACCAAAGCCGGTAGCGCCTAAGAAGATGATGGTGTTCCTCGGAGCTCTTGTATGTGGATTATTACTGCCATTCCTGATCATTTATTTTAGAGAATTACTAAACAATAAAGTTAAAACAAAACACGATCTTGAAACACTGGCTGATGAAAAACCGGTTATCGGCGAAATTCCAAGACTGGTAAAAGGACAGCCTGAGCTGATACAGATGAATGACCTGTCTCCAATGGCAGAAGCCTTCAGAATCCTGATCACGAATATGAATTTCATGCTTCCTAAAAAGAAGGCTAAGGTGGTATTTGTTACCTCTACCGTAAAAGGAGAAGGAAAAACCTTTATATCGGTTAATTTAGCGTTGGCTATGGCCACACCGAATAAGAAGGTAATCATCATCGGATCCGATATCAGAAATCCTCAGCTGCAGAGATACAATCCTGCAAGAAAAGGACTGAGAGGGCTTACAGAGTTTTTATATGACAGCCAGACCTCACTGCAGGATATTATTCATGTCTCTACATTTAATCCTTATCTGGATGTAATCTATTCAGGAAGTATTCCGCCAAACCCTACTGAGCTTTTAACTAACGGCCGATACGAAATACTACTGGAACAGCTGAAAACCCAGTATGACTATATCATCCTGGATACAGCTCCGCTGATGCTGGTAACAGATACATTCCTGTTCGCGGAAATGGCCGATGCTACCCTTTACGTAACACGTTCTCAGTATACAGAAAAAGCACTCGTTGAATTTGCCAACAGCAATATTGAAAGCGGAAAAATCAAAAATGTCGGATTTGTTCTGAACGATGTAGACCGAGATTATTTTGGTTATGGTAATAAATACGGCTACGGATACGCTGCTGAAGAAAAAAGCTGGTTCGATAGATTAAAAGACCGGTTTTAAACTCTGAAGCTGGCAGCAGTTCCAAAATAATAACGGAAAAAAACTATAAACATAGATTACTTAATATTCTGATAACCGGCTATTAAGTAATCTATATTTGTGAAGAAACACTTTTATTTAGAATAGAAATATAAAGCGGAAAACATTTTAATAATTTTTAAGACAGATCTATCACTCTTTGTTAATCAAACAGAACACATTGAAGAATAAAATAAATAATATACTGGCTTTACCACATATTCAGAGGTTTGTTAAAAGTGCTTCATGGTCTTTGATCGGGACAGTATCCGGTAAGACTTTAATGCTGGTCGCTTTTATCATTGTAGCCAGGATTATCGGGAAAGAAGAATATGGTAAAATAGGGGTATTGCGCTCTACCATTACCATGTTTATGGTTTTTTCCAGTATGGGGATGGGGCTTACTGCGGCACGCTATGTGGCGTATTACAGGAACAGTAACAGGGAAAAAGCGTATCAGATCCATAAGGCTTCTAATCAGGTAGCCTTAATTTTCGGACTGGTCATATCAGTTGTTGTTCTTCTTTTTAACAGGCAGATCTCCGATTCATCCTTTGGTTCACCGGAATTATCATACTCATTGAAACTGACAGTTATCGCCCTCTTCTTCAGTACGATTTCCAGCGCACAGAGCGGAACTTTAACCGGATTTGAGGATTTCAAAAGATTAGGAATCAATAATTTAATTTACGGTGTCGCCCAGTTTTTTTTAATCATACTCGGAGCCTATTTCTGGGGAGCAGACGGAGTCATTATTTTTCTGGGAATTTCAGCGGCTATATTCGTAGGGCTTAATCAGATTTCCATCAACAGGCATTTTGGTTCCGTATTTAAAAATATCAAAGCATTCACCCCGGAAATAAAAAATATTTTTATAAAATTCTCTCTTCCCGCCATGTTGTCAACCTTTGTAGCAATGCCTGTCATATGGCTGGGCAAAGCTTTACTGGTAAGAACCAACGGATTTGGAGAAATGGCTATTTTCGATGTTTCGGAACAATGGTATCTGATGGTGCTGTTTATTCCCAATTCAATAGGAGCGATTATTTTACCGATGCTTTCCAATACCTTATCAGAAGACTCCGGAACACAGTATAATAAACTGCTGAAGCTGAATCTTTTAGTAAACTGTGTTGTAGTAACTGTTTTAACGCTGATTATTATAGTTCTGGCACCGTTTATCCTTAAACTGTACGGAAGCAGTTTTACCAGCTATCTTCCGCTACGGATTCTGCTTGTGGCTGCCATACTTCAGACGATTAACAGTGTATTGGGGCAGGTTATAGCCAGTAAAGCCAAAATGTGGCTCGGATTTGGTGTAAATCTGTTCTGGGGAATCTGTTTTCTTACAATAGCTTATATATTTGTAGAATATATGCATCTGGGTGCGTTGGGATTAAGTTATGCATTTTTGCTGAGCTACCTCATCCATTCAGTTGTACAGGGGGTTATCACCTTTAAAATTATAATTTAATATGAAAAAAGTTCTTATCGTATTCGGTACGCGTCCGGAAGCAATAAAAATGGCACCGCTGGTCAATAAATTCCAGCAGTACCGCGATACCTTTGAAACTTCTGTTTGTGTTACCGGGCAACACCGGGAAATGCTTGACCAGGTATTGAGATTATTCGAAATCGTGCCGGATTTTGATCTTTCCATTATGAAAGAAGGACAGGATTTATATGACGTAACGTCCACTGTGCTGGTTAAAATGCGTGATGTACTCAGTGAAGTAAAGCCGGATGTGGTTCTTGTACACGGAGATACAACCACTTCTATGGCCGTTGCACTGGCTTCTTTCTATCAGAAAATACCCGTAGCTCACGTAGAAGCCGGTTTAAGAACTCATAATATTTACAGCCCGTGGCCTGAAGAGATCAACCGACAGTTGACCGGAAGGATTGCAGAATATCATTTTGCACCCACCCAGCTTAGCCGCCGGAACCTTCTGAATGAAAATGTGTCGGATGATAACATTGCAATAACAGGAAATACGGTGATTGATGCACTGCAGTGGGTGGTTCAGAAAATAGAAAACAACAGGCAGCTGTCAGCGGAAATCGGTGAAATGCTGAATAACTTAGGCTATGATTATCTTCGTCTGAAAGATGGTAAACGCCTCGTTCTGATTACAGGCCACCGCCGTGAAAACTTCGGCGAAGGATTTATCAATATCTGTAAGGCATTAAAAGCTTTGGCCAATCTGTATCCTTCAGTGGATTTTATTTATCCGATGCACCTAAACCCAAATGTCAGAAAGCCTATTAACGAGGTTTTTGGAGAAGACAAACCGGACAATATATTTTTCATTGAACCTCTGGACTACCTGCCCTTTATCTATCTGATGAAGCAGAGCTATCTGGTCCTTACAGACAGCGGGGGAATCCAGGAAGAAGCGCCGGGGTTAGGAAAACCTGTTCTGGTAATGCGGGACAATACCGAACGTCCGGAAGCTGTGGAAGCAGGTACCGTTCAGCTTGTAGGAACACAGTATGATAAGATTGTTAAAGGGGTTTCCCAGCTATTGGATGATGAGAATCACTACAACTCTATGTCAAAGGCCAATAATCCGTATGGTGACGGTAAATCCAGCGACAGGATCATAGAATTTCTTCTTAAAAAACTAAAAAATTAATAATGACATTTGCAGGATATTTTGCAATATTTTTCTTGCTGGCAACGGTTGTAAACAAAGGATTTAAAGCAATTACCGATCCTTTTTTTTGCATGAATATGATATTCCTGTTCTTTTTCGGAATAAAACAGGACCTGGAACTTGATGAAAATCAGGAACTCTTGCTGTTGCTTTCATTTATTATTTTCATGACAACAGTTTTTATCGTCCGGAGAAGACCGCATAAAAAGATCGTTAATTTTATTAATAACAAGAATGCAGCCTTTCATAAATTTGCCATAAAACCCCTGCTGCCCAGGCAGCAGTTCTATCTGTTTCTGATCGTACTGCTGTATGTTGTTCTGGATTTTTCATTCAATACATGGCTCTACGGGTCATTTGATAAGGCGGCTACGCGGTTTTATTCCAGGTTGCCGGAGAAAGAAGATGTGCCCTCATTCCTTACCATTATTCTTTTTTCGTTATACTCGCTGTCGTCCCTTATACTGTTCGTTTTAAGTTATAATAACGCAAGATTTAAAACCTCTTCTTTATACCTCAACCTCAGCTTTTTTGCCTTAGCACTTGCTGCCTTTCCAAGAGGAACAAGAGGGGCCATTATCTCATTGCTGATTATTATTATTCTGGCCAATATCATTGTAAGCATCCGGAATAATAGTTTTGGTTTTAAAAAATTATTTCTCAATATAAAGTTTCTGTTCCCGGCGGGTATTGTCTTACTGATGTTCCTGGCGTTATCGTCAATACGGAACAAAAGAATTGATAACCTTGAAATGCTTCAGACCACCATTTCTGAGATGGATTTTTCACAGTCTCAGAAAGAATACAATTCCGTGGAGGGAGATCTGCTATTAACGGATTACAACAAATGTATAGATACTTTCGGCTCAACCGTTGATTTTTTACCTCTGGATTATACTTTAAGAGCCGTACTCTTCAATCCCATCCCACGAAGTTTATGGAAAGATAAGCCTGTGGGTTTCGGGGTCGCTTTAACGGAAGTGAAATTCGGAGGACAGAATTTTGATTATCAGCATCTGGCAGAACACAAATGGTCGAATGCAGCAGGGGTAGCCGGAGAAGGCTGGGCAAACGGGGGAATCCTGGGCCTTATTTTATATTCTTTGCTGATGGGACTGTATGCAGGATTACTCACAAAGGTTGTGGATACCTTTTTATTATCCGACAATTATGTGTCATTACTGATTGCGCTTTTGTGTTTCCTGGGATCCCTGCTTACCATTAGGGGAGATATTCTGGCCGGGATTACACAGGGGCTTTATCCTATACTTTTTTTCCTGGTCATCCTGTTTATACTTCAGCCGTTCGTAAAATACAGATTCAGATTCAGATAAATGAGAAGAGGCTATTTCTTTATAGAATAGATCCTGAAATATAAAAATGACAAAAGAATACATATGAAAAAGGTTTTAATCATTCACAAAAATACGATCGAAAATGAACCGCCTACCCAGATGGTTATTCAGCATCTGGTAGATCTGGGCGTTTCTGTTAAACTGGTAACATTAGGCGTAAATGATTATTGGAAGAAGGATTTTGAAAATAAAGGCGTTGAATTTAAAGATTTGGGACTCGGTTCTTTTGTTACTCTGAAGAAAAGATCTTTAACACAAAAATTAGGAACCTGGCTGAAATACAGAAAAGAAGTTCTGAAAGAACTGTCCCTGCCTGAAAATAAAGACAGCATCGTATGGTTTGTAGACGCAGACAGTATGGCTCCATTACTTTTCAGTAATATTTTCAGTCAGATCAAATATGTAATGCATATCCTGGAGATGTATGACCATTCATCATTCTACCGGTATGTCCTGAATAAATATATTCCGGCTTCAAAAAGGCTGATTGTCTGTGAAGAAAACAGAGCGGCCATTTTCAACCTGTGGTTTAAGCCTCCGCAATATCCTGTCGTTCTTCCTAATAAACCTTATAAACTGCTGGATAATAAAGCATCAGGACAGTTTCTGAAAGACAGTTATCCCGATCTGTATGACAGCCTGATAAAAAACAACCGTAAAATAATACTCTACCAGGGACTGATTTCCCCGGAAAGAGACCTTACCTTTATTCTTAAAGCGGTAAACGAACTCGGAGATGACTTTATTCCGGTAATTATGGGACGTGATTTTGGGATGCTGGACCATTACAAAAAGATATGCCCGCGTCTGGTACATATATCCTTTATCCCTTCGCCACAGCATTTGTATATCACTTCACTGGCAAGAATCGGGATCCTGATGTATGATCCTATCTCGCTGAACCAGATCTTCTGTGCCCCCAATAAAATTTTTGAATATTCAGGATATGGCGTGCCCATGATCGGTAACAACATTCCCGGACTGTCTGTTCCGTTTCAGAAATTCAGTTGTGGCAAGATCTTTGGTACTAGCAATGATACCGCAGAGATAAAACAGATCATTCTTGATATTGATCAGAACTTTGATCAGTATTCCAGGAATTCCCATGTTCTGTTTAATGCGGTAGACAATAAAACAATTATTAAATCAGTTTTGGAAGAATTTTAAAGGCTTTCCCTATCACCACACCAGATGAATTTAATTATTAACACAACCACATTAAGCGGGACCGGAGTTACACAGGTAGCTGTTTCATTTATTTATGAATGTATTGCCTTTCCAGAAAACACCTATCACGTTTTTTTAGGTCAGGCCGTTTCAAAGGAAATTAATGTAAAAGACTTTCCGGATAATTTTCACTTCTATGAATTTGAAGGTCATCCCATCTACGGATTAAAAGGCTGGTCGATCAGAAAAAGGCTCAGACAGCTGGAAAATGAGATCAGTCCGGATGTGATGTTCACGGTTTTCGGACCTGCATGCTGGACACCCAAAACTAAAAATATTTCTGGATTTGCCAAGTCGGATCTCGTTTATCCGGAATCTCCTCTGTTTAAAAAAATACCGTTTAAAAATGTATTACAGATAAAATTTACCAAAATCATGCACCGTTTCTTCCTGAAAAGAAATGGAAAGTATTTTGTCTGTGAAACTGAAGATATGTCCGAAAGACTCTCCGGGTTTTTAAAGGTTGACCGGTCAAAAGTCTTTACCGTAAGCAATACATACAATAAATATTTTGAAACAGAAAGTGCTTTGGGAAATAAGAAGCTGTTGCCGGAACCGGGAGAAAATGAATACAGGTTCTTGACTTTAGCCTCTTTTCAGATCCATAAAAACCTTACGGTACTGAATGAAGTAATCCCTATTCTGAATAAAAAAGATCTCCCAAAGGATTTTAAATTTATCCTTACAGTTGATCCTGCCATATACGAACAGAACTTTACTGAAGAAGCCAGGAAAAGGATAATCAATCTGGGAAGAATAGAAGTAAAGGATTGTCCGCAGTTATATTCAGAATCTGATGCTCTCTTTTTACCAACACTCATTGAGGCTTTTTCTGCGAATTATCCGGAGGCTATGAAAATGGAAATTCCGGTTGTGACATCAAACTACTCATTTGCTACAACCATCTGTGAAAATGCAGCCCTTTATTTTGACCCTCTCGATCCGGAAGATATTGCATCAAAATTAATACAAATAGCTAGTGATGAAAAACTCTCCGAACAACTGGTTGAAAATGGAAAAGAAAGACTGAAGGTTTTTGGAAATGCCAGAACAAGAGCCCAAAGATATCTGGAGGTATTTAAATCCCTGTAAATTGTCAATGAATAAAGACATTTTCGTCTTTACCTGAATACTTATTATTATTTTAACATACATCGAAGTTTTATTTTTTATTTTGGTAATGATAAATCTCTGGTTTGATTTATCAGAATGTCAACAAAAGGAATAATATTTTTGATTAATTTTATCAAAAGAATTTTAAAAAAAATAAGCATGAAAAGAAATGAATATGCTGACCTGATCGTAAAAAAGTTAGCCGAAAAAAAAGAAGAATACAAGAAAGAATTTAATTTACCGGATCGTATCAATTCATGTGTTATAGACGATCTGTTGCCGGAAGATGTAGCGAAAGAAATTTATGATGCCTTTCCTACACCGGAAGAAATGACGACATATAAATCTTTGAGAGAAAATAAAAGAATTGCAGCACAAATGGATTTATACAATCCGCTGCTGGAAGAAATTGTATTTGCTTTCCAGGACCAAAGAGTAATTGATATCGTTGAAGAAATTACAGGACTTAAAGAAATGACACCCGATTCCAATTTATACGCAGGAGGAATCAGCCTGATGGCTAAAGGAAATTTCCTTAACCCGCACCTGGATAATTCGCATGATAACGACCGCGAAAATTACAGAGTTCTTAATCTGTTATATTACGTAACACCGGATTGGGACGTGAAAAACGGAGGAAATCTGGAACTGTGGGATAACGGTATGGATCATCCGCAAAGAACCATTCATTCAAAGTTCAACCGTCTGGCTTTAATGATTACCAATAAAACATCAATCCATTCTGTAAGTAAAGTGATTGTTGATCATAAAAGATGTTGTGTGTCAAATTATTATTTCTCGCAGAAACCAGCTGAAAAAGAAGAATATTTCCATGTAACTTCATTCTATGGAAGACCGGAAGAGCCTGTTAAAAATGTTCTGCTGAGAGCTGATGCCCTGCTGCGCCAGACTGTTCGCAGTGTAACAGGAAAGCGTATTGTAAAGACACAGCACATTTACAAGAAAAAAGATGATAATGAAAATAAAGATTAATCAGTCTCTTGTACCCCTGAATGATTAATTGTAAGTATTTAAAGCCATAGAAAAGTAGCTTTGAAGTTTTCATCTTAAAAACTCAAATCAAATCTGTTAGAATTTTTTAATGGATTTGATTTTGTTATATCCAGGTAACCCATATTATTTGAAGAATAAATAACTTATGCCCAAAATACAGAAGGGAAAGTAGATTGAAAAAATCTGGAAATACTTGGATGTATTTAAATCTATTTAATTTTAAACCAGTTAAATGTTTGTAACCGCCAGCATAGTTTGCTACAGAAATGACCGGAAAATCCTTCTGGAAGCTATTGACAGTTTCCTCAATTCAGAAACAGATTTTCCCCTGTTTTTATACCTGGTAGACAATTCTCCCACGGATGAGCTGAAGACCATTACCAGCCATCCGAATGTGGAATATATTTTTAATCCTTCCAATCCGGGATTTGGTGCAGCACATAATATTGCGATCAAAAAAGCAATGGAGAAAAACAGCCGGTATCATTTGGTACTTAATCCTGATGCTTACTTTGATGAGAAAACCCTGCAGAAACTTGTCGATTACCTGAAAAACAATCCTGAAATAGGAAATATAATGCCTAAGGTGCTTTATCCTGACGGTAAAATACAGCGTCTGTGTAAATTATTACCCACCCCTTACGACTGGATCGGGCGAAGATTCAACCCTTTCAAAGGAATGGTTGAAAAAAGAAATGAAATCTTCGAAATGAGATTTACCGGCTACGATAAAGTGATGGATGTTCCTTATCTTTCAGGATGCTTTATGTTTTTAAAACTTGATGCCTTACACCAGATCGGACTTTTTGACGAAGGGATCTTTATGTACGGAGAAGAAACAGACCTGTGCAGAAGGCTGATAAGCGGAGGGTACAGAACCGTTTACTATCCCGAAGTTCATATCTATCACCATTTTGAAAAAGGTTCCCATAAATCCTGGAGACTTACAAAAATCGGAATGCAGTCTGCCATTTATTATTTTAACAAATGGGGGTGGTTCTTTGACAGCGGCAGAAAGAAAATCAATAAAGAAACCCTTAAAGCTCTGGGTAAATGAAAATAGCTGTTTTTGGAAGTTCCGGCTTTATCGGCAAAAATCTGGTAAGCGCTTTACAGCAGGATTTTAGTGTCCGGGAAATTTCTTTACGGAATCCTGAATGGGAAAAAAATCTGGATAAAGAAACAGAGGTTTTTATTAATCTTGTAGGAAAAGCACATGATCATCAGGGCACTGCAACTGAAAAAGATTATTATTTTGCCAATGTAGAACTGGCTAAGAACCTCTTTGATGCTTTCAGAAAATCAGATGCCGAACTGTTTATTCATATCAGTTCACTGGCCGCACTGGAAGAATTTGAATCCGCTAAACCATTAGTGGAAACAGACCCCTGTCATCCTGTTTCACTTTACGGGAAAAGTAAAAGAGAAGCCGAAGAGTGGCTGTTGAAACAGACCTTACCGGATGATAAGAAGCTTATTATCATTCGTCCGCCAATGGTTCACGGGCCGGGAGATAAAGGAAACTTAGGACTGCTGTATAAGATCATTTCAAAAGGAATTCCCTATCCGCTGGCTTCGTTCAACAATGAAAGATCGTTTATCTCTATCGGTAACTTTATCTTTTATATAAAGCAGATCATTCGGAAATACCATAATTTAAACAATGGTATTTATCATATTGCAGATGATGAAACTGTTGCCACCGGCGAAATTATTGAAGTCATAAAAAAAGTGGAAAATCTGAAGATTCCTAATATCAGTCTTCCGAAATTTCTGGTGAAAGGAATTGCAAAATGTGGAGATTTCCTGCCGCTTCCTTTAAATACAAAAAAATTAAAAAAACTCACCAATAACCTGCTTGTCTCCAATCAGAAGATAAAAACGGCCTTACAGATTGATCAATTGCCTTCAACAGCAAAAGAAGGTTTAGAACTTACTATTAAAAGTTTCAAAAAATAATGGAATATATACTCGTCACTCTGATATTATTTATTTCAATTCTGATCTATTTCAGAATAGCCGATAAATACAATATCATAGATAAACCCAATCACAGAAGTGCCCATACACAGATTACCCTAAGAGGCGGAGGGATTATTTTTCCCGTGGCATTCATTGTTTTTACTCTGTTCAACTTCAATTCAGCCGTTGAAAACTACTGGTCATTCGGTCTTGGGCTTCTTGCCATATGTACCATAAGTTTTATTGATGACATCCGTACTCTTTCCAATAAGATAAGACTGGCTGTTCATCTGATTTCAGTTGTTCTGCTGCTGTATTTCACAGGTGCCTTTACTTTAATGCCTTTCTGGGTGTGGCCGATACTGTTTATCCTTATCATCGGTACCCTGAATGCCTACAATTTTATGGATGGAATCAACGGAATGACCGGAATGTACAGTCTGGTTACACTGGCTTCCTTAGCCTACATCAACCAGGAGGTCATCCAGTTTACAGATCGCGATTTTATCCTGTATCCTGTACTGGCATGTCTGGTATTTCTGTTCTTTAATTTCAGAAAAAAAGCCAAATGTTTTGCCGGTGATGTCGGAAGTATGGGAATCGGTTTCTGGGTGATAGGACTGATTACCCTGCTGATCATGAGAACCGGGGAATATAAATTTATCCTGCTGCTGGCCATCTACGGAATGGAAGTGGTCTTAACGATTATTGAAAGAATCCTCTTAAAAGAAAATATTTTTGAAGCGCACAGAAGACATCTCTACCAGCTTTTTGCGAATGAGAAAAAAGTTTCCCATTTGGTGATAAGCACTGTATATGCTCTGGCTCAGCTAGTGGTTAATTTATTTTTAATTCATTCACAATTTCCGCTTTGGACGGTTATTTTGATTATATTTATCCCGGCAGGAGCACTCTATCTGGGATTAAAATGGAGCCTGAAAAAAGAATATAATTTATAGATATAAAAAATGAAAATAAAAGAAACTCCCTTAAAAGATTGTTACATTATTGAACCTACGGTTTTTGAAGACGAAAGAGGCTATTTCTTTGAAAAATATAACGAAAAAAGATTTGAAGAACTGACGGGAATGAACGGTCATTTTGTTCAGGATAATATTTCAAAATCTTCTTATGGAGTACTGAGAGGTCTGCATTTGCAGAAAGGAGAACATGCCCAGGCTAAACTGGTATCCTGCCTTGAAGGAAAAGTTTTTGATGTAGCCGTGGATCTTCGCAGGGAATCCCCTACATTCGGGAAGTGGTTCGGAATAGAGCTTACCCCTGAAAATAAACTTCAGCTGTATGTTCCGAGAGGCTTTGCCCACGGTTTCTCGGTATTAAGCGAAACCGCCATCTTTTCTTACAAATGTGATAATTTCTATCATAAAGAATCGGAAGGAAGTGTCATCTGGAACGATCCGGAACTGAATATCGACTGGAAATTACCTTCAGATGCAGTACAGCTTTCTGAAAAAGATAAAACTTTACCACTGTTCGCGGAAGGTAACTTCTAGATATAGTATTGAAAACCATCTCTGTGAGGTGGTTTTTATTTTTTAATCCATACTCTTTTAATATTTCGTATCTTTGCACACTCAAAATCAAAAAGATGCGCACAAAATCTGTAGGGAAGAAGAAAATCAATGTCGTTACACTTGGATGTTCCAAGAATGTATATGATTCTGAAGTTTTAATGAGCCAGCTGAAAGCCAACGGGAAAGAAGTGGTACATGAAGACCGCGGAGATATCGTGGTGATCAACACATGTGGGTTTATCGATAATGCAAAAGAAGAATCCATCAATACCATTCTTGATTATGTGGAGGCCAAAAACAGAGGAGAAGTAGAAAAGGTTTTTGTGACAGGGTGTCTTTCCGAAAGATACAAACCGGATCTGGTAAGGGAAATTCCTGATGTAGACCAGTATTTCGGAACAAGGGATCTTCCTGTACTGCTTAAGCATCTTGGAGCAGATTACAAACATGAGCTGGTAGGAGAGAGGCTTACCACCACTCCGAAACATTACGCTTACCTTAAAATTTCAGAAGGTTGTGACAGGCCGTGTTCATTCTGTGCCATTCCTCTGATGAGGGGCGGCCACGTTTCCACACCGATAGAAAAACTCGTGACAGAAGCTCAGAAACTGGCTAAAAAAGGAACGAAAGAACTGATTCTTATTGCTCAGGATCTTACCTATTACGGTCTGGATATCTACAAAAAACGGGCACTGGGGGATCTTCTGAAAGAACTCGTGAAAGTAGAAGGTATCGAATGGATCCGTCTGCATTATGCTTTCCCTAGCGGATTCCCGGAAGATGTACTGGATATTATCCGTGAAGAGCCTAAAGTATGCAACTATATAGATATTCCTCTTCAGCATATCAATTCCGATCTTTTAAAATCCATGAAAAGAGGAACCACCCACGAGAAAACCGATGCTCTTTTGGCAAAATTCAGAGAAAAAGTTCCGGATATGGCCATCAGAACCACTTTAATTGTAGGGTATCCGGGAGAAACCGAAGAAAGATTCCAGGAGCTGAAAGATTGGGTTAAAGAGCAGAAATTCGACAGATTAGGCTGCTTCACCTATTCCCATGAAGAAAATACCGGAGCTTATGTGCTGGAAGATGATATTCCGCAGGAAGTAAAAGAAGCCCGCGTTGAAGAAATCATGGAACTGCAGTCGCAGATTTCCTGGGAAAAAAACCAGGAAAAAGTAGGAAAAACTTTCCGATGTATTTTTGACAGAAAAGAAGGTAATTATTTCATTGGAAGAACAGAATATGATTCACCTGATGTAGACAATACAGTTCTGGTACCTGCAGAAGAAACCTACATTTCCATTGGAGAATTTGCTATGGTAAAAATAACTTCGGCAGAAGAGTTTGATCTTTATGGTGAATTAATTTAATCAATTCTTACAGAAAAATTTAAAAAATTAATAAATCGTTCAATAAATTACAGGATTAATAAAATTTAACACACCTGAATTTATACTTAATTTTTGTAATTTATTGATTGTTATACTGTTGTGTTGGTTTTGAATAGGTGTAGTCTATTTTTTTTCTATAAAATGTATAAATTATAAAATTATATCTTAAATTTGCACAATAAGCAATGTTTTAAAATCAAATGCTTTCATACGGCAACCCATGATATAGGTTAATAAACAGTGAGTTATCAGGTGTTTTGTAATCTGAAATTTGGGCGCAAGTTGGGATACATTTTCCATTTGGAAATATTGATGAAAAAATAATGTAATTAAAATCTTTAAAAACTTATGAAAAAATTTTTATTAACAGCGACAATGCTCGTTTGCCTTTCGGCATTTTCCCAAGCACAGCAAGGACGTGTAGGTATTAATACTACCGCACCTGCGTCAACACTGGATGTAGTAGCCAATACTACCGATAATGCAAGACCTGACGCTTTACTCGTTCCCCGAATGACTGCTGCGGAGCTGACTTCGAAAGATGATACAGCAGGTACTTACGGTTCGGCTCAAAACGGAGCAATTGTTTACATTACTTCCGGAACAGGATCTGGTGCGAGAAAAGCAAAAATTACCGGTCCGGGATTCTATTATTTCGATGCTACTATTCCTGCTTCCCCTGAATGGAAGCCTATCGGTGGTGGAGCTGTTGTCCCGACAGGTAGAACAGTGAGAACTCAGACAGGTTCTGCAATCTCTGATGCTGACTTAGGTAATGCTATTGTAGTAACCAGCAATACTACATTTGATCTTTCTACCCTTACAAAGACAAATGGAAAAAGTATTATGTTTATCAATGCTGTGTCTGATGGCACCGGATTTAGTGTAACCGGAATCCATTCTACATCTGCAGGAGCTCCTCTTGGTAACGGAGTTGCTATGGAGTATATTTGTGATGGAACTAACTGGTATAGCTTAAATTCATTATAATTAATTTAAATAAGGACACATTATGAAACTATATATTAAAACGATCTTGTTCTCAGCAGTGGTTGCATCTGCAAGTTCTTTTGCTCAGATTAAATCCAATAACGTAATAAGCAATACGATTCCGGGACAATCTGCATTCCTTGATGCATCTGCCCCATTGTTTAACGGCTCTACAAGTAACGGTAAAGGAATTGTTTTCCCAAGAACAAACCTTACCACTTTTGTATTTACTACCCAAACAACAAATGCAGGAGTTTTCCCTACTGCTTATGATGGTATGATTGTATTTAACTCTACTGCCGGTAATACACCTGCTACCGGTTCCGGTGTAGGAGGACAGGCTGTTACCCCTGGATATTATTATTTCTCTAATCCTACGGGGGGGGCAGCTAATGGATATGCTACCTCAACAGGAAGATGGCTTCCAATAGGAGAGTCTTCTAAAGTAAATATTACAAGTGCTGAAACTTTAACTAATACTTCAATTGCTTCAGCTCCCATATATGCAAGAAAAGGTACGTTTAATGCCAGTGGATCATCAACAGCGCCAACTTTCCCTTCAGGAGCTATTGTAATTCCTTCTAGCGGAAGTTTATACAGAATAACTATTTTCCAGGCAGGAACCAATAACGTTTATGCAAACAGCGTTTTTTCTTATGACAAAGCTACCGGAAACTTCATTACAGGATCTCCTAGTATTTCTGTAGTATATCCTTCAGGAAATTATGATTATATTGTAGAGTACACAAAATAATCAGCATTAATAAATATATAAAACCAGTGAGATTCCTCACTGGTTTTTTATTTTTGTAAGAAGATCAACCTTCCGGATCTGTATTCACACTCTTAATCGGTATAATTTTTGAAAGTCTGCGGGAAATAATTTTAACTGTAACATCAAAGAAATCTCCATTATTTGCCTGATTTGCGAGAGTATATGATGTGCAGAATATATTCAACAGAGGTGGGCTTTTGTCCGCCTGAATAATAAAATAAAATCCACCGGCTTTAGCCAAAGCTTATACAGTAAATCTGTAAAATCTGAGAAAAATTCGTGCATACCCGTAGCAATGATTTCTTTTCAATCATAAACCGAAGGTTCAACGAAGTCAGCAGGCACAAAAGTTTTCAGCCACTTTAATAATCTTTAAGTTAAATACTTTTTCAAATAGCTTTCTAAAAGTCCATAATTTTATTTACCAAAGAAATATGTACCATTTGTCTGGCCTTCGGGAATATATGATGTGCAGAATATATTCAACAGAGGTGAAACTTTAGTCCGCCTGAAATAATAAAAAAACAATCCGCCGGCTTTAGCCGGAATATATCAGTAAACCTATAAAATCAACGGGAAAACAGGAATTATTGCATGGTACGGCTAATCTTTCTGAAATCATTCTTTAAACCCGGCGAAAAGTAAGTACATTGTAACCGTGATGGGATAATTTAATGCTTTATAGGATTCGGGGTCAGTTTAAATGGAATTGATGAATGACTGAGCCGGTTGTCATTCTGGTACTAATTTTGATACCTAAATCAAATATATTCCTGAAAAAGAATCGGATAGGTAAAACTGAAGGTTTTTAACCTGTTAAATTTCTATACGGGTCGGCCGGAAAAATTTTATTTTTTAAAGCTTTTCTTGCTCTGATTCCCTTTTCTAAAGCTATTTAGTACAGGGTATAAGTAACTTACCGGTGGGCAGAAAATTTAACATTATCATCTTCACAAGTCAATGTAAATTTTTATTTTACTTTTTTGATGATTTTTTAATGTGTTGATTTACAGTATTTTATATTTTGTTGTTTTTGAAATTATGCACAAATTAGTTAATTAAATTAACGTTTTGCTATTTTTTTTAACACTTTTTAACGATGTTCTTTAAAACACCTAATAATAGGAAGTTACAGTGGTTGTTAACATAATATTTGGTTTTAATTAACGGTTTTTAACAAATCGCTTATGGACTTTAAAAGATTCCTGATACTTTTGCTCCGTCAAAACCAATAAAATTCAAAATGATGAAAAGATTCATTCTCGTAATCATAATGATGATTTCAACCTTAGGAATTTATTCATTTACGAATAATACCTTAGATGCGAAAAAAACAAGTTATGCATCGTACTACCACGATAAATTTAATGGTAGAAAAACAGCCAGCGGAGAGATCTTTGATAATTCAAAGTTTACTGCGGCAAACAGAACGCTTCCTTTTGGCACCAATGTTAGAGTGACCAATCTGAACAATGGAAAACAGGTGATAGTGAAGATCAATGATAGAGGACCTTTCCATGCATCAAGAGCCTTAGATATTTCTAAAGCTGCGTTCGATGAAATCGGAGATACCGATCACGGTACTATTCCGGTGGAATATGAAATTGTCGATTAAATTTATGATTTAAATTAAGAAAGCCAGCTGATTCAGCTGGCTTTTTGTATATCGTTATTACCATTTTACACATCAAGCTCCAGAAGAGCAGGGCAGTGGTCCGAGTGTACAGCTTCTTTTAAAATAACCGCCCGGGAAAGTTTGTCTTTCAGGGAATAGGTAGCGAAATTATAATCCAGTCTCCATCCTTTATTATTGGCTCTTGCATTCTGCCTGTAACTCCACCATGTGTAATTATCCGGCTCATTATTGAAAAACCTGAAACTGTCTATAAGCTCACACTCATCAATAAAACTGGTCATCCATTCTCTTTCCATAGGAAGAAAGCCGGAAACATTCTTTAAGCGAACCGGATCGTGAATATCAATTGCCTGGTGACAGATATTAAAATCCCCTGAAATAATGAGATTAGGAATGGTCTTTTTCAATTCTTTGATATAAGCCAGAAAATCGTGGCAAAACTGCATTTTGAAATCCAGCCTTTCAATATTGCTGGCAGAAGGTACATAAACGGAAATAACAGAGTAACCGTCAAAATCTGCACGGATGATTCTGCCTTCATTATCATAGCTTTCTATTCCACATCCGTATTCCACATGGGAAGGTTCTGTTTTGGAAGCAATACCAACTCCGCTGTAACCTTTTCTTACTGCTGAATGCCAGTAACTGTGATAACCCAGCTTTTCAAGACTTTCAATATCAATCTGATCGTTTCCGGCTTTGCTTTCCTGAATGCAGATGATATCGGGATCAGCGGTTTTCAGCCAGCCCAGAAAATCCTTAGTAAATGCGGCTCTTATTCCGTTGACGTTGTATGTAATTAATTTCATATTTAGATTGTACTCTTTATAAGTTAATGATTATAAATCGTTTTGAATTTAAATTAATAATAGAAGATTTATTAGCCAGTTTTTAAGAGCCGTAAAAATAAATAAAGAGCATAATAAGGCAAAATAAAACAAGAAATAAAATCCATTTTCCAAAAGAATTTGTTTCTACGAAAAGATTGCTTTTTTTCTGCGGAACAGGATGTTTTCCATTAAGAAATTCATTTTCGTATTGAATCAGTTCAGGTTTGTTTCCAAGCATTTGTTTTACCTTTTTCCAATCCCGGTCATTGGGATAAACGACTTTTTCGGGATGATTTCCTTCTTTTATCTTAACGATAATATTCCCATTGGTGTTGGTCATTTTTATACTGATATCAGAAAATCTTTCGATTGATTCCTGGTTGAAAATAGTTTCTTTCTTCTGGATGCTTTCCACAAAGTTTTTGGCATCTCGCAAACCCATTCCGGTGTTGTCGATAACCAGTTTTATGGCTTCTAATTTTTTGTTTTGATGTAGAAGTGTGCTCAGTTCTTCTCCGATATTATTTTCAGATATTTCGTCTTTAAAAAGACTAGCTTTGTTATCAAAAGTTTTAGTAAAAGGAAATTTGCTGATGTTTTCTACGATATCTTTGGATTCTTTGAGACTTAATCCTGTTTTGTCCTTTACTAATTTTATTGCGGAAATAATTTCGTTTCTCTGTATCAATTCCTGTACTGATGTGAGAATATTGTGATTTTGTAATAAAATTTCGTAACTGGTCATTTTGCGAATATTATTTTGGTAATTTACAAAATATAAAAAATGAGGGCGGAAAAAAATCATTCGATTTTTTTCCGCCCTCAGACCCAAAATTAAATAAACTATGAAAAAAACTATTTGGGTTCTAAAATGCTGATCGGAATAATACACTCTTCAAGTGAAATCCCGCCATGCTGGTAGGTTTCTTTATAATAATTCACAAAGTGATTATAATTCTTAGGATAAGCCAGGAAAATATTGTTTTTGGCAAAAATGTACTTCGAACTTAAATTTCCTTTGGGAAGGAATAGCTTTTCCGGATTAGTGATAGCCCACACGTCACTGTCGTCATACGTTAAACTCTTTCCGGTTTTGTAACGGATGTTGGTAGAGGTTTCCCGGTCTCCCACCACCTTACTCGGTTTCTTTACATAAACAGTTCCGTGGTCAGTAGTAATCACCAGTTTATAACCGTTTTCAGCGGCTGCTTTAATGATTTTCAGCAGAGAGGAATTCTCAAACCAGTTATAGGTAAGGGATCTGAATGTTTTATCATCACGGATCAGCTGGTCTACAATATGATTGTCTGTTTTGGCGTGCGAAAGAATATCAATGAAATTATAAACGATTACCAGAAGGTCATTGTTTTTATGCTGGTTGAAATCATCGTAGATCTTTCTTTCAAAATCGGCGTTCAGAACTTTAAGATACTTCATCGATTTAGAACCCAGCCCGACACGCTTCATCTGGTCTTCAAGGAAATCACGCTCAAATTCGTTTTTATTCCCTTCCTCATTATCATTGAACCACTTATCAGGAAAACGTTTTTCAATCTCCGACGGCATCAGTCCCGCGAAAAATGAATTTCTTGCATATTGGGTGGCAGTAGGAAGAATACTGTAATAATAATCTTCTGATACCTTATTGTAATATTTTGTAAAAAGAGGTTCAATAACCTTCCACTGGTCATAGCGGAGATTGTCTACCATGAGCAGCAATACCTTTTCCTTCTCTACTTCAGGCTTTACTTTTTCTTTGAAAAGCGTATGGCTCATAATCGGCTTGTCCGGATCGGTAAGCCAGCCTGTGTAATTGTTTTCAATAAACTTTGCAAACTGAATGTTGGCTTCTTCTTTCTGAGACTGCAGAAGATCGGCAAACTCGTTATCCGTAACTTTATCGAACTTGATTTCCCAGCTCAGGATCTTTTTATAATACTCTGCCCAGTCCTGGTAGGTTCTCAGATAGGAAA
Source organism: Chryseobacterium sp. FR054 (assembly GCF_056844565.1). Classification (NCBI taxonomy): domain Bacteria; kingdom Pseudomonadati; phylum Bacteroidota; class Flavobacteriia; order Flavobacteriales; family Weeksellaceae; genus Chryseobacterium; species Chryseobacterium sp. FR054. The sequence continues at coordinate 65,558 of NZ_JBXDSA010000007.1, read as the reverse complement.
GTTCCATAGAAAGGTTTCTGAATTCCTGCTGGTACTGTAAAATGGTTTTCTGCTCCACCAGATTGTCCTGCTGAAGGTTCTTTTTTAATGACAGCAGAATCTGATTGGGATTTACCGGTTTCAGAATATAATCTGCAATCTGAGACCCGATAGCCTCTTCCATAATATGTTCCTCTTCACTTTTGGTCACCATAACGATCTTCAGAGCATTGTCTTTCTCCTTGATCATAGGAATAGCTTCCAGTCCGGAAATTCCGGGCATATTTTCATCAATTAACGTTAAAGCGAATTTTTCTGAATCCATAAGTTCCAGAGCCTCATTTACATTATTAACAGGCGTTACCTGATAACCTTTCTTTTCTAAAAATACGATATGGGGCTTTAGTAAATCTATTTCATCATCTATCCATAATATCTTTTCCGACATAATTTATTTTTTACATGATTATTGTATCAAAATGTTGACCAAATCCTTTTAAAATTTTCCAAAAACAAAAGATTAAAAGTTAAATATTAGTTAAATGAAAATAACGCCGGTAACGTCCGGTTTCCTTCCAGCCTAACGTCCGGTTCTTATATATTCCAGAGCCCTTTCCAGCACTTCATCTCTTCCTTCCTGAATCCCTTTTACCGTAGGTTTTATGATGATTTCAGGTACGATGCCTATCCTCTGGGTTTCTCTTCCGTCAGGATAATAGGCTCCCAGCCCCGAAAAACAGGTGTCCAGCCCGGCAATTTTAAACATGATAACATCTCCGTTGGCTCCTGACGTATTGCTTCCGATCACTTTTGCCTTCGGATGCTGCTTCAACATCATCACTGTGGTCTCGGCCTGGCTTTGGGTATTTTCATCTACTAAAACTACGACATTTCCTTTATAATAATCAGAATTTTTTTTGCCAATGCTGTTGACCGCCGTATAAAACTTTCCCGGGTAGTCTGTTTCAGGAAAATTGAACCGGCAATAAGGTGTTCTTTTGGGCAGAATCATCCGGCTTAAGGGGATAATGGTCTGTTTCGGATAATTTCTGAGGTCAAAAATAATGGAAGAACCGGTTTTCAGTTCTCGGTACATCTCATCAAGATCTTTTTTTTCGATGGTGCCCATATGTACATATCCTGTTTTCTTATCCGGATCCAGAAACTTCCATTTTTCCGGAACATCGGGCTTTTCCTGGATTATATCTTTGAAGAGGTAGGTTTTTGCAGCGATCTCCATATTTTGTCCGTTTCTTTCAATTTTAATCCGGATGGAATCTTTATTGCTGAAAAGAAAAACATTTCTTATTTTGGTGATTTTGCCCCAGGAATTGGATGCCGGAATATATTTTCCGAAACTATTGATCATCTGTGGAATCGTCATCCCGTTAACATCATAGATCACATCACCAGGCTTCAGGGGAACTTCTTCATGAAAAGAATTCTGACTGATCTTCGTTACGACCAGCTTCCCTTCTGCATATCTGTATTGTACAGGGATCTTTTTTCTTCCGTGTAAATTCGCAGTAATCAGCGGTGAAAATAAAAAAGCATGGGAATCATCAGCTTTTGTAACGAGTTCCGCAAGGGTGAGATGGTAGTCAGTGTCATTATTTACCCGGATCAGTTTGGGAATCATTTCCGTTAAAACATCATTCCAGTTCTGGTCGGTCTCATATTTATAAGGAAAAAAGTATTCCACAAAATTCCAGTATCTGAAAAGTTCCAGCAGGCTCACCTGTTTTGAAGTATATTCCGATCCGTAAGAATTCTCATGTCTGAAGAATCCTTTTCTCCCGTACCGACCTATATAATGATTGCTTCCGGTATTCCGGTTGTTTTCAATAAAAGCCAGTTGCAGGCTTACCTGTTCATTAAAAATGACAGAGTTTCTGATCCAGCTTAAATCGAAATTTTTGAGAAAATAGGTTTTTCCCTTTCCTGTTTTCATACATTCCCGGCATTCATCAACCTTTCCGAGACTGTTAATCCAGTTAAAATACAGCTGGTTCAGCTGGGCTTTATTCTGAACGGTTTCCAGCTCATCTATTTTTTCGAGCAACTGCCGGTCCCAGTCGAAACTGCCTTTCGCAACATGAGGATGATAGTATTTTAAAAATCCCCATACCCGGCAGAGCGATTCCAGTTTTTGAGTTTCAGATAACATCTGTGCAGAAAAGAAATGTGCTGTAAAAAGCAGGATGAAAAACAGATGTTTTCTCATGAAAGACTAATAGATTATTAAACTATAAAGATAATTGTTAACAACAACAGATACAAAAGTTTTTTTGACACTTAATCATTTTTTAAGTGTAATGTTTTATTTAAAAAGCTTTTAATGTAATTGGTAGAATTTATTCAATAGAGGTGGACTTTAGTCAGCCAAAAAGGTTTTTAATGCTGAATTAATGATACCTAAAAATTAAAATCCCTAACTTTGTTTACTAATATCGACGTTTCCAATGCAGAACAAGCTTAAAATCATCAACGATCCGGTTCACGGCTTCATCAAAATCCCTTACGAAATCTTATTTGACGTTATTGAACATCCCTATTTTCAGAGACTGAGAAGGATCGGGCAGACCGGGCTTCTGAATCTGATCTTTCCGGGAGCTACCCATACAAGATTTCACCATGCATTGGGAGCGATGCACCTGATGTTTACAGCTTTGGAAACACTGAAACAGAAAGGAGTGGAAATCTCAGATGAAGAAGAAAAAGGTGCGATGCTGGCTATTCTGATGCATGATATTGGCCACGGTCCGTTTTCCCATGCGCTGGAAAGTATGCTGATGGACGACTGGCATCACGAGAAACTGTCACTGTTGCTGATGAATAAACTGAATGAAGTGTTCAACGGGCAGCTATCGGTTGCAATTGAAATGTTCCGGGGAAAATATCACAGAAAATTTTTCAATCAGCTGATTTCATCCCAACTGGATGTAGACCGTCTTGATTATCTGAAAAGGGACAGCTTTTTTACAGGAGTTTCCGAAGGAAATATTAATACCCAAAGGATCATTTCTATGATGAACGTCTGTGGTGAAGGTGAATTGGTAATTGATGCAAAAGGCGTTTATTCCATTGAAAACTTTCTCACGGCAAGAATGTTCATGTACTGGCAGGTGTATTATCATAAAACGTCGGCTTTGGCGGAATTCCTTTTGGTGAAGATTCTGGAGCGCGCCAAATATCTGGTTTCACAAGGTGTGGAACTCCCGGCAGGTGAAAATCTGAAGTACTTTCTTTACCGTGGAAAAAGTTCAGCAACAGATGAAGATATTTACAGATTCACGCAGCTTGATGACAATGATGTGATCCAGGCAATGAAACTGTGGCAGGATTCCGATGATTTTATCCTTTCATACTGGTGTAAATGTGTAACCCAGAGAAACCTCCCGAAAACCATTATCTCATCTCATCCGTTTGAACAGAAATTCATTGAGGAAAAAGTGAAAAATACCAATGAATTTTTCGGAATTGATAATGGAAAAGAACTGGTACATGAAATTAAACGGAAATTACTGCCTTATGATACCGAAAAACAGCCTATTTATCTGCTCCAGAAAAACGGAAAAAAAATACGGCTGGAAGAATCCCAGGATCAGCTTTTATCAGGCCTGATGGTACATAAGACTACCCGGTATATTTTAAACTTCCCAAGAGATATTTCACAAATAATTTCATAAATATTATTAAAATTCACGTTCAGAAAACCAAAAAATGTTTGCGAATTACAGAATTTCTTATCTTTGCAGAATATGGAATTTACAGCTTCGCAAATTGCAAGTTTTATCGACGGAAAAATAATAGGCGACGAAAGCGCGGTTATTACAGGGGTTTCACCAATAGAAAACGGGGAATCGGGACATCTTTCTTTTATAGCACAAGATCGGTTTTCTCATTTCTTGGATACCTCAAAATGTTCCGTTATCATTGTTTCGGAAAAGCTTTTGGCTGACAATACTTATAATCCTACCCTGATCGTGGTAAAGGATGCTTATCTGTCTTTTCAGATCCTGATGAACCTGTACCAGGAAATGCAGGGACGAAAAGAGGGAATTGAAAACGGTTCCTCTATCCACAATACTGCTGTAATTGGAGACAAAGCCTATATCGGGGCATTTACCTATGTTTCGGAAAAAGCAAAAATAGGTGAAGGTTCACAGATCTATCCGCACGTATATATCGGTAAGGGGGTGAAAATCGGTAAAAACTGTAAAATAGACAGTGGTGCCAGAATTTATGACTACTGTATTATCGGCGATAACTGTGTGATTCATTCCAATACGGTAATCGGAGGAGACGGATTCGGTTTTCAGCCGACACCGGAAGGGTTTAAAAAGATACCTCAGCTGGGGAATGTAATTATTGAAGATGATGTGGAGATTGGTTCAAACTGCAGTATAGACAGGGCAACTATCGGTTCTACCATCATCGGAAAAGGAACAAAGATCGACAATCTTATCCAGATTGCCCATAATGTGAAGATCGGTCAGAACAATGTGATTGCAGCTCAGGCGGGTATTGCAGGATCTACAACTATTGGAGACTGGAACCAGATCGGAGGACAGGTTGGCATTGTAGGCCATATCAAAATCGGAAATCAGGTTAAAATTCAGGCCCAGAGCGGGGTGAACTCCAGTGTTAATGATAAAGAAACATTATACGGATCTCCGGCGATCAGTTATAATGACTACCTTAGAAACTATGTTCATTTCAGAAATTTCACTGAAATTGTAAAGAGAATAAATAATCTTGAGAATACCTCAAAAGATAATACTAATGAGTGATATGCAAAAAACACTCCGGGAAGAAGTAACCCTTTCCGGAATTGGTCTTCATACAGGTAAAGAAGTAAAACTTACCATTAAGCCTGCCAAAGAAAATACAGGTTTTGTTTTTGTGAGAACAGATCTGGAGGGGCACCCTCAGGTTGAAGCTGATGTTAATTATGTTGTGGCAACAGAAAGAGGAACAACATTAGAAAAATTAGGTGTTAAAATTACAACCTGCGAACACCTGCTGGCAGCTTTGGTAGGATGTGATATAGACAATGCCATTATGGAAATGGATGCTTCCGAGCCGCCTATTCTGGACGGATCTTCAAAATTCTTTGTGGAAGCGATTGAAAGTGTAGGTGTGACAGAGCAGAGTGTCGCAAGAGAATATCTGGTGATCAAAGAAGTACTGAGCTATGCAGATCCAGCGTCCGGGTCAGAAATTACCATTATTCCTTCAGATACTTATGAAGTGACAACTATGGTAGATTTTGGAACCAAAGTACTGGGAACCCAGAATGCTACCCTTAAAAATATTTCAGAATTCAAAGACGAGATCTCTTCTGCAAGAACGTTCAGCTTCCTGCATGAGCTGGAAATGCTTCTCGATCACGGGCTGATCAGAGGCGGAGATATCTCCAACGCTATTGTATACGTAGACAAAGATCTTACTCCTGAAACCACAGAAAAACTGAAAAAAGCCTTCGGTAAAGACAATGTGTCTATCAGACCGAACGGTATTCTTGATAACCTTACCCTGAATTATCCTAACGAGGCCGCGAGACACAAATTGCTTGATGTAATTGGAGACCTTGCTTTAGCCGGAGTAAAAATCAAAGGAAAGGTAATTGCCAACAAACCGGGACATTACGTAAATACCCAGTTTGCCAAAAAACTGAACCGCCAGTGGAAACTTCAGAAAAAGAAAAATGTTCCTGATTTTGACCTGACCAAAGAACCTGTTTTCGATATCAACGGAATCATGAAGCTTATGCCGCACAGACCTCCGTTCCTACTGATCGATAAGGTCCTTGAGCTTTCAGATTCTCATGTTGTAGGATTGAAAAATGTGACGATGAACGAACCGTTCTTCGTAGGGCATTTCCCTAAAGAGCCTGTAATGCCGGGCGTTCTTCAGGTAGAAGCCTTAGCACAGACAGGAGGTATCCTTGTACTGGCTAGCGTTCCGGATCCCGAAAATTACTCTACCTATTTCATTAAAATTGATAAAGTGAAATTCAAGAGAAAAGTAGTTCCGGGAGATACTATTATTTTCAAAATTGAATTGATAGAACCTATCAGAAGAGGTATCGTTCATATGCAGGGGTACGGATATGTAGGAGATACAGTGGCAGTAGAAGCAGAGCTTATGGCTCAAGTTGCAAAAAATAAAGTTGATTAAATGATCCATCAATTAGCAGCCGTAGATAAACGTGCAAAAATCAGCAAAAATGTTATTGTAGAGCCTTTTACTACAATTGCAGGGGACGTGGAAATCGGAGAAGGAACCTGGATTGGTCCTAATGTAACCATCATGGATGGAGCAAGAATAGGGAAGAATTGCAGAATTTTTCCCGGGACGGTAATCTCCGCGATCCCCCAGGATCTGAAATTTGATGGTGAAGATACACAGGTAATCATAGGAGATGATACCACAATCCGGGAATGTGTGACTGTAAACAGAGGGACAAAAGCCTTAGGATACACTAAGATAGGAGCAAATTGCCTTATTATGGCTACCTCCCATATCGCACACGACTGTGTGATCGGGGATCACGTCATCATTGTAAACGGTTGCGGTATTGCAGGACATGTTGAAATCGGAGATTATACGGTAATGGGAGGTTTATCGGCTGTACACCAATTTGGTAAAATCGGGAAACATGTGATGATTTCCGGTGGTACTCTCGTAAGAAAAGACATCCCTCCTTATGTAAAAGTAGCAAGGGAACCTATGTCTTATGCAGGTATCAACTCTGTGGGACTTAGAAGAAGAGGATTTACCAATGAAAAAATCTTTGAAATTCAGAAAATATACAGAGCTATTTTTCAGATGAAAATGAACGTTTCCCAGGCCATTTCCCATATTGAAAAAGAAATGCTTCCGACAGCCGAAAGAGACGAAATTCTTCAGTTTATCCAAAACTCTCCGAGAGGAATTGTAAAAGGATACGGAACCGGTAAAGAAAGCAGCTAAAATAAAACAATAAAATCCCGCACACTTATGAAAAATTTATTTTTAGCACTATCCTTTTTGTTCTCAGCTATCATAGCCGGGCAGCAAACTGAACCGTCCAATTCTAAGAAGCAGACAATAGAGAAAAGCTATACACTGCAGAATGACAGTATTGCTAAAAATAATGTCAATAATACTTTGCGGAAAATCATGAAGAAAGAATCATTCTTTAAAAAACATGAGAACAATTCAGAGATTCAGAATAATGTGGATCAGCTGAACCGGTATAACGCAATGTTTAACAATCCAACCAATAGTTTACATATTTCGCCGACTGGCAAAGTTGTAGGCAGGTTAGGCCAGCAGCTGGTAGACAATATTCATGTACGGGTACTTACTTTTAAAACAAAATAAAGAATAATATATTATTAATGGCAACAAGTAACGATATCAGAAAAGGGCTTTGCATTGAGTACAGCAATGATATTTATAAAGTAATTGAATTTCTTCACGTAAAACCGGGAAAAGGACCCGCTTTCGTAAGAACAAAACTAAAGTCGGTAACCAACGGTAAAGTAATTGATAATACTTTCTCTGCGGGACACAAAATTGAAGAAGTAAAAGTAATCACCAGAAAGTTCCAGTATCTTTATGATGATGAAAACGGATTCCACTTCATGAACAATGACGATTTCTCTCAATTATACCTGAACAAGGAAATGATTGAAAACTCCCAGTTTATGAAAGCAGGTGAAGAAGTGACGATCATTCTGAAAGAAGTTGATGAAACCCCTCTTTCCGCTGAACTTCCACAGTCGGTATATCTGGATGTTATAGAAGCTGATCCGGGAGTAAAAGGAAATACAGCTACCAACGCCCTTAAAAATGCAATCGTTGAAACAGGAGCTAGAGTAATGGTTCCGTTATTCATCGAGCCGGGTGACAAAATTAAGGTAAGCACAGAAGACGGTTCTTATCTGGAAAGAGTTAAATAATAAAATTTACAAGATTCGGTTTGCACTTGCATTCCGAATTTTGCTTTATAAGAAAACTTGAAGAGTCCCGAAGGGACGATTTATAAAAGAACCGGATAAAATCCGGTTCAAATAATAAAATCTATTCTTTTATGAGATTCCATTCTCCACAGAAACTTAAAACTATCGCAGATTTAATAGGTTCAAAATTCATTGGGCCGGAAGACTTTGAAGTTTTAGGAACCAACGAAATTCACAGAGTAAAACCGGGAGACATTGTTTTTGTGAACCATCCTAAATATTACGATAAAGCCCTGAATTCGGCCGCTACCATCATTCTGATCGATAAAGAAGTGGAATGCCCGGAAGGAAAGGCTCTTTTGGTGTCGGATGATCCTTTCAGAGACTTTAATAAGATCAACACCCACTTTACCCGGATATACAACTTTACAGAGCAGCTTCATGATGCCGAAATAGGGGAGGGAACAAAGATCCACCCCTCAGCAGTCATCGGAAATAATGTAAAGATCGGTAAAAACGTACTTATATTCCCGAATGTGGTTATAGGAGACAGAACCGTAATCGGCGACAACGTAATCATTCAGTCCAATACCGTATTGGGAGGAGATGCCTTCTATTACAGAAAACTGAATGGTAATTTCGACCGTCTGATCTCCGTAGGAAATGTGATTATTGAAAACAATGTGGAAATCGGAAATGGATGTACCATCGACCGCGGAGTTACGGATTCCACAATTATAGGTGAAGGATCGGTTCTGGATAACCAGATTCAGATAGGGCATGATACCGTGATCGGAAAAAGATGTCTTATCGCTTCACAGGCAGGAGTGGCCGGCTGCTGTATCATCGGTGATGAGGTTACACTTTGGGGTCAGGTGGGCATTGCTTCCGGCAATACCATCGAAAGCGGATCCGTCCTGCTAGGCAAGACCGGAGTAAACCGGGACCTTAAAAAAGGAACCTATATCGGGATGTTCGCAGAAGATTTTAAAGGCTACCTCAAAAAAGAAGTAAAACTGAGAAATCTCAAATAAACAATTCCGAAGGTTTTATCCAAAATCAAAGAAATTTAAGTAAATTTGTGAGCATTAATAAAATATTTAAATAAATTAAAACAACAATAAAATGTCAATTTTAGTAAACAAAGATTCTAAAGTAATTGTACAAGGATTTACAGGGAACGAAGGTACTTTCCACGCTGGTCAGATGATTGAATACGGAACAAACGTTGTAGGTGGTGTTACTCCGGGAAAAGGAGGAAGCGAGCACTTAGGAAAGCCGGTATTCAATACAGTAGCTGATGCTGTTGAAAAAGCAGGTGCCAACGTAAGTATCATTTTCGTACCGCCTGCATTTGCTGCCGATGCAATTATGGAAGCTGCTGAAGCAGGTATCAAAGTAATCGTATGTATTACTGAAGGTATCCCCGTAGCAGATATGGTAAAAGTAAAATCTTATATCGCTGACAGAGACTGCAGATTAATCGGTCCGAACTGTCCGGGAATCATTACTTCTGAAGAAGCTAAAATTGGTATCATGCCGGGATTCGTTTTCAAAAAAGGTAAAGTAGGTATCGTTTCAAAATCAGGTACCCTTACCTATGAAGCAGCTGATCAGGTAGTAAGAGCCGGATACGGGATCTCTACTGCTATCGGTATCGGTGGTGACCCGATCATCGGAACTACAACCAGAGAAGCTCTTGAACTATTCATCAACGACCCTGAAACTGAAGCAGTCGTAATGATTGGTGAAATCGGTGGTGGTCTTGAAGCAGAAGCGGCAAGATGGTACAAAGCAAGCGGATCTAACAAACCGGTTGTAGGATTTATCGCAGGACAGACTGCTCCTAAAGGAAGAACAATGGGACACGCCGGTGCTATCGTAGGCGGTGCTGAAGATACAGCTCAGGCTAAAATGGAAATCATGAGAGAAAACGGAATCAACGTTGTAGATTCTCCTGCTGACATCGGTGCCACTGTTGCAAAAATCCTTGGATAATAAGCTACAAAACCAATACAATATGAAAAAACTTTTATTAGCCTCAGCATTGGCTGTTTCTACCCTTTCTTTTGCCCAGATCGATTTTGGAAGCACAAGATTCGGGGTCACTGCCGGAGGTAATTATTCCCGTGTAAGGAATGCCCATAACCCTTCCGGTGCCAGATATACATTTCAGGGCGGAGCTTTGGCTCTCATCCCGATCGGAAAGGCCAACCAGTTCTTTTTACAGCCGGAAGTAACGTACTATGGTGCAGGAGAAACCGGAAAAGATAAAGATGCTAAAGGAAAAGACGGTTATGATGCGGTATACGCCAACAATTACCTGAGCGTACCGGTCTATTTCAAAGGATACTTTTCAGAAGCTGAATCGGAATTCTTCGGAATGATTGGTCCAAGATTTAACTTTCTCTTAAACCAGAACGTTAAAAATGCACCGGTAAGCAGACCTTACTATGATCCGGATGTAACAGATCCTCTTTACCCGGCAGTAAGCGGAAAAGCGTCAAGCTTCAATTTCGCTCTGGGATTGGGAATCGGTTACAGCTACAAGAGACAGCTTGAACTGACCCTGAAATACGACTTAGGTCTTTCAGATACCTATCCTGACCTTGCCAAAGAAAAAGGAGGTACCAGCAAAAAGAAATCTGAACAGGTTCTGGGCATAAGCTTAAGCTATATCTTCAAATAGAATAATTATTATTCATCATAAAAAAACTCCCGGACTTTTCCGGGAGTTTTTATTTCGATATAAGAAGTTTGGTTAATTCATCTTTTTTATTATTCTGAAGTTTTTTAAAAGACAAAAATATGAAAATCAAAAAGGAAATAAAGCAGTATGCTTATCCATCCGCTTCATCGAATCAACGAAGTTGATGCTATCCTTTGCTTCCTGAAATCAACACGGCCTATACATAGAAATCTTTGCCTTAAATCCAAAATATTCTTTCGAGACTGATCTTTATCCCTTGATCCACTTCCAGATCTCCTTCAGCGTAGCTTTATTACCATACATCAGAATCCCCACACGGTAAATTTTTCCGGCTAAAAAGATCATGAAAACTGTTGTTCCCAGCAATAACACGATAGACAGGGCAATCTGCCAGGCCGGAACGCCAAACGGTATTCTTGCAATCATTGCTACCGGAGAAGTAAACGGAATAATAGACAGCCAGAACCCAAGAGGTCCGTCAGGATTGTTCATTAAGGAAAAACTTCCGTACATTCCTAAGGAAAGTGGTAAAATCGCAAATAAAGTAAACTGCTGGGTTTCCGTTTCATTATCCACGGCAGAACCGATAGCAGCATAAATAGAGCTGTAAAAAATATATCCAAGAAGGAAAAATACAATAAATACGAAGATGATCAGCGGAAAATTCAGTTCCAGAAGACTGTGGGAAACCTGTGTGGCAATCTGTGCAAAATCCAGTTTACTGGCCATTTCCTCACTGCCGCCGGGAATGTTTTTCTGAATCGAAGAAAATCCTGTATTAAGGACCAAAGCTCCGATAACGGACATCGTGATCCAGATCACAAACTGTGTCAGGGCTACAAGCGTTACCCCAAGAATTTTTCCCATCATCAGCTCAAATGGCTTTACCGATGAGATGATGATTTCCACCACACGGTTGTTCTTCTCCTCAAGAACACTTCTCATTACCCTTACTCCGTAAATAATAATGAACATGAAGGTTACATACATCAGAAGAATACTTAATCCGCTTTTTACCCCGAAAGCAAGATCCGAATCTTCCTTATTATTTTCAGAAACATTAATCGTCTTTAAAGTAAAGCCTTTGTCCAGGTCATTCAGTTGCTTCTCCTGAATACCCAGTTGTTTTATCTTTTCCTTTTTAATAACATCCGTAATATCGGAAACGATTTTCTGTTTGGTATCAAAACCTATTTTGCTGTTGACTACCAGTCTTGTGCTGTTCTGAAGACCTTCGTAATCCTGTCCTGCAAGTTCCGGAAGTATCAGGATCCCGTCCAGAGATTCATTCTCTTTCAGATTATTGATCTTTGACTTCTCGTCTGCCGCAGAAACAAATACATAATTGAGTTTGTCATTAGACTTCAGCCGGTCCTTAAACAGCCCGCTTTTATCCACCACCTCAATCACACTGTGAGATTCATTCGCTTTAAACATAAGCCCGATCACTCCACCGAAAGCAACCAGTAGCAGGGGAGCCAGAAGTGTCAGTATAATGAAGGATTTTTTCTTAACCTGTGTAAGAAATTCCCTTTTTGTAATTAAAAAAATATTGTTCATAAAATTAAGAATGGTTACTTACAGCATTAATAAACACTTCATTCATACTCGGAATTCTTTCGTCAAAAGATCTTACTTTACCAATGTGTACCAGATCCATCAGAATATCATTTTGCCCGCTTTCATTTTTCAGTTCAAAAGAAACCAGATTGTTTTCATTGGAGAAATTGAAAATCTCATATTGAGTCTTGAAATGATCAAACCTGGTCTCGTCTACTTCCGAAAGCGTAACCCCGAAAATATTCTTTTTGAATTTTTCTCTGACATCAAAAACCCTTCCGTCAATAATCTTTTTAGAATTATTGATCAGCGCGACATAGTCACACATTTCTTCCACACTTTCCATTCTGTGGGTAGAAAGAATAATCGTCGTTCCGTTGTTTTTAAGATCAATGATCTGATCTTTGATGAGATTCGCGTTTACCGGGTCAAAACCTGAAAAAGGTTCATCCAGAATCAGAAGATGAGGTCTGTGAAGAACCGTTACCACAAACTGGATCTTTTGTGCCATCCCTTTGGAGAGTTCAGAAAGTTTCTTTTTCCACCATTGGTCGATATGCAGTTTGTCAAACCATTTTTTTGCCTCATTCAGTGCATCATTTTTGCTCATTCCTTTCAGTTCTCCGAAATAAAGAAGCTGGTCTCCCACCGTCATATTTTTATACAGCCCTCTTTCTTCAGGCATATAACCGATGTCTCTGATGTGATCTGGATTAAGTTTGTCCCCGTTGATCCATATATCTCCGGAATCGGCCTGGGTAATCTGATTGATGATACGGATAAAAGAAGTTTTTCCGGCTCCGTTCGGACCTAGAAGACCATAAATGCTGCCTTTCGGAACATGGATGCTGAAATCATCCAATGCTACTTTTTTTCCTGCATTATAGGTCTTTCTGATATGTTCAGCTTTTAGCATTAAATTGTTTTTTACAGTGAGTCTGTAAAAGAAGGAAATAGCAAAAATTGGAAGAAATATATATCACAAGGATAAATACAGATAAAGAATGTCTGTTGATACATTTTCAGATTTACCCTTCGTCCTGGCTTTATATTTTAATCCGGTTCCGGATTAAACGCTGTGCCCGTTCCAATTTGTATTCCTTATTCTACAAAAGTTCCGTAAGTTACGGAATTATTGAAACAGAATGAATGCAAAAGAAAAAATCCTGATGATTATCAGGATTTAAATTTATTGTTTTACAATTTGAGTTACCTTTTGGGTATTATCGCTTAAAATATAGCGAATCAGATATTTTCCGGGTTTCAGTTTCTCAATATTGATCTCTCCGGAATTCATATTGACACTGTAACTGGCCACCTGCATTCCTAAAATAGAATAGAAGGTGACACTTTTGATTTTCAGGGAAGAATCTTTAGCTTTAATCAGCAGATAATCCTTCGCAGGATTCGGATAAGCAACCAGAACACCGTCATCAGCCTTCTGTGACAGGGAACCAGGCTCTCTCAACTGAGCTTTTAAATTGGTGGAAAAACCAACAAAAGTGCCTATAAATATAAATAAAAGTAAAAGTTTTTTCATCAAAATTATAATTTCTCGAATGTATTAAAACAAAAATAACAAATTCTACAATTCCATGCAATAGTTTTTTATTGAACTTGTAGTAAATTTGCATAAACTTATTCAAAAAGTATTCCAAAATGATACATTCAAGAAATAGAAGGCTTAGAGTGAACGGATCCATCAGAAGTTTGGTAAGAGAAAATGTGCTTACAACGGATGATTTTGTAATGCCTATCTTCGTAATGGAGGGCGAAAACCAGCAGGAAGCAATCCCGTCGATGCCGGGAATTTTCAGAAGGAGCATCGATCTGACAGTGAAAGAATGTAAGGAATTATTTTCTTTGGGCATAAAATCGGTCAATCTGTACATGAAAGTGTCTGAACATCTGAAAGACAATACAGGAAAAGAAGCGTGGAACAGAGACGGACTGATGCAGAAAACCATCAGAGCGATTAAAGATGCCGTTCCGGAAATGATCGTAATGCCTGATGTGGCACTGGATCCTTATTCCATTTACGGACATGACGGAATCATAGAAAACGGAAAAATCATCAATGATGCTACCAATGATGCATTGGCCAGAATGTCTGTGTCACATGCAGAAGCAGGAGCTGACATTGTGGCACCAAGCGATATGATGGACGGAAGAGTACAGGTTATCCGTGAAGCTTTGGAAGAAAGCGGATTTACAGATGTAGGAATCCTGAGCTATTCCGCGAAATATGCAAGTTCATTCTACGGACCGTTCAGAAGTGCTCTGGACAGCGCTCCGAAAGACAATATGGAGATTCCGAAAGATAAAAAGACATATCAGATGGATTTCCACAACTCCCGTGAAGCATTGAATGAAGTCTATAAAGATATCGAAGAAGGAGCAGACATCATCATGATCAAACCCGGACTTCCTTACCTGGATATCGTTTCCAAAGTGCGCGAAGCTATTGAACTTCCGATTGCTGTTTATAACGTAAGTGGAGAATATGCAATGGTAAAAGCGGCAGCCCAGAACGGCTGGCTGGATAACGATAAAACAATCATTGAAAGCCTTACCTGCTTCAAAAGAGCCGGAGCAGATATGATCTTTACTTATTTTGCCAAAGAAGCGGCAATGCTTTTAAATAAATAAATATATTGTCCCTTATAAAAAAGAAACACCTCAGAAATTGAGGTGTTTTGTTCTTTAATAGCCGAAACAGGCGTGATAATGGGGATGGCCCGGATAAATCGGATTATTGCCTCCGTCATCATCCACACAGATATTCGTAGGGCACAAATACCATCCTGCAGGACAGTTTCCATTACGATCAGGCGGTCTTATGTCTCCGCCGTTGATCTTTTTCAGATCTTTTTTCGTGAGTTTTTTCATAATCAATTTTTTTAGACTTTTGGTAAGTCTAAAATAATAAAATTTTATCACATGATGTTGAAATCTTTTCCTTTGGTGAATTTTGCGGCAAAAGGAGCCTGGTTTCCGGAATATTTCAGGACAAAATGTTTTGTAGTATCCGTATCGATTTTAGCATCTACTTCCACATTCTGGGTCTGAAAACTTACATTCAGTCCAACCGCAGATTCTTTTTCCAGGTAAATTTCCACACTTTCGGCATAGAAAAGAGAGGTACTCAAATAATTAAACTTAATATTTTTCCGGTAGGTCTTGGATTTGCTTTGAGTGAATGAAGAATAGCTCTTCAGAATTTCAATTCCGGGAGAATCAATATTGGTGACTCTGGATCTGGTAACCCCGTTTACCCGTACTGAAAAACTTTTTGCATTTCTGATATTTCCGTTCACACCGATATTGAATAAAGAAGGTAACGAAAGTCCGTATTCGATCATGCTGTCTTTCGTGAATTCAAAATCGGGAATCAGGGCAGGATGTTTTGGGGTATGGATGAGCTGTTCTTTCACTGTATTCAGCATTCCGTCTGAAAATAGATAACCGATGAGGTTATTTCCCGTTGTCCGCCAGTTTCTTCCGTTCCATTCAAAGATTTCACATAATAAGGTATCTGCTGAAGAGTGGGGAAGAAGGTCCATATCCTGCCATTTGAAAACTTCTTTGGCATAAGGGCGTCTGTTGACGATATTAATGCCGAGGTCCAGCGCCAGCAGGTCTGTAAGTTCTTGGTTGCTTTGCATCATAATTAAATTCTTGGTTTGGTGGGTTAAAATTAAGTAAAGTCTGGTAATTTTCCGATGTTTATCACCTGATTTTTCAGACGAGGAAACAAGTTAAATGTTAATAAAAAGGTTTACTTTATTCGTTTACTTTTCTATATTTGCGCTATGATTTTACGAGGAGAAAATTTGATCAAGGAATACGGTCCTAAAAAAGTGGTAAAAGGCGTTTCTGTACAGGTTCAACAGGGCGAAATTGTTGGTTTGCTGGGCCCGAACGGAGCCGGAAAAACCACTTCATTTTATATGATCGTAGGACTGGTAAAGCCTACTTCAGGAAAAATTTTCCTTGATAAACAGGAAATCACTACCGATGCCATGTACCGGCGTGCCCAAAAGGGTATCGGATATCTGGCTCAGGAAGCCTCCGTTTTCAGAAAACTGTCCGTGGAAGAAAATATCATGGGCGTTTTACAGCTTACCAAGCTCTCAAAGCGTGAACAGCAGATCAAATGCGATGAGCTGATCGAAGAGTTTTCATTGCAGCACGTCCGTAAAAACCGGGGAGATCTTCTTTCAGGAGGAGAAAGAAGACGTACCGAGATCGCAAGATGTCTGGCTACAAGCCCGAACTTTATCCTTCTTGATGAGCCTTTCGCTGGAGTTGACCCGATTGCGGTAGAAGATATCCAGAAGATCGTAAGAAGCCTTGTGGACAAAAATATCGGGATCCTTATTACCGACCACAACGTACAGCAAACCCTGGCGATCACCAACAAAACATACATTATGTTTGAAGGAAAGATCCTGAAAGAAGGACTTCCTGAAGACCTGGCCAATGATCCGCAGGTAAGAGAAGCTTATCTGGGGGAAAACTTCGTATACCAGAGTATTCTGGACAAACCGAAAAAGAAAAAATACGTCTACAATATCTGGGCAGGAAATTTTGATTCCAAATCCCAGCTTCAGGGGTTTGTAGACAATCATTTCAGCCAGTTTGACGACCTGAGATTAATGTATGGTTTCGAAGACATCGGTTTTGCTTCATTAGGCAATTCAGAGATTGAACATATCTTCAACGATGTAGTTGATAAAAATGCCAACAACTCCTTTGTTTTCCAAAAAAAAGAACTGACCGCCATGTATTCCCTTGAACATGCTGAAGCAGAATCCAAAGCGGCCGGCAAACCTGAACTGCATTACCTGACAACGTATTTCTACGAGGGATAACTCTTTATTTTTATCGCAATGGTGGCAAAATATTGGTTTTATATCGTTTTTTTAACTTTTACAGCTAAAAAACTATGCCCGGAAAAAGATGCAAAAACTGATACCGGCCTACACATCTCCTGAAACTAAAGCAAAAAGAAAATAAATATTTGCTGAAAAATAGAATAAAACGTACCTTCTCTTCAGAAACGGTACGTTTTTCAGTTAAAATAAATTCTATGGCAAAACCTTTTAACAGAACAGTTACTTTATTCGGAATTTATAAACAGCTTGTTCCTTTTATCAGACCTTACCGGTTAATGATCTATGGGACCTTATTCCTTACTTTTTTGGGAGCCCTCGCTGCACAGGTCAATCCGATTGTGCTGAAATATACAGTGGATGAGGTCACAAAGCTTACCCATCTTCCACATCCGATGTCAGAAGGAATTCATATTCTTGTTGTGATCTCTGTTATTTTACTCGGAAAAGAGCTCCTTAATATCTTCATCAATTTCGGACAGAAATTTTATGGGGAAAAAATAAGGATCAATGTGAGTTCCGTTCTGGCACAGTCGGCAATTGATAAGATTCTTACGTATAAGGTGGCTTATTTTAACGATGAAAATCACGAGTCCGGAAAACTGCAGATCAGGATAGACCGCGGAATTGAAAGCCTGACAAAGCTGGTACAGAATTTTTTCATTGACATTCTTCCGCTTTTTTCCAACGCGATCATAGCACTTATCATTATGTATATGCAGAATGTATATGTGGGCATGGTTTCTACGATCATTGTTCCGATCTATTTTTACATCAGCTCTTTACAGGCTAAAAAACTGAGCGGAGTAAGACGGCAGCTGAGAAATCAGAGAGAAAGAAAAACTTCCGGCCTGCTGAACCTGATCAATTCGATCATGGTCATCAAAAGTTTTGTCCGGGAAAAATTTGAAGGAAAAAAGCAGTATGATCTTCAGATGGAGCTCATGGAAAGCCAGATGTTTACCCGGAAAACAAACTTTATTTACGACGGATTAAAAACTTTTATCGAACAGTTTGGAGTGGTTCTGATTATTCTTCTGACGGTGTATCTTGTGCTGGATCAGCAGATGACGATCGGAGCTATTATGCTTCATATCATGCTGTTCAACAACGTTTCGGCACCTATCCGCCAGCTGCACAGGATCTATGATGATATGAACGATGCCATGATCTATGCGGAAGGTTATTTTGACATCCTGAACGCTGACGATGAAACCGAGCAGAACGGAACTTTTGTAGAAAAACAGATCAAAGGAACCTTCGAATTGAAGAATGTGAATTTTAGCTATCCGAACGGAACACAGGCCCTGCATGATGTTTCCATGAAATTCGAAAACGGAAAAACCACAGCACTGGTAGGACTGAGCGGAGCCGGAAAATCAACGGTGATCAATCTTCTGTGTAAATTTTATCTTCCTGATTCCGGGGAAATATCTTTGGATGGTGTGAATTTAAATGAATATAACAATACCTTTCTGAGGAATGACCTCGGCCTGGTGCTTCAGAGAAACCATATTTTCCAGGGAAGTATAGAAGATAATATCAGATATGGGGATATGAATGCGGGTTTTGACGAAATTCAGGAAGCAGCGAGAAAAGCTTATCTGCATGATCAGATCCTGGATCTTCCGGACGGTTATCAGCATGATGCGACACAGCTTTCAGGAGGGCAGCAGCAGAGAATTGCCATTGCCCGGTTATTCCTGAAGAATCCTCCGGTTATTTTCCTTGATGAGCCAACCGCCAGTCTGGATGCTATTGCTACCGAGCAGATCAAAAATTCACTGGATGCCATTAAGGAAGGACGTACCGTGATCATTATTTCCCACTCCCTTTCCCAGATCCTGGATTCTGATAAAATTTATGTGATGAAAAAAGGAAGAGTGGTGGAAAGCGGTACTCATGATGAGCTGGTACTGGCTAACGGAACCTACCGGGAGATTTTTGATGCATCCGCCAGAAGTCTGAATCTGGATAAGCTGGTCAATACCTTTAAAGAGAATTAGAAAATTAAAAAACTGCTGATTTTATCTTCGGAAGATCAAAAAAGAATAATAGATTTGCCTGAGCAATTATGAACGATCACTATCTTAAAAAACTGGACAGGGTAACGGCTATTCTCACGCAACTGCAGTCGAAACCGACAGTCAGAGCACAGGACCTGGCAGAAAAATTCGATGTCAGTATCAGAACGATCTACCGTGATGTGAAAACCCTTGAAAATGCAGGGATTCCGATTATTGGAGAGGCCGGAAACGGCTATTCCCTGATGGACGGCTATAAACTTCCGCCGGTGATGTTTACCAAAGAAGAGGTGTTAAGCTTTATTACCGCTGAAAAACTGATGCAGAAATTCTCCCATCAGAGCTTGGGAAACCATTATCAGACAGCGATGGAAAAGGTGCGTTCCGTACTGAGACATTCGGATAAAAACCTGATCCGGAATATCGAGAAACAGATTGATGTCTTCAGTCATCATGCCGGACCGGAAGATCATGTTAAAAATGTCCTGCCGACAATCCTGGAAAGCATTGCCGATAAAACCCAGCTGATGATTGAGTATAAAACAGTAGATTCCAGGGTTACAGACAGGACTATTGAAGCGGTAGGCGTATTTTTTGAATTCAATTACTGGTATATTATGGCATTCTGTACCCTGAGAAAAGATTTCAGGCAGTTCCGGGTAGACAGAATTCTTCAGATTATGAAAACCCAGATTCCATTTCTGCAGGAATACGGCCAGATCAATGATTACAGGAAAAGCGGAAATGGCAATAAGACCAAAGTGAAGCTGCTGGTAGATAAAAAAATTATGGGGCACCTGGTCAATTCAAAAAAATACTATGGTTTAACTGAAGAAACGGAAAGAGAGGATGGAGTGGAACTGACTTTTGAAACAGAATGGATCAAGGAAGGCTTTCCCCGCTGGCTGATTACCTTTGCCGATTATGCAACGGTTCTGGAACCGGAAAGTCTCAGGCTGAAATTAAATGATCTCATTTCAAGAATCTCAGATAAACATCAGTAAAAACCCCAGCACTGCTGTGCTGAGGTTAAGGCAATAATGATTTAGCTGAATAATATTGTGATAAAAAATGAAAAGGCAAAATTGCAAACCGGTAGCAAAAACTGTAAAATGAGTTTTGTTGCAGTTTAATTTGATATGATTATTATTGAAGAATAAAAAGTTTTACCGGCCGGTTCACTTTTCGCCTTTATTTTGCTATACTAGAATCTTTCCCAGAAGAACGGCGGCTCAATTCCCAAAGCTCTGAGGTAAACATACCCCTGCCCACGGTGATGGATTTCGTTGTCTACAAAATAAAGAATGTTCTGATATACCGGGAATTCATACTGCCCGAACAGATTGAATGTTTCCTGGAAACGCTCTTCCGTGATCTGACTGAAATAATGATTGATCACTTCCGTCTCTTCATCCCATTTCTTTAAGATGTCTTCTTTGGTTTTAGGGTTGAAGCCTTCTTCGTTATAGGCTTCCATATTTTTTTCAATGATTCCTTTCAGAGCAGGTCCTCCGATGCTGATCAGTTCTACGGCCAGTTTGGCAAAAGGTCTCATGCCGCCTACGGAAAATTCAAATAATTCTTTTTCAGGAAAAGCTTCAATAACTCTTCTTGTCAGGTTTCTGTGCCCCTGCCAGTGCTCTAATAACTGTCCGGATGTCATGAATTGTTTTGTGATTGTTGCGGTAGTTGTCATAATTGTATCGTTTTTGTTTGTTATTGTTGATACAAAGGTAAGCCGGGGTTATGACAACAGTTTGTCAGCAGGATTTTTTAGATTGAAAATATTTTTATTCCGTTGAAATTTACGGACTGGTTTTTGCGTTAACAGGAAAGTATATCATAAAGAAATCATTAAAGATGAAGAAGTATATTTTGTCCGTTATTCCTGTGTTTTTACTGGCATCCTGTAACAAGATAGAAGAAAAAATAGACCAGACTGTTCAGAAAACAACAGAAACCGTGCAGCAGAAAGCACAGCAGGCTGTAGAGGAAACCGTGAAGAAAACGGTAAACGAATCCATCAATTCTTTAACCAACTCGCAGGATGTAAAGTTCAGTGAAGTATTTCCCGGGGCAGAAAAAGCAATTGTAACGGAAGACACCGGAAAGAAATTCAAATTTCCCAACGGTTCTGAGGGGTATGTTCTAAAGTATAAATCAGATATCTCAGTATTGCTCCCTTTTCTTGAAAGCAGACCCTCCACGGATGAAAGCAAATCTGATAAAACAGCCCGTAAAATTGACGGGCAGAGCATCATTGATAAAATAAGCTTTATCTCTAAATTCCTTCCCGAAAATACCTTTGATACCAGCTTCCTGGAAGACATTAAAAACGATAAAAATATAGAATATTACAAGCTGAAAAGGTTTCCTTACAACAGTACGATCATCTATAATCCCAAAAACCGGACCGTCATACAATACGTAGAAATCAGTAAATAATGATGACAGGAGATCTGGTTACATTTAATATAATTATCTCGGTTCGGGATAAAAATATCTGTAACTGAAAACAATTTCCGGCCTTCTACATTTAAACTCCTGATGCCAATTTGAATTATGTCTGATATTAGTATATTTAATGAAAGTGATGTTTACCTTCTTTTAGGTATTTGTTCCGTGGGTGCCGGATTTTTGCTTACCATAGCTTTGGTGGTGATTAACTTTTTTACCGGTAAGGAACAGAAATTCTCTTATTACATCATGATGTATTTTATTTATTGCATCTTATCTTTTATCACAGCCTGCCTTTTATATGCCGTCAAATTCTTTTAAAAGTTAAAAGACTGTTCCGGAATGAAATATTTTATATTGGGAACCCTGTACATTTGAAGTTTGGAGGGCATTTTAATTTCCTTACCGGTGTACGATTAAAATCAGAAGTACATTGCAGATTGTATAAAAAATAGGTATTTTAGTGCCTATGAAAATTTATACAAAAACAGGAGATAAAGGACAGACTGCATTGTATGGAGGAACGAGAGTATCCAAAGCCAGTGCAAGAGTGGACAGTTACGGAAATATTGACGAACTTAATTCCTTTATCGGGATTGCTAAAAGCCACATTGAGGATGAAGAAGTATTGAAGCAGTTAAAGAAAATTCAGTTTGATCTCTTTACGGTAGGTTCTGAAGCGGCAACTCCGGTGGATAAACTCATGTTGGCCAACGGAAAATCCCGTCTGCCATTGGTGATTTCAGAAACAGAAATTGAAGAACTGGAGCAGTGGATGGATGCCTTTGATGAAAAACTGGAACCTCTTCAGTATTTTATTCTTCCGGGAGGAGGAAAACCGGCAACATTTTTACATGCGGCAAGAACTATCTGCAGAAGGGCAGAACGCTCTCTTGTATTTTTAAATGAATCCGAAGAGGTGCGTCCGGAACTGATCAAATACCTGAACCGTCTTTCAGATTATCTTTTCGTACTGGCCAGATATGTATCCAAACTGAACAGTGAACCGGAGGAATACTGGAATCCGAATGAAAGATAAAGCATTACTGTTCATCAACGGAAAAGCTCCGGCATCTTTTCCCGATCCGGAAAATTATAATCTTATTGCCTGTACAGACGGTGCTTTTCATTATCTGAAAGATCTGAATTTCCCTTTAGATAAGCTGGATTTTATCTCCGGCGATTTTGATTCCCATATCGGATCAGATGAAAATATCTATGAAGGTAAATTTATCCATACTCCCGATCAGGAAAGAACAGATTTTCATAAAGCACTGGATATTATTCTGGAGCGGGGTTGTACCCATGTAGATGTATTGGGAGGAAGCGGAGGAGAGCAGGATCATTTTTTAGGAAATCTTACGGTAGCTTACCGTTTTAAAGACCGCATGAATATTAAATTTTATGATGAATTTTCAGAATATTATTTCATTCCGAAAAACTTTGTGATTAAAGGAGTGAAAGGCAGGCTGATTTCACTCTATCCCTTTCCGTTTGTAGAAAACATCACCACAAGAGGGCTGAACTGGCCTTTGAATAATGGAAATGCAAATGTAACCGCCAATCTGCTGACCCGCAATTTTGCCATAGAGGATGAGGTTTCTATTGAATACGAAAAAGGAGATCTGCTCATTTTTGTAGGCAATACTTATCTGAAGTCTCAATAACAGCAGGAAATCAGGTATATTAAAGATATACACAAAGGTCTGGTATATAAAATCTATTCAATAGAGGCAGACTTTAATCCGCCTATATAATATCATCCCAAAGCCTGGCAAATTCTGTTTCCGTAAATTTGTATGAAGCGTAACCAATAAAAGCATCAAAAACCTGTTATTTTCAGGTCCGAATTGAATAATGAAAAAACTTGTCAGAATATCAGCCGTGTGTATTTCATTATACAGTGCTCTCTCCTGTACATCACAGCATTTTGAGAAACCTGAATATGGAGTTAATGGAGTAGAAAAAGAATCTGTAATAAAGAAAGTTGTTAATTTCAGAACGACTGGAAATATCAGAAATACCGACGGAAGAACTTTAAAACCGGGTTTGTTTTACAGAAGCGGTCATCTTCATCAGCTTCAAAAGAAATCATTTGATAAGCTCCGGAATCTGGGAATCAAAGAGATTATTGATCTCAGAAACTCAAAAGAAATTGCTCAGAAACCGGATCATCTTCCGGAAGGCATTGTATACAGGAATTATTCTGCTTTTGAAGATGAGGGAGATCAGCTGGATCAGGCTAAAAAGCTTGTATTGAAAGGGAAAGTAAATGGTTCTGATGCAGATCAGAAAATGATAGATTTTTACCGTGAATATGTCACAGAAAATCCTGAAATAATCAAGAAGATCATTACTGAAATTCTTGAATCGGATCATCCTGTTCTCTATCACTGTACAGCAGGTAAAGACAGAACAGGGCTGATTACAGCACTGATTCTTACCATCCTGAAATTCGACAGGGCAACTGTTTACAATGAATATCTTTTATCTAATAATTACAGGGAAGTGCTTGTAAAGAAGAGGTTGGGTCTTGCGAACACGCTCCACTTTCTCTATCCGAAAATGGATATTCAGGTGCTGGAAAAATTGAGCTGGGTAGAAAAGAGATATTTAGATGCTGCATTTGATGAGATCCATAAAAAGTACGGTTCAGCAGATGAGTATATAAGGGTGGTTCTGGGAATTTCCGACCCTCAGAGGGAAGAATATATCAGAAAGTTTACGGATTGACAGGCTGTAAAAAGCCGGAACAGAATATTTTCTGCCCCGGCTTCAGTATAATCGGATGAATAAGCGCCTTATAAGTATTTGAGTGATCTAATTTTTAATCACTTTTTTAGTGATCTCACCTTTTTCAGTATAAATCTTCAGGATATAGGTTCCTTTAAGTAAATCAGAAGTGTTAACCTGTGCTTTATTTCCTTCCTGCTGAAGATTTTGTCTTGAGATCACACGTCCGGCCATATCAATAAATTCTGCTTTGCTTAATTTATCTTTGGTATTGATGTATACAACGTCTTTGGCCGGATTAGGGAATATAGACAGTTCATTTTTGATAACTTCGTTCACAGCCAGTGTAGGGCAGTTCAGAACATTGGCAGGAGGCATATCAAATGCTTCGGTGCCGTCTGTACGTGAAGCTGAAGTTCCCTGTATGGCACTGTATCCTAATCCTCTTTTGGCGAAGGCTCTCCAGATGTCACATTTGTTCTGTCCTCCGTATAAAGCGTCATCGGCCTGCAGAATGGCGTTTCTTCCATCTACGAATCCTGGATTCGGTACTCCGGTTTTCATACCCTGGATAACCAGATTGAGTGCAATATTATTTCCTCCGGTTGATCCTTTAATATCCGGATTGAAACCGTATTTGTTAACCAGTGCCCAATGCATTTCCCACAACATCAATGCCCACAAATAACCTGTTGGATGCATCAGACTGCTACCGGGACCTATTATTTTCAGATAATCATAAGTGTGAGGATTTACAGACATATTCGTAGTATAGGGAAGTATACGCATACCCCCGCCACCGAATGCATAGGAACCCATATTGATCTGATCAGTGGCTGTCTGGCTTGGCTGTTGGGTGAGATTAATGGCGAAATAATCGCTCCAGCCTTCTCCCATCTGTTCTTCTCCGGTCTGGGCATCATTCATCAGGCGCTTGCTTACGGCATGGGTGTATTCATGCAGGATGACCTGGCTGTCTAAACCGCCGTTTCTTTTGGTAATAGCAAAACCTGCACCCGGAAGAGTAGAGGTAACGGTCTGATTACTTCCCAGGGCAGTCCGGATCTGATCACCGATCCCTTTGTTCACTCCGACTACCGGTATCATTAAAGAGGGAGTACCTGTATCAATAGCACCGGACATATCAGTTGCTAGGTTATTGAGAATTATAATTCCTTTAGGATTAAAATCCTTGATTTTATTTACCTTATCAGAAAAATTACAGGTACCTCTGTTCACTGCAACGATCTTATTGGCAAATTCAGAAGAATTGACAGCTGCCTCGCATCCGTCATTCGGGTCCCCACCGGCTCCGTCGTTGTATAAAACAAGATCTCCTGTAACATTGGATGTGGTATATGGAAAGTTGTTATTTCCCATTATCCCCTGATAATGCCCGGCCATAGGTCCCTGGGAAATACTCATTACTCCGGCATTATTGGGCGTCTCGAAAGTAAAGAATAGTGAAGTAGGATTTTTTAACAGTGAGGCAGAATATCCCATCACTGCATTATTTACAGATCTGGTCTGTCCTAAGCCTGATGTCGTAAATCCTATTAAATTATTGCCTTCTCCCGTATTAGCCTGGAAACTTCCTGCCGCAGGTGTAAAGCCATGATAATAAAGTATATCATGAATAAAATTAGTTGAATAAAACATCTGGGTACTGGCAAGATCAGTGTATGCAAGAGGATTATAGTTCGTTGAATTTCCGGGATTCTGGAAATCGAAGACGTAATTATTTCCTTTTGTTTCGTTTTTAATAGATGATTTATTCATGAAAAGAGCGAATGCTCCCAGCGAACCTATCAAATCACTATACGCTCCGTTTAGATCATATCCGACATGTGAGTTGTTGCCAATAGTATATTCATCAGTCACTGCGGGATTGGTGGCATAGCTCAGTTTTTTATGCCAGCCTTCAACGGAAGCCGTTGGATCTGTAACATTGCTCAGCAGGGTATAGGCATGATCAAGCGGACTGTTAAAGTTCGCGGGAACTACCCGGTAAGAGCCATCCCCCGAATAAGGTGCGGTCTGATATTCTTTAGTGATCCATTCAAAATCCTTCGGATCGTTTTGGTAAACATTCTTATTCTGAAAACCAGGTTCAAATGTACAGGAATTGATGATGGAATTTTTTGATAATAAATCTCCGGTTTGGGCATCGATTACCGTTTCAAAAGCAGAAATCTGATGGCCGTGTTCATCGGCTGCCCCTGGTGTCTTAATATCTGTAAGTAAAAGCCAGGCGAGTTTCAGCTGATTGTTGTGGTTATAATATACAAGGTAGGAGGGTGAATTTTCTATGAAAGCAACATCATTACCTGTAATTTTCTGTTTTAATTGTTCTGTGTTTTTTTCGAGATCATCGGTGTTTTTAATAAGAATGAAATTTTTCCCTGATTTCCGTGCAAATCTTTCAACAGCTTCGGCAGCTTGTAGTCCAGGAGATGATGCTAACATTTTGCCTTTCGGGAAAGCAACAAAATTATTGTTGAAATTCTGTACCTTTCCGTTTTTTAATGAAAATGTTCCAAAAGTCTGGTAAACAGGAATTCCATTGATTTTTTGCTGCACTTTTACATACTCGGCCCCGTTAATTGTTTCATGATCATTGATGACATTGTATTCAACCGGAGAGCTGATTATTTTCTGATTCACTGCTGTTGTTTTCAGAAAATTACTTACCACTTCAAGACGGTTTTGTGCAACAGCACCCACCGAAAATAACATGGCGGCTAAAAGTAGGTTTTTTTTCATAAAATTTTGTTTTTTTTGAATTGTAAATAACGAATAAAAAAAATGAATATGCAAAATAAAATCACTAAAAATTGAATTAAATTCATTTATTTAATTAATTTGTTGTGTTATTTTTATAATTTAACTGATAATAATGTGAAATATAAATATATTTCGTTTTTGAGTTGAAAAAGGTTTATAATTTTCATTCAAAATCATTAAAACTGTCTGATATAAAGGGTTTTGTGTGTTTTTTGTTTCGCTGATGAAAAACAGTGTCTTGAAATTATTTGCTTTTCAATCTCCGTATTATTCCATTTTATATGGATACTGAAGATGGCAGCATAAGATATTCCGGCAAATGCAGGTAAAAGGATGTATCTGAATTTCTGAAGAAAATTATAATAAATTTAACGCTCAGAAATCAAACTTTTTTAGCAATTTTGCATTTCTTAATTCACTTGTTTAGAAATGAAAATAAAGTACTCGGAACTTATTGATCAGACATTATATTTTCCTACGGAGGAATTTAATGTTTCTGAGAACAATTTGTTATTTCACGATATTCCTTTGATGGAAGTCGTTGAAAAATTTGGCACTCCGCTTAAGATAAGCTACCTGCCGAGAATTTCTCAAAATATCCAGAAAGCGAAAGGCTGGTTTAAGGAAGCTTTTGAGAAAACCGAATATAAAAAGAATTATACCTACTGTTACTGTACCAAGTCCAGTCATTTCAATTTTGTTCTTGAGGAAGCCCTGAAAAATGAAATCTCTATTGAGACCTCTTCCGCCTACGATATGGATATCGTAAAATCTCTTTACGATAAAGGGAAAGTAGATAAAGATATTGAAGTGATCTGTAACGGCTTTAAAACAGATGATTATCTGACCAAAATTTCGGATATGATCAACAGCGGTTTTGAAAACATTACCCCGATCCTGGATAATTACCGCGAGCTGGATAAACTTACGGAAAGCATCGATTCCACATTCAATATCGGGATCAGAATAGCCTCGGAAGAAGAACCGAAATTTGAATTTTATACTTCAAGACTGGGAATAGGATATAAAGATATTATTCCGTATTACAGCCAGAAGATTGCGGAACATCCGAACGCAAGACTGAAGATGCTTCACTTCTTCATCAATACGGGAATCAAAGATACTTCATACTACTGGAACGAACTGTATAAATGTCTCCGTGTGTATGCACGTCTGAAGAAAATCGCTCCGGAAGTGGATTCCCTGAATATCGGCGGCGGTTTCCCGATCAAAACTTCCCTGAACTTCGATTACGACTATCAGTACATGGTAGAAGAGATCGTTTCCCAGATCAAGAAATTCTGTGAAGAAGAAGGGGTGGAAGAACCGAATATTTATACGGAATTCGGAAGCTTTACCGTTGGAGAAAGTGGTGCCAACCTTTATAAAATCATCTCCCAGAAACGCCAGAACGACAGAGAGAAGTGGAATATGATCGATTCTTCATTCATGACCACACTTCCTGATACGTGGGCCATTTCAAGACACTTTATCATGCTTCCGCTCAACAGATGGGAAGATACTTATGAAAGAGTGTTTTTAGGCGGGCTTACGTGTGATTCTGATGATTATTACAACTCTGAACAGCATACCAATGCCATCTATCTTCCTGTTTTCAGTGATACCAAACCTCTTTATATCGGATTTTTCCATACAGGAGCGTACCAGGAAACCATCGGAGGGTACGGAGGGGTACACCACTGCCTGATGCCTCAGCCAAGACACGTCCTGATCCAGAAAGATGAAAACGGAGAACTTCAGTATGAAATTTTCCGTGAAAAACAGGAACCTGAAGATGTTTTAAGACTTCTTGGATATAAATAATGCATTGGCTTCAGCCAAAACGTATATAAAAACAAAAAGCTCTCAATCTCTGAGAGCTTTTGCTGTTTAAAAATATTTTGAAATTTTATCGATCCGGAGGTCTTCATAATCAGAAACGACAACATCAGCCAACGTGTAATCCTGATTTTTAGAATGCGGGCTTCTGTATGCCGAACAGAAGATTTTTGCCCTGTGCGCCGCAAGAATTCCGTTCGTGGAATCTTCTATAACCATACAGTTTTCAGTAGGTTCCCCAGCCATTTCAGCAGCTAATAAGAAAACTTCGGGATGAGGTTTTGATTCTTTAAGATCGGCACCGCTTATTTTTCCGCTGAAGTATTTTTCAAGCCCGAATTTCTCAAAAACCATATTGATTGTAGTCATTGTTGCAGAAGAAGCAAGAATAAGTTTAATTCCGTTCTCATGATAATGCATAATCAGTTCTCTTACCCCGGAAATCAGGTCGAATTCTTCATCGTTATCAAAGTAATCTTTGAAATGAGCCCGTTTGATGCCGGCAATGGCTTCGTGGGTATGAGATAAGTTATACTGCCGGATCAGCGTTTCGCAGACTCTCTTGGTAGAAGCTCCTGTAAAAGAAGTGTAAAGATCTTCGGAAACAGCGATTTCCAGTTCGTCAAATGTTTTGAAATAAGCTTTTCTATGCAGGGGTTCTGTATCTACGATCACCCCATCCATATCAAAAAGAACAGCTTTTAAGGACATATTCTGAAGTTTTTTACAAAAATAGGTATTTATTTGATGGGAGGAAAGGGAGAGACGGATAGAGATGATAGATGATAGATGATAGATAATAGATGATAGATGATAGATGATAGACGGATAGATAATAGACGGATAGATGACAGACAGGTAATAATAATGGGGGCAGCCTTAAAAGTATTGAACTTTAAGCATTGAACACCTCACATTGAATACCAACCTTGAACTCTGAACTTCAACTCATCACTTTTCTTTGTATCTTTGCGGTAAATATTTCAATCTTATCATCATTTAAATTTTTAAATAAAACATGAGAACATACGCAGGAATTCCTGAAGAAAACGCAACGTTAGAAAACTCGAAGATTATGCTGGTTACCGTTCCTTATGACGGAACCTCCACATGGGGAAAAGGAGCCGATAAAGGGCCTGAGCTATTCCTGAACGCTTCTGAAAATATGGAGCTTTATGATATAGAAACACAGACAGAGCCTTATCTTCAGGGAGTATATCTGGCCGGAGAAGTTTCTGAAAATTCTACTCCTGAAGCGATGACAGAAGCCGTTTATCAGAAGACAAAAGAGCTTTTGAAGAATGAAGGAAAGATATTTACCCTTTTTGGCGGAGAACATTCTGTTTCTATCGGTTCTATCCGTGCAGTAGGTGAAAAATTTGAAAATTTAACGGTTCTTCAGCTGGATGCTCATACAGACTTACGTCCCGAGTTTCATGGTTCCACTTCCAATCACGCCTGTGCTGTTTTTGAAGCCAACCAGAAGCATAATCTGGTGCAGGTGGGAATCCGTTCTATGGATGCGGAAGAGGCACAGTACCTGCCGGAAGGAAGAGTATTCTTTGCCCATGAGATTGCCAACAATGAAAACTGGATCAATGATGTTCTGGAAAAAGTATCGGGAAATGTATACATCACCATAGACCTTGATGCTTTCGATCCTTCTATTGCCCCTTCTACGGGAACCCCTGAACCCGGAGGCCTGGCGTGGTATCCAACATTGGAGCTGCTGAGAAAAGTATTTGAAAAGTGTAACGTCGTGGCTTTTGATATTGTAGAATTAATGGATTCTCCGATGGCTAAACCAACGGCTTTCCTGGCAGCAAAGCTATATTACAAAATGCTTGCTTACAACGATATCTATAATAACAACTAAAATTCCGCAGGAATCGGATTTTTTCAGCCGTATATTCTTTGGAAATTTGTGAGGTAATAAAAACAGAATATTATGTCCACACAAAATCAGATCGATTATAACAGGATTGCCAAAGCGATAGAATATATCCGGGGTAATTTCAGGCTTCAGCCTAATTTGGATGAAGTGGCAGAGAAAGTTCATCTGAGCCCGGCTCATTTTCAGAAGATATTTACAGAATGGGCAGGAACAAGTCCGAAAAAATTTTTGCAGTTCATCAGTCTTGAACACGCTAAAAATTTATTGAAGGAAGAAAAAGCAAGTTTATTTGATACAGCATACGAGACAGGATTTTCCAGCACAAGCAGGCTTCATGACCTTTTTGTGAAAGTGGAAGGAATGTCTCCGGCAGAATATAAAAACGGCGGAAAAAGCCTCAGCATCAATTACAGTTTCTCCGAAAGTCCTTTTGGAAATGTAATAACCGCCTCTACGGCAAAAGGAATTTGCTATATGGCTTTTGAAGACGATAAAGAAACAGCATTGGGAAATTTGAAACAGACATTTCCCAATGCTTCCTTTTTTGAAAAGCAGGACGCGCTCCAGCAGAATGCACTGTCTATCTTTCACAAAGACTGGACGAAGCTCAATACCATTAAACTACACTTAAAGGGCACCGATTTTCAGCTGAAAGTCTGGGAAAGTTTACTGACTATTCCTATGGGAAAGCTGTCTACCTATGGCAGTCTGGCCGGGAAAATAGGAAATCCTAAGGCTTCAAGAGCAGTGGGAACAGCCATCGGCAGCAATCCGGTAGCTTTTCTTATCCCTTGTCACCGGGTGATTCAGTCTACCGGAAATATCGGCGGTTACAAATGGGGAAGTGAGAGGAAACAGCTGATCGTAGGCTGGGAAAGCGCACTTGTGTATTCGTAAAGGCCATTCTTTTTCTTAACAGACCTGGCTAAATCTTACTGACGATGATTCATTTATGAAAGAGGAGCCGTTTATCTGTGTTTTATCTTACCTTTGGATTTCCGGGAATGAATAAAAATTCCATATTGCAGCAAAGATCAATGAATTTTAAAATTATATGACCTGCTAAAACTATTGCTGCTGGCTATTGTTGTTGTACTCGTTATTATTTATTTTTTGTAGCTAATTATGAATGACTGTATAAAAATTATGTATACATTACCCATTATTAAATTTTCTGAATTATGATGAGCCTGTTCGAAGAAATATCAGATTACCCGCTCAGTATCCTTCCGCATGACGGAACGGTTCATTATTATGGAAAGGTATTTTCCGGAGAACAGTCAGATGTATTTTATGATTATCTGTTTCACCGGATTCCGTGGGAACATGATGAAGCTGTTATTATGGGAAAATTGATTTTAACCAAAAGGAAAGTAGCCTGGTTCGGCGAAAAAGCATTCGAATATACCTATTCCAAACGGACAAAATATGCAAAACCCTGGACTCCTGAATTGTTAGAATTAAAACGCATGTGTGAGGAAATATCAGGAGAAACCTACAATTCCTGCCTTCTGAATCTGTACCATGACGGAAGTGAAGGAATGGCCTATCACAGCGATGGAGAGAAAGACCTCAGAAAACACGGTGCCATTGCTTCCCTGACATTCGGAGCCGAGAGAAAGTTTCTCTTTAAACATAAGACCTCAAAAGAAAAAGTAGAAATATTCCTTGAAAACGGAAGCCTGCTGGTGATGAAAGGAACAACCCAGGAAAACTGGCTTCACCGACTTCCTCCCACCACAAAAATAAAAACACCAAGAGTAAATCTTACCTTCAGAACTATTGAAGAATAATACTCCTGCCTGATATAAGGGAACTCAGGAAGGAATGCCTGCAGGCAGCTGTGGTATCTGAGGGAAGCTTTCTTAACCACAAACCGAAGGTTCAACGTAGTCAAAAGGCACAAAAGATTTACACTTTAGTGATTTTTTTAAGTTAAAAACTTTGCATATAGAAGGTCACTTAAGATTTATTTAGCCATCAATAAAAAAAATCTGCTCAATCTGCAAAATCCGCGAGAAAAAAACAAAAAAGAGTTCCTAGTAAAACCCTTTAATGCAGAAATTTAATAACATTTCCACATAATCAACGGAATCCGTGAATAAAAAAGGTGGCTTTGAAAACCTCAGCCACCTTTTTGATTCTTTATTTCAGGATGTCAGCTTCAATAGAACTGTCATCATAAATTTTAATGAATGCTTTTGTATAATCCTCCTTTGTTGCAAAATTTGGATTTTCAAGAAACTTCTGTGGATTCAGTGCAAACAGAGGGAACCACGTGCTGCTGATCTGGATCTGGATTTTATGGCCTTTTTTAAAGGTATGCATTACATCCTGCAGTCTGAAATTCACCGCTGTTTTCTGATTCGGAACCAGTGCTTCCCCTTTTTCTTTTGAATTTCTGAATCGGGCAGGCATAATTTCACTTCTTACCATCTGGTGATAATTTCCGTAGATCACCCCGTCTTTCTTTTCTTTCGGTTTGAAATCTTCAGGATAAACATCGATCAGTTTTACCGCAAAATCTGCATCGGTAGAGGTAGAGGCGATATTCAGTTTAGCCATGATCTCTCCTCCGAAAGTAATGTCTTCCGTTAAAACATCTGTGGTGAAAGTCAGTACATCAGGTCTTCCCACTGCAAATCTCTGGTCTTCCGACATATAATTTCTCGGCGTAAAGCCATTGAAGTCTTTCAGATTGTCAGAGCTCAAAACGGGATTATCAGGATCGCTGTAATATTCTGAATAGCCCTGTCCGGCTGCTGTCTTTAATGTTTTATCCGCTAAATAGAAATTAACTTTCTGAGCATTTTTAGGCGGATAAGATGCAAACTCCCTCCATTCTTTGGAGCCGGTATCATACATCAGAGCTTCCGGAAGTCCTGCATCTTCTTTCGTGTTTCCTTTCAGGTAATGGCTGAAGAATTTCGTTTCCACATTTTTCTGGTAATAGGTAGCAATACTGTCTCCGAAATAGGTCTGGTTATGGAAATGTTTTCCCTGTTCCTGCGACCAGCCTCCATGAGAGAAAGGTCCCATTACAATTGTATTTCTGGCTTTCGGGCTCGTCTTTTCAATCGTTTTATAGATATTTAAAGGTCCCGCAAGATCTTCAGCATCAAACCAGCCCCCAACAGTCATTACCGCATGTTTTATGTCTTTTAAATGCTGGAGAAGTCCTCTCTTCTGCCAGAATTCATCGTAATTGGGGTGATTCATAATCTCGGTCATGAAGAAGTTGTCTTTATAATATTTTTCATACCCGTCCTTCAGAGTTCCCATATCCCTGTAAAATTTCAGGCCGTCTTCAGAGGTGGCTTTAATCATGGAACCGGTATACCAGGCTTTATTTTCAGCTTTGGTTTTCTGTACCCCGAAAACAGGGAATGTTTTGAAATATCCCAGCATAAACCTTCCGTTATGAAGAAAATCATCATTCCAGAAATCGGAAATCGGAGCCTGGGGAGAAGAAGCTACCAAAGCAGGGTGCCGGGCCAGTGTACCTACGGCAGTATAAAAACCGGGGTAGGACGTTCCGTATTGTCCTGCTTTTCCGTTATTGTCTTTTACATTTTTCAGGAGCCATTCGATGGTGTCATAGGTATCTGTGCTTTCATCTACATCCTTTTTGGTCTTATGATCTGTCTGTGGGGTCATATTTGTGAATGTTCCCTCACTCATATATCTTCCGCGGACATCCTGATACACAAAAATGTATTTGTCCTTCATCAGGTAGGAGTTAGGACCCAATTTGGTTTTATATTCATTTTCCCCGTAAGGAGCAATACTATAACAGGTTCTCTGAATAAGAAACGGATATCTGTTTTTGCCGGAAATATCTTTCGGTACATAGATTGCGGTGAAAAGCTTCGTTCCGTCGCGCATCGGGATATAAAATTCCTTTTTGGTGAAATTATCTTTTACAAAAGTATCTTTCTGATTTCCGTTCTGGGCATTCCCAAAAATGAAAAGAAAAATGAATAAAATTGAAACATGGATCTTCATACATAAAATTTGCGGCTAATTTAGAAATAAAAATACGTTTCTGATATCTTCTCTTATAATTCTTCCCTGAAAAAAGATAATCTAACCGGATTTTTTATTTGATGCTCGATTAAAATCGTAGATTTTAATCTTAATTGAACTTCTATATGCAAAGTATTTAAATTTAAAGATTACTCAGGTGTCAAAATTTTTTGTGTCTGTTATGGTTACAAAAGTTTCTTACAGATTCCACTGATTTTTGTGAGTATTTTTTCTCCCGCAGATTTTGCGGATTCAGCAGATCTGTTCTCACCCCGATAAAAATCGTAGATTTTAATCTTAATTGAACTTCTATATGCAAAGTATTTAAATTTAAAGATCACTCAGGTGTCAAAATTTTTTGTGTCTGTTATGGTTACAAAAGTTTCTTACAGATTCCACTGATTTTTGTGAGTATTTTTTCTCCCGCAGATTTTGCGGATTCAGCAGATCTATTCTCACCCCGATAAAAATCGTATGTTTTAATTTTAAGAGAACTTCTATATGCAAAGTATTTAAATTTAAAGATCACTCAGATGTCAAAATTTTTTGTGTCTGTTATGGTTTTTAAAATACTTTCCCACAAATTTTCCAGATGTTTGTGATTAAAATAATACAGCATTTCCATTCAAAAAAAAACAGCCGGAGAATTTCCGGCTGTTGAATGAATATGGTAAGAGGGTTATTTTCCCTGTGCTTTCTTTCCTGCAAATTTATTAAGTTTCATACTGATCGAGAACATTACATAACGCTTCAGGATAAGGTCTTCACGGTCCTCAAAATAAGCATTGGAAATCGTTCTTCTCACACTTTGGTTCTGGTTCAGGACATCGTAAATTTTCACCTTTGCCGTAAACTGTTTGTTGAAGAAAGAATATCCTAAACTCGTATTCCAGAAATAGAAATCCCTTTTAAAGCCGGGAGCGATATTGGAGTTGGTATTGTATTCGAAATCATTCCCGAAAACCAGCCTGCTTTTGAAAAGGTAATTCGTGAGTTCCAGCTTCAGGGCCTGGGTGGTGGTATTCACCTGGTTAATACTGTAATTGGTGTATTTTGAAAAATTGTATCCAAGTCTGTAAGACGGTTTTATCGTCACCTTGTCTTTAATTTCATAAGTAAGGTTCAGTCCCGGATTGATGCTGTATGAATCACTGGTAAAGAACTGCCCGTTGATAAACCCTTTATTGAAATTGTACAGCATATTGAATCTCGGGCCAATCGTTATCTTGTTTTCTTTCCATTTAAAAGTTTTGCTGAAGCCGGCTCCCGCATTGAGACTCTTGTTACCGCTTATATTATCATACGTAACAAGCTGTTTCCCTGCACTGTCATACCTGGAATAATTAATGATATCATTATCCCTGTACGTAAACCCGATATTCAGATAATAACTCATATTTTTTACCATATTGTAATTATTGAAATACAGGTAGCTGTTATTGGTCCAGGTATTTTTCAGGTCCGGATTACCCGTATAGGTTACAAGCGGATTGGAAGTATCTTCATAAGGAGTCAGCTGCTCTGCGCCGGGAATGGTAAAGTCTGCATAATGATAGAAGCTTAACCTCTTGTTTTGAGCGATCTCGTAATTAAGATTCACATTATACCCCGGAAGCACAAAACTTTTCTGAAGGCTGTACTGCTGTCCGTTGAAAACAGAATTAACATTCATATCCGAAATATCAAGGTCCAGAGAAGCCCAGATATTTACTTTCTTTTTATTGAGGCTGAAAGTAAGTTCAGGAGTGATCTTGTTGATCTTCTGTCTCATGCTGTTGGAAAGCAGGGTGTTATAGTCATTATACAGTCCGGTAGCAGTATCAAAATCGTTCACATCTCTCAGGTCACGGGTTATTTTTGAGCTGTAATTCAGTTCAAAATTAACGGATGCAGAATCTGAAATCGGTTCAGCATATCCCAGCCCGAAATTATATTCGTTGTTTTGGTTTTTGTTTTTGGCCAGCTGGTTTCTGTTGTCACTCACAGGAGTGGTCGCGTTGCTGTTCTCGTAAAATACAGTTTCGGAGCGGTTAAGGTTGTCCCTTCTGGATTCAGAGATGGAACTGCTCATTTTGGCATTTACTGAACGTCCTTTTTTCCTGAAGCTTTTAGAAAAATAGATATAAGGATTGAAGGAGTTATTTAGAGATTCCGTACTGGAGTAGGCGTTACTTTCGTTCAGAAGGCTGTTGTCCTGGAAAGTGGATGATCTTGAATTGTTGGAACTGAAGCTTCTGGAGGTGTTAAATCTCGGTGAAATGTAAATACTGGTCAGAGAATCCAGTTTAATCTTTGCCGAAGTATCGAAACTGTACTGCTTATTTTCACTTTCACCACTGTTTTCAGAATTGGTTTTCAGCGTAAACTGGGGAAGCAGGGTGGTTCTTGAAACCTTAGAGCGTGTTTCCAGATCAGAGTCTCCATACATTAAGCTGAATGTATCCAGATCAGCATCCTTTCCAAGTTTGTCACTGTAATTGAATCCTACCGTTGTAGATCTTTGTATTCCTTTATTATTCCCACCGGAAGTATAATAGGTGGTATTTCCCACGGTGGAAACAGATCCTCCCTGCATCAGCCATGAATTACGGCCGTGTCCCATACTGTCGAAAACCTCATCATTCGAAAACCCCTGGGAATTGATGTTATTGGAGGCGGCAAGTAAGCTTATTTTAGTATCTTTTTTGAAATAGCTTAAAAGAGCGCTGCCTTCGTACCGTTTATCAGAGCCGTATCCCACCGTAAGTCTGGAGATCAGTCCTTTATTCTTTTTCTCGTCGATATTGAAGTTGATGGTGGTATTGTTCGATTTCGCCGGCTTGCCGCTCAGTTCCTCTTCTTTGGATTTGGTGGTGGTAAACTGGATATTTTTAATAATATCTGCCGGAAGATTCTGAAGGGCAATTTTACCGTCTTTATCAAAGAAAGGCTTTCCGTTGATCATGATCTGGTCTACTTCCTTCCCGTTTACGGTGATCTTTCCTTCGTTACTGATCTCTACACCGGGAATCTGTTTCAGAAGTTCCTCAATTTTGCTGTCAGGGCGCACCTTGATGGCGGAGGCATTGAATTCTATCGTGTCTTTCTTGATCTTTACCGGAGAAACGGTAATTTTCACCTCGTCAATGCTGGTCACCTTACCCTTTTCCAGCTCTATATCTCCCAAAGTCATAGACTGGCTGATCTTTTCTATCTTTTTGGAGTAAGACTGAAGCTTGTCTGCATCAACTTTCAGGAAAGAAGGTTCATTTACAGCATCGGTTTTCAGGGAAAACTTACCTTCTTTATTGGTTGCCGTATAATTAATGATGGATGAGTCTTTTTCTTTCAGGAGATAAACCGTTGCGTTTTCTACGGCTTTTTTCTCGGGATCTGATACTTTTCCGTCAATATGCAGGCTTTGGGCATGCAAAATCAGAACCGTACATGCCAGCATCAGCACCGATAATAGTTTCTTCATGGATAATCGTTTTTTTTAAAGGCGTAAAAATATAAAAAAACATCCCCTTTCGGAGATGTTTGGCAAATATTTGTTAAAGTTTAACTTTTTTTTAAATTAAGCTCTTAAATATCTTGAATAAGCATAGCCTTCCTGGCCGTCAGCAGTCTTTACTTTCCACCAGTCGTCAGAGGTCTGCTCAATTAATGTTACCGCAGAACCTTTTGCCGCTTTACCTACAACAGCAGCTTCCGTTGAAGGCTCCTGTCTGATATTCAGATTAGATTCTTCCGTAGCTACCGTTAAAGAAGCACCGGAAGCCAGCCCGGCAACCTGTACGTCGATATTGATATCTGAAGCGGAATAAGTAGAATCAATAGCTCCTAAAGCATTCCATACGGCATCTTTTGCAGAAGTACTGGATGCACTTCCTGAAACATAAAGGATACCGTCCTGCTCCTGAACCTGAAGGTTTGAAATTCCTGCAGACTGAGCTGCTGAAACAACACTTGAATATTTATCTTGTAATGTACTCATCTTAAATTATTTTACGACTAGATTATTGTTATACTTTCCGATTTTCAAAGCATCGATAGATTCTTTGATCTTTCTGGCCTGCAGACCGGAAACATTTCCTGTAAGGGTAAGTTCTCCGTTTACAACCTCTACTTTTACAGAAGGGAAATCTTTAACAGCATCCTGAACTTTTTTCTGAACAGCAGGATCTACGGCAGTTGTTGTTTCAACCGGTGCAGGAGGTGCTGCTACTGTCGCCATATCCATTACTTCCTTGATTCCGTTGATGGCTTTTAACTTGGCAATCATGGCATCTTTAGACTGTGGGTCTGCGAAAGTTCCGCTTAAGTGGGCTACACCTTCTTTTACTTCCACAGAAGCATTGGGATTAGAAGTTACCACTGTTGTAGCCTGAGTCTGAAGATCAGCATCAGAGACTTTCTTTTTACATGAAACTGATCCAAAAGATACAGCTACAGCCAATGCAGCCATTGCGATAGTTTTTTTCATATTGTATATTTATTAATGTTGTTAATACAATCAAATGTAATAATAAAATTTGTACCAAAAGAATAAAAACTCAATAAATGTTTTATTAATTTTTTGCAATATTTTCTAAACCAGGAATTTAATTTTAACGGATCGTATAATTAATGTAAACTTAACCCGTACAGAACAAAATCTTATGTCAATTCAAAAACTATTATATTTGTGGCAATTGAACAATATATATGAAAGGACAGAATAAACTTTTTATAGGCATTATCATTGCGCTTATCCTGGGAGTGGGAATCGGAGGTCTGGTACACTTACAGTATCCTGAAAGTGCCGAACCTTTTTCCAAAAATATAAAACTGCTGGGAACGGTATTCATCAGGCTGGTACAGATGATCATTGCTCCGCTGGTATTCACTACGCTTGTGGTAGGGATTGCCAAGATGAGCGATATAAAAATGATCGGAAGAGTAGGAACG
This sequence comes from Chryseobacterium sp. FR054, assembly GCF_056844565.1. NCBI lineage: Bacteria > Pseudomonadati > Bacteroidota > Flavobacteriia > Flavobacteriales > Weeksellaceae > Chryseobacterium > Chryseobacterium sp. FR054. The sequence continues at coordinate 25,776 of NZ_JBXDSA010000007.1, read as the reverse complement.
AAAGCTATGCTGTGGTTTATCTCAGCTTCACTGGTTTCTCTTTTCATAGGGCTGGTGCTGGTGAACTGGCTGGAGCCGGGACACGTAACCAAATTGCCGATTCAGGATGCCGCAGCTGCAGAAGATCTTCTGAAAAGCAGTAAAAGTTTTTCTATGGAAGACTTTGTAAAGCATATGATCCCTAAAAGTTTGTTTGAAGCCTTTGCTACCAATGAAGTTCTTCAGATTGTAGTGTTCTCTATTATGTTCGGAGTGGCACTTGCCAATCTGGGAGAAGAATATTCAAAGCCGGTGGTGAAACTTTTTGATATCATTGCCCATGCCATTCTTAAAATGGTGGGATATATCATGTGGTTTGCTCCACTTGGAGTACTGGGAGCCATTGCTGCCGTAGTCGCGGTGAACGGTTTCGAGATATTCAAGGTGTATGCCATCTACCTCAGAGACTTTTTCTTCGCATTAGCCGTTCTTTGGCTCGTACTGTTGCTGGTAGGGTATTTGATTCTCGGAAACCGTCTTTTCGATTTGCTTAAAAGAATTAAAGCCCCGCTGCTGATCGCTTTCTCTACAACGAGTTCAGAAGCTGTTTTCCCGAAACTGGTGGAAGAGCTTGAAAAATTCGGATGTAATAACCGGGTGGTATCTTTCATCCTGCCGTTAGGATATTCGTTTAACCTGGACGGAAGTATGATGTATATGACCTTTGCCTCCATTTTCATTGCTCAGATCTATGGAATTGAAATGGAACTGGGACAGCAGATCACCATGCTTTTAGTATTAATGCTTACCTCAAAAGGAATTGCCGGAGTTCCGAGAGCTTCCCTGGTTATTATTGTGGCAACATGCTCCATGTTTGGAATTCCGCCTGAAGGAATTGCTCTTATCCTGCCAATTGACCACTTCTGCGATATGGGAAGAAGTATGACCAACGTATTGGGAAATGCACTGGCTACTTCCGCCGTTTCCAAATGGGAAGGGCAGCTTGAAAATACACCGCAGGAAGTATAATGAATAAGACAGATCTTCAGCAGCATAAAGAATGTGTTCTTGAAAAAGGTTTTACCACAATCAATAATATATTTTCTGAAGAAGAGGTAAAAAAGATCAGTGAAGTAATTGAAAATACAGATACTTCCAACTCCAATTTCAGGAAATCGGACGACCTTTTTGCAGTACGCCAGTTTTTAAAAGAAATTCCTGAGGTAAAGAATCTGGTCTTTAACGACGCTATTAAAACCGTTATCAGTGAAATTTTCGGAGACCGTTATGTAACGGTAAAAAGTATCTATTTTGATAAACCTGAAACATCAAACTGGTATGTAGCCTATCATCAGGATCTGACTATTTCGGTGGATAAAAAGCTGGAACTTCATGGCTTCGGACCCTGGACCACGAAAAAGAACCAGTTTGCGGTACAGCCTCCGCCGGCGATCCTGGAAAATATATATACCATCAGAATCCATCTGGATGATACCGATGAAAATAACGGAGCACTGAAAGTGATTCCCCGATCACACGCCAAAGGAATCTACCGGCCGGAAACCATCGACTGGAGCACTGAAACTGAGGAAATCTGTAATGTGGAAAAGGGCGGGATTATGATTATGAAACCTCTGATACTTCACGGTTCCAACCGGACAACCGATGGAAGGAGAAGAAGAGTGATTCATATAGAATTTTCTGATATGGAACTTCCCGAAGGTCTGAAATGGTCGGAAAGAATGAATTGACATAAAAAAATTTACCCTTCTTCTCAAAATCTGAAGAAGGGTTTATTTTAGCTCTAATTAGAATATAGTACCTCAGTTTCAGGATCTTCTATACTTTCCTTATCGTAGCAGAAAAACAATAGAAATTCTTTCGGTCCGGGTCCTGATGGAACTTGTGGTATATTAACCTTAAATTTCGTTTTCAGAATAGTTCCGATAATTTCGTCCTTACTGTCAAAACCTACAACAGTTGTGACTTCCTGAATTTCAGACAAATCATTCACTTTTATTTTATAGATCGCAAATTGCTGTTTTGGGTTGAAATCACTGATTGTAGATAGATCAGATTTTTTTTCGGTTGGAGTTTCCACATAAGAGTCCGCAAACAGCAGACCGTTAAATTTAGATTTATGGGTTTCCAAAAAAGAAAAAGCCTTATCCAGATATTCAAAATATGATGTATTGTCATCTGCCGCATTATTGGATAGCCTGGCTTTGGGTGTACAATATGACACGAAATAATCATTACCGGATTTGTCGTCCAAATAGATCAGATATCTTTCCTCAGGTTTTACCTCTATTTCACATGCTGCAGATTCGGACTTTCCGATCCTCCCGCTCACTATGATGGTTTTGACGGCCGTACCCTTATAAACTGTTTCGAATTCAATATCAGCTTTATACATTCTGTGCTCTTTATCCTGACCATATACTTTTACGATCTTCATTACCCCTATGACATCTGCATACTGATATTTTTGTGATAGCGTCGGGCTTATGCAGCTGCAGGCGGATATTCTTACAATGCTTACAAATAAAAAAAGAAATAATGATGATTTTTTCATGTGTTTATATGTAATGGTATTATTTTACCGAAATCTCATCAATAAAAATATAAGCTTCGCCGCCTGCTCCCTGGTGCCACTCCGGAAGTTTCCCGAAATAATAAGCCTTTACCTTGATGTATCTCGCTTCAGTTGGAAGAATCTCCGTTTCAAAATCTTTGGTCTGTACCTTTTCGTCCTTTGGATCAATGGTATTATCTATGGTTTTCAGGAGAATAAAGTCTTTATTGTTCATAGAAGCGTAATATTCTACTTTTTCAGGCATCAGGATCCACGATCTGCTGTCCTGAAGATAGGTAGAGGACAGGCTGGTGATCTGCTGGGGTGATTTCATATCGATAATAGCTTCAAGGTTCTGTCCCTGATACCCGTGCCATTCGCCTTTTCTCCAGTTGATGTCTCCCCGGATACCGTCGATCAGTGCCAGTTTTCCGCCGGCAGCATATTGAGGAGTAGGGGTGGAATTGATGGAAATATCCCAGTAATTAGGTCTTCTGTTAAAAACAGCAGTTGTTACCGAGCTTTTCTCTCCTTTTCTTTCAGCATAAGCCTGAACCCGGGTGGTTTTGCTGATGGTAAAAGGTCCTTTGTAGGCGGTGAATGTTTTTCTTTTGTTGGCATCACTTTCGTCAAGGGTCATATAATATACTTTATCTTCCGGACTTAGCGGAGTGATCTCTACTTTTGCTGAAAAATCAAAGATCCTGTCTGAAGATATTACAGGAGAAGCTGTCTGCTGAACATATTTAAAATCTTTCGAGGGCTGAATATTTTCAAATCCCAGCTTTTTAAGCTCCGCTTTGCCCGTATTTTTTGTAATAAGTCTTTTCGTACCGTCTTCCAGATGAATGGTAACCTCATCAAAATAGGGAGTTGTGGTCTGCCATTCCGGAAGCCCGGGAGTTACAGAATAAATACCCAGCGAACTTAAAATATACCAGGCACTCATCTGGCCGCAGTCTTCGTTTCCGATCAGGCCGTCGGGAGTGTTTTTGTAAAAATGATCGAGGATATAGCGGATTTTGGCATCGGTTTTTTCCGGTTTATCTACGTAATTGTATAAATAAGCGATATGATGGCTCGGCTCATTTCCCTGGGCATATTGCCCCATCAGTCCCGTAATATCAACCTGCTCTCTGCCTGTTGTTTTGTCCGGTGCTTCAAAAATAGCATCAATGAAGCGTTCAAATTTTTCTTTTCCGCCGTGGGCAGCAATCAGTCCCGGAATATCCTGCTGTACCGAATAGGAATAATGCCAGGAATTTCCTTCTGTATAATTGTTATTGACTTCTCTAGGGTCAAACGGTTCCAGCCAGTTTCCGTTCTTTCTGGGCTGCATAAAGCCGTTTTTGGGGTTGTAAAGGTTTTTCCAGTTCTGGGAACGTTTCATGAAATACTGGTAATCTTCTTTTTTTCCTAAAATTTTAGCCATCTGGGCAATACACCAGTCGTCATAAGCATATTCTACCGTTTTGGAAACACTTTCATGCTCATCGTCTATACTGATATAATTGTTCTGTTTATAGGCATTAAGCCCGAAAATATCCTGCATGGCGGAATTTTTAGAAGCTTCGAATGCTTTTTCATAATCGAATCCTTTAATTCCCTTAGCCATAGCATCGGCAATTACAGAAACCGCATGATAGCCGATCATGCATTCCGTTTCATTGGAAGCCAGTTCCCATACCGGAAGTTTTCCGCCCTGCTCATACTGCTTAATAAATGTATTGATGAAATCTGCTGTTCTTTTTCTGTCGATTAAAGTCATCAGCGGATGTGCACTTCTGAAGGTATCCCAAAGTGAAAATACCGTGTAATAGTCAAACCCTTTTGCAGTATACAGTTTATGGTCTCTGCCCCTGTATTTCCCATCCACATCCATATTGATATTAGGCTGGGTGAAAACATGATACATCGCGGTGTAGAATACCGACAGTTTATCTTTATCTTCAGATTTAACTTCAATTTTTGAAAGTTCCCTGTTCCAGCCCGTTTCCGCCTGTTTCTTTACAGCTTCAAAATCTGAAGACTGACCCTCCGCCAGCATATTTTTTCCTGCTCCTTCATACCCGGTCGGGGAAAGAGCAACTTTTACACTAATTTTTTCCCCTTTTTTCACATCAGCAGAAAAGGCGAGCGCCAGTTTTGTTCCTGTGAAAAGCCGGTCTTCCTGCTTCCCGTTCACCTCTTTTTTTGAAACTTTCAAGGGTTTTGAAAACTCAATTCTTGCATAAACATACTGATTAACCGCCCAGGCTTCACTTCTTCTGAAGACTTCAATGGTTCTGTCGTCTATGATTTTTACCTCTCCTTCCAGAAGCTTGTCACGATGGTTGAGGTCCAGAATAATATTGGCTTTTCCTGCATTATTGAAGGTATATTCATGATAGCCGACTCTCTGTGTGGCGGTAAGGCGCACATCGATATTGTTTTTATCCAGTTTAACGGAATAGAATCCTGCTGTGGCTTTTTCATTTTTATGAGAAAATTTTGATGAATAGTCTTTATTATTCAGACCTGGGTTTCCCATCGTCGGCATCAGCATAATATCACCATAATCAGAAACTCCGGTCCCGTTGAGATGAGTATGGGAAAAGCCGTAAATCACCGAATCGGAGTAATGATAACCGCTGCATCCGTCCCAGCTTCCGTCTATCCGGGTATCCGGGGAGAGCTGTACCATGCCGAAAGGAACCGTAGCCCCGGGAAAGGTGTGGCCATGCCCGCCCGTACCGATGAAAGGGTTAACATACTGTGCGTAATTCTGGGAATAAATGATCTGTGCAATAAATAAAGAGAATGCAGCAAGACTTTTTTTCATATCATAATTTTATGTCAGCGAATATATTGAAAAAACTGCAGAACGGAATGTAATAAAAGACAGATAAGAATTGTCTTACTGAAAACGATCACTCATAGAATACATGAAGAAAACACTACTTTCGGCTGTTATGCTTTTGCCGGCCTTTGCTTTTTCGCAGCAGATTACAGGAAAAATTACCCAGGCAGGAAATACCGTTTCATATATTGAAATCATTGCTTCAAAAGGAGAGCAGAAGCACACCGCTATTTCAGATGAAAAAGGAAATTATAAACTGAAACTGCCGGAAAATGGAAATTATACCATCAGGCTTATACAGGACGGATCGCAAATGTCATCATCTGATATTACCGTAAACGGTGACATGAAGCAGAATTTTTCTATTGATAAAAAAGAGGAAAAACAGATTGAAGGGGTTACCCTCACAGCCAGAAAGAAAATGATAGAAAGAAAGCCGGACCGCCTGATCTTCAATGTATCGAATTCTGTGGCTTCACAGGGAATGGATGGGGCAGAAGCTCTCGCCACAACACCTTTGTTGAAAGTAGACGACAATTCGGGGATCTCCATTGTAGGGAAAAGCGGAGTAGCAGTAATGATTAATGAAAGAATGCTGAATCTATCAGGAAGCGAACTGGTTACTTATCTTAAAAGCCTGCGGTCTGAAAATATTGAGAAGATAGAAGTTATTACAAGTCCTCCGGCCAAATATGAAGCACAGGGAAACAGCGGGCTCATCAATATTGTACTGAAGAAAAACCAGAATCTGGGATGGAGCGGAAACTTCACTACCGCCCTTCAGCAGCAGACGTATACCGGAACTTCCAATAGCGGCACCATCAATTACCAGAATGAAAAACTCCGTTCTTCGCTGAAATTAAGGCAGTTCAGATATGAAAAGCATTCCTTCGAAAATTATACGATTGAAGGGGCAGACGGTGTTAAAAGTTCTGATGACCGGAGAGATTTCGGAGATGGGCTGGGAGCGAACCTGAGCCTGGACTACCAGCTTAATACCAGATCCAATATCGGTCTTATCTATGATTACGGGTTTGGACATTCCAATATGGATATCAGTAACAATTCGGATTATTTTCAGAATGGAACCTATACCAATACATTGAAAACATACGCAGAACACCGTTCTACGGGGAAACAGCAAACCATAAGCGCCTATTATGATCTTAAATTCGGGAAGCAGGATCATAAGCTGAGTATTACCGGGAATTATTTTTCCAACAATCCTGAAAATATGATTGATTTTACCACAGCGGGAAATTCCGGGAACAGTTTTGTGGTGAGAACACCTTCCACGGTAGATTATAAGATTTACTCAGGACAGGCTGATCTTACATTGCCTTATAAGTTTGCAAAAACGGAAGCAGGAGTAAAATTCACCAATTTTGATAACAATTCTGACATTGCCTACATGGACCTGATCAACGGAAACTACGTCGCAGATCCTGTGAAAAGTAATATATTTCAGTATAACGAGAAAAACTATGCCGCGTACCTCAGCTTTGAAAAAGAGTTCAGCGAAAAATGGTCGGCTAAAGCAGGAATCCGTTATGAGTATTCCACGGTCAACGGAAATTCTCTGACTTCCGGACAGCAGACTGAAAATTCCTATGGCAAATTCTTTCCTACTGCTTATGTAACGTATAAGAGTAACGAAAATAATACCTTCAGCCTGAATTATTCAAAAAGGATCAACAGACCGGGATTCCGTGCTATCAACCCATATCGGTGGTATATTAATGTGAATTCCTATTTTACAGGGAACCCTCTTCTGAAACCGTCGATCAATCACAATTTTGAACTTTCCTATATCTATAAAGGAAAACTGTCTGCATCTGCGTACTATCAGAGATCAGTTGGGGAGTTTGACCAGCTTGCAAATCTTCAGGGAGAAAACAGGATCAGTACTTTTGCCAATTTTTATAACCAGAACAGTATGGGAGTGTCATTAAATTATTCTGATACCTTCTTTAAATTCTGGGAAGCCAACTATTCGGCAGATCTTTCTTATATGAATACGGAGGTTTTTGCTACGGATGCTGCATCCCGGAAAGGAACCAGCTATAATTTTAATGCTCAGAACAACCTCTCGCTTAATAAGAGCAAAACGATACAGCTCATTTTCAATTACTGGTTCCGTCTGCCTTCCAACTCAGGAAACGTGTATATGGATTTTGCCGGGAACTTCACTTCAGGAATCAAGTTAAGTCTCATGGAAAAAAGTCTTCAGATGAATCTGTTTGTTTCGGATATTTTCAGACAGTCGTGGAGCAGAGGGGAAATCTATTATACGACGGGAACGCATTATTATAACAACTATTATGACGCAAGAAGGCTTACTTTATCAGCCACTTATACTTTCGGAAATAAAAAAGTGAAGGGGGCGGACCGGAATGTGAAATTTGATGAGAAATACAGGGCAAATTAAAATAGATTAAATTTGGATTTTGGCTAAAGCCGGTGGATTGTTTCTGCTTATTCAGATGGACTAAAGTCCTATTGAATAAATTCTGCGGGCTGCATTAAAGGGTTTTACTAAGAACTCTTTTTTGTTTTTTTATCGCGGATTTTGCAGATTTTGCAGATTTTTTATTGATGACTAAATAAAAACCGTATTTTTTTAAATCTCCTATGTCTGCCCAAGTAAACTTATGTGAACTTCTATGCGCTTTTGACTATGTAGAACCTTCGATTTGTGGTTTAAAAAGCTTCCCCAGATCCTTCAGATAGCACAGACTTTTTTATTGTAAATATGGAATTTAACTGCTGAAAATCCCTTTATGAGCTTCGCGTTGTCCAACATAAAGGATCTTTTTATCTGTCATTAAACAGACCCTAGTTTCTTGTCTTAAAAAATTGTGTTTTAATGATCATCTGTGAATACGAGGGAATTTATACCTCTCCTTCAAAAAAAACATGTAAATAGTCCTGTCTGCTCTTTTCATTCCGTTCTGTTCCCAGGAATCTTTTCCAGGCCCGGGATTCATGGTAGACGATGCCCATTTCCCAGACACAGTAAGTCGGAAGATGGGTTCTGTTACGGTCCCAGATCTCAAATTTTCCCGATCCGTCATAATAAACGCTTTCCCAGAGCTCGTTTTCATTTCTCCAGGTACAGACGAGCAGCAGGTAGTTTTGTCCACAGCGATGCATGATGACAAATCCGAGGTCCTCTATATCCTGAAAATTCTCACCGGCATTTTCAATGCATCTTTGGGCATTCCGGATGTCCTGTTGGGAAATTTCTGTGGGATCGGTGGCAAGATCATACCATTTGAAGCGGGTATTCCCGACTGTAAAAAGTCCTTTATGAACCGCATATTTGGAAGGATAGGAGGATGAAGACATACGTTGTGATTTTATGTGATGAGGTTTTTATTTTCAGAATGAAGATAGCAAAATATAACGGAATCACGGGATCCTTATCTTATTTATCACATTGGGTTATAGATTTTATTGATTCTAAATTATCAAAAAAATGCGTAAATTTGTGAACAATTTATATTTAGTATGTTGACGAAAGAAAAGGTTCAAGATTTCCTTAAAGAGATAGAAGTAGACGATTTGGTGAATAACCTTCAGATCATGGGTAACGATGTATATATCGACATGACGGCTCATTCACCGGCAATGCATGAAAAGAAGAAGCTGGAAGCAGCCATGAAGCAGGCTTTTGCCAGCGAATTTGGAGAAGAAATTCATTTAAAACTTAAAATTGTTTCTCCCGAGCCGAGTGAAATTCAGCAAAGCCAGATCAAAGGGAAACAGATTCCCGGAATTCAGAATATTATTGCAATTGCTTCCGGAAAAGGTGGTGTGGGTAAATCTACGGTTTCTGCTAATATGGCAGTCACTTTAGCTAAAATGGGCTTCAAAGTAGGATTATTGGATGCCGATATCTATGGTCCGTCTGTTCCTACCATGTTTGATACAGAGGGAGAAAAGCCTATATCTGTAGAAGTAAATGGAAAGAATCTGATGAAACCCGTAGAAAACTATGGCGTAAAAATGCTTTCTATCGGATATTTTTCAGGAGCCAACCAGGCAGTGGTATGGAGAGGCCCGATGGCTTCCAAAGCTCTGAATCAGATGATCAGAGATGCGGCCTGGGGAGAACTTGACTTTTTGCTGATCGACCTTCCGCCGGGAACCGGAGATATTCACCTGTCCATCATTCAGGAAGTACCTGTAACCGGAGCCGTAATTGTAAGTACACCTCAGCACGTGGCTCTTGCAGATGTAAGAAAAGGAATTGCAATGTTCCAGATGGAAAGTATTAACATTCCTGTGCTTGGATTAATCGAAAATATGGCGTATTTTACACCGGAAGAACTTCCTGACAATAAATATTATATCTTTGGAAACCAGGGAGCACAATATCTGGCAGAAGATCTTGGAATTCCCGTATTGGGAGAAATTCCACTGATCCAGAGCATCAGAGAAGCCGGAGATGTAGGAAGACCGGCCGCGCTTCAGGAAGGTTCCAGAATTGCTGATATCTATACGGAAACAGCAAGAAAAATGGTAGAAAGCCTGGTAGAAAGAAATAAAAACCTTCCTCCTACGGAAGCCGTGAAAATCACGACAATGGCAGGTTGCTCACCGAAAGCAAAAAATTAATTATTTTCAGGACATCTGAAGAACCGAATTGAATCAAAAAATATGGAAACAAACATAACACACGAAGATACAGTAACAAGAGTAATGGAAGCTCTGGAAAGCATCAGGCCGTTTTTGAATAAAGACGGAGGTGATATTGAGCTTATTGACGTGAAGGATAATCAGGTTTTTGTAAAACTTTTAGGTAACTGTTCCGGATGTTCACTGAATTTTTCAACCCTGAAACTGGGAGTGGAAAATACCATCAAACAACATGCTCCGGAAATTGAAAAAGTAATCAATGTAGAGTAAAAATTATATCTGATATATTTTTAAGACAGGCCTGTAAAAAGCCTGTCTTTTTCTTTGGAACCCCGTTAGTTTAATCATCATTTCTGTGACGGGTAAAGGTGTACTTCGGTTTTCTCAGTAACTATTTCCTGGAAACTCTGTTGCCTACACCTGTAAGCGAGGCATCGGGTTTTCCTGATTTTGTTCCTGAGGTCTTATAATAAACGGTATTACCGCCTCCTTCCATGACCACTTTATCTACCCTGTCGATGTATATGGTATTTCCTGTTCCGGAAACGGAGATCTTTTTGGCACTTCCTTTTACTGTTACGGTATTGTCACCTCCCGCTACCTCTACCGTTCCGCCGTTAAGCGTATAGTTGAGTTTATGGCCTACACCCTCTACCTGGATTTTTTTATTATTGTCCGACTGTTCCACTCCTTTTGAGGATTCTGTTTTTCTGGACTGAGAAAAAGCGGTTCCTGTGCCTATCAGCAAGAAGGCCAGAACACTTAATGTTTTCATATTTTTCATTTTCATTTTGAATTTGGTACGGGTAAATATAAGAATTAAATTATCTTACCAATGTCAAAGAAAAGTTAAATTTTATACAGTTGCCGGGTTGATGTGTTCAATGATCTCTCTGATGGCTTTTAAAGCATCAGTGGATTTTTCCCTGATGATCACTGCATTTTTCTTATTTCGGATCAGTTCAGTGAAATTGTTGTCCTCGGTATTGATATCTACAATAAAGGCTCCGTACTTCAAAGCTGTTCCGGCAATGGCTATCGGGAGATTGGTTGCCCCTGAAGTTCCCACGATAAAAAGGATGGCACTGTTCTTTGCTTTTTTCAGGGCACTGAATCTTTTATTGGTTTTTTCATCATAATATTCGTCAAACCACAGGATATTGGGGCGCATCCAGTGGCCGCATTCCGGGCAGGTCAACAATTCTTTATCCCTTTCTGTAAGATCTTCATCAATATTTTTACCTTTGATTTCTTCAGGAAGATTCACAATCTTTTTACATCCGTCGGAACATTTGATCTCCCTGTTATTTCCATGAATCTCGTAAATTCTCCGGCTTCCGGCACGGCGGTGAAGATTGTCAATATTCTGGGTAATCAGATGAAACCTGTCCTGAAGCATATTTTCTATGGCGGCAAGCTCAAAATGACTTTCATTGGGTTCTACATTTTCAAACATCTTTTTTCTGAACAGGCAATACTGAAGTACCTCTTCCGGATTTTGCCTGAAATACCTCAGGGTCCCGAATTCTTCCGGCTTATGAAACTGTGTTCCCTTTACCCAGATTCCGTCGGTTCCGCGGTAGGTGGGAATGCCGCTTCCGGAAGAAATTCCAGCCCCGGTAAGAAAGGTGAAAAGGTTGCGCTTTTCTTTATGATAAGACTGATGAATGATACTTTCTAACTGTTCTTTCATGGAAATAATAAAAGTCTAAAACTAATGAATTTAGTAGTCATAAAAAAATCCCGGATATTCCGGGACTTTAGGGGATCTGATAAGCAAGTCTGTCTCAGTCTGATTGAAGAATCAGGAGTAACTGGTTTTGCCTTAATCTTCCTTCTTTCGTTTTTCAGCTTACTTTACAATAACTCTTTTCACATAGCCTTCCCCGGTTTTTATCAGATAAACTCCTGAAGAAAGCGTAGCTGTCTCTATACTCAGTGCATTTTTTTCACTGCTGATCATTTTTCCGGACATATCAAACAGCTCGTAATCCTGTTTTCTGTTGAAATATAAGGTATTCCCTTTATTCACTGGGTTCGGGAATATATTGAAGGTTGCTTTTTCGGTTTTAATTTCTCCCGTTCCCAGAGTAGGAGAGGAAGCCACTTCGTACATAGACAGGGTTCCGCTGATTTCATTGGCAATAATAACATACCCTTTTCCTGTTGTGGTATTTTCCGGGGCAATATAAATGATGCCTTCAGGACCGTTGTCTCCACCGTAGGCAGAGGTCGTTCGTGAATGTTTATAATCTGTAAATACCGGGCCGGCAGGATTTGTGATATTATACACCATTACTCCTCCGGTTCTTTCCAGGGTAATGAAAGCATAAGTCTGTCCGTTGATCGTTCCCAATGCTACACCTTCCGGTTCAGGACCTTTGGCCCGGCTTCTGTTCTTGGTGCTGTTGGATTCGTTGTCTGCATTAAAGATTAACGGATGATTGGCGGCAATATACCTTTCGAACTGGTCGCCACTGTCATATACCAATTGCTTGCTGTCTGCATTGAAAATAGAGAAAGAACGTGCGCCCAATGCTGCCATTTCTTCAAAATCAGGATCGCCGTCTGTATTTCCCGTAGCACTGGATACCCTGAATCTTCCTAAGTTATGGGAAGCTTTTAATATGGATGCCTGTGGGTAAAGTACCGGGTCCAATGTATAATTATTAGCCCCTACTGTTGTTCTCTCACTATACCCTGAAAGGTCTTTTTCATCGCCTTCATTGGCGGTGACAATATAATGGGTGTTTCCTACTTTGTAATTCTGAATGGCATCAGGGGTGTAATAAGCTTTCACAGGCCAGTTGGCGATCAGGATCTCTCCGTTATTATCGGAAGCATCAAAGCCGTTACCCGGCAGGCTCATATCTTTTTTGCCCAGTCCCCAGATTCCGGTGATGGTTTTTGTGATAAGATCAACCTCAGCCATTGCATTGTTTTCCTGGAGGGACACCCAGGCTTTCTGGCTGTCGCTGCTCACCGTTACATATTCCGGTTCCAGATCCTGGGAAAGTGTGTTGTTGGTTCTTACTTTTCTCAGTCCGGTTGCTGTTAAAGCGGCTACCTGGGAATCAAAGCTGTTAAAATTGAGTGTGGTTACATTGCTTTGTGTAAGATTGGCTATACCGGCGGAAATGTCAATGATGCTGATGGTTCCTTCAGGATCTGTTGTGTAAGCATCGTTAGGTTCACCTTCATTGGCTGTGATTACTTTTGTGCCATCGGGAGTGAAAGTTACCATATCAGGAAGTGCACCTACTGTAACCTGTTTCAGGAAATTTCCGTTGATATCGAAGAAAACAACAGAACCGTTCTGCTGAGGGTTGGTATTGGGAGAAGCAGCGGCAATGATCCCGTTTTTTACAGCGATACTGGTAATACCGCCGTAAGGAGCCATATTCACTGTTCTGACTACTGAAGGGGCAGTCGGGGTACTGAAATCGAGAATATCAAAAACATCTGTGATGGAACTGATGGTAAACAGTCTCTGTGTGGCTGGATCGTGAACAACAATTTCCGTAGAGCTGTTATTGTTCCCGGAAGGATCAAAGCTTCCGATATAGTTCAGCTGAATCTGTCCGGAAGGAACCGGAGCGGGTTTATCATTATCCACAATATAAACCGTTGCAGAGGGATCTCCTGAAATCACAGTGCCGGAAGGGTTTTCAAGGCTTACAACAAAATATTCTGCCTGCTGTTCTTCCATCGTGTCGTCAATGACAGGAATATTAACGGTATAGCTTGTCATTCCCGGTGTAATATGGATGATCTGGCTGGCCAGTGTGAAATCATTGCTGTCTGCGGTACTGAAAGGAGCCGGCTTCACAACAAGATTTACAGTTGATACCGAAGGATTGGCAATATTGATTTTGAAAGCAAGATTTCCTGCATTTTCATTAACTTTTATAAAGTTTTTATCCAATGAAACAGAGGTTCCGGCAGTTGTAAAAGTGCTGGAAGCAGCTGCTGTTATGGCATTATCGCTGAAATCTTCCACAGTATCAGGTTTAAGGGCCAGATAATAGGTCTGCCCCGGTACAAGCCCGGATGAAGGGATGACCGTAATGATGTTATTACTGAAAGCTGTTGTGAAGGGAACGGGAATACCTGCTGCATTTCCTATGCGGAATTCAATCAGGTTTTGTGCATTAGAATCGTTGATTGCGGAATTATCTTTCAGTCTTACATTTTCGTTGAAAGACAGGGTAGGGTTCACTGCTGTTGAAGCATTGTTGGTATTATTTACGGGCAGAAAGGTTACCGTTGGCGGCGTGGTGTCAATACCTCCGGCCAGAGATGCATCTACGGTAAAGTTGTCAAAGCGGTTATTTCCTCCGGTTCCGCCTCCGGTGGCAGAGAATTCCACTTTTAATTTAAAATAGGGGTTGTTGGATACGCCTGAAACCGCAGAAAAATCAAAAGTAATGAGCTGCGGATTAGCATCCTGGGGGCTGATATTCTGATACGGGATGAAAGTAGTTCCGTCTGTTGAGTAAGACCATATCTGTGTACCTGCTCCCTGTCCGGATCTTCTGGTTGTAAATTTTACAAGAACATTATTGTATCCTGTGGTAGGAAGATTAAACTGTAATGCCCCTCCGATCGGATTGTTGAATCTGAGATGGCTTCCGGCCGGGTCTCCGTTTCTGGCATTGAGGTTTTCTGTATTGAAGTTCTGCCCGGTTCCGTTGGCAAAGTCTATCAGGCTGGTTCCTCCGGCAATGGCTGTGAGCGAACCGCCCGTTAAAGTGGAAGACGGAGCTGTGATGGATGTTTCGGAGGTACTGCTGTTAAAATTCCAGTAATGGACAAGTGTCTGTCCGGAAAGTCCGCTCTGTATGAAGAATGCGGCAATAACAGACCCTTTTAATAGGTAGTTGTTGATCATTTTTTACTTACATTAGATGTATGCAAAAATGAACTTTATCGGCTGCAGTTGTTTTAAGGGAATTTTAAGAAATGTTTAATAAATGGTTTCCTGAATTGCAAAAAATGAAACCATTATTTTGCTTTCCCAATGGCAGGGTTATTTCGTTTGCTTTCCGGAGAAATTAAAAGTTTTCTGTGCTGGTGTTTTGCCCTCTAATGGATGTTTCTGCATATAGAAGAATCCTGAAACTGCTGTCAGAACCAAGAGTACAAAAATAACCAGAACTATTCTTTTTAACATTTCTCTCATATTGCTAAATTTTTAATGTCCCTAATTTCCAAAGTTGACGTAGGATAGCCTCTGTATACGGCATTGATCATTGCTCTACCTACTTCGTGTAAAGTTAATGATTTTGACGGTAAAAAAATAGGAAAAAACCAAATAAAAGGCTTAAAAAACCATTTTACGTTAATTTGTCCCTGAACGGGCTTCATAAATCCGGGACGGAAGTTGAATTCGTTTCTGAATCCAAGTTTTTTTAATGCATTTTCGGTTCTGCCTTTTACGCGTGCCCACATCATCTTTCCGCTTTCCGTCCGGTCGGTACCGGCTCCTGAGACATAATTGAAAACCATTTCAGGATTCTGGTTCAGCAGAACCTGAGCAAAGTGAAGGGTAGTGTCATAGGTAATTCCGGTATAATCTTCTTCATTCATTCCTACGCTGCTTATTCCGGCACAGAAAAAACAGGCATCATAACCTTTCAGGGTTTCGTCGTGAAGACTGATTGCCAGAAAGTCCGGGATGATGTATTCTTTAAGTTTTGCATGTTTTTTACCGGAAGGTTTTCTGCTTACACTTAAAATTTCAGAAACATTCGGGTTTTCAAGACATTCCATTAAAACCCCTTCGCCTACCATTCCTGTTGCACCTGTGAGAATTATTTTGATCGGTTCCATTTTTAACTGTTGATATTATGTTGACGTTTTAAAGTCTGTTTTTACTTTAAAGAATATCAAAAATTATACTGTTTTAAATGTTTTTCATGGAATATGGCTGTTTTTATTATTAAAGCTGTTTAAACTTTTTTATTAAACCATAAACCGAAGGTTCGACGTAGTCAAAAGTCACAAAAGTTTTATTTTAAACACTTTGATTTTTAAGTTTAAACAATTTTATTGAATAAATTCTGCATATGAGATGTTTGTTGATGTTTTTCTCCCGCAGATTTTACGGATTGAGCAGATTTTTTGTTGGTTTTATGCTAAAGGACATAAGGGTTTTAAACAATTATGCTGTTTTTAAGGCGCAAGAAAATCAAAGATTTTCAGCAGGTTTATTCCCCTAAAAGAATCTGTGTTCTCTGAGGGACCTGTGGGAACATTTTTAACCACAACAGCTCAAAATTTTTTACATTAAAGTTATGCTTAAGCTTAAATATTCTGCACATAGAAGTTTACCTAAGTTCTTAAAAATCTGCGGTTTTTATTGAATGGATTAAAAAGATCTGCGGCATCTTCAAAATCTGAGAGCCTGCAAAAACATTTTGTGTGTGAAAAATGACAGGGTTCACTACAAACTAAATTTCCCACAGAATATACTGATTGAACAGATGATTATGTAGTTTTTTTATTGGTATAAAAGTAAAAACCAGCCCAAATAGACTGGTTTTCAATAGTTCTTGTTTTGAATAAAGATTATTTTTTATCGTGCAGCTTGCTGTAAATGTTGTGAATAAGACCATCTGCGACAGATATTTTAGGAACAAATATCCGGTTAATGTCAGCCCATGACATCACATTGTTGAAGATTCTTAATGCATGAACAAGCACATCGGCACGGTCTTCCCTGAGGTTGTATTTCGTCATTCTCTCATCTACTGAAAGCTCGTTGAATTCTTTGTAGGTTTTTTTCAGGTGGGCAAGAGACATCGGTTTTCCGTCTTTGGTTTTACTCATTGAGAAAACTTTATTGATATTTCCACCGGAACCGATAGCTACAATGGGCTTTTTACTGGTAATATTTTCTTTGATCGCTTCTTTCATTTCTTTCCAGTTATCAGCAGTAACCAGATTGTTGAGAAGGCGGATGGTACCGATATTGAAAGATCTTTCATAAATCATTTTGCCGTTTTCGTAAAAGGTAAGTTCTGTGGAACCTCCTCCTACGTCGATATACAGATAGGCAAATTCTTTGTCGAGACCTTCAGCCACATGATTTTCATAGACAAGAGTAGCTTCTTCGTCTCCGGAAATAATTTCTATATTGATTCCTGAAGTTTCCTTAACCTGCCTGATGATTTCGTTGCCGTTTGCGGCATCGCGCATTGCACTGGTGGCACATGCCCTGTAATGGTCAACTTTATAAATTTTCATCAGATCGCTGAAAATTTTCATGGAATCGATGACCATTTTTTCTCTTTCGGTTCCGATTTTTCCCAGGGTGAAAACATCCATTCCCAGTCTTAGAGGAATTCTGAGGAGGTTTAATTTAATAAATTCAGGTTTTCTGTTGTTGATCTTTACTTCATTGATCAAAAGTCTTGCGGCGTTACTTCCTATGTCTATCGCGGCGATCTTCATTTTTTGCTTGTTTTAGCTTTTAAATATTTATAGGTTTCTATTTGAGAACGGCATTCTTTTTTATCATTCCTTACATACTCGTTGCTCAATTTTTTGTCTAAAATACGAGCTTTTACGTTATCTCTCAACTGAATGTCCAGAATATCTTTCACTTCTTTCTTTAAGGCTTTGTCTGTGATCTTTGCAGCGGCTTCTATACGGTAGTCGAGGTTCCGGGTCATCCAGTCGGCGGAGGAAATATAGATATCTTCCATTCCTTTGTTATAGAAGTACATCACTCTGGCATGTTCCAGATATTCGTCTACGATGCTTATTGCCTTTATTTTTTCTTTAAAATCTTTTTGGTTAACGGCACAGTAGATTCCTCTTACGATCATTCTGATCACAACGCCTGCTTTTGCGGCATCGTAGAGTTTTTCAATTAAAAAGCGGTCGCTTACCGAGTTGGCTTTCACGACGATCACGGCGTGTCTTCCGGCTTTGGCCTCTTCAATTTCCCGGTCGATATGGTGTACAATTTTTTCCCGCATAAACTGTGGGCAGACCAGCAGATTTTTACAGGTTTTTAAAACGGGAAGATAATCTTCTTTCGGTTTTTTCAGAACATTGAAGACTTTGTTAATATCAGCCATGATACCACGGTCGGAGGTCAGCAGCAGGTGATCTCCATAGATCCTGGCTGTTTTTTCGTTGAAATTTCCGGTGCTTACAAATCCGTACTGTATTGTTTTGTTGTGTGCTCTTTTCTTGATTACACAGAGTTTGGCATGTACCTTTTTATTGGGAAGGCCTACCAGGACGGTAATTCCTTCCGGTTCCAGCATATCTTTCCATTCCAGGTTGGATTCTTCATCAAATCTTGCCTGAAGTTCCAGCATTACAGTAACTTCTTTACCGTTTCTTGCCGCATAGATCAGTGCATTGATAATTTTTGAGCTGCTGGCCAGACGGTATGCGGTAATCTGTATAGATTTTACATCGGGATCCATAGCTGCTTCTCTCAGCAGATCAATGACCGGATTGTATTTATGATACGGAAAGGTAAGGAGAATATCCTGTTTTAAAATAACATCGGTAACCCTTTCACCGTGTTCAAAAGCCTGATGGGTAAATGAGGTTCTTTCTTCCGGTTTTTCATATTTTTCAAAAACATCGGGAAAATCCATGAAATGTTTGAAGTTGTGAATTTTTCCTCCCGGAATGATGCTGTCCTTTTTTGTGAGATTCAGTTTACGGATCAGGAGTTCCAGCAGGGCTTTATCCATATCCTTATCAAAGACAAAACGGGTAGGTTTTCCTTTTCTTCTGTTTTTCAGTCCTTTTTCTATTTTTTCTGCAAAATTGGTACGGATATCATTATCCAGATCCAGTTCGGCATCTTTGGTTACCTTAAATGCGTTGGCCGAAAATTCATCGTAACCGAAATAGGAGAAAATATGCGGAAGATTGAAGGTAATAACATCTTCAAGAAGCATGACGTTTTTTTCTTCAGGATCTTCTGTTGGCAGAAGCACAAACCTTCCTACAAAACGGGATGGAATTTCAATAATGGCATAATTACTGGAATACTGCCAGTCTTTTTTCCTCATTGCAACGCCAAGATAGAGACTTTTATCTCTTAAATAAGGCATTGGGGTATTTTCATGAAGAAGGATCGGGATTACATTGGATTCTACAACCTCATCAAAGTAAGTTCTGACAAATTCCTTTTGTTTGGCTGTAAGATTTCTGGCATTTTTAATATACACTTTATGGTCAGCCATTTCAGCCTGGATTTTTTTCCAGGTATTATCAAAATTCTGTTGCTGACGGATTACAATATCATTGATTCTCTGGAGAATTTTGGATGGCGGCTGGTAAAATGATTCGGCGATCACTTTTTCCTTGAAATCCATAGCCCGTTTCAGCCCGGCAACCCGTACCCTGAAGAACTCATCCAGATTGTTGGAAAAAATTCCGAGAAAACGTATTCTTAGATGTAAAGGAACCTTTTCGTCCATAGCTTCCTGTAAAACCCTTTCATTAAAGGCAAGCCATGTAATATCCCGTGGATTAAAGTGTACTGACATTCTGAATGTGTATATTTTATCAAAAATAGTAAATCATCAAGTTTCAGTCCCTATGTATTAGATTAAACTTTGGTTAAATTTTACCGGCTGATGAATGAATCTTACCGTCTATAATGATTGTGCTGATTATCAGTGTTATTTGTATATTAGTATGGATAAACTCTATGGGAAAGGACTGAAATTTTATAAAGACAGCTGTTTTACTGAATATAGTAGCTAGCGGGCATTTACCGTATCAATAATGAAAAACGGAATAATGACCTCTGAAGCTGAAGTATGTACAGACCGAAAGTTTTGGTTCCCGGAAAAATTATAAAAACGATATAATCGTGGAGGAGGTTCTTCTTTCTTCTCACACAAAAGATATAGCAGAACATGCATTGAAATTTAAATCATTAATATCATGATAAAACATTCCGTAATTGTATTTCTTGTCTTCTTTTCTCTTTTTTCCTGTCAATCATCAGAACGGATTAACCATAGGCTTCTAAAAAAGGCGGAAGGTTTCCGGACTACCAATTTTCCAGGGATCTATTTTGACAGGCTGTATATCATGGAAGGGACTTATATGACAAAAGGCAAATTCAACATCATTCCCCCAAAGCTTGAAATAAGCAGAGGCTCAGATGATCAACATTATGAAGATTATATTGTATTTAACAGTAATGGCACCGTAGACAAATTTTATGCTGAGAATGAAACGAAAGCCGGACAATTGCTGGAAAGACAGACCGGCCCAAGTCTCTATGGTGTATTTTATCAGCGGAGATCACAGCTTATTATTGAAGTTGTACAGGCTTTTAAGATGGGAGGGGGCTATGGAAGCTATAAACAGGAAGTAAAAGTTGAAGGTGATAAGATAATGGTTCAGGATGGAGCGCAGTGTTCTGTTTATATGCCTGTTGTGAAACTTTAGACAGTTTTTTTACTTTCATTATTTTACTGGTATACCTCCGGGAACTGTAAAAATCCATGATAAAAGAAAATTCCGGAGCCTATAAATAAGTATGGTAACAATTTTCGAAATTGCGGGGAGTACTCTTATCTGCCACACGGTACTGTCGTGCGGAGCGAAAAGATCAGTGATAAAGGTGAAACGGCTTCAGAATAAAAGTCAGGAGCAAATACATTCTATTAATTATGGCGCTATCAATAAAGCTTACGCTGGTTATTTATATTTTTATGTGATTATTTTAATGTTTTATTGTTGTTTTTCTGTTAAAAGTATATATTTGCTCATTATATATAAAAATTACATGAAACGATTTTTACTCTTGTCAGCCAGTATTTTAATGGCTAACGTATATGCTCAGAGGGGGTGTGCAACTTATGAAAAACTTGAAGGTTTTTATAAAAGAAATCCGGAAGCCAGATTAATAGAAAAGGATCTGGAAAGTTATCTTACTCAAAAACATTCTGCTCCTCTTGCGAAAAAGAGTGTAGTTACTATTCCTGTTGTTGTACACGTATTATATAAGAATGCTGAAGAAAATGTATCGGATGCCCAGATACAGTCACAACTGGCTGTTTTAAATAATGATTTCAGGAAAACCAATGCTGACTTCAGCACTGTTGTTCCGCCTGCATTTCAAGGGGTAGCCTCAGATATGGAAATAGCATTCTGTCTGGCCACAAGAGACACATCGGGTAATGCGACATCTGGAATAATCAGAAAATCTGTGGCTTCATCTTTTAATTTTGATGATGATTATTTTGACGGAAGTGCCGGTGGAGACGATGCCTGGGATACTACAAAGTATCTGAATATCTGGGTAGGCGCTTTTACGGACCCTGATTTATTAGGTTGGGCTTATCCACCACAGGCTGCTGGGTATGCTGATGATGGACTATGTATTACTTATCTGGCTTTTGGTACAACGGGAACTGCTACGGCTCCTTATAACAAGGGAAGAACAGCGACTCATGAAATAGGCCATTATTTCGGGCTTAATCATATTTGGGGCAAAACAAATAATTATCCGGTTACATGTGGAACAGCTATTAATGATGACGGCTGTGCTGATACACCTGCTACAAAACGACCTTATGGAGGTTCTCCTACTTTCCCTAATAATAATTCCAACTATATCTGTACACCGACAGCGGTAGGTGCTATGTTTATGAATTATATGGATTATGTGAATGATGCTTCAATGGCTATGTTTACCAATGACCAGAAAACCATAGCCCAAAATGCATTAATGGGCCCAAGAGCGAGTCTTTTAAATTCCAATGCCTGCTCATTCTTATCAGTCAATGAAGTGGAAAAAGCCAACTCTATCAATCTTTTCCCTAACCCGACTACTCAGTATATTTCTATTGCATCACCTTTAGTTCCTATCAATGAAGTTGAAATTTTTAATGCTGAAGGACGACTGGTAAAAAAAGCGGTCATTAAAAATGAAACCGATAAGATTGATGTAAAAGATTTTGCCAACGGAGTATATTATGTAAGAACTTACAACAACAAAGATTTTGTTAAATCGATGAAGTTCATCAAAAAATAAATGAAAATATTTTTCATAATCAATTTCAGAGAGGATGTCCAAACTTTTAGGACAGCCTCTCTTCTTTTTTATCCGCTCAAAGTCAAAGACTTTGCACAGCAGGGTAATATTAACATACCTGTCATTTTTTAATATTTATTATTTCCCCACCTTCATAAAGTTGATACAATTTCAATGAAGAAAATTTACTTAAAAACATTTTAAATCCTTTGGGATTAGCAATTTCAGCTTCAATCATTTTACCACTAATGTTGGTAATTTTATAGTCTTTATTTATCCCAATAGTCCAAAGTCTAGTATTTTCGTCCAATTTACCAGAATAAGTTTGCTGATCTGATATTTCCATACTATTTTTTTCATCAGTTTTAAAATTTAATGATTCAAAATATTCCTGGCATTTAATTGATGGATTAAAGCCACAAAAAACAATAATATTCTTGTTTTGATATATAAACCACTTATAATTAATGGTATTTTTATAAAGTTTAAAGTCTTTATCTAATGTTTCTATATATAAACCAATTTTATTAGAAGTCGAATCTGAAAATATGCTTATGGCAATATAATCTCCATATTTAAAAGGTCTTTTTAAAGTGTCTTTCATATAAAGCTTCATTGCTTCCTTAGTTATTTCGCCTAATTTTTCAACTTTATTTTGTGCTGAATATTGAGAAAATATCAAAAAGGATATTAAAATTATTAATTTTTCCATTTTTATTACTTTTTATGATAACCATTCTTTATTGAAGTAACTTCTTCTTGATTGTAATAAACAGTTTTAGGCCCAGCGTGATATTTAGGAGTATAAATAAATAATGTTGTTGTTCTTGGAAAACTAGAACTACTAATTTTATCTCCTTGACTTGGACTATTCCCAGGTAATCTTGATTTTTCAAAGTGGTTTCCATTCCGTCCTGTCATAATTATATCATATCCACTAGGACCAATTTCATATACATTATTAGGATGGTTATGTCCAAACAGAGTAATTGAATTACTATCAAAATAATTTATGAAAGGGTATATTATAACGGATCCGGAAGTAGCTGGATCCTCTAATACCCCATTTTTTCCTATTATTGATTTTTCACTACCATCTTTTAAACCTGTTGCTACTATAAACTCTGCATCAGAATTATTAGATATATATTCATGTACTGCTAAAGCTTTATTTTCATTTCCAAAATCAATTAAGCTATATGTCTGATTACTATCATTAGAATATTCTACATTTCCTGTTTCTGTATGTTTTTTAATATAACCAGCCTCTCCAACATCTACACCACCATCATTTTCAGTTTTAAGTTTTCCATTGCTATCAAAGTTTTTAGAAGCATAAATAACATCTCTATCTGCTGTATCTTTCCATTTTAAACTACCATTTCTATCTAGCTCATATATGTCCAAATTCATTCCATTAGGATCAATAAAGCGAATTGGATTATTTCCTCCGTAATTATATGTTGACATTGGCTGGTACTTTTCTGCTAAGGGATCATGTACTCCCCATCTTCCTAAGTCTGGCATATAAAACCTGGCGCCGTAATCATACATTCCTGTCTCCTGAAGCTCCTTGCCATTGTACTTATAATTAAAATAACTGCCCAACTATCCTCTGGAGATCCCTTCAATATGGTTCAATCCAAAAGGATAATAATTGTTGACATCCGTTATTTCAATTGCGCCTTCTCTGTTTCTGGCATAGCTCACCCTGGCATTTCCCAAGTGATCTCTGTACTGGTAAATATAACGGTTTTTCTAAACTTGTAAAAAAAACACTATATATTGGACTACCCCTAAAAAGTGTCTAAACTTTTGGGTGCAGTCCAATATATAGTGTTTTTATTTTTATCAGTTAAGAGTTGAAAGATTTTATATAGTAAGCTAAACTATTTTTTATAATAGTTTTCATAATCATCTGGAGAGACATACACAATTTTTCCATTTTTATCCAAGAATAATGTTACACTGAAGGGATTATACATTACTCCTTCATTATCATTTTTATTAACGTTTTTATACGGTGCAGGCAACAATAAAGCTTTAAAAACATTGAGAGCGTCATTAGAAATAACTGTAAAATCCTTATATGTAAATGTTTTTTTATATTTTAGATTATTGGTTAAATTACTACTCATAATCGAAATTCCAAGACAATATTTAGCATCTTTTAAAATAGTATCATTAAAATTCATTGACGATAAAAGAATAAAATCACTTTTAGTATCAATCTTTCTTTTCTTTTCTTCAAATATTTCTATTGTTCTTTTTAAATAAAATTCTGCTCTATTTTGTTTAACGATATTTTGAGATTTACAACTAAACAATAAAAACAAACATAGATAAATTAGTATTTTTTTCATTTCGAATTTCCTTTATAAGTTGCACTTTTATTATCATACTGAACATATCCTCCTCCAATTCTATTTTTTAAGCTAGGACTATACATAAAACGTTTGAGGCCTGGTTGTTGTGTAACAGCACTATCTCCTTCTCCATATTGACTAGCATTTATTACATAATTAACTTTATCTTTATTAAAAACAGCAGCATAACCAGATGGAGCATACTCACCTGGACCGTTATGACTGTGTACATTTTCGGACCATGTTCCGCTACTTAATATATGACCTTCTACACTTAAATCAGGAAATGCCATATTAATCCCCACACTTGCATTAGGTAAATGATTCGTTGTAATAAGATTAGCTGAAAAACCATCAGAAAAATTAATTTCATCCTGAGCAAATTCCACGGTCGTATTTTCGGCTGCAAATTCAAAAAATTGATTAGCAGCAGTCTTATCTTTTATATTAAGATATGTTAATCTATCACTATACGTATTACCCTCTCCAGATAATGGATACCTTATTTCTCTTGCTTCTCCTATTTGTGAGTCTCCTGTAGGATTTGATTCTGACACATTTATTCTGGCTATTTGTATTGATTTGGATTCATCTTCATTGGTAATAGTGTCATAAGTATTATTATCTTTTGTTCTTTCTATATTACCATTATTCAATATCCTAATCTTATCTTGTACTTGCATGCCATCTGGATCAATAAAACGTAATGGATTATTAAACGCATAATTATAAGGTGAGAATCTTCTTGATTTCTCCGCCAACGGATCTACCACCCCCCATCTCCCGATATCCGGCATATAGAACCTTGCCCCGTAATCATACATCCCGGTCTCCTGCAATTCTTTCCCGTTGTACTTATAATTAAAATAACTGCCCAACTGTCCTCTGGAGATTCCTTCAATATGGTTCAATCCAAAAGGATAATAATTGTTGACATCCGTTATTTCAATTGCGCCTTCGCTGTTTCTGGCATAGCTTATCCTGGCATTTCCGAGGTGATCTCTGTACTGGTAAATATAGCGGTTTTCCTAAACCTATACATAAAAACCACTACTGATGCAGTGGTTTTTGTGTTTATTGGAGCAAAGTCAGGATAATTTACAACTTTGGCTACTTGTTTATCTTACTCCGAAGTTTGAAACTTCGGAGAGCAAGGGTGATCTCTGTAAATATAGCGGTTTTCTAAGGAAAGATATAAAAAACCATTGCCGTTTGATGTGCAATGGTTTTTATTGTCAGCTCAAAGTCGGGAGACTTTATGTAATAGGTTTAATCAATATAATGTTCTCTACCATTAGCTATTATAGTGATGATTTTACCATTTTTTCCTTTTTCCCACACCTGT
>NZ_JBXDSA010000006.1:0-301961 GCF_056844565.1 Chryseobacterium sp. FR054 | reverse complement strand
GTTGTTCCATTTATCGATAAGTATGATTATATAGATATTGGAGATGCAACAAAAAGTAAGTGGGGAGTTGGTTACAGCAAAATTCTTCCTAGTTTTTTCTGTATGTAAAATTTCTTATAATACCCCAGATTAGGCTCTTATACCAGTATAAGTACAATGGCAAGGAGCTTCAGGAGACGGGGATGTATGATTACGGAGCAAGATTCTATATGCCGGATATTGGACGGTGGGGTGTTGTGGATAATAAGGCTGAAAAATATCTTTCAATGTCATCTTATATCTATGCAGGAAATAATCCAATTGCGTTTATGGATCCTGACGGAAATGAATTAATTCTTTCATTTGCGACTGATACGGCACGAAAATCCTATGAGGATTTAGTGAGGGCCTCACTAGGAGGTAAATATTCAGCAATTTATACAAAAATAGAAGGTACAGATACATATAAGGTAACTCTTAATATGATTAATAAAGATACTTCCCTAACAAAAGAACAACAAGCTTTCTATGAAAGCTATAATGAAGTGGTTGGAGCAAAAGAAGTTGTTAGTCAATCAATAGTAGAAAATGACAAAATGACAGAAGTTGGAAGTTGGCAAACAGGAAAAATAGATATAGTTGATGTCTTAGAATTTGATAAAGCAGGTAAAGGTGGTACTAGTAGTGCTGGTGCCTTAACACACGAACATACTGAACAATTGGAAAAAGCTAAAATGGGTATTTCACAAGGAAAGCTTGGGAAAGTCGAAAGAGATGATAGTGGTAATATTGTAAAATTACCAGATTTTGATAAAGCACATGCAAAAGCTTTTAAAAAAGAAGGAAAAGTAAATGGCAATGAAAGAGTAGAAACAGATGGACCAATGAGCATTAATGTATATCAAGAAAAAGATAAAACTAAAACAAATCAAGCTATTTGGCCAACAGATGACGGAGGATTAAGAATTAAAAAGACAAAGTTATAGTAATATGAAGAATATATTTTTTATTTTAACATTTTTGTTATTATATAATTGTACTAGTTCTATAAAAAGAAATAATAATATCTCTATTAATGGAGAATGTACGGAAAATTTAGATTTTAAACAGGAATATTTTAAAAAAATCGAAATTGTTAAGGATTATATCAAATTCCATAAAGGAGAATCAAAAAATACTTATGAAGCTTTGAAATTTATAGGAAAATATTCTAGGGTTTCATTTGAAGATATGGCAAACTATGCAAGAACTTACCCTTTAGGAACTTATGAAAAAGATTATCCTGGTTGGTTAGATTGGTATGATAAAAATAAATGTAATAATATACAGTTTAAGAAATAAAAAATTAACTTAAAGTATAAAAGAAATCCCCCCGCTGGTGCGAGCGTCTCGCTCGTACCGATAGATAAAACTAACTTAATGCAATTTCAGTGGGTGTAAGCTCCCCTCCGTCGCAGACGGTGAATTATCAGTATAATATCAGGGGATGGATGACCAAAATCAATGATCCGGGAAATCTGGGCGGAAAGCTTTTCGGATATGAAATTAAATATCAGAATCCTTCTAACACTGCTGCCCCGGGAAGATTTAACGGTAATATTTCGGAAGTAGACTGGAAAACATCCTCAGATGAAGTTTTCAGAAGATACAGCTATCAATATGATGGCCTGAACAGGCTTTTGAAAGGAAGTTATTCCGAACCTCTTGCAGGGGTACCGATGAATGATTCTTTTAATGAAGAGATGACGTATGACCTGAACGGGAATATTAAGACCCTGAAAAGATTCACCAAACCGCAGGCAGGAACAACGCCTGAGAAAATCGATGATCTGGTTTATAATTACCGCAACGGAGGAATGAGCAATATTCTGGATAAAATCACGCTTCCAACGGGTGTCACTAATAACTCATCAGGGTACAATGCCCTGGAAGGCACGTTCGGATATGATGCTAACGGGAATATGAATCTTCATCCGGATAAAAGCATTAAAAAAATAGTTTATAATGTCTTAAATCTGCCATCTGCCATAGAAGTTCAGAATGGAAGATTCAGGCAAACCTATAATTATATATATAGATCAGACGGAGTAAAACTCAAAAAGACCCAATCTATGGGAGTAACTCAAACGGATTATCTGGACGGGTTTCAATATATTTCAAGTGAGAATCCATGTACGGGATGCCCGCCTCCGGTTCCGGAGCTTCAGTTTGTTCCTACTTCAGAAGGTTATTTTGATTATGTAAAAAATAAGTATATTTACAATTATACAGATCATCTGGGAAATGTAAGATTAAGCTATGCTAAAAACGGAACAGGAACAGAAGTAATTGAGGAAAGTAATTATTATCCGTTTGGCCTGAAGCATGAGGGGTATAATAATCTGGATGGAAATCCGAATTATCAGTACAAGTACAATGGAAAGGAGCTTCAGGAGACGGGGATGTATGATTATGGAGCAAGATTCTATATGCCGGATATTGGAAGATGGGGTGTGGTGGATCCACTTGCAGAAAAAATGAGAAGACACTCTCCATATAATTATGCGTTCAACAACCCGATTATGTTTATTGACCCTGATGGGCGTGGACCTTTAAAAATAGGAAATCCTGAAAGTGCCGATGCAAAAAGATTACAAGGTGCTCTATCTAAATCAGAGGCTGGAAGGCAAACTTGGCAAAAAATGGTTGACTCAGAAAGGACTATCTATATTCATTATGTAGGTGGTAATGATACAAAAACTGAAGCAGGCTATCTTGCCCGATCTGGAGCTAATGGAGAAACAATGACAGGAAAAATGTATAATGAAATGAAGAATACTGGAAGTGTTTCTTCAGAATCAATGAATACAATAGGGATATTTAACGAAAATACGGGAGAATATGATAAAACGTCTGATTGGAATGAGACACATATTGTTTTAAGTGAAAAACAAATAGGTATAACCAATGCTGTAGGAGAGATGACTGATGGAGAAAAAGGAAATACTATGGGGGATATAAAAACAGGAGGAGAAGAAGCTGTTCATTCTATTCAAAATTCAATGAATTTTACGGAAAAAATAAAAAATTCTGATACAGGGAAATATATAGAGAATCAAAATAGTAAACCGTATAATGAGAGACAACACGAAATAGATGCTAAAAAAGAAGCACAGACAATGTATAATCAATCAATAAATTAATTAGATATGCGATTAAGATTATTTAAGGTTTTTCTCTTTTTATTATGTGGAATTTTTTACTCACAAAGTAAACAACAACCTATGAAGGACTGTATTTGTTATACAAATGCAGATTCTACTTTATCCAAACCTTATTATAACCCAACTCATTCACTTGTCATTAAGTCTAAAAATCCTAAAGTTTTTTCATTATCTGACGGAAGAGTTTCTAAAATAATAAAAGACGACAATTTATATACTATTATTATAGGGAGCAATAATTTATTTTACATATATTCAAATCTTGCTTTTATTCCTAAAAAAATAAAAATTGATAAATATATTAGGAAAAACAAGTGGCTTGGGAATGGAAGTTTATTAGAAAATAATTATTCAATAGAATTACAAATTTACAATAAGACAAACATATTACCTGATATAAAAAAATATGTTAAATGTACCGAAGCCACTCACTGAGTGGCTTTTCATCTTTTGACTTTTCTGCTCATCTTAATTGTCAAAAACATTAGTTCTTTTCTTATTTCTCATAAAGATGTAATGGTTAGAATTTAGAAAATTTTTTAAAAGATGCCTTCTAAGTTTATGTGAAAAGGCTCTCCAAACGCTGTTCATCCAGCAAAAGCCGGTTTGAATAAAGGAATGGCAGTTTATGGCCTAACAGGTGTAGGAACAATACCATCGATTTTATATTTTGGAATAGATTCATTTTACCCTGGAGGTTGGGATGGAGCTATGAGCCAACAACAAAGTTTATATGAAGAAAATAAAGCAATAAACCCTGATTGGAAAATGTTTCCTAAAGACTTTTAAAATATGAAGTTATATTATTATGTATTTTATAAATTATATAAATTTTGGGAACAGGTATCAGTTCCTAAATTTTGGAGTGATGTTAAAGCTTCATTATCTATAGATCTGCTTGTATTATTTGCAGTTTCATCAGTTTTTTTTTATTTTGATATAAGTTTTGGGGACAAAACTGTATTTTTAGCTTGTTTAATACTGATGTTATTTGTTTCTAATTATTTTCTTTTAAAAGAAACTGTTTGGAGAGAATATATTAATTATTTTGAAAACCTTCCAAGAAGTAAAAACAGAAAGGGTGGGGTACTGGTTTGGAGTATTATATTATTAATATTATTAAGTTTTATACATTCAATATATTGGATGGATCAACGTGCTAGAAAGAATCAAACAGGACCTTATTCTAAAGAATATTTAAATAGCAAAGCCACTCAGTGAGTGGTTTTGTTTTATGACACCCCGCTGGCGGAAACATCCCGAAGATGGTCAACTTATAATTAGGCCTACAATAATCCAATAATATTTATTGATCCGGATGGAATATCTCCTGTAAAAATTGATTTTAATTCAGTTTTCGAAAATGATAAAAAATTACAAAATAGAATTCAAGATTTTTCTGGAGATAACCAAATTCGAACTACTTTTGTAAATGAAAGAAATGGAAAAAGCGTAATTGTTAATGATGGGCTAGACGATATAATTTTTGTAGGAGAAAAAGATTTTGCTTTTGCGACATTTTTTCTAAAAATATACCAGATTTTAGTTTTGATGATAAAATTGCTGGTAAATACAAAGATTTTTATTTTAGAACTAAATACGGAACATATGCAGCTCAAAATTGGAAATATTGGCTTGATTCTGCCCAGATTGGGGGAAAATATCTACTCAGGTAATTCTTTCTGTAGATATAATACCACTTTTACCTGCCGGAGATGGGCAAGGATTAATTAAGCTTACTAGAGGAGGATTAAAAGCAATAGGAAATCTGACTCATCTTAAAGATGCAACTGTTGCAGAGGCTGTAATATCAAGAGGAGGAAAGCTAGGAAATTTAAGTGTTATTGATGACTTATATAAAACAATGAAAGTCGGGGGATATAGCAAATAAGGCTGCCCCGCTGCGCAAAGTCTGTGACTTTGAGCGGATAAAAAAGAAGAGAGGCTGTCCTAAAAGTTTGTGCGGTCTCTAATTTTGTTCGTACCCCTATACAGGATGTATATTCAAATATTAAATTCTCAAAAGATATGTCTTACTTTTAGAACAGCCTCTTTGTTTTTATAGAGTTAATTTTTACGAATACACTTTTTCGCTTTATAATCACTACTGTTCCGGTAAGATTCAACGGTAATATCGCTGAAGTAGACTGGAAAACATCCTCAGATGACGTTTTCAGAAGATACAGCTACCAATATGATGGACTGAACAGGCTTTTGAAAGGAAGTTATTCCGAACCTCTTGCAGGGGTACCGATGAATGATTCTTTTAATGAAGAGATGACGTATGACCTGAACGGGAATATTAAGACCCTGAAAAGATTCACCAAACCGCAGGCAGGAACGACACCTGAGAAAATCGATGATCTGGCTTATAATTACCGCAACGGAGGAATGAGCAATATTCTGGATAAAATCACGCTTCCAGCAGGTGTCACTAATAACTCATCGGGGTACAATGCCCTGGAAGGCACATTCGGATATGATGCTAACGGGAATATGAATCTTCATCCGGATAAAAGCATTAAAAAAATAGTTTATAATGTCTTAAATCTGCCATCTGCCATAGAAGTTCAGAATGGAAGATTCAGGCAAACCTATAATTATATATATAGATCAGACGGAGTAAAACTCAAAAAGACCCAATCTATGGGAGTAACTCAAACGGATTATCTGGACGGGTTTCAATATATTTCAAGTGAGAATCCATGTACGGGATGCCCGCCTCCGGTTCCGGAGCTTCAGTTTGTTCCGACTTCAGAAGGTTATTTTGATTATGTAAAAAATAAGTATATTTACAATTATACAGATCATCTGGGAAATATAAGATTAAGCTATGCTAAAAACGGCACAGGAACAGAAGTAATTGAGGAAAGTAATTATTATCCGTTTGGCCTTAAGCATGAAGGGTATAATAATCTGGGGGGAAATCCGAATTATCAGTATAAGTACAATGGAAAGGAGCTTCAGGAGACGGGGATGTATGACTATGGAGCAAGGATGTATATGCCCGATATTGGAAGATGGGGTGTGGTGGATCCGTTGGCGGAGAAAATGACAAGACATAGTCCTTATAATTATGCCTTTAATAATCCGATCCGTTTCATTGATCCGGATGGAAGAGAGCCTATTAATGATTATATATTTAAGAATGGAAAATTACTTGGAGTGAATTTAAACAATAATGAAGACAGGTATTTTAATGTTGTTACTAAAGATTCTTATTCCCATACAACCACAATAGATGGTGAGACAGAATATTTACAAGAAGATAAAAATCCTAATTATTCAGTTGTATCAGTTTATACTGAAATAGAGGGAGCTGTTGGACATGCAGGGCTAGGGTATGATGGTAAAGTATTTAGTTTTTATCCTACTGATGAAAACGGTACTCACAGTTATGAAATGAATGAATGGTGGGGAACACCTTTAGTATTAAATACTAAATCTACTACTGAATTTAGTGATAAATATTCTAACTCTAATGTGTTTTTCTTTAAAACGACTAATGAACAAAAAGAAAATTTAGTAGAAGCAGTGAATAATAGAGCAAGTGAACTTAAAAATAAGCCTGAAAATTATAGTCTGCAATCAAATAACTGTACGACGAATGTTTGTTCTTTATTACAAAAAAGTGGGATAAGTTCTGTAGATGTTATTAGGCCTGGAAGATTAGATACAAAAATGAAAGAATCTAATGCTATAGGTAGTTTTATTAGACAGAGGCCATTAATAAATATCAATCGCTCTGCACCTTTAGGCAGGAAAATTTATGGAGAAGGCGAATAAAATTTAAATGTTTTTATAATCATAATTTTTAAGTAAATGAAAATGACTAAAATACTTTATTACATCTCTTTTTTGTTTATACTTTTCTTAATTATAGACCTGCTTGTATTTAGAGTTAATACCATGCCTAAGCTAACTGAAATTAATCATGAAGATTTTATAAAAGAAGCTAATAATATAAAGGATTTGGATTTTGCTAAAGCCGAATTAAAGAAATGGATTAATATGGATTATAATATGGTGGAAAAACAAAATAACTTATATATTAAATATTTATATATGATGGTTATTCTGCTATTAATAGAAGTTGTTAAATTAATTTCCATTAAAAGAACAAGTCAAAAAAAATCTTGATTTTATCTACTCTGAGGTTTGCAACTTCAGGGCAAAATAAATAAGTACCCAAACAGCGCAAAGTCTTTTTGACTTTGAGTTGATAAACACAAAAACCACTGCATCTGTAGTGGTTTTTATATACAGGTTTATGAAAACTATTATATTTACAATTATACAGACCATCTGGGAAATATAAGACTAACCTATGCTAAAAACGGCACAGGAACAGAAGTAATTGAGGAAAGTAATTATTATCCGTTTGGCCTGAAGCATGAGGGGTATAATAATCTGGGGAAAATCCAAATTATCAGTACAAGTACAACGGAAAGGAGCTGCAAGAGACCGGAATGTATGATTATGGTTTTAGACAATATATGCCAGATCTGAGTAGATGGGGAGTCATGGATCCGCTGGCTGAAAAATATAGGAGATGGTCGCCATATGCATATGCAGTGAATAATCCAATACGTTTCATCGACCCTGATGGAATGCAGGTTATGGATCCTGGGGATAAATTCAAGACCCTAAGATCAGCAGCGATTGATTTTGGAAAACAATATAATGGGTTTTCAATTAATTATAATGTAGAACTTCGTACATTCTTTTATAAGGCAACGGATAAAAATGGTGAAACTTATTATACCTATACTATTCCAAAAGTTGGTTCAGAGGGTATGTCTGGAGATAATTCTTCAGAGCAAGTAGCCGCAATCTCGAAGTTAGGTGAAATCGTAGCTAACGGACATTCACATGCAGGAGATATGGATGTAATATCAATTGATGGAAAGGATTATAGTGGTAATAACAAATTTTCTGGTCGAGACATTTCAGCATATAATAATACTATAATGGAAGATGGTCAAAAAGTAGATAATGGATATGGAAAACCAGTTACGGGATATGTTGCAACATCAGATGGAGGGTTGAGAGAATATGTGCCAGATGTTAGTGATAATTCTGAATCCAATAAGAAAGATGCTGGAGGTCGTTTTATTAAAAATTATGATCTTCCAATAGCGAAAGATTTACCATCTGATCCAGCTTCAAAATCATTAAGACTTAATAATATACCACCAACTAATATGCCCAATAAAATGCCAATTGGATTTGACCCCCAACAACCAAAAAGATATTAACTATGATAAAGAAAATTTTAGTGATTTTATATTTTATCCCTCTACTAACTCTAGCTCAAGAGAATAAGGATAAAAAGTGTAAGGATAAAAATAGAGGAATAGACCAATTACCTTGTACAATCACCTATCGTTATGATATAGATGTTATTCCTGATGAAGATACTGCTATAAAATATGTAGATATTCTCATTCATAAAAGATATTTTCTTGAACCTGAGAAAAGTAAACCTTATCAGATTAGCTTAATTGCAAATAATAAAGTTTGGCACATTATTGTAAAAAGTTATAATTGCAGATACTGTAAGATATATATTAATATCAATAAAAATACGGGTGAAATCTTGAATTTTTACAAATCTGAAGATTGAAATATTTTAAATAATCCCGCTAATTACATGACAAAAATTGTAATATATTGATATTCCCCAGGCCGGCCTTGCAGGCACTACCGGTTTTGGAATCAAATACCTGTACCGTGCAGACGGAACCAAGCTACGAAAGATTTATAACAGAAACGGAGGAAACGGTTCGTTCAAAGAGATCAGAAAGACTGATTATCTGGACGGCTTCCAGTATTCTTATTATGAAGGAGGGACATGCCTGACCTGCCGTACAGAGTCTGCTTATGAAGAACAGGCCTATAAAACAATGGTGTTTCCCGGAACCGGAACCCCGGAATGGAAACTGGATTTTGTACCGACCTCAGAAGGTTTTTACAGTTTCGAGGAAAACCGCTATATTTACCAGTACAGAGACCACCTGGGCAATGCCAGGGTGAGCTATGCCAGAAACAGCGAAGGCGCAATTGAAATAACGGATGTCAACAATTATTATCCTTTTGGATTGAACCATATTGAAGGGATCTCCAGAGGACAATTGGGCAGTTATTTTAATTACAAGTATAATGGCAAGGAGCTTCAGGAGACGGGGATGTATGATTACGGAGCGAGGTTTTATATGCCGGATATTGGGAGATGGGGCGTGGTGGATCCGCTAGCAGAGAAGGATAGAAGATGGACTCCATACCGATATGCCTATAACAATCCAATCAGATTTATCGATCCGGATGGAAGAAATGAGGATATTTGGAATTTTAATACTGATACAGGGCAGCTAAATAAAGTTGAGGATAATAATGATGTTGATATTGTTTATGCTGTAAATAATAAAGGTAACAGAATAAAAGATAACAGCGGGCAAGAAGTAAGTTTTACAATGGAAAGGAACAATCAAATAGATGAAGCATACAATGCAACTGTTTCTATAGAATATAACCCCAAGCCAAGAGAAACAAAAACAAAAGATGTTCCATATAAAGTGATTAATTTCGAAAACCAATTAAATGGTAAGAGTTTTTTTGAATTTTTAGATAAATATTCTGCAGCCCAAAACGAGTTTGATTTATTTCAGTATACTCAAAATGGTCAAGATAAAGCGGCTGTAGGTATAAATGGACAAAATGGTTATCTTAGTAGTTTTACGGAAATGAAAGAAACACCTGGACAATTTAACATGGGAGGATTTATTCCTTCAGTATCTTTAAAATCAGGGTACTTTCATTATCTTTCTGGTTTACCTGGTGTGGATACATCTAAGAATATTTTTAGTCATTCACATCCAGGAGATAAAGGCTATCCAGATCCTTCTGATGCAGATAGAAACACAGCAAAAGGGAGCTTATTACCTGGTGTTTTTCAAGTGTATAGTAAAGGTGTTTATCAAGTAATCCCAAGAAAATGAGAAAAATAATAGCAATATTTATTTTAATCAGCAACTTACTTTATTGTCAAGACTATGCTGTCGATTTTGATATATCGAAATTTATAGAGTCTGGTGGTATTTCAAAAGAAGTTTATCGTAAGATAAATGGGAAGTTGGAATTAAGTGAAAAATTTGAGTATAATAAAGATTCAGCATTAGTAAAATTAGCAATAAACAAAGAATTACCTGGAGGACTTGCTCTTAAAGGAATTAATTATTTTTTAGATTCTAAAAATAGAATTACTAAAGCGGAAATCAAAATATCTGATATTTACAGTAGCCCTAATGCTTACTCTATACAATTCGTGGCATATAATTATTTTGATTCACGTAAGGTTGCGTCGTTTTATAATGTGAATAATAAGATAGATAAAAAAGAGTATTTTTTTTATAATGAGAAGAAAGAATTAGTAGAAAATTTTACAGTTTCAGAAGATCTTGTTTTACAAAAAAGAAATATTTACTACAAAAAAAATGGATATCAGATAAATGAATCGGAAACTTATACGGCCTTAAGATATAAAACTATCACAAAAACAAAGCTTGATAAAAATGGGTTTCCTATTTATATAGAATCTGAAGGGAAAATGATACAAAGTGGAGAAAAAATGCCTAAACAAACTACTTATTTTCAAAATGAAGTTGATGAAAAAGGGAATTTATCTAAAGTGTACATTATTGAAGGAAAAAAGAAAATATTAATTCAAGAAGTAATTAATAAATATGAATAGATATAAGATCCCACCGCTAGTGCGAGCGTCTCGCTCGCACCGATAGATAAAACTAACTCAATGTAATTGCGGTGGTATAATCTACAATTTTGTGACCAATCTAAATGATAGATTCTTTCATTTTGAAGATGGCAAGTTAATTTAATTTAACATGGCTGGCGCGAGTGTCTCACTCATGTCGGTAGGTAAACTTCCCGCTGCGCAAAGTCTGTGACTTTGAGCGGATAAAAAAAGAAGAGAGGCTGTCCTAAAAGTTTGGGCAGTCTCTAATTTTGTTCGTACCCCTATACAGGATGTATATTCAAATATTAAATTCTCAAAAGATATGTCTTACTTTTAGGACAGCCTCTTTTGTTTTTATAGAATTAATTTTTACGAATACACTTTTTGGCTTTATAATCACTACTGTTCCGGTAAGATTCAACGGTAATATCGCTGAAGTAGACTGGAAAACATCCTCAGATGAAGTTTTCAGAAGATACAGCTACCAATATGATGGCCTGAACAGGCTTTTGAAAGGAAGTTATTCCGAACCTCTTGCAGGGGTACCGATGAATGATTCTTTTAATGAAGAGATGACGTATGACCTGAACGGGAATATTAAGACCCTGAAAAGATTCACCAAACCGCAGGCAGGAACAACGCCTGAGAAAATCGATGATCTGGTTTATAATTACCGTAATGGAGGAATGAGCAATATTCTGGATAAAATAACGCTTCCAACGGGTGTCACTAATAACTCATCAGGGTATAATGCAAGGCAAGGAACATTCGGATATGATGCTAACGGGAATATGAATCTTCACCCGGATAAAAATATTGAAAATATTGTTTATAATGTCTTAAATCTGCCATCAGATATAGAAATTGTAAACGGGAGATATACACAAACCTATAATTATATATATAGAGCAGATGGGGTAAAAGTTAAAAAGACCAAATCAATAGGACTATATAAAACAGATTATCTGGACGGGTTTCAATATATTTCAAGTGAGAATCCATGTACGGGATGCCCGCCTCCGGTTCCGGAGCTTCAGTTTGTTCCTACTTCAGAAGGTTATTTTGATTATGTAAAAAATAAGTATATTTACAATTATACAGATCATCTGGGAAATGTAAGATTAAGCTATGCTAAAAACGGCACAGGAACAGAAGTAATTGAGGAAAGTAATTATTATCCGTTTGGCCTGAAGCATGAGGGATATAATAATCTGGAGGGAAATCCGAATTATCAGTATAAGTACAATGGAAAGAAGCTTCAGGAGACGGGGATGTATGATTACGGAGCAAGGATGTATATGCCGGATATTGGACTTTGGGGCGTGATTGACAATAAAGCAGAAAAGTATAGTTTTATGTCGCCTTATGCCTATGCAGGAAATAATCCCATTGGATTTATGGATCCGGACGGAAATGAGTTAATTCTTTCTTTTGCAACAGATACTGCACGGAAATCCTACGAAGATTTAGTCAATGCTTCACTTGGCGGAAAATATTCTGCAACTTATACTAAAATAGAGGGTACAGAAACATATAAGGTAAGTCTTAATATGATTAATAAAGATGCTTCGCTGACAAGAGAGCAACAGGCTTTTTACGATAGCTATAATGATGTTGTTGGGTCAAAAGAAGTGGTAAAAAATAATATTCTCGAAAAAGATATTAATACATCCGTATGAAGATTTCAAACAGGCGATATTGATATCGCTGATGTTTTAGAATTTGATAAAGCTGGTACAGGAGGAACAACTAGTGCTGGAGCATTAGCCCATGAACATTCAGAACAGCTAGAAAAGGCAAAAATGGGAATTCCTCAAGGGAAAATGGGAGAAACTATAACAAATAAAGATGGAACTAAAACATATCCACAATATTTAAAAGCACATAAGAAGGGTTTAAAAGTTGAGGATAAAGTTAATGGCAACACGAGAGGAGAGATAGATAATACTAATATAAATGTATTTCAAGAAAAGATAAATCAAAAACTTCTCAGGTAGTGAGAGATGATAAACCATTAATTGAAGTAAAGAAAACTAAAATACCAAGATAATGAGAGTATGCATATTTTTGTGCTTATTATTAATTTTAATAGATTGTACAACAACGAATAAAATTTCATCTTACCAATCAAATGGTTGCATCGAAAATTTAAAATTCAAGGAAGAATTTTTTAATAAAGTTAAAACAATTGATAGCCTAGTCAATAAAAATCAAAATAAGGAATTTAAAAAATCCTTAGGTTTTATTTCAAAATATTCACATGTCTCTTTTGAAGACACGGCCAATTATTTTAATCGCTATCCAATCCCGACTTACGATAGAGACCGAAAAGGCTGGATTGAATGGTATGAAAAAAATAAGTGTAATAATATTCAGTTTAAGAAATAACATATTAAGCCCTCGTAATTTGCGAGGGCTCTTATTAATATAAGTACAACGGGAAGGAGTTGCAAGAGACATGGATGTATGATTATGGAGCGAGATTTTACATGCCGGATTTGGGAAGATGGGGTGTGGTGGATAACTTAGGTGATTTTGATAGAGCATATAAATCAATTCAAGATAGTTCCTATAATAGAGATATCAGAAACTTTAACAAGAGAGTGCCTAGTCAGTATCAAATAAATAAAAGAAGATGAGAGATAAAATAATCGGATTTTTTTTAATTATAATAACTGGATGTAATAAGAATAAACAGGCAGACATTTTGCCCATAAAGAAAGATATTGATGAAATTTTTAATTTGAATAATTATCAAAGAAAACAAAAACAAATTAATGACTCTGTTATTCAGTATGAGGGAGTTAATAACCTATTTTTAATAAAAGGAAAGTATAACTATCAAAAAAAATATAAAATAGGTTGGTGGAGAGTTTATGATCTGAAAAATAATGAAAAATATTTAGATGTAGAATTTTATAAAGAATTTGATAAAAAGGAAGAAATGAAAAATCAAATCATTTTTTACCAAAAAAATAAAATAAATATATCTAACAGTAAGTTTTATATAAAAAAGTATAATAGTGAAGATCATACTATTTTATATAATTTTTATTTTCCAAAAAGTACAGATAAAATATATTCCGCAAAAATAAATATTGGTATAATTGCTGATATGAAGCCTTTACTTTATCCTGTGACTTTTGAATGCAATAATAGTAACAATAGTTATAATTATTCCTTGGATATTTCTAAATATAAAAACCATGTTAAATGTATTGGGCTCATTTTCAGAACATTCAGTTAGTGAAAAGAAAAAAGAAATCGGTATTAATGAAATTATGATAGATGATACATTAGTCATCAAATAGTTTAATAAATAGCCAAAGCTGCACAAAATATCCTGACTTTGAGCTGACAACAAAAACCATTGCACATCAAACGGCAATGGTTTTTTATATCTTTCCTTAGAAAACCGCTATATTTACAATTATACAGACCATCTGAGAAATATAGACTAAGCTATGCTAAAAACGGCACAGGAACAGAGTAATTGAGGAAAGTAATTATTATCCGTTTGGCCTGAAGCATGAGGAGTATAATAATCTGGAGGGAAATCCGAATTATCAGTATAAGTACAATGGAAACTTCCCATCAGGGATTTTTACAACTTTACTGAATGCAAAAGAATGGATAGAGAAACATTCATTAAATGGGATATTAAATAAATATCCTGTTGACATGGGAGTTTATAATTGGGCTATAAAAGAAAATTTTTTTACAATCCGAAATGAATACCAAAAAGAGTCTAAATTTATTCAAAGATTTACATGTGCATCAATGGAGCACTTTCATTTTGAAGATGGTAAATTAATTTAACTCTCAGCTGGCGCAAGCGTCACGCTTGTGCCATGAAAACAATATAGATTGAATCTTCTATAATATGATCAATAAGTATCCTTATCACTTGACTGTCGAAATATAATCTGTACGTCTACAATTGGAAATGTCGGCCCTACTTTTTACATTTGTAAGTAAACCTTACCTTTCGTATAATACACAAAAATAAACCCTCGCAACCTGCGAGGGTTTTATATTATAAAAAGCGTTCTGTTTTTTTATATGAATTCTATCCCAACCCCACAAAAAAACCACCGCCTCAGCAGTGGTTATATTTTAAATTATTCTGTCTGTTTAGAATGATACTTCATTCACTTCTTTGCCCCGCTGAAAATTCATTACTTTCTGGCTTCCCTTGTAAGAAACACTTACAACGTTGTTCTGCTTAGGGAAAGAGCTTAAAAGGATCGTGTTTTTAATCTTTAAGGTACTGATATCTGAAACACCTCCGGTTTCAAAGTATACCCATACAGTTTCTCCGTTGACCTGACTTCCCGTGAATGTAATCGTTTTCGGAGATCCGTTAACGTACACATCAAAGTTATTGTTCACATATTTTTTTACTTCTGCTTCAAATCCTGCAGTATTGGGATTTATTTTAATAGCATCAGAGATATGGTTGGTATTCATTTTTGTGGTAAACTTCAATGTTTTGCTTCCGTCTACATAATCCACTTTAGTCATTGAAGAGAAAAAGTCTACATACATAAAACTCATTAACACAAAAAATGTTAAAATTCCTGATATATATAAAAGTTTTTTCATCTTAATTAATAGATTTACAATCATACTTGCTTGTTATATAAGTCACAAATAATATGCCAATTAAAAATTAACATTCACAGAATATTTATCATAAAATGCTTTGATGTGGGCAACAGCCTCATCCGCAGTGTCTACGACTCTGTACAGGTCAAGATCATCCGCTGCAATCATACCTTCTTCCAGCAGTGTTGATTTGAACCAATCCAGCAGGCCGCCCCAGAATTGGCTTCCTACAAGAACAATCGGGAATTTTCCGATCTTATTGGTCTGAATCAGGGTAAGAGCTTCCGTAAGCTCATCCAGTGTTCCGAAACCGCCCGGCATTACTACAAATCCCTGGGAATATTTTACAAACATTACTTTTCTTACGAAGAAGTAATCGAAATTCATAGAATAGGATTTATTGATATACGGGTTGAAATGCTGTTCAAACGGCAAATCGATATTAAGCCCGATGGATCTTCCCTGAGCATTGAAAGCACCTTTGTTTCCTGCTTCCATGATTCCCGGTCCGCCTCCGGTAATAATTCCGAAGCCCAGTTTGGTGATTTTCTCAGCAATCTCCACGGCCATGGTGTAGTATTGGCTTTCAGGTTTCAGCCTTGCAGAACCGAAAATGGATACACACGGGCCTATTTTAGCCAGTTTTTCGTAGCCATCCACAAATTCCGCCATCACTTTGAAGACCATCCAGCTGTCTTTGGTAATGGTCTCATCCCAGGTTTTCTGCCTGAGGCTGTTGTGTAGTTTTGTTTCGTTAATATCAAGTTCCGGATTTACTAAACTCTCATCCCTGGTTCCATCCATTTCCATTGCAAAATTATTTAAAATGTTTTTCGGCCTCTGTTACAGACTCCGGTCTTCCTACATCCACCAGGATGCTGTCATGCACAAAGCCGTGAATATGCTCGGTCTGCATAAGGTCCAGATATTCTTCCATAACAGAAAATTTGCCTGTTCTTTTTATTTTTTCAAAGATAACGGGGTTAATGCAGTGAACGCCACTGAAGGCAAGAGCTTTGAAACCTTTGTTGAATTCCGCAAGTCTCTGTTCTCCGGTCTGCACATTCAGCCAGCCTCTCAGAACCATATCATCATTGAAAAGAAGTTTTCTCGAACTTTCACGGTCCGAAACCGCTAAAGTAGCAAAATCTTTTATCTTTTTGTGGTATTCCACCAG
Organism: Chryseobacterium sp. FR054; assembly: GCF_056844565.1. Taxonomy (NCBI): domain Bacteria; kingdom Pseudomonadati; phylum Bacteroidota; class Flavobacteriia; order Flavobacteriales; family Weeksellaceae; genus Chryseobacterium; species Chryseobacterium sp. FR054. The sequence continues at coordinate 285,241 of NZ_JBXDSA010000006.1, read as the reverse complement.
AGCGGTGATATTGATTTCCGTTAGAATATCTGCATTCATGATCAGAAAATCTTCCCCGTGATCAAGAAATTTTCTAGCAAAAATCAAGCCGCCTCCGGTTTCCAGCAGTTCTTCTCTTTCATCGGAGATTTCAATGCTGCATCCGAAATTACTGTTTTTATTTAGAAAGTCAACAATCTGATCTCCAAAATGATGAATGTTGATCACAAAATCTGTGATCCCGAAACTTTTCAGGTATCTGATATTCCTTTCTAAAAGCGGTACGCCATTTACTTTGGCCAATGCTTTTGGATGATGATCTGTAAAAGGTTTCAGTCTTGTTCCTTTTCCTGCTGCGAAAATGAGAGCTTTCATATAGTATGGGCAATAAGTGATGGATAATAGGTAATGAATAATCGTAAGTAAAAATTACTTATTGCTCATTAATGATTACCAATGTTCAGGTGGTGCTGTTCATCATGATGAAGACTTATTTCGGTACCTTCAGGATATTTTTCGCGGATGAATTCTGCAATTTTTATCGCCGAATATACAGATCTGTGCTGTCCTCCGGTACATCCGAAACTGATCTGAAGATTCTCAAACCCTCTTTCCAGGTAGTTATCGATATTGATTGATATGATGCTTTTTACCAGTTCAAGAAACTTAGGCATTTCAGTTTGGGTTTCCAGATATTCCTGAACACCGGGATCGTTTCCGGTCTGGATTTTATATTCCTCAATTCTTCCGGGATTCAGAATTCCTCTGCAGTCGAACGTAAAACCGCCGCCGTTGCCGGTATTGTCTTTGGGAATTCCTCCTTTTTTGTAGGAAAAGCTGTGTATGTCGATGTGTAGCATTTCTTCTTTTTTTATTTTTTTGAACCGTTAAGGTTTATTTTATTAAGTTGTAAGGAAAGTTAAGATTTTGATAATTTAAAATTATTCAGGAAGCTCTCTGCCATATTCGTTCACGAAAGGCTTCAAAGACCAGGTTATATGAAGTGTGAAAAAGTTAATCAGCACGTCTTGAGGTTTTTCAGAACCGTCACACAAATAAAAAGCTTCTTTTTGGGGCATAAAATCTTAGAATGCGTTTAAATTTAAGAATTTTAATTTTTATGAATAATCAATGTCCTGCTTATAAAATCTTTGATTTTTTACTGACCAACCTTAATCATAAAACTTCTTAATGGTTTAAAATCATATTAATTTTTACTTTCGTTTCTTCTGTCGCAAGCTGTTGTATCACTTTTTTCAGTTCAGGATAGTGGTCCATCTGTTCCCGGGATTCTGCAAACCGGGTAATATTTCTTATGCCGGTTTCCAGGCTGGCCAGGAAGTGCTGTTTCCGCTGAATAAGTCCCCGGAACCCGTAAGCACCCAGTACCTGAAGAAATCTCATCATCTGTAACGGTCTTACCGAGTTTTTTAGTTGAGATTGATTTTCGGGATTTTCAAACTGTGAAATATAGAAATCAAGCATTTCATTTTTAAAATCTTCGGGGAAATCTGCTTTGGCCTGGAAAAGAAAAGAGATGACATCATACATCAGCGGTCCTTTCATGGCAGACTGGTAATCGATGAAGGAAACCCGGTCATTTTCATCCACCATAATATTCCTGGCCTGAAAATCACGGATCATGATTCCTTTGGGTTCAAGGCTTTCAATAAGAGAAGCAATCTCTTTGAATTCTTTGAGTAAGGCCGATTTCCGGTATTCCAGCTCAAGAACATCCGCTACAAAGTTTTTAAAGTAATACAGATCGTGGATCACCGGAAGTTCATCATAACTTTCATATTCAAAAGTTTTTGAGAAATCAATCCTGTCCTGGGTAAGGATCTGAAGCTGAAAAAGTTTTTCCAGTGTCTGCCTGACAAGAGACTTGATACGGGCGGAAAGTCCTTCCTGAGCAATAAGCTCTGAAAGGGTATTTTGCCCGAGATATTCCTGAATATAGGTTTTCCGGTCCTCAGAAACAGCCAGTATCTTTGGCGTATTGAGGTTGAGCCCAGAGAAAACTTCAGAATAATAAAGGAAACTTTCATTTTCCGGGACATTGTCATTCCCTGTGATAATATATTTCCTGGTACCGGAAGCCGCCAGAATATTCACCCTCGCAGAGCCGCTCTGAGCAAGTACTGTTAATTCGGAAGATTTTTCACCCAGATAGTTTTCAAAAAATCGTTTTGCGTTTTCAGAAGTCATAATATGGAAACAAATATACTAATTTACAATGAGTAGGGAAGATTTGATGGGCACTGTTGTTTATATTGTATTGATGGGGGTAATTTTATTTGTTTTTCATAGATCGGTTACTTCTTTCTTCTGTTCCTGAAATTTTTAAGTTTTCTCTTTCATTTTCCCTCTAATTTTTATCTTTGCATTATGCTAAAGGACTTCAAGCCTGTTTTATTTATTCTGTTGAGATTCATCATCATCTATCTGGTGCTGCTTTTCGCCTATCAGTTTTATCTGAACAGCGGAAAAGAAAACGGTCTTGATCTTTTTTCAAGAATGATTGCCGGACAGGTAAGCAGCATTCAGAATGCGTTGGGTTTTCCTACACGCCTGTATGATGACATCAAAAACGAGCAGGTCTGGTTTTATGTAAAAAAAGACTATGCAACCAGAATGGTGGAAGGCTGTAATGCCGTTTCCGTAATGATCCTGTTTGCTGCTTTTGTATTTGCTTTTTTTAAAGGAGCAAAAACATTTCTGTTTGCTCTTGCCGGGCTCGTTTTATTATACGTGATGAACCTCATAAGAATTGCTGCCCTGAATATAGTAATGACTGACCATCCTGAATATGGGAAGATGTTTCATGATTTTGTTTTCCCGGCAGTTATTTACGGAACGGTGGTACTTCTCTGGCTGATATGGATTAAATTCTTTGCTTTAAGACATGAAAATTCTTAGCTGGCTTCTGGTTATAGCAGGGATCTGCGGTCTTACAGGGGTAAGAATGCTCGAGGAAAAGATCTTTTATGATCCTTTCCTGAATTATTTTCATGAAGCAAATAAAAATATAGAATTTCCACAGTTTGAATGGGGAAAGCTGATCATCTCCCATCTTTTCAGGTTTATGCTGAATCTGCTTTTTTCCTGTCTGATCATTCAGTGCCTTTTTAAAAAACGGAACTGGACGGTACAGGGTGCTCTGCTGATGATGATGATCTTTGTGATTACTTTCCCGATCTATCTTTACTGTATTGATGACCGTTTTGATATAGGCTATCTTTTTTCTTTTTATATGAGGCGGTTTGTGATCCAGCCTTTGGTGCTGCTGCTGATTGTTCCCGTATTTTATTACAGAAAGCAGTTGGAAGCGGGGAAGGATGCATAGCTTTTAATTGATCATTCTGCAGTATGTTTATCTATACTGGTGACATTTTCAGGTGTCCATGTCACACGTTTTACAAAATCTTTTTCGCGGACCGGACAGTCTTTGATCTGGCAGACCGGGCATGAGATGGTTTTACAGTCGTCCATATGAAAGTTAAATTCTATATTTCTCTTGATATTCCCGGCCAGAAGAATGATCATCTTCTCCATTTCATTGTGGGCATCGCGAAGGCTGTAATACCAGGGAAGGGTAATGTGGGCATCAATATGGAGGGAAGCGCCAAACTGCTGGATTTTCATGTTGTGAACATCAATCCATTCTGTTTTTCTGTTTTCTTCCAAAACCCTGATGATCTGATTGAGAAGCTCCGGATCCTGTTCATCCATAATCCCGCTCAGGGATTTTCTCACAATTTTATACCCTACAAAAATAATGTAAGCTCCAAAAACAAGAGCAACCGCTGAATCCAGCCAATAGATTTTAGTGAAATAAACCACGACTAAACTCACCACTACCCCCAGAGTGGTAATGGTATCAGACTGAAGGTGCTTTCCTGAAGAAACCAGTACCGCCGAATTTTCTGCCTTTCCTTTTTTAATGGAAATATAGCCAAGAAGATAGTTAACAACAGCTGTTGCCGTTATAATCCATATTCCCAGGTCCAGCTTATCCAGTGTTTTTCCAACAATAAGGCTGTGAATGCCTTCATAAATGATCATGATCCCGGCAATGGCAATTAATGCTCCTTCTATACCGGACGTAACAAACTCTACTTTTCCGTGACCATACGGATGGTCTTCGTCTTTAGGTTTTGCAGCAAGATAGAGAGAATAAAGGCCCATAAATGCACTGATAACATTCACGATACTTTCCATAGCATCTGAAAATACGGCATCTGAATTGGTGACTTTCCAGGCGATGATCTTCCCGATGAAAAGGATAATTCCGAAAACGGCAATAAGTTTCTGGAAGCCTATTTTATCTTTATTGTTTTGTTTCTTTCTGTCCATAGGTTTGATAAAAAAAAGAATCTCAATTCTGAGACTCTTTTTTATTTTGTTAGTTTAAACTAAGTTGTTGGCTGCTAAGTATTCTGCAATCTGTACAGCGTTCGTCGCTGCTCCTTTTCGCAGATTGTCTGCCACGATCCAGAGATTGAGCGTTTTGGGCTGTGAAAGATCCCGTCTTATCCTTCCTACAAAAACTTCATCTTTACCTTCGGAATACAGCGGCATTGGATATTCGTTGTTTTTTACGTTGTCCATTACAACCACACCCGGTGTTTCAGATAAGATTTTTCTTACTTCATCAAGATCGAACTCATTTTCAAATTCAATGTTTACACTTTCAGAATGTCCTCCCTGTACCGGAACCCTTACTGCGGTTGCCGTCAGGTTGAACGTATCATCTCCTAAAATTTTCTTAGGTTCTTTCATCAGCTTGATCTCTTCTTTCGTGTAATCATCATCGCTGAATACATCACAGTGTGGAAGAGCATTTTTAAAGATCTGATAAGGGTATACTTTGGCCACAGAATCATCTCCGCTGATCTCTGAATTCAACTGGTCCACGGCTGCTTTACCGGTTCCTGTTACCGATTGATAGGTAGATACAATCACTCTTTTAAGATCATATTTTTTATTCAAAGGTCCCAGTACCATCACCAGCTGAATGGTTGAACAGTTCGGATTGGCGATAATCTTGTCTTCTTTAGTCAGTACACCGGCATTGATTTCCGGAACAACCAGTTTTTTATCAGGATCCATTCTCCAGGCTGAAGAATTGTCGATCACTGTTGTTCCCGCTTCTGCAAAAAGAGGAGCAAATTCCAGGGAAGTGGAACCTCCGGCAGAGAAAATAGCAATATCAGGTTTGGCAGCTATAGCGTCCTTCATGCTTACAATCGTAAATTCCTTCTGTTTATACTTCACCTTCTTGCCTACAGATTTTTCGGATGCTACCGGAATTAATTCTGTTACAGGGAAGTTTCTCTCCTCCAAAACTTTAAGCATAACTTGTCCAACCATTCCTGTTGAACCTACTACAGCTACTTTCATTGATTTAATTAAAAAATTTAAAGATTAAACTATTAAAAAGTTAACTCATAAATGATAACTTATTTTTATATTTTAAGCCCCGAAGACTCTCGCCCACGGGAATGCGAATGCAAATAAACCTGCCGCAATAAGACCCATGATCACAATTCCCAAAGAAATCGTATCGTTGGATTTTACCTTTTTGTTGATGATGGTCATCAGTACTGCTGCAATAAGCATTGAAAACGGATGTTCCACATATTGGAATCTTAAATCTGCATTTTTCATTACAGATCCCATATCCATTCCTTTAGTGAAGTTGATCACCAGCATGATGATTCCCAACAGGAACTGGATGTGGAAGAAGATCATTGTAAAGAGCGTGGTCTTCTTCAAAAATTTGTTCACTTTGCCACTGAAGCCGAACATGGTTGCTAAAAGCGCAATAATAAATAATGCTACTAAAAGAAGCTCAAGATACCCGAATCCTTTGTGGGCATTAAGTAAAATTTTGTAAAAATCCATAATCAATTTTTTTGTACACAAATATAGCAAAAATCCCGGCGAAAAGCCGGGATGGATATTGATAAAATCTTATATTATGATCTTATTAGAATCTATATGAGACAGATGCAGACCATGTTCTTCCGAAACCGAAGAATACAAGGTTTGAAGTATCTAAGCCTTTATAGAAGTTTGCAGGATTGTTGATGTAAGCATTATATAGTTGCTGTGCCTGCTGATCAGTATTGGTAGATGTTTTGAAATCAGATAGTTCTTTAACATGGTTTGAAGACTTACCATCAGAGATATAAGTAGTGTCAAACAGGTTATAAACGTTACCCGTTACAATAAGTTTGCTTCCGTTGTTCAGGTTGAAAGCATACGATAAACCTAGATCGAAAAGGTTGTAGCTAGGCATTTTTAATGCTCCTTTTTCAGCCGCTTTTGGAATTACACCATTGTTGATGATAAAGTTTTGGTCAATGTTAAATGTACCGTATAAATTATCAGCATATCTCCACGTACTGAAAATGCTAAGCTGTTTTACCGGTTTTAAAGTAAATCCTAAAGCTGCGGTTGTTTGCGCTGCATCAGAAACTTTAATACCGTCTAACGCCAGCTGTACTGAGTTACTGTTCGTTTTAGGATCAGTGATAGCAACATTATTGTCATCGAATAATTCTCCAACAGGATTATTCTTGTATTTCCAGTTACCTATTGATAGCATACCGTTTAATTCCAGGTAATCTGTAACTTTATAGAATGCTTCGAATTCCGCTCCCATGTGAACTTCCTGTACCCCTAATAAATTTACATACGCTCTGGTTTGGTTATTTGGATTTGATGGGGTAGGCGTATTGATATTAACGTTGGTAACTCTCTGGAATCTGTCTTTCCAGGTAGTGTAGTACAGGTTTACATTGGCTCTGAAAGCAGAACTTCTGAATCCGTATCCTAGCTCTGCAGAAGCAATTTTTTCATTCTGAAGGTTAGAGTTTAATACCTGTTGGTTATTTGGATATACCGCATAGTTATTAGGCTGTTTAGAATAATAACCCATATTGGCAAAAACGTTATGCTGCTCGTTGATGTTATAGTTGATACCTGCTTTAACGTTATATCCCCAGATTCCTTTAAATCCGGTTTTAGTGTTCACAACCTGATTTTGTTGTTTTGTAACACCGTCTATTACCCAGTTGTCAATTCTCTGGAACTGCTGATTGGAAAGAGACCCCTGTAAAAATGCTGAAATGGCATCGTTTGAGTATTCCAACTGTCCGAAAGTTCCTAGCCACATTACTTCACCATTGAAGTTTCTGCTGGCAATCTGCGAATCATCTTTGATTGCTTTTACAAAAGGATTGGCAGAAGGCTTAGGATCATAAGATTGTGTAACAGAGTAGTATGGTGCTGCATTCAGGTTGCTGTTCTCACGATATTCTGAATTTCCTAACATTCCTGACACAAGGCCCGGGTGGTACCCGTAATAATATCTTCCGTCTAAACCTGCGGAGAAGTTCCAGTTAGAATTAATCTTATGCTGGAAGTTCGTTAAGAAGCCATACCAGTCATGGGAGTTAATATGTGATCTTCTTACAAGACCATTTTTTCTGCCAGCAATCCCTGGAGTTGGGTTAACAGGAGCTAATGTCCCGGCAGAATTTGTGAAATCGGGAATAGAAGCTCCCTGGTTCCACGCATAGATATCATCAAATCTGATTTGTCCTTCAGAATTTTTAAGCTTACTATTGTTGATATTACTTCCATTAATTTCTCCTAAGAAACCAGTTCCTCCACCTCTTCCCCAGGAAGCATATAATACGGTGGATAATTTAGATTTTTCCGAGATATTCCAGTCCCAGTTAATGGATGCTACGGGCTTGCTGTAAAAGTTAACAGACTGAGAGTAAACATCTCCTTTTAAATATCCCCAGTTAGGATTATACTTTCTGTTTGGCTCTCCGTCTTCACCATATTTAATAAAATCGGAAATTCTACTCTGATAGTTTTGCATGTGCCACTGAGGAGCCCCTGTAAAAGTAAACTGGAAATCATGCTTTTTATTAGGCTGGTAACCTAACGCGAAATAGTAGTTGTATGATTCAAAATCGGTTCCGTCAACATACATAGCTCCTGCAGTTCTTGACATTAAGAACGAAGAAGACCATCCTTTTGCTGATTTTCCTGTATTGTATGAAAATAAAGTTTTAAGATATCCGTCATTACCAAGTCCTACCGTAACGTTACCTTCTCTTTTTTTATCTGCAGCTCTTGTTAATACGTTAATAGTACCTCCAATAGATGCGATTGCCAATTTAGAAGACCCAAGACCTCTCTGTACCTGCATTGCAGAAGTTACATCAGATAGTCCTGCCCAGTTTGACCAGTAAACAGATCCGGATTCCATGTCGTTTACAGGAACACCGTTTATCATTACAGCAGTGTTGTTCATGTCAAATCCACGAACGTTAACTCTACCGTCTCCAAATCCACCGCCTCCTTTAGTTGCATAAATAGACGGAGTTGTGTTCAGGATCTCAGGGAATTCCTGGTTTCCTAATCTTTCAACAATCTGAGCTTCTTTAATTGTTGAAACTGCTACCGGAGTTTTTCTGTCTTTTGCAATATCGGCAACACCGGTTAATACAACCTGTTCAATGTCATTGGATTTGGCTTTTACCGTATCCTGAACCTGTTGAGCATAATAGACACTGGCTGTAGAAAGTGTGATTACTGCAGACAGCATCGATTTGTTGATTAATTTCATAATCGTTAGTAATAATTAGATTTAATTTTCTGCAAAATTCGCGAAATAAATTTTAACTATTATTAACTCAATGTTAATTTTTATTCAATCTTAATAATATTTAACTCGTTGATTTTCAATTTTATAAACAAAAATTGAATTTTTATATGAAAAAAATCATATTATTGAATTTTTAACAAACAAGGGGTGTTTTTATTAAAAATACAACGCTATTTCACGGCTTTGAGACTCAGATCGATATTCTCAGCCGAGTGAGTAAGGGCTCCGGCAGAGATAAAAGTAACTCCTGTGGAAGCAATTTCTTTTAACATATCACGGGTAATTCCACCGGATGCTTCAGATTCACATACCCCGTTAATCATTTCAACAGCCTGCTTCATTGTAGGTACATCCATATTATCCAGCATGATTCTGTCTGCTTTTGCATTGATTGCTTCCTGAACTTCATCAAGATTTCTTGTCTCTACCTCAATTTTAAGTTTTTTCTTATGGGTTTTGATGTAATCTTTAGCCATTTTTACCGCATTGGTAATGCTTCCGTTATAATCAATATGATTGTCTTTCAGCATGATCATATCATATAAACCGTATCTGTGATTGGTTCCGCCGCCAATGGCTACCGCCCATTTTTCACATATTCTGAAATTTGGGGTCGTTTTTCTTGTATCCAGAAGTTTGGTTTTTGTCCCTACCAGCCTTGAATCCCACTCGTGAGTCAGGGTGGCAATTCCGCTCATTCTCTGCATACAGTTCAGGATAAGTCTTTCGGTGGAAAGGATTGATCTTGCGCTTCCGGTTACGGTAAGGGCAATGTCTCCTGCTTTTGCAGGGGTCCCGTCTTTGATGAAGATTTCAACATTCAGGTTTCTGTCAAAAGTCTTAAAAATAAATTCAGCCAGTTCCACACCGGCCAGAATGCAGTCCTGTTTTACCAGAAGTTTTGCGCTCTGTATCAGGTCCTGGGGAATCGTGGAAAGGGTAGAGTGGTCGCCATCCTGAATGTCTTCTTCAAGGGCATTTTTTATAAATATTTTTAGTGCTTTATCTGTAACGTAGCTGGGTCTTTTCATTATCATATGGTTTAGGCTAGATCTTTATTGTAGAATGCTCCTTTATTTTCTTTCATTTCCATGGATTCGGTAATGATGAGATGGGCAACGGTGGTAAGGTTTCTTAATTCGGATAACTGAGGGGAAAGAATGGAGTAGCGGTAAATTTCATCCACTGCAGCCGCAATTTCCTGATGTTTCTGAAGTGCCATGTTCAGACGTTTGTTGCTTCTTACGATACCTACCAGATCGCTCATCATTTCCTGAAGCTGTTTTCTGAGATAGGTGACAATGACCATTTCGTCCATAATTTTCATGCCTTCTTCATTCCATTCGGGTACCGCTTTCAGATCATCGAAATTGAAATGATTTTCATTCAGCAGGGCTACGGTTTTCATTGCGGCATTGTGTCCGAAAACAAGGCCTTCGAGTAAGGAGTTGGAAGCGAGCCTGTTGGCTCCGTGGAGTCCGGAATTGGTACATTCGCCTACGGCGAAAAGGTTTCTGATGGAGGACTGCCCGTCTCTGTCTACTTCAATTCCGCCCATCAGATAATGGCAGGCAGGAACAACGGGGATCAGCTGGGTAAAAGGATCAATACCTTCGTCTTTACATTTTTTATAGATATTCGGGAAGTGTTCCAGGAACTTTTCGTGATCCATTTCACGGCAGTCAAGACCTACATATTCGTCTCCGGAAATCTTCATTTCGTTGTCGATGGCTCTGGCTACGATATCTCTTGAGGCCAGTTCTTCACGCTGGTCATATTTATGCATGAACTTTTCCCCTTTTCTGGTTCTTAATTTGGCTCCGTCACCACGTACCGCTTCTGAAATAAGAAAAAGCATACCGTCGATCTTGCTGTAAAGTGCCGTAGGGTGAAACTGGTAATACTGCATATTGGAGACCTTTCCTTTAGCCCGGGCTACAAAAGCGATTCCGTCACCGGTTGCTATGGTAGGATTGGTTGTGTTTTTATAAACATGTCCTGCTCCTCCGGTGGCTACCAGTGTAATTTTAGAGGTTATTTTCTTAATCTTTTTTGATTTTTCATCCAGAATGTAAGCTCCGTAGCAGTGGATGTCGCCTTCATTCAGCGGTTTTCCCGGAACGTGGTGCTGGGTGATGATATCTATAACGTAATGATGATCCAGAATTTCTATATTGGGGCTGCTGTTGGCCGTTGCCAGTAAGGCTCTTTCAATCTCGAAACCGGTAATGTCTTTATGGTGTACAATTCGGTTTTCTGTATGACCGCCTTCTCTTCCCAGTGCAAATTTTCCGTTTTTCATGTCGAAATTGGCTCCCCATTCCACAATTTCATTAAATCTTGCGGGAGCTTCCTTCACCACCATTTCTACGACATCGCGTTTATTTTCGCCATCGCCGGCACGCATGGTGTCTTCAATATGTTTGTCGAAATTATCGTTTTTGAAATCGGTGACCACAGCAAGACCGCCCTGCGCGTATTTCGTATTGCTCTCATCTTCGTCAGATTTGGTTACGATGATGATCCTGGCATCAGGAAGCTGTTCAGAAACTTTTATGGCATAAGAAAGTCCCGAAATGCCGGAACCAATTACTAATACATCCGCTTTTATCATATGCTTGCTTTAGGTACAAATCGTTTATTAAATAAATTTAAACAATTTTTCGTTTGGTTTTCGTACTTTTTTCATGTGCTGGAAATGATCTTCTTCAGAACGGTATCCCAAAGCGAGGGTAACCGTAACTTTTTCTGTTTCGGGATTGATGTTCAGAATTTCTTCTATAAGATCCTGACGGAAGCCTTCCATCGGACAGGAATCTATATTCTCAATAGCGGCGGCATACATCAGGTTGGCCAGAACGATATAGGATTGTTTTTCTGCCCAGGAGAAAATTTCATCCTGTGTTTTCTGGCTGATATGCTGGGTAATACTTTTTTTGAAAAGATCAAGGCTCTCCAGGGGAGTTTCCCTCACTTCGGAAATATGACTGAAATATCCCCGGATATAGTTTTCTTCAATAGTTTTCTTTGAAATGATCACAATGAGGTGTGAGCACGTGGAAATTTGAGAAGGATTATAGAAAGCCGGGATTAATTTCTGTTTCATTTCCTCACTTTCAACAACAAAGATCTTGTAAGGCTGAAGTCCCAGTGAACTGGCCGACAGTTTTCCCGATTCAAGAATGTTTTGCAGGGTTTCCTGAGGGATGATCTCGTGATTAAATTTCTTCACAGAATATCTTCTGCTTAAAGCTTCCAAATAATTCATAAGGCAAATTTAAGAATTGAAGATGAATAAAGCGTGTTTAAAATCAAATAAAAAATCACTCCGTTTAAGCGGAGTGATTTGAAATATTAAAACTGATAATGATGAATTATTCTCTATTCTTTACCATGATCCATCCTGAGAATTTAATTGGAGTACTGTTTTTGTTGTTTTCATTCCATGTTATCGAGTACCAGTAATTTCCGGTAGGTACTTTTTTGCTTCCGTTGGTCGTTCCGTCCCATCTGTACCTGTTGGTTTTATCTGCCTGGAAGAGCTTGTATCCGTATCTGTCGAATATTCCTATTTCCAGATTGAGTTTTCCGGCCAGTGCAGAGTAATCGATGGCATCATTTACGCCATCCCCGTTCGGGGTGATTACGTTAATGAGATTAGGAACGGTAATGTTAATAATGATAGGATCGCAATCGTAGCTGTCCTTAACGAATACTTTAGTTTCTCCTCTCGCCACATTGGTGAAGATATTGGAATCCTGCCAGTGTACGTTGTCCATAGAATACCGGTAAGGAGCGGTTCCGCCATTGGTGAAAACGGTAACTGTACTTCCTGAAATATCAATACTGGTGACTACCGGCTGTTCGGAGGCATACACTTTTACGGTCTGTTTGGTGATACATCCTGCTGTGTTTAATTTTACCCAGTAAGTTCCCACTCCTACATTACTGATAGACTGGGTGGTTGCTCCCGTGCTCCATTCGTAACCGTTAAATCCAGGCCCTGCATCCAGGGTTGTTTTATCTTCGATACAGATGATCTTGTCTTCCAAAACATTGGATTTTACCGGAGCAATAACTGTCAGGGTAACTTTTGCAATAGAGTAGCACCCCTGTGTGTTGAAGACTTTTACGTAGATTACACCGCTTGGGGCTGTGTAATTAAGAAAGTTTAAAATTTCATTGGTTCCGTCAAGGGCATCTGTAAGGGAAGGGTAGTATTTTTTAGTCGCTCCCGTTACTGTGGTTACAGTAGCATTGCTGAGGTTGAATGTTCCCAGTGAAGGATTGGCTTCCAGGAAGCATGATCTTAAAAAAGCATCTGTTACCGTTACAGTCGGATTAAGGCTTAATGTTATTTTGGATGTACTTACACATCCCTGAGGTGTGGTTACCTTTACAAATATAGTTGCAGGCCCCGAAGCATAGGCAGTGGGATTGGTGATCTGATTGATCCCTGCATTAAGATCATACATGGTGTTGTAGAACTCTTTGGTGCATCCCGGAATAGTGGTTACGGCTGCCGATGTAAGATCAAAAGTTGCAGTGCCTGCATTATTATTGTTGCAGCCTGTTAAGGTGGCGTTGTCCGCGGCAAACGGAGTAGGTTCCAGCTTTATGACACCGTCCCCGTTATCACAGAGTGTGGAGGTTGGGTCCTTGATGACTACTTTGATTGTTGTATTTCCGGTATACTGAAAACTGGAAGGATTGGCAATCGGAGTGGAGCTTCCCAGTATGTAATACGTGAAAACGTAGTTTCCGGGATTGTTTACAAACTGATTGCTAAAAGAGGTAAGATCTACAATACCGTTTCCTGTTGCAGGATTGGTGCAGACAAAAGGAGTTACGGTACTGTTGAGTATAGGAACTTTATCTACAAAAACTTTTACATTTTTAATGGAATGCCTGGCACTTGCACCTCCGGTAGCTGCCGAAAATCCAAAATATCCCTGAGACATACCAACCGCTCCTCCGGATGGGGCAAAAGACTGGTCAACAATCTGCACACCATTAATTTTTATCTTTATAATCCATCGGTCGGGATTGCTGAGATCTGTTTCTCCGTTTACTTCCACGTGTCTGAATTCCGGTCCTACAAAGGGCTGGGTGGGATTCAGATCGGGAGAGTGAAATGTACTCCCCGGGGTGGTGTTAAACTCGATATTGTTTCCGGTGGTATTGTTGGTTCCATACAAAATATGGACTTTGCTCATTTGTGCTTCTGTGGTATTGTTGAAAATATCAAACCCTACCATCAGCCCTGAAGCGTTTCCGGGAACTCCCAAACCTCCTCCTGAAACGAATCCGGTGGGTGGATTGGCAAGATACCAGAATGTGAAACCGTCCCCCCGTCCGAATTGAGTGGTTCCGTTTCCGTCAATTCTAAAATCGAACTCCACCTTCCATTTATCACAATAGCTCAGTGTAATGGGGGTGGCAAGTTTTATAGCTCCATACAGGCTGGTGTTATCTGTGGTAAGTCTTACAAAATCACCACTGACAGCTGCATTGGAAACGAGATCCCAACCGGTTGTATTTACAGGGTCGCCTGTAAGCTGGTAAGTCTGAGAAAACATTTTTCCTGAGAAGCCTAATAAAATTGTTAAATAATAAATAAGTAGTTTTCTTTTCATGAAGTGGATTAGTTTTGAGTTGTATTTGTAAATATATTTATTTTGTTCTGTAATATGTAATATATAATTGTCAATTGTATAATAAAAAATGTCAATTTGTCAACTAATTAAAGGTATATGTGGGAAATGAATAAATTGGCATTTGCTTTTTTGTTTCTTATAAATAATGCCGGTCTGTTTATAAAAAAATCACTCCAGGTGAGGAGTGATTTTCAGAGATAGTTATTCCCTGTTTTTTACCAATATCCAGCCGGAATATTTTATTGGAGTGTTGTTTTTATCATTTTCATTCCATGAGATACTGTACCAGTAAGTTCCGGTAAGGATCTTTTTCCCGGATGCAGTGCCATCCCATGTGAAATTTCTGATTTTGTCAGCTTCATACAGTTTATTGCCGTATCTGTCGTATACCGTGAAGACCAGGTTTTTCTTATATGCCAGTGCGGAATAGTCTATTACATCATTGATGTTGTCTCCGTTAGGAGTGATGGCATTGATCAGATTCGGAACGGTGATCTGTACAGCCACAGGTTCACAGTTGTAGAAATCTTTAATATATACCTTAGCTTCTCCTCTCTTCAGACCTGTGAAGATATTAGAATCCTGCCAGTTAATACCATCCAGTGAATACCTGTAAGGAGGGGTTCCTCCAGATGCATTCACCGTAACGGTTGTGTTGCTGATCTCAATACCTGTAATCACCGGGTTGGCAGAAGCAATAACTTTTACGAACTGAGTGGTAATACAGTCTCCTGTTTTTAATCTTACCCAGTACTGGCCGACACCTACTCCCTGGATGGACTGTGTTTTCGCTCCTGTGCTCCATTCGTAGCCGTCAAAGCCAGGGCCTGCATCAAGGTTGGTTCTGGCATCCACACAGATGATCTTATCCTTTAAGACGGATGATCTTACCGGAGGAAGTACCACGAGATTTACTTTTGCAATTGCAAAACATCCGTTGGCATCTGTAACCTTTACAAATACAGCAGTGCTGGCTGACATGTACTGATTGGGGTTCATGATCTCGTTTGTTCCGTCCAGCGCATTGGCAATACTTGTATAATATTTTTTAGGAGGATTGGTTAATGAAGTGACATCAGCTGAAGTAAGGTCAAATATAGCGTTGGTAACATTGGTTTCTATAAAACATGATTCCAGGGTGGCTTCTTTTACAGGTGTTTCAGGGTAAAACGTAAGGCTGATTTTAGCTGTTCCGGTACATCCCTGAGGAGTGGTTACTTTTACATATACGGTTCCTGCAGCAGACAGATAGCTGGAAGGGTTCTGAATCTCGTTGGTCCCGGCATTTAGGTCATTGAGGGTACGGTAATATTTCTTTGTTACACCCGGGACATTTGTTACATCGGCGGAATTAAGATTGAATGTCGCTTTTCCTGCTTTGTTGTTATTACATGCAATAAGGGTTTTGTCATTAGCGGTGAAAGGTGCGAGCACCAGCTGAATTTTTCCGTCCGGGTTGTCGCACAGTACGCCGGCATTGTCTTTTACAATAACAGTAACGGTTGTATTGGCGTTGAACTGGTAATTGGTAGGATTGGTTATCGGTGTTGATCCCTGTACATAAGTGAAGGTATAGGCAGATGGATTGCTCACAAACTGCGAATTGAAAGTCGTTAAATTTACTGAAGCATATCCTGTTGTGGGATTCGGACAGTAAGACTGGGTAGCAGTAGGCTGTAAAATAGGGACTTTGTCTGTATAGATTTTTACATTTTTAATGGAATGTCTGGATCTTGCGCCTCCGGTGGATGCCGAGAATCCGAAATATCCTATCGTCATCGCCGCCGCGGTACCTGACGGTGCAAAAGACTGGTTGCAGATGACATTATTATCGATTTTTATCTGTACGATCCAGTTGGTGGGAGTGGCCGGGTCTACCTGTGCTGTTACTTCAACGTGTTTAAAGGTAGTTCCCTGAAAAGGCTGGGTTGTGTTCAGGTCCGGCGAGTGAAAAGAACTTCCCGGAACATTAAAAAACTCTACGTTGTTGGTGTCGCTTGTATTGGCAACCTGCCCGTAAGCAACATGCACTTTGCTCATGGTAGCCGTAGTGGTATTGTTGTAGGTGTCGAAACCAACAATAAAGCCCACTGCGTTTTGGGAAACTCCGAGACCGGAGCCTAAAATACTTGCTACGGGAGGGTTGGCGAGATACCAGAATGCGATTCCGTCTCCGTTGGATGTCTGGTTGGAGTCCATTCTGAAGTCAAACTCTACTCTCCATTTATCACAATATTTCAGGTTGATAGGGTCGTTCAGCCTGATCGATCCGGACTGGTTGTTGGTGTCCGGGGTAAGCTGTATGAAATCTCCATTCACCTGAGTTGGTGAAACCATTGTCCATCCTGTGGTACTTACCGGATTTCCAGCCAGTTGGTAGGTTTGGGAAAATACACCTCCCGGTAAAAAACACAGCAGGAAAAGAATATAAGACAATAAATTTTTATTCATTGAATCAGATTTACTATTATTAGATGTGTAAATATATTAAATCCTGATTAATAAATATAATGTTAATTTTACTTATAATGATATAAAATATGCAAAATATAGTTGAAGCTTAAACAAAATAGTAAATGTTTTTAAATGGAGTTTAGAATTGATAAAAATTAAATCAGAAAAGAGTATGATTTTCCGGTCCTTCAAAAAAAGTATCGATTTCCAGATCTGTGGAAGCTGCTGCTGCAACGGCTAGTTTATCGCATAATTCATTCTCAAAATGTCCGGCATGTCCTTTTATCCAGTGCATTTTTGGGGTATGTATTTTATAAAGTTCCGCAAACCTTTTCCAGAGATCCGGGTTTTTTACATTTTTCCAGCCTCTTTTAATCCAGCCTGAAAGCCAGTTCTGATTGATGGCATCTGCCACATATTTACTGTCTGTATAAACGTGGATATCATTTTCCGTTGATTTCAGTTTTTCCAGAGCAGTAATTACGGCAAGGAGTTCCATCCTGTTGTTGGTGGTCTTTCTGAAACCTTTGGAAAAAGTTTTCTGGTAATTTTTTTCAGGTACGCGCATGAGAATACCGTATCCTCCTTTTCCGGGATTTCCGCTGCAGGCTCCGTCAGTGTATATTTCGATTTTCAAAAGCTTAAAACATTTAAATAAAACAATACTTCTGATTCCTGAACATTTGGAGAGTGCTAAGAATCGGGATCATTGATTAAAAATCAGAACGGAAAATCATCATCATCATCAAAATCATTCATGGATGATCCTGATAGTTTTGAGCTGTCCGGAAGATCAAACGCAGCACCTGGCTGGATCGTGGTTTTTATCCTGTCGAATCCGCTTGGTTCTCCGGACCCGAAATTAGAAGGATATCCTCCTGCACCTCCGTCAAGGGCAGCCTCAATATCTCCGAATTTTGCAAAATGTTTAAGGAAAGATAATCTTACATCTGCGGTTGCACCATTTCTGTGTTTGGCGATGATCAGTTCTGCCTGGTTTTCGGTAGAGGTTTCCTGGCCTTCTTCATCATTATCCCATACGGCAATTTTATAATATTCGGGTCTGAAAATAAATGAAACGATATCCGCATCCTGCTCAATCGCACCGGATTCTCTAAGGTCGGAAAGCTGAGGTCTTTTTCCGGGACGGGTTTCCACGCTTCGTGAAAGCTGGGAAAGTGCAATTACCGGGACGTTTAATTCTTTTGCGATAGCCTTTAATGAACGGGAGATCATAGAGATTTCCTGTTCACGGTTTCCTGCTCCTTTCCCGCCGCTGCCGGCCGTCATCAGCTGAAGGTAGTCCACCATGATGAGCCTTACCCCATGCTGCATAACCAGTCTTCTGCATTTGGCGCGGAAGTCGAATATAGACAGGGAAGGGGTTTCATCAATATAAAGCGGTGCATTCTCCAGTTCGGATACATTGGAGAATAACCTCTGCCATTCTTCATCATCAAGGGTTCCCTTTCTCAGTTTTTCGGATGAAATTCTGGTTTCAGAAGCAATCATTCTGGTGATGAGCTGTACGGATGCCATCTCGAGAGAGAATAACGCCATCGGTATTTTATGTCCTACCGCAATATTTCTTGCCATAGAAAGAAGGAAAGCGGTTTTACCCATCGCCGGACGCGCAGCAATAATAATAAGGTCGGAATTCTGCCAGCCTCCCGTTTCTTTATCCACATCCCTGAATCCGGACGGAACTCCCGAAAGTCCCTGTTTATCTTTCAGGGATTTGATGGTATCGATGGCCTGTTTTACCAGTGAATTGGCGGTATCAAAACCTTTTTTGATCGTTCCGTTGGTGATTTCAAAGAAGGATTGTTCGGCTTTGTCTAAAAGTTCAAATACATCAGTAGATTCTTTATAGGAAGAATCGATTACGTTGGCTGAAACATTGATCAGACTTCTTAAAATGTATTTTTCAAGAATAACACGTACATGGTATTCAATGTGGGCAGATGAACTTACTCCCATTGTCAGGTCGATGATATAATGATCACCCCCTGCCGGAATGAGCTTATCCGTTTTCTTCAGATCCTGGATAATGGTCATTAAGTCTACGGGATGGTTGCCTTCGTAGAGTTTTAATATCGAAGAAAAGATAATCTGATGTCTTGGGTCGTAAAAAACTTCCGGAGTAAGAAGGTCAATAGAATGGTCCAGACCTTTTTTGTCAATTAAAAAAGTTCCGATCACCAGTCTTTCGAAGTCTACTGCATTAGGAGGCATTTTCCCATCCGCAATTGACAGTTCTTTTGCAAAGTTTCCGTGGGTAAGGGATGATAATGTTTCTTTCTGCGCCATGGTGCAAAGATAGTTTATTTAAAAAATAATTTAAAATGAGTATTCAACAAATTGTTCGCAAACTTCCGGAACAGGCTGTCAACAGAAGGTAAAGGGTGTGGATAAAAAAATCACCCCATTGCTGAGGTGATTTTCAAGATATTTAAACTTGTTTAATCTTTGTTTTTTAGAAGTATCCAGCCGGAGTATTTAACTTCCGTGCTGTTCTTGTCGTTTTCGTTCCAGGATATGGTGTACCAGTAGGTTCCTGTAGGGATTCTCTTGCCGAAAGCAGTTCCGTCCCATTTGTATCCTCTCAGTTTGTCTGCTTCATGCAGTTTGTTTCCATATCTGTCATAAACAATGAATATAAGATTCTTTTTGTAAGACAGTGCAGAGTAGTCAATCTCGTCGTTTACCTTATCTCCGTTCGGAGTAATCGCATTGATCAGATTCGGAACTGTAATGGTAATGTGAGTTGGGTTACAGTTGTAAGTGTCTTTTACAAAAATCTGATTTTCACCTCTTGGAAGGTCCGTGAACGTATCGGAGTCCTGCCAGTTGATTCCGTCTATTGAATACTTATACGGAGCAGTTCCTCCGGTAACGTTTACTTTGATTGTATTGTTGGTGATGTCTACGCTTGAGATAACAGGCTGCTGAGAAGCACGTACTGTTACCGTCTGAAGAGTGAAACATTTTCCTGTTTTCAGTTTTACCCAGTGTACTCCTATCCCGACATTGTTTATCGATTGGGTTTTTTCGCCGGTGCTCCATTCGTATCCGTCAAATCCAGGCCCTGCATCTAATGAGGTCTTAGCCTCTGCACAGATTATTTTGTCTTTCAATATGGCAGATTTTACAGGAGGAAGTACTCTCAGTGTAATTTTAGCGATTGAATAACACTGGTTGGTATTTGTTACCCTTACGTATACCACTGTGCTTTCGCTCAGATGATTTTCAGGGTTTAGGATAGCGTTGGTTTCTTCAACAGCGTCTACTAATGTTTTATAATATTTCTTAGTATCTGTATTAAGAGCTCCTACATCAGCCAGGGTAAGATTGAATGTTGAAGAAGTGGTATTGTTCTCCAGATAGCATTCTTCAATAACGGCATCTTTAAGCTTCACAACCGGATAGAACGATAATCTGATCGCAGCCGTAGCCGTACATCCGAATACTGAAATTAATTTTGCGTATACTATTCTTTCATTGGAAACATAGCTGGTTGGGTTTGTGATTTCGTTGGTATCTGCATTCAGATCAGCCATGGTAGGGTAATATTTCTTGGTAACCGTACCGGTGAACACGTCTGCCATGGTCAGGTCAAATTTTGCCGTACCCTCTTCTCTGTTGTTACAGCCTAAAACAGTAGCGTCCCTGGCTGTAATTTTTACTTCTTTAAAAATAAAGCTTCCTGATATAAAACATTTGTTCAGTGCATTGTTCGGATTATCAGGATCTGTATATTTTATTCTGTAAAAATAAGTAGTTGTTCCGTTTACGGTAATAGGTGTGGTAATAGGCGCATCTCCTGTAAGGGCATCATTATTGTTACGGTGATAAGTTACTGAGAAATTTTCATTCCCGTTGACAATATTATTGCTCAGTGTAGAAAAGTCGAATAAAGAAGGAAGTGAACAGATCGGCACTTCGCGTGGAGATGTAGGTGTTGCTCCCGGCGCTCCCGGTGGAAGGAAAGGATTCGGGGAAAGTGTAGGGTGGTTGAAAGGAGATGCTAAAGTAGCTGTTCCTCCCCACGTTAAAGAGAATCCTAAGGTATTGTGACTGAAGTTGTCAACCAGTAATACGTAAGTCTCACCGGCTACTACGTTCATTGGAGCTTCGTAACTGCCGTTAGGAGCAGGAGATGCCAATCCTGTAGGGTGAGGCCACGGTCCTGTTCTGGGTGCATAGTTACAACGGACAGGAGTTCCTAAAGTCGTGATACTTCCGCAGACAGGGCTTGGTCCCCATACGGCCCAGTCATAATCGGCACTGTTAGCATCGTTGTGTGGACCGTCCGGGTCAACATTCGGAGTGATTTCAAATGTAAGGGTACCGGATTGTCCGACTGTAAATGAATACCATACTGAAAAATGTTCGCCTCCTTTTAGGCAGAGGTCGGCCGGAATATTACCCGATGGTCCCGGTATGTCTACAACGGTTCCCGGTCCTTTCGGATCGTATGAGATATTCGAGTTCCCACAAACCGGAATTGCAGTAGCACAGTCAGACTGCGAGTAAAAAACCTGCGATATAAATAGGATAAAAAGAAGTAGTGTTTTTTTCATTTTTAAACGATTTTTTAATGAAACAAGTTAAATATACAATTTAATTATCATTTATGTTGAAAAACCGCTCCGTAGAGCGGTTTTTTTTATTTCTGTCAAAGATTTACTCTCTGTTTTTTACCATTACCCATCCTGAAAACTTGAACGAAGTATTCTTTTTGTCGTTCTCGTTCCAGGTTACGGAGTACCAGTAAGTTCCCGTAGGGATTTTTAAGCCGCCTACTGTTCCGTCCCATTTGTATCCGTTTGTCTTATCGGCCTGATGGATTTTTGTTCCGTACCTGTCAAAGATACTGAATATAAGGTTCTGTTTACCTGCCATAGCAGAATAATCTATCACATCATTTATACCGTCTCCGTTCGGAGTGATCACATTTACGAGATTAGGAACTACAACACCTATTTCAATAGGATCACAGTCGTAAGCATCTTTTACATAGATTTTGTGATCTCCTCTGGATAAGTTGGAGAATACATTGGAATCCTGCCAGTTGATGTTATCCATAGAATATTTATAGGCTGGAGTTCCACCGATTACGTTCACCGTGATGGTGTTGCTTGTAATGTCAATATTGGATACTACGGGCTGCTCGGAAGCATAAACTTTTACGGTCTGTTTGGTGATACATCCTGCTGTGTTAAGTTTTACCCAATAGGTTCCCACTCCTACATTGCTGATAGACTGTGTCGTGGCTCCGGTGCTCCATTCATAGGCTGTAAACCCGGGTCCTGCATCCAGAGTGGTTTTATCTTCTATACAGATGATTTTGTCTTCCAGAACGTTCGACTTCACAGGAGCGATCACGGTAAGGGTTACTTTGGCAATTGCATAACATCCCTGTGCATTAAACACTTTTACATATATTACACCACTTGGAGCTGTGTAGTTAAGAAAATTTAAAATCTCGTTGGTCCCGTCGATAGCATCTGTATATGAAGGATAATACTTTTTAGTAGCACCGGTTACCGTTGTTACCGTCGCGTTAGTCAGATTGAATTCTCCAAGAGAAGGATTGCTTTCAAGGAAACATGATCTTAAGAACGCATCGGTTACAGTAACTACCGGGTGGAATTTAAGGGTGATCTCTGCTGTATCGGTACAGCCAAACTGTGAAATTACTTTGACGAAAATTTTTCCTTCCGCAGAAACAAACTGATGCAGGGAAACTCCGGTGATTTCGTTGGTTCCGGCATTCAGGTCATACATTGTAGGGTAATACTTCTTGGTTGCGGTAGGATCTCCGAATACATTGGCAGAAGTAAGGTCAAAGGTTGCGGTACCGGCGTTGTTGTTGTTACACTGGGTCAGTGTGTCATCATTGGCAACAATGGTTCCGTCTATGAATTTAAATTTGCCAAACTGTTTACATTTATTGATAGGGTTGTTCGGATTGGTTGGATCCTCGTAGCTTATACTGTAATAATAAATGTCGGTTGTGTTGACAACTTGTGGCGTTGTAATCGGGTTGTTGGATGCCAATGCGTCATTCTGGCTGGTGTGATAAGAAATCTTAAAATTAGGATTACCGTTAAGAATTCCTGCCGATAATGATGAAAAATCAAAAGGAGCCGGATTGGTACAGATGATCACTTCTCTCGGATCTGCCGGGTCTGCTGCCGGTTGTCCGGGAGGATTGAACGGATAAGGCTGTATATTCGGATCTGAGAATGGAGAGGCAAGGGTGGCAGATCCGCCCCATGTCATTCTGAAACCATTGGCTGACTGGCTGTGGTTGTTGACTATCAGATAGTACGTTTCACCAGGCAATACATCCATGTATTTTGCCCATCGGTCTCCGCCTACCGGGTCGCACAGATCGGTAGAAGTCATATTAAGGCCTGTGATTCCGGGTGATACAGCATAAGACCCACGAAGCGGAGTGCCTCGGGTTGCACATGTTTTATTAGGACCGAATACTGCAAAATCATAGTCATTGCCCAGGTCATTGGGAACAATCGAAAAGGTAAGAGTCCCTCCGGTAGCAATAGTAAAGGTATACCATACCGAATACCTTTCACTGCTAAGACAGCCTCCAATAGTTTCCAGAGTATCACCATGTCCGTTAGGGGTATATGAGATGTCTGTATTGCCACAGACGGCCATAGCTGATGAGCAGTCTGACTGCGCATATAGAATATGTGAAAATATTATTAAGAAAAGGAAGAGTGCTTTTTTCATAAGGGGAAGATTTAAAAAAACAAATTTTAAAAGTTATTGTTTATAATAACATTGTTTTGTTGTAAAATACCGTTTTACAAATCGGTACTGATTTTTCAAAAGATGAATGCATCTTAAAATGACAGAGCGGTAAATCAGTTGGTTCTGATCGAAAGCCCTTATACTTTCTCAAATTTTTATTGACTGATTAGCTGTTTGCCCCAGTTTGGAGAAGCTGTTGCTGATGCGTCCGCGGCTTCAAATTCTTTTATCGCCTTTTGATGGCGCTCCACGGCATCGGCTTTATTGTTGGACAGCTCTGCTATTTCAGCCTTCAGAAAGGTAAGTCTCGGACTGCTCTTCAGCTGGGTTTCTGCTTTTGACATATAACCAATAGCTGTTTTTAAATCCTTTTGAGGTTCGGTAGAGGTTACTGTTCTGATTCTCTGTACCAGAATAAGCCCCAGAAGAGTATTGATCTCTCCGTTATTCTTTTCCGCAGCAGCAGCCTGAGTTGCATATTTTTTTGCCAGCTCGCTGGATTCGCTCAGGTTTTTTTGTGGGAAGTTCTTCAGAAGAAAGCTGGTCTTCAGATACATAGATACAGCCGCATAATAGCTGGCCTGCCATTTTTCAGAGGTTTTAGCCTCAGAAAATGTTTTGAAAAGAGTATCATAGTCAGTTTCGGACCGGGCATCGTTGAGCTGCAGAACAGACTGCTGTAAAGCCTGATCTGAGAATTTCTGGGCATCTGCCCGGAAGCCGGCCATGAAAAAGCATAAAATTAATAAAAGTTTATTCATAAAGGGGAATTTTTTTATTAAGCAAATATAGAAAATTATTAAAATTAAATTAAAGAATTTGTGATATATTTAATAAAATAAGAGTGTTTTGTGTTGATATTTTAATATTGCTAACTTGAGATTTGTATTTTTGATTTTCCGTTTTTACTCATTATTGTTGCTTTTTATAAAGATGAAAACAGTTTTTTATGTAAATTATTGTGTAGTGAATAAAAGAGGAAAGAGCTTTTCTGGCATGTTATGCTGAACTGACCGTAAAAGAAACACTTTAATATAAAAAGGCCACTTCAACGGTGAAGTGGCCTTTTTATGGCAAAATCTGATATAGACTAAAATTAAATTATTCTCTGTTTTTAACCATTATCCAGCCAGAGAATTTAAATGCGGTGTTCTTTTTGTTGTTCTCGTTCCAGGTTATGGAATACCAGTATGTGCCCGTTGGAATTTTTTTACCGGTTATGGTTCCGTCCCATTTGTAGCCGTTATTTTTATCAGCCTGATGGATTTTTGTTCCGTATCTGTTAAAGATACTGAATATAAGGTTCTGTTTACCTGCCATAGCAGAATAATCTATCACATCATTTATGCCGTCTGCGTTCGGAGTGATCACATTTATAAGATTGGGGATTACTACCCCTATTTCAATAGGATCGCAGTCGTAAGCATCTTTTACATAGATTTTGTGATCTCCCCTGGATAATTTGGAGAATACATTGGAATCCTGCCAGTTGATGTTATCCATAGAGTATTTATAGGCCGGGGTTCCACCGATTACGTTCACCGTGATGCTGTTGTCTGTAATATCAATATTGGATACTACGGGCTGTTCGGAAGCATAAACTTTTACGGCCTGTTTGGTGATGCATCCTGCTGTGTTAAGTTTTACCCAGTACGTTCCTACTCCTACATTGCTGATAGACGGTGTCGTGGCTCCGGTGCTCCATTCATAGGCTGTAAACCCGGGTCCGGCATCCAGAGTGGTAGTATCTTCAATACAGATGGCTTTGTCTTCCAGGACATTGGATTTTACAGGAGCAATCACCGTTAGGGTTATTTTGGCAATTGAATAACATCCGCGGGTGTCTGTTACCCTTACATATACTACGCCCGTTGGAGCAACGTAATCAAGAGGAGTCAGGATTTCATTAGTACCGGCTGCAGCGTCGGTAAAAGACGGGTAATATTTTTTGGTAGCCCCTGTTACAGTAGTCACGGCAGCATTACTGAGATTGAATGAAGCCGTTGCCGGATTGGATTCTATAAAACAGGATCTGATACTTGTGTCGTTTACCACAACTACGGGGTGAAGATTCAGATTGATTTTGGCTGTTGCAGAACATCCCTGAGGGCTTGTTATCAATACATAGATGACATTGGTTGATGAAAGATAAGCGTAAGGATTAGTGATTTCATTGGTGCCGGCATTCAGATCAGACAGGGAAGGATAATATTTTTTGACAGCGGTCCCGGTTGGATCATTGTATACATTGGCGGTTGTAAGATTGAAAACCGCAGTTCCTGCACCGTTGTTGTTACACATCGTTAAAGTAGCATCCGTAGCGACAATATTTCCCTGTTTGAATTTAAATTTCCCTGTCAGCCGGCAGGAGTTTATCGGATTATCCGGATTGGCAGGATCTTGGTAATGGATGCTGTAATAATATACCCCGGTAGTGTTTACCGTTTGAGGAGTAAGGATGGGATTGCCTCCGGAAAGCGCCTCATTCTGGCTGGTATGGTAGGTAATAACAAAATTAGAATTGCCATTTGCAATTCCTGCTGTCAAGGTTGAAAAATCAAAAACAGTAGGATCCATACAGATGATCACTTCCGACGGATCGGCAGGGTTGGCAGCCGGAACTCCGGGCGGTACAAACGGATAAGGGGTGGTTGCCGGATCATTGAAAGGGGATGCCAGAGTAGCTGTTCCTCCCCAGGTTAGGGAAAATCCGTTGGTGTTGGCGCTGTAGTTGTTTACCAGGAGATAGTAAGTCTCTCCCGGCAGTACATCCAAATATCTTACCCAGGCAGTTCCGTTTCCTGTACCGCCTCCGGCAAAAGGGAAAGTGGTCGTCATGTCAAGCCCGGTGGCACCAGCGGTTAAAAGGGTATTGCATCTGATGCTGTTTCCTTTGTTGGCGCATGTTATATTGGGTCCCCATACATAAAAGTCATAATCCGTGGGTGTCGTTTGCAGAGGAGTAATAACAAAAGTTAATGTTCCTCCGGTAGCAATGGTGAATTTATACCACACAGAATACATTTCCCGATATATACCACAGCTTCCATCCGGCAGTTCCTGAACTCCCGGCCCGCTGGGAATATAAGAGATATTTGAATTGCCGCAAACTGCCATCGCTGTAATGCAGTCCTCTTGTGAGAAAAAGAGTTTGGGTAGAAATAAGATTAAAAGAATTAGAGTTTTTTTCATATCTGATCATTTAAGATATTAATTTCATATAATTAAGGTTAAATTGCTGCCTGATTTGTCTGTTTTGCAGAATTTTAACCTTTTAATTGTTAATGATTCTGAAAAATAGCATACTGAATTATGGCGTTTTATCTTTACTTCTGATGGAATGGTATTTATAAACCCATTGAAGCCCGGCACTCTTCAAAGGGATCAATAAATGTTATAATTACCATCCCGGATGCTAAAAAATATACAGATCCGTTGCAATGCAGTATTTTTATCAAAATCATTTTTTCGTAATCAAATTTACATAAAAAAAGATATTTGATTGATAAATAGCTATTATTTTAATCTTTTTTCAATTGTTAATGAATTTTAATAAAAGAAATTTAATGGTCTTATGAAAATATATAAAGATCGAATGATAAAAAATGAATTTTATTTATAGGGATATAGAAAAAACATGAGAATTTCCTCTGAATTAGGTTCAGAGGATAAAGAAAATATCATATAATAAAAGAAATTAATACTGCATTTTTCTCAGCTTAGGATTGGTGCTTCCCACGAGCAGAGCAATCAGAACCGTCATGCTTCCTCCGAAGACAACCGACCGTACAACGCCCAGCAGCTTAGCCATCAGTCCGCTCTCAAACTGTCCCATTTCATTACTGGACATAATGAAAATTGAATTGACACTCAGAACCCTTCCTCTTATATGATCCGGAGTTTTCAGCTGTACAATGGTTCCCCGGATGACTACGGAAATCCCGTCCAGCATCCCGCTCATCACTAAAAACATAAATGAAAGCCAATACAGCTTAGAAAGCCCGAATCCAATGATGCAAAGTCCGAATCCTGTAACCACTGCCAGAAGAATTTTCCCCTGATTCTTACGTAAAGGAACCAGGGAAAGAATGGTAATGATACACATGGAGCCAATATCCGATGCGGCATTCAGCAGTCCGAAGCCCTCAGCTCCGGCATCCAGAATATCGGTGGCAAACACCGGGATCATCGCAACCGCACCACCGAAAAGTACAGCAAACATATCGAGACATAAAGCCCCTAAAATCTCCTTTGTTTTGAAAATATAAGAAATTCCTTCACGCATGCTGTCCATTACATTGACGTGTTCTTTTTTATATTCCGAAAACTGTTTATTCAGCTGCCAGAAGAAAAGAGATGCGGTAAATATCAGCGAAAGGATGACTACCAATGTCCACTTTACCCCGAAATACCCTATCAGAAGTCCGCCGGCGGCATGTCCGCATACAGATGAAATCAGAAATGTAGCCTGATTGAGGGTAACGGCGTTCGGAAGATTTTCTTTCTTTACGATCTTCGGAATCATAGAAGGTACGATCGGTCCTATGAAAGCACGGGCAATCCCCGTAAAAAAAATCACACCGTAAATAAAATAGGTGATCTGATGTCCGTTGAAATGCATCTCTACATTGAGAAAAGCGGGGATCAGCAGCAGGCCGATCAGAACAATATAGGCATAGTTGCAGATCAGCAGTAATCTCTTTTTTTCATTCATATCAATAACATGTCCGGCATATAAAGCGCAGCTTACGGCCGGAATGACCTCCGAAAGTCCTATCAGTCCTATTGAAAACGGATCTTTTGTCAGTTGGTACACCCACCATCCCAGTAAAGTAGCGAGCATCCTGAAGGCCAAAACAATAAAAAATCTTCCCGTAAGAAGATTCCTGAATTCAACATTATCTAATGTTTTTAACGGGGTAAAAGAAATCATGCACAAAAATAGCCCTAAATATTCATTTAAGGCTGTGGGTATATTCGTTTTTTAAATGATAAATCAAATAAGTCCTGAAAGATAAAATCTATTTTAGTCCGCTCTCAGTGAACTGATCACAATAGCAGCAACACCCGCTGCACCAATTACAGTGGCACCTGCGGTCACTCTGGCTTTGGATCTGTCTTTCACAGCAGCCACATTGGATTTTGGAATAATTACTTCTGTACTGTCTTTCTTGCCTGCAGTTCCGATGAGGTTGTCTCCGTCTACATTCCTAAAGAGCATTTTCTGTTTTGGAGAACCGTCTTTCATAGTAACGACATAAACTCTTCCGGCTTCCAGATTTGAATAGTTATTTTTTGAAATATCATCGCTGTACTTTGTAGTAGCACATGAAGAAATAACAAATAAAGACGTGAATAAGGCTGATTTTAAAAGTACAGATGCTCTCATTATTATTTTTTAGTTTTTCAAATTTATAATTTTTTTCCAATATACGTTTTTGGAATTGAAAAAATATCTTTAAAATTTATGAAGTTCTAACTGATCTGCAATTTTCCTGTCATTGGCCAGTCTCGGAATTTTATTTTGCCCGCCCAGTTTTCCCTGGGATCTCGCATATTCATGAAATGCATTTTTCTTCAGTTTTGTGATCTGAAGCTTCTGCAGGATATTCCCGGTAATCAGATCGTTGTAATACGTATTGCGTTTGCGGAGCTGATCATCCAGTTCGGCTCTGAAAACGTCCATATTTTCCGGTTCTTTTTCAAATTCTATCAGCCATTCATGATAGGGAAGTCCCTCATCGGGATTTACCTGTGGGGCAAGATGGAATTCCGTGATCTGTGCAGGATATTTCTCTAAAGCGGCTTTCAGTGCCTCTTCTACTTCAAAGGCAATCACATGTTCTCCGAAGGCGGACGTAAAATGTTTGGTTCTGCCGCTTACCAGGATTCTGTAAGGATTTTTGCTGATAAACCTTACTACATCCCCGATAGAATAGGCCCATAGACCGGAATTAGTGGTCAGGATTAACGCATAGTCCTTATGAAGCTCAACCTCTTTTAAAGTTAACCTCCGTGCGCCGGGTTTTCCATATTCTTCCAGTGGAACAAATTCATAAAAAATTCCGTGGTTGGTTAAAAGAAGAAGTCCTTCTTTAGTATAATCGTCCTGGAATGCGAAAAAGCCTTCAGAAGCGGGGAAAGTCTGTATGGTATCTACTTTTCCACCCAGAAGGTCTTCCATTTTATCCCGGTAAGGTTCATAATTTACGCCTCCTGTCACAATCAGCTGCAGATTGGGGAAAAGCTGTTTGATCTTTTTGCCGTGTTTTTCAGTCAGTTTTTCAAAATACATTACCAGCCACGGCGGAATACCTGAGATCAGGGTCATGTTTTCCCTCTCTGTTTCCTCAATGATCTGGTCTACTTTAGCTTCCCAGTCTTCCATGATATTGGTTTCCCAGCTCGGAAGACGGTTCTTCTGAAGGTATCCGGGAATGTGGTGGGCAACAATGCCGGAAAGACGGCCTGTCTTTATCCCGAAAACTTCTTCCAGCTCAGGACTGCCCTGAAGGAAGATCATTTTTCCCTTCACAAAATCGGCATTGTTTTTCTGAGCAATATAATGAAAGAGAGCACTCCGGGCACCGGCAATCTGAAAAGGCATACCTTCTTTGGAAATAGGAATGTATTTTGATCCCGAAGTGGTTCCTGAAGTTTTCGCAAAATACTCAGGCGTTTCCGTCCAGAGAATATTGGCCTGTCCTCTTTTTACCCTTTCGATATACGGTTTTAAATCTTCATAGTCTGCAACAGGTACTCTTTCCTGAAATTC
The DNA here is from genome assembly GCF_056844565.1 of Chryseobacterium sp. FR054. Classification (NCBI taxonomy): domain Bacteria; kingdom Pseudomonadati; phylum Bacteroidota; class Flavobacteriia; order Flavobacteriales; family Weeksellaceae; genus Chryseobacterium; species Chryseobacterium sp. FR054. The sequence continues at coordinate 254,901 of NZ_JBXDSA010000006.1, read as the reverse complement.
TTTTACAGAATGAATATTCTCAAAATCATGCTCCCGGCCGAAAAGTGTTTTCCGGGCGGTTTTTACAAGAGATAAAAGAAGAGTTTCCTGATTCTGTTCAGCATTTTTCTTGAATTCTTCAGTCTTCCGGACATGTTTTTTTGCCCAGATCAGTGCTGCATTTTTCTTGATGAAGTTTAACATGGTTCAAATTTATAAATAAGTACAGAATCTTAAACCATTTTCTTCGTCCAGGTGTAAAAGTTGAATGATTTTTTGTCAGCCGATAAAGCAAACCGTAATAAATAGCAGTGAAGTGTCTTTAAAATGAGCAATCCCGTATCGCTTATCTCTGAAATATGAGACTTTATATTGCTTTGCTGAGTTTCCGTTCTTGTTATTTATACACAGCATCAATATTTGTTTTTATCATTGTGCTACATATTTACTATTTATCAGTTTCCATTTAAACCCTGTTGAAGCCGGTAAAACATTAGCTATTGTTTTTATCACAGGTTCGACAGGCTTCTTTATAACACAAAAAAACCAGTGAATGGCTTCACCGGTTCTTCGAAATTTGATTATGAAAATAACAACTATATGTTGAGTTTATTTGTTCACTTTGTACCTTTTGTCAGGAGTACCGTCTTTTTTAAGCTTTTTATTCTCTTTGTATCTCTTGTCCGGAGTGCCGTCTTTTTTCATTTTGGCTGCCGGTTTTGCAGTTTGAGCTTCAGGAGCTTTTACCGTTTTTGCTGTTTGATGAGGGGTTGTGCCGGAAGCAGGAGCAGTCTGCTGGGCTGTCGCAAGTCCCAGACCTAGTACCAGAGACATTGCCGTTAATAATTTTTTCATAGGGTGTATTGTTTATTTCTTAAGTAAAGATATACAAAAAACGGGCTGGAAAAACGGGGTGTTTTAAACTTAACTAAAGTTTATCACTGCTTAAAAAAAAATTAAAGCCCCGGAAAATAAGATATAAAAAAAGCCTGCTTTATGTTACAGCAGGCTTACGTATCCGTATGAATAGTTGGTTTATCGTGTACAGTTGGCGGTCCATGTTTTACCGTCCTTTATATATAAAATCTTCAGTTCATTATTGTCGATTCTGATATAAGACGTTGCGGAAGATCCGATCATTACCAGTGTATGATCCCCCTGCTGCTGAAATTCTACTCCGTTCAGATCGGGGATGCTGTTGGAAAAGGCAAAATTATATTTTGTTCCGCTGGCGATCTTGGTAACAAATACACTTCCGTCATCAGCATTGATGTTGGTAGATCCGTCATTATACGAAACACTTCCTTTATAAGTTCCCGCGAAAAAATCATTGTTTACAGGATCATCGTCTCTGCTGCACGATGAGAAAGATAATGCCGTGAAAAATACCAGCATGCAAATTCCTAAGATTCTAATTGCTTTTTTCATAATATTATTTCTTTATAGTTTGGTAAAGGAGAATTTTCAAACTCTGTGCCACTGGCTGAAATGGGAATTATTTTAACTTATAATTAAATAAATTGGTAAAAAATTAAGATTTGGGTATCTGTTTTGGTATTTTGTTAATTTTTATGCAAAAGTGAAATTCTTGAAACAGAGAAAAATATCCGTATCTTTGTGCTTCAGACACGGTTTCGGAGAACTTCCGGAATCGCTTTTGTCGTTTATACCTTTACTATTTATGCAGCTAAAACCCATCAACGAAAAGTTTCTCCCCGATCTGCTTCAGAAAGAATTTGGAAAAGAAATCTTTGATCAGCTGGAAGGCAGCCGGCATATTTCCGTGAAAGGAAGTGCCGGATCCAGTGTATCTGTTTTTACCGCTGAACTTTTCCTCACACGCAAAAAGAATATCCTTTATCTGGTGGATGATAAGGAAGACGCCCTGTATGCAAATACTGAAATGGAAGATCTGCTGGGAAAAGAAAAAGTTCTGTATTTTCCGGCTACCCATCTGGAGCCTTATCAGGTTGAAAAGACGCAGAATGCCAATCTCGTTCTGAGAACCGAGGTTTTAAATAAAATAAATTCAGGAAGGTCTCCCAAAGTGATCGTTGCCTATACGGGAGCTTTATCGGAGAAGGTTCTTAAAAAAGAAGATTTTAAAGCCATATCTCATCATATTAAAACCGGAGATCAGCTGGATTTTGATTTTGTAGACGAACTGCTCAGTCATTACCATTTCCAGCAGGCGGACTTTGTTTCCGAGCCTGGCGAATTTTCGGTAAGAGGAGGGATTGTGGATGTGTTTTCCTATTCCCATGAAAAGCCTTACCGTATTACTTTCTTCGGAAATGAGGTGGAAAGTATCAAAACATTTGATATAGAAACACAGCTTTCAGTGGAAAAGGTCAAAGAGTTTCAGCTGGTATCGAATATGAATTTTTCAGTTACCGGAACAAAGGTTTCCCTGCTGCAGCTTCTGCCGGAAGACAGCTTTATCGTTTCCAGGAACGGAGCTGTGGGAATGCAGAAGATCAGGTCATTTTACGGGAAGTCTCTTGAAAAATACGAGTCCCTGAGCAGAGATATCGCTCACAGAACCCCTCAGGAGCTGTTCATTTCGGATCAGGAGTTCTTATTTGATTATAAAAAATTTACAACCATTGATTTTGCAGGGATTTCAATGGAGGGAATCAAAGATCTCAATGAAATTAAACTGGAGCAGCTTCCGCAGCCGTCTTTCCATAAGAATTTTGAGCTGCTTATTGAAGATCTTGAGGAAAAGCAGAATGAAGGTTTTGATACATGGATCTCTTTTTCCACGGAGAAACAGAAAGAAAGACTTGAGTCTATCTTTGAAGAGCTTGAACACGAGCTGGCTTTTAAAAGTTTTAAATCTGAACTGCATGAAGGCTTTGTAGATAACGGGCACAGGTTATTGGTATATACTGATCACCAGATCTTTGACAGGTACCAGCGGTATAAAGCAAAAAATACTTTCGCCAAATCTGAGCAGCTTACCCTGAAAGACCTGATGTCTCTGAAGATCGGGGATTATATTGCCCATATCGACCACGGCATCGGAAAATTCATGGGGCTGGTAAAAGTAAACAATGACGGAAAAATTCAGGAATGCTTCAAACTAACCTATAAGAATGGTGATCTTCTGTATGTAAGCATTCATTCGTTACATAAGATTTCGAAATATAACGGCCCGGATGGAAAAGAAATTGTGCTGAGCAAACTGGGATCGCCAACGTGGAAGTCTCTGAAGCAGAAAACAAAGGCCAAAGTAAAACAGATCGCTTTCGACCTTATCAAACTGTATGCCCAGCGAAAGACAGCAAAAGGATTTGCCTATACTCCGGATTCGTATCTGCAGAACGAGCTGGAAGCAAGCTTTATTTATGAAGATACTCCTGACCAGGAAAAAGCCACAATCGATGTGAAAAGAGATATGGAAGCAGATACGGTGATGGATCGTCTGGTATGCGGTGATGTTGGCTTCGGAAAGACGGAAGTGGCGATGCGTGCTGCCTTTAAAGCTGCAACGGACGGGAAACAGGTAGCTGTGCTTGTTCCTACCACTATTCTTGCCTTCCAGCATTACAGGAGCTTTAAAGAAAGACTGAAAGACTTTCCTGTAAATGTTGCCTATGTAAACCGATTCAGAACTGCCAAACAAAAAGCTGAAACACTGGAAGACCTGAAAAACGGAAAGGTGGATATTATCATCGGAACCCATCAGCTGGTAAGCAGCTCTGTGAAGTTTAAAGATCTCGGCCTGCTGATTATTGATGAGGAACATAAGTTTGGTGTTTCTGTGAAAGATAAGCTAAAAACCCTTAAAAACAACGTAGACACGCTTACGCTGACGGCTACTCCCATCCCGAGAACATTACAGTTTTCCCTGATGGCAGCAAGGGATCTTTCTGTAATAAAAACACCGCCACCAAACCGCCAGCCGGTTGATACCCATCTGATCGGTTTTAACGAAGAAACGCTTCGGGACGCTATTTCTTACGAGCTTCAGAGAGACGGACAGGTGTATTTCATTAATAACAGGATTGAAAATCTTAAAGATATAGCCGGGCTTATTCAGAGGCTGGTTCCGGATGCAAGAGTCATCACAGGGCATGGCCAGATGGAAGGTAAACAGCTGGAAAAAAATGTCCTGGATTTTATGGACGGGAAATATGATGTTCTGGTTTCTACTACTATCGTGGAAAGTGGGGTAGATGTTCCTAATGCCAACACAATCTTTATTAATGATGCCCACCGTTTCGGAATGGCAGATCTTCACCAGATGAGAGGAAGAGTGGGGCGAAGCAACAGAAAAGCATTCTGCTATCTGATTACGCCGCCTTATGATATGGTAACTTCTGATGCCCGTAAACGTCTGGAAGCAATTGAACAGTTCTCTGATCTTGGAAGCGGTTTTCAGATTGCAATGAAGGATCTGGAAATCCGGGGAGCGGGTGATCTTCTGGGAGCGGAACAGAGCGGCTTTATCAATGAGATGGGCTTTGAAACCTATCAGAAGCTGATGCAGGAAGCATTGGAAGAATTAAAAGATGATGCGGATTTTGAAAACCTATTTGAAAATGAGGAAGACCGTCAGAAACTGTTCAAATCTGTAAAGGATGTGAATATTGATACGGATCTTGAACTGATGCTGCCTGATTTTTATATTTCCAATACGGAAGAAAGGCTGCTGCTCTATCAGAAAATTGCGGAAATCAATAATGAAAAAGAACTCCATCAGTTTGAACTTGAACTGATCGACCGTTTCGGGCCACTTCCGAAAGAAGCTGTGAATCTGTTGAAAAGCGTCTCGCTTAAATGGCTTGCTGCGGATATAGGATTTGATAAGATTGTGATGAAAAACGGTGTGTTTCTGGGATATTTTCCGGGTAATCCTCAGGATAAGTTTTACCAGACCGACCGTTTCAGGCATATTATAACCTATTTAACCGGCAATCCGGCAGAAGCACAGCTGAAAGAAAAGATCGGGAAGGAGGGCAATCAGCTCATGATGAGAAAAGAAAAAGTGAAAAATGTGGATGAGGTGAATCTGCTGCTTAAAGCAATTATCGGACACAATTAAAATGAGCTGTTTTCTGTTGAAAAACTGTTTTTTCTGTCTTTGGAAATAATTGATTTTTAACTAAAACATAGAAAAGATCTGAAAATTTTACTATTCAGATCTTTTTTTTATTGAAAATTTTCCATGAGTTTTTTGCTGAAAAATTCATGGAAAAGTCTTTGAAAATCACAGAATAATGAGTAAAAATAAATGTTTAATCGTTTGATTTATAGTGGGTAATAAAGATTTTTTAAAGAAAATAAAGAGGATATTAATCACTTGTAGAAATAATTCTACTTTTTTGTACAACTAATTCTATGGCGTAAATGCTTTATTTCTACATAGTTAGAATTAATTAAAATATGTTTTTTGATTGATAATTTGTACCTTTGTGGCCCTAATTATGAAAAAAATTATATTTTGTTGCACTTTTGGACTTATGTCATTCTGTGTCAACGCTCAGGTGGGAATTGGGACAAATTCTCCTAAGTCTACTCTCGATGTAAACGGGAAGACCACCTTAAGAAAAGAACTTAGAGTCGGAGGCACTTCAGCTCAGGCAGGAAATGCCGGACTTAATGGCCAGGTTTTGGTTTCACAGGGAGAAGGAAAACCTCCTGTATGGAAATCATTGAATGTTTCCTTTATGGAAGAGGGACAGTACAAATTGATCAATTCGTATGTGTCTTCAGATCAGAACGGGATAGGTACCCTTTCCAGTCAGGCAGCCGGTGACGGTATTTATAAGAATAATGTAGGAGATGATATTACCGATACCTCAAAAGGAGTATGGGTAAAAATAGAAGGACTGAAAAATACCTTTGATATCAAAAACGGAAAAAACAGACTTACTTATCAGTTTCAGACCGGTGTTGAAATAAAAGCCCCGAATGCACAAACTTCCCAGAACATAAGTTTTACCTGTGGTGTTTTCAGAAACGGAAGGCTTGTTGCAGTACGTCCGGACAGGATTGCTTCAAATAACAACAGCGAAAAAGCAGGAATACAGGAGTATATTTTTACCCTTAACTATACTGAACAAAATGTACCTATAGGTGTACAGAAACTTGAAGTGGCCTGTCGTAAGATCTCTACTTCCAGTTCGGGATCCCAGTTTGCCATAGGACGTAATATATCAGATACCAACACAGTTTCCAATGCATTTACTCTTGAGTCTATTATGAAGATAGATGTGATTGAGTATGTTACTTATAAAAACAATTAATCAACTGATGAGAAAAATAATATTAACTCTATTTCTTGGAGCAGGACTGCTGTTGTCCGGACAGGTGGGTATTAATACAGATACTCCGAAGGCCAAACTGGATGTGAACGGAGATCTGAATCTGAGAAATAAAATAGTCGTTCTGAATACCACAGACAACAGCCTTTCTCAAGGGAATAATGACCAGATCCTTGTCTCTCAGGGAGAGGGCTACCCTCCCATCTGGAAATCGCTGCGTATTCCGGAATATGAACCGAATAAATTTTACCTGATATTCAATAATTCCTTTTCAGACAGAACAGGTGTGAAATTTACCAATAGTGAACAGTTTGGTACTGCTGCCCGAAGTACTGCTTTTGTAAAAGGAGCAAACTTTTCCAGTTTTCCAACGTTTAAGAAAATCCCGGGACTGTCTGATAAGATCAAAGTATACAGTACACAAAGCAAAACATATTTCCAGTTTGAAACGGTGGTGCAGGCCGATCTGCCTTCAAATAAAGCAACAGACGTTTCAATAGATTATGCATGTGGAATTTTTGTGGATGATAAACTGGTCAATATGAGACAGAGAAATCTAAAGGCGAGTAGTGCATCCAATACTTTCATTACCCATAATCAGATCGGGGTAATTGAAAACCTTTCTATTGGAGAACATAATGTAAGTGTTGCATGCTCAAGAATCGGGTCTTATGAAACGGCAAATACTATTGTTCTGGCTATAGGGACTTATGCGTCAGATAATATCAATGATTTTATTACCCAGTCTTCTTTGAAAGTAGATGTGTATGAAATTCCTCAGTTCTTTAATCCTATTACTAATTAAATCCGGTCATGAAAAAAATACTAATTATAAACTCTTTACTGTTGGCTGTTTTTGCCGGGGCTCAGGTGGGAATAAATACTTCTAACCCTGTTAATACATTGGATGTAAACGGGGATCTGAGTGTAAGAGGTGAGTTGAGAACAGGGGGAACTAATCTTCTTAAAGGATCTGCCGGAACAGCAGGATATATTCTGCATAATAACTCAGAAATGAATGTTAATGACTGGAAGAACATCAAAATTGCTGACGGGCAGGGAAGTATGTCTGTATTTTCTCTGAATACGGTGGCAGACCAGACTGGTGTTACTTTTACCGGAAACGGATCAGCTGTTCCTTATTCAGAAAATACAACCCTGAATAGTAATTGGGTAGTGCTTCCCGGGACTAACGATACATTTTCCACTACAAATGGTACAAACAAAGTGGTATTTACCTTTCAGACGACTGCTCAGAAGACTGGAAACGGAAGTTCTTCAGCCGGTTTTGCCTGTGGTGTTTTTGTAGATAATAAACTTAGGGCAGTCCGAACTGAAGTTTTATTAGGAGATGATGGTGCCTATAAGGTTTTTAATCTTAATGCAACACTTACCAATCTTCCTCCCCAAAATAATTATAGCGTTAAGGTAGCCTGTACAAAGAGAACTTTGAATAACGGAACTTTGGGAATAGGTACTGCTGTAAATGCAACCTTCCTTAATAATGAAATGGCACAGTCTGTATTAACAACTTCCGTACTGCAGCCTTATTAAAATATCATTATTATATCCTATAAGAACCTAAAAACATCATGTTTTTAGGTTTTTTTTGTGAAAAGAAAAGAATTGCTTTTAATTTGTTGTGAAAATGAATGATTTCGTCAGAAAAATGGATTATATTTGTGAACTCACTAAAATATTTTTTCAATGGGAAAAAACTATCTTTTAAAAATTTTTGCCGGTGTACTGATTGGTTTCATGGTATCATGTAACAACAGTGGCTCTGATGATTTTGAACCGAGCTCCGGTAACGGCGGAAACAATGGAAACGGAACACCTCCTCCTGCAAGGGTCCTGGAAAAGATCACTTTTAACAATGCCGTTCAGGAAGAATATGTTGTTAGCGCAGGTAAACTGGTAACCGGAATGTTCAAAGACGGTAATACCACCACATCTTATACGGGTACCGTAACCTATGGCGGAGATAAAATATCCAAAATAAAGTTTGTAGGAAACCAGCCAGGAAGCATTTCCTATGATTTCTCAATCAGTGAAGACAGTAAAGGAAATATGTATAATGCCACCTGTACGGCTGTTGCTTCTACGGCTGCCAATTCTTATATCAGCGACTATACTTTTACTTATGATGCAACAGGAAAACTTACCAAAATCCTTGAAAAGAAAAAGTATGGCGGTATGTATGCCTACACCAATTTTGTACTGATTGATTTTACGTATATTGGAAATAATATTTTTAAAGGCGACTGTACGAGAGGAATACTGACTGCAACAGGAGATCCGGATATGACCACTGCCAAAAAAACAATGTACAGCTTCCAGAATTATGATTCAAAGATCAGTCCGTTTTCCACGCTGCCAAAAAGCTTTTTTATGGCATGGAGTTTAGTGCGTCCTGAAACCTTTTACAGAATATCTCCGAATAATCCTACCTCAGTGTATGTAGCACCGCCGGCACCGGCCCTGCCTACCAGTACTCCATTGGATTATATTTATGATACCCAGAATTATCCTGTGTCCAATCAGGATCAGAAACTTAAATATACATACAGGATTTTATAACCCTTTTTGATTATTGGTTTTACCTGAATATAAATAAAAAGATAGCTTTTATACAAAAAAAAGTTATATTTGTCAAAAAATAAACAATTACCTGGAAATGAAACGACTTTTCTACTTTATTGTATTGATAGCAGGATTTTCTTCAATCTATTCCTGCAAAGATATGCTGGATGATAACGGGGATCCTTTAATAGATTTAAATAATACGGAAGGCCTTATCGGCCCGAGAGCTCTGTACAGGGAAATTACAGATAAAGATACTTTAGCAGAATACCATTACAGCGGTCTTCTTTTGACCAAAGTACTTATGGATAGTTCTTCAGTGGCAGATATCGCTTACAGCGGGGATAAAATAAGCCAGGTTGTTTTTAACGGATTTCTGGATCTTGACGGAAACGGAAAACTGGATAAGGACAGCGTTTCCTATACCCAGTTATTCACTTACGGACCTAACGGCAGATTGGTAACCGTTTCTGAGAACCGTTCTGTTTTCAGAAGACCGGCACCTGTACCACCGGCTACGGCTCCGGGACCTCAGACGCTTTTGGCCAGAACAAAGTCTCTTTATGAATTAACATACGATGCCTCTACATCTAAACTGAGTTTAATTAAAATGAAAAACGGTCCTGATGCTTCAGGAGTTCCGTTTGCCTATAAAGATTATTCTGAAACAGAATATACTTATTTAGGAGATAATGTAGCTAAAGTAGTAAGAATTTACGGACCTATGGCAGGCGGTGTGCCCGGAGCAGTTACCAGAAAGTATGCTTACGAGTATTTTGCTTATGATAATGAAATAAGCCCTTTTACCCTGCTTCCTTCAGCGTATAAGATTTCAAGACTTCTGTCGACGGAGATCAATGATAAAGAAAGTCATCTCTTATCTCCGAATAACCCTAAGAGAGTAACGGTAACAGACCTTATGCCGCCTCTTCCTACTTCTGTGATCAGAACAACGAATTACAATTATGATGCTCAGACTTATATGACAAAAGGCTTTGGTGTCAACTATATTTATAAGCCTTTCTAGAAAATAATTTCTTAAAATATAAAGCCCGGTCTTTCCAAGATTGGGCTTTTTGTTTTTTATCCCTTAATTTTGTAAAAAATTTCTAATGAAATATTTAATCGTCGGCCTCGGAAATAAAGGCCCGGAATACGAAAATACACGCCATAACATAGGCTTTAAGGTTGCCGAAAAAATCGGGGAAACTCTTGAAGCTCCATTCAATACAACCAATTTCGGATGGATGGCTGAAGGAAAATATAAAGGCAGAAAGGTTTTTATCCTTAAACCCGATACTTATATGAATCTTTCCGGTAATGCTGTAAGGTACTGGATGCAGAAGGAAAATATTCCTTTGGAGAACGTGCTCATTATCACGGATGATCTGGCATTGCCGTTCGGTACGTTGAGGATGAAGATGAAAGGTTCGGACGCTGGTCATAACGGTCTTAAAAATATTAATGAGGTACTGAACACCCAGAATTATGCAAGGCTCCGTTTCGGAATATCCGCAGATTTTTCTGAAGGCCGTCAGGTAGACTATGTACTGGGTACCTGGAACGGAGAAGAAGCGGAAAAATTGCCCGAAAGAATTGATAAGTTTTCCAAAGCCAGCCTGTCCTTTGTTTTTGCAGGGATTAATAATACCATGTCGGCATTTAACGGAAAGTAGCACCCGGATTAAATATTTCGTAAATTATTTATCCTGCATCAGTATAAAATAAAGACCATCGGAAACTCCGATGGTCTTCTGTTGTACTTTTAAAAATTAATTTCCAATCAATTTATATCTGACCGCTACTTGCTTTTACATCGCCCTTCTGTGTGTGATCAGGATATGGGAATCTTCATCTCTTTCATAATCTGTATATGAAGTTTTGAAGCCTAAAAGTTCCACATCAATGTCTTCTTCTTTTGCCCGGATATTTGCGAAATCCTGAATCATTTCCAGTACATCTGTGGCAATATATGAAGTTCCCCTTGCATCGATGGTCACTGCAGAATTGGATTTGATATTTTTTAAAGTTTTTTTAATGGCAGCCTTATTCAGGAAAGATACCTCTTCAGCCAGTTTAATGGTGATACCGTCTGCATTATTCAGCTTTTCCCTGCTCAGATAATAAGCACGTTTCATATTTCCCTGAAGGATATAGAAAACCGAAATAGCCAGACCGATCCCCACTCCTTTTAAAAGGTCCGTGGCAACTACTGCTGCAACCGTAGCCGCAAACGGGATAAACTGGAATTTTCCAAGATGCCAGAAGTGCTTGAAGGTTGCCGGTTTTGCCAGCTTATATCCTACAAGGATCAGGACCGCAGCAAGAGTAGCAAGCGGAATAAGGTTAAGAATAAATGGAATGGTAAGTACACAGACCAATAAAAGTACACCATGAATCATGGCAGACAGTTTGGAGGTTGCTCCTGCATTCGCGTTGGCAGAACTTCTTACGACAACTGAAGTCATAGGAAGTCCTCCGATGAATGAGCTTACAAGATTTCCGATTCCCTGAGCTTTAAGCTCAAGATTGGTATCGGTGATTCTTCTCTGCTTATCCAGTCTGTCAGACGCTTCAATACAAAGAAGGGTTTCAATAGAAGCTACAATGGCAATAGTTGCTCCTACAATCCATACCTTAAGATTGGTAAATCCTGTGAAATCCGGCATAGTTACGAGATTTTTAAAATCATCCAGTGACTGCGGAACAGGCAGTGAAACCAAATGCTGGCTGCTGATCGCCAGAGAGCTTCCGGACAGCTTAAATGCTTCGTTCAGAAGAATCCCGGTAACAACAGCTACCAAAGCTCCGGGTAGCATTTTCATCCTCTTTAAAGCAGGAATTTTATCCCATACAATAAGAATAGCTACGGAAACCAGGGTTACAATAATGGCTCCCGGATGAATCGCTCCGAAAAGTTCTGAGAAATAACCAAAGTTGACTCCGTTTTCGAAAAGAGACTGATTGCCTTCATAATCTTTATCAAATCCCATCGCATGAGGAATCTGTTTTAAAATAATAATGATTCCGATAGCGGCAAGCATTCCTTCAATAACGTTATTCGGAAAATAGTTGGAAATACTTCCTGCTCTTACGAATCCAAGAACCAACTGGATAAGCCCGGCAATAATTCCGGCACATAAGAACAGTTCAAAAGCCCCCAGATCTGTAATGGCTGTTAAAACAATAGCGGTAAGTCCGGCAGCCGGACCGGATACCGAGATATTTGAATTACTGATGAATCCTACGACAAGGCCTCCCACGATACCGGCAATAATACCCGACAACGGTGGTGCCCCCGATGCTAAAGCGATTCCTAAACATAAAGGTAACGCAACTAAGAATACAACGAGCCCTGAAGGGAAGTTCTCCTTGATTCCTCCTAATAATGATGTTTTTTTCATGATTTTTTTGAAAAATATAACCGATCTGTCAATCCCTTGATAATCAGTTATAAAAGATTGGAAATTTAATTTTTAAAGCACACGTATTCCATATCAAGCTCAGACATGAATACTATTAAATAAATCTAACTATACTTAAAAATTAAGCTTCCGGAGGCGGAGAAAATATAGTGAGTAAAGGCGACAGATGGAAAGAATCATCTATCAGCACAAAAGACACGCCCTGAGGATCAGGTTCGGAGAACTTCAGATAATCGAATACATCCAAAGTTTTCGGAAGGGTCTTTTCGTAAACAATAAAAGATGACGGGTGAGAGTGAGGCTCCTCTTCGTTGATTACTACATTGGTTCTTACCAACTCCCAGCCGGCAACCGCAGCAATGCCCGGCAGCGCTGTAAAGTTTAGGAAGAACATCAAAATAATAATACTCCAGAATTTCATTTTACTCTCTTTTTGTCAGAAAAAAATTATTGAGTTTTTCTGCTCATTACCCAGTCAGAACTTGTAAGGTTGTAGATCTTCTGAATGTCTTTTAAGATTTTCTCAAAATCAATTTCCAGATCAATGATCTTACCGGTTCTAAGGTCAAACACCCAGCCATGTACGATAGGATACTCTTCTAAAATGTATCTTTCCTGCACGCAGGCCATTTTGATCACGTTGATACACTGTTCCTGAACGTTAAGTTCTACCAGTCTGTCATAACGTTTTCCTTCGTCTTCGATAGCGTCTAATTCAGTTTGGTGCAATCTGTAAACGTCACGGATGTTTCTCAGCCACGGATTTAATAATCCTAAGTCCTGAGGGGTCATCGCTGCTTTTACACCACCACAGTTGTAATGTCCGCATACCACGATGTGCTTTACTTTAAGATGTTCTACCGCGTATTGAATAACCGCTGTGGAACTCATGTCTAAAGTATTGACAACATTGGCAATGTTTCTGTGGACAAAAACTTCTCCCGGTTTTGCACCCATGATCTCTTCTGCTGTTGCTCTACTGTCTGAACATCCGATATACAGATAATCAGGCGTCTGAGTTTTAGCCAGTTCATGGAAAAAATCCGGGTTTTCTGCAATTTTAGACTCTACCCACTTCTTGTTGTTTTCGAAAATAACTTCGTACGATTGTGACATAATTTAAATGTTTAAGGTTTATAATTATTTATTTCGTTTAAATTATTTTCAAATTCAATAGACTAAATCAATAATCATGCAAAAATATAATTTTTGCCGTAAAGGCAGACACTTTTAACAAAATTTAATATTAAAATATGCTTAAAATCATATTTAAAAAGATCATTACAAGCCATTTTCAGATAAGTTTTTCTGAAAAAGCAATAATCCAAACTCAAAAAACAATGATAAAATTACGAACTATTAATCATAAAATTGAATTTAAAGATCAAAATATTTTTAAATCTGCATAAAAAAACTGCCTCAGTCTGAGGCAGTTCGTTTAAAGCAATGGCAGTTTGTTACTGTTTAATGATTTTTACAAAGGTTTCCGCATTGTTGATCCGTACCAGATAGGCTCCGGATATCAGTGAAGAAACATCGGTCTGTCTGTTCTCAAACTTTCCTTCCTTAATAAGCTGTCCGGAAAGATTGTAAATCTGGAAATAATAATCTTTATCATCAGCATTGATGTACAGGGTATTTTTCACTGGATTCGGGAACAGGATCAGTTTATTATCCTTCTGAATCTTTTCTATTTCTTTTTCAGCAAAGATATTCACTGCTTTCTGTACTGCGTTTTTAGGAACAGGAATCGCAAACGGTTCATATCTTGGAATCTCCTTTCCATCTGCATCATACTGGATTTTCGCACATCGGCACGACATGGCAGACTGGGGACGGAAAGAGAAGCTTGGGGTAAAGAAATACATTTTTACATCGTGACTTACCTGGCTGATCTCCGTATTGAACAGGATTCCGATAGAGTTATCTCCTCTGAGAGCCGCGGTCCATACTCCGGAAAGCTTGAAATTCTCATCAGCTCCGAATGTACCGGCCTGGGAAGCTGTCAGGGCATTTCCTCCGCCAAATCCTCTGATTCCGTTATTCGGGAAATTACCGATATTGTATTCAGGCTTATTAAAGATAAAGCCGTATCTCACATTTACCCTTCCCTGGCCGGCAGGAGGAACAGATTTTACATAGCCGCCCAGATAATTCAGTTTGGATGCACTGAAAGCTTCATTGCTCACAAAAGTATTCATATCGGAAGGATCCAGACCATAAACATTTTTATTGTTCTGGATAAAATTAGCGTGGTAATACCACGGTGAGTTTCCTTTGGCATAGGCCAGGAATCCCGGAGAAATATTCACTCCTCCGTCAGCGATTCCCTGTACATCTGGAATTCTCCATCCTTCAGGACACGGGTCATAAGGTGATTTCTCTGTGGCATGTCCCCATCTTTCAGAAGCCAGGCCGTTTTCTCCGGAAATCCAGTCTTTACTTGCAGCTGCACTCTGATACATGAAAACAGAAGGGTTATTCACCGAATACTTCAGAACCTTTTTAAGCTTCAGGTCCGGAGTATCATTGGCTGCCACACCGCTGGAATACGTGGAATAATCTTTAGTCTGGTTGGCCATATAGCTGGTTTCATCAATCGCTCCTGAATAAACGATATTTCCGGCACTGGTTCCGGTCTGCCTGAAAATAGTATACTTTCTGAACAGATTCCGGGTATTTCCTCCCGCAGAGTGCTCATAAAAACCTCCGGGATAGTAGAATACCGGTAGCGGATCTTTTCTTCCCCACTGGTAATGAAGTCCGCCGCTGTCTTTGATCGTCTGCACGATAGCATTTCCGTAATAGGCAGGATTGGATGCATTATAATAGAATGTACCGTATAGGCCCTGTTCTACCATATGCTGGTTCAGGAATGGGCCTAAGGCACCCAGGTCTCTGTCCATCAGGGTTGTTTTTAACGGAACTCCGTAATAGCTTTTTGCGGAATTGACAAACTGACCGGCAGTGTCTTCGGTAATTCCCGTATTGGCAACGGTTTCTGTCTTATACTCCGGCTGTTCCTGTATAACGGATTTAGGTGCCCAGATATGCCAGCTCCAGAGAAGAGGGTCTGTATTGTTTCCGGCGGTCCACTGCCCGGAGTTTCCTAAATGGAATCCTACTACGGCATTTCCTGTTCTGTTTTCATTAAGGGTAACGCGCAGTTTTGCCGTTTCAATTGAGCCGTCAATAATTTCTACTTTGGAAATCAGGCTCTGGTCTGTGGTCCATACCACAGAAGTTGATTTTATACTTCCGGCAGGCATCTCATTGTTTTCAGATAAATACAGCTTGTGCATAGCGTAAGCTTTCTTTAAAGGAATATCAATGATTCTGTCCTTGCCGGCTGCAGGAACCTCCAGTGAATTATTGGTATATTCGATATAGCTGTTGGGTTCTTTGGTCCATTCTTTCAGAGTCTCAAGGGTATACTGTGCAGGAGATGAAAGAACATAATCTGTTTCAAATACTGACGGCATATAAGCATTGTTGGGGTCTTTTATGCAGCGTACTGCTCTTGTTTCATAAGTATTGCCTTCCAAAACCCTGTTGTAGGCGATATTATGCCATCCCGCACTTGAATGGCCGGGAATATTCCCGGCATCTGAAATCAGGAATAATCCTCTTGCTCCGGTAACCGGAGTTCCCCCTATGCTGATGGAAGAGAAGAAGGTTGATGCGTGGAGTGCCCCGTCACTGTGCTGATCCTGGAAACCAATGATCGGCTGTTTGTATAATTTATTACCGTCTCTCAGCGCATCGATCTGAGCACTTGTCCGGTTGATTAAGGTCATTGGCTGCGGATAATATTCATAATTTCCGGTGATAGGAAGCATTCCCAGATTGCGGTCTGCAACATTGCTCAGGTCAAATCCATAGCCCGGGTATACCTTTATTCCCGGATACTGAACATTTGGAGTATTAGGAACAATATCTACATTATTCGCTCCTCCGGCTTTTCCCCACGGGCTGGTTTTTGCTCCGGCATCTACTGATGAATAGAAAGAAGGAACCCTCCACCCGCACGGGCACGGATCATATGGAGATTTCATAGCATACCGCTTACTTTCTTTAGCAACATTTACATCAGAAGTACTTATATTTGTCCACTTACCCCCTCTGGTATCTCCCCAAAGATCCCATGTTTCATTTTTATAATGATCGGCATCGTATACTTTGTATTTGCTTTTTGAGAACCAGGTGGTCTGCTCCTTTCTTTCCCAGTCTGATGCGGCCGGCCCCTGTACAAGGTAGTTCTCCCCGTTATTCACAGGAGTTTCCCCTATTTTATAAACATAAACCGGAGGAATGATGAGGTTGATCGGGTTATTGATGGAATATCTGATATTTCCGTTCGGGGAATCAAAGCCGGTATTGTCTGCAGCTGCATATAAATTTCCTCTGTATTTGGACGGGACAGAACCTTTTAAAGTTCCGACTTCTCCTCTGATGGTATAAATAGAAAGGTCTTTATAATTGGAAGGGAAAGGATCTTTTCTTCCCCACTGGTATTGCAGCCCTCCGGATCTCTGGAAGCCGTGACCTGTAAGATTGGCATGAGTGGCACCCAGGTTTCTGTCCATCCATTTCCAGTCGGTGACCAGATTACCGTTTTTATCTTCTTCAAATCCCAGGTGATACGTACTTCCGTCCGTAGGATCATCAGTTACCCATACATGCCATGTCCAGTACACTTTGTCATTCACGCGGTAAGAAACAACGGCGTTTCCTTCTTTCAGTTTATTAACCAGTACTTTTATTTTGGCATTTTCCCCGGTTCCTTCCAGGGCTACGGAGCGGATCAGGCCAATTTCATCTTCCCAGTAAAGGCCGGCAGAAGGAATTCCGTTATCCGGAATTTTAGTGTAATTGTTCTGTTCATCCTTCATCAGATCGCCGCCTTTCGCCCACATTTCATAGGCTTTTTTTACAGGAATGTAAAGACCGTCAGCAGGATTGCCATTCTTATCTTTTCCGGTGAAAATATAGCTGTTGGGAGCTTTCGTCCAGTCAGCAGGCGTATTGTCAGGAGTAGCTCCTGAATTTACAGTATAGCATGCATTCACGCAATCCCCTGAGTTATAAGGTACATTAAAAATTCCTACATAGTTGATGAATTTTGATACCTCTGATTCGATATCCTGAAGCGATCTTACAGGCTGGTAAAAGTTTGTTACATCATTACGAAGAGCTCCCATACCATATAAAGTCATTTCCGGAGTATTGGATATGATCAGATTTTCAGAACCGGGACCTCTGCGGGCATTTCCCTGGTCATTGGTATAGCCGAAATAAGGTCCGCCGTAATTGCTGTGGGCGGTAAGGTTGGTTATGTTAATGTGTGTGCCATCACTCTTATACACTCTGAATCCTGTAATATAGCTGGATACAATAACAATAGGCTCCTGATCGGTCATGAAATCGGATAGCTTTTCATGGATGGTATTGTACAGGTTGAAATACCTGCTCTCCAGCTGGTTGGGATTCTTGAAATTGTGATAGCCCGGTCCGTTGGCATCTCCCGGCCATTGGCTGAATTTCATCATTAATCCGTTGATGGAAAATTTTCCGGCAAACATATACACCGGATCATTGTAGCTGTATAAATAAGGGATAGGATGCCCTGCCATTTCATCATAAATGAATTCGGGAGTAGATCCCAATACACTGTTTGCAGCACCTGTATTGATCATGGTGATGGATTTTCCGTCCGGAGCAAGCTGGGCAGGTGTAGCCGGAGAAAATACAACATCATCCTTTTTGTTGTTCATAATCACATTCCCGAGTTTATTCCAGGAATGGGCAGAAGTAACCCTGTCTTTGATTCCTGTGACTTTTCCTGTGGCATCAAAAGTCAGTGTTCCGCTTTTTTTAGGGGTCAGGAGGATCGTGTATTCATTTTCGTCCAGTTCACAGGATGCCGTTGCATAATCGCCTTCTTTATAGTGATTTACAGATCTTTCCCATGCCACACTGCTGAAATTGCTGATATTGACATCAGAATTCAGCTCAATTTTTAAATTGTAGGCAGGGTTGGCGGAAGCCGGAAGTTCAAAAAAGGCCTTAAGGTTTTCATTGTACTGGTTGTATGAGTACAGCGTCTTGCACCAGATAGTGATCCAGTCTCCCTGTGAATTCCTGTACTTGATCTCCATACGGATATTTCCGGTGGTAAAAGGTTTGGTGAGCTTGCCTTCAATAACGACAAGACCTTTCTGGCTTACGTTCTGCTGAACAGTGAAGCCGGGATCCAGATCGTAGACGTAGGGTGGGGCCAGGCTTTCCGGCCGGAGAAGTTTTTCTTTTTCATAAATGTGTTCCGAAACAGGAACTACCCGGGAAAAAGCATGGCTGGGTACTATACAGAATAGTACGGCAAACGCCTGCAGCGTAGATTTTTTTTTCATAATGTTTCCGAGAAATTGTTAAACGTTGTGTTTTAAAAGTTATAGGCAGCCGGACGGAAAAATCAAGCGATCGTTTTCCATGTTATCATGGAAAATGATGTTCCTGTAAACCACAGGTCTACGGAGATCTTAATTTAAACCGTCTGTTCTGTTATTTTCGGGAATAAATGTGGAGTAAATGATAGCAGCGGGAGACCCGCTTTGGGAAGGTTGGTGTAATTTTTTTCATGGTTGTCTTTAGTTTTATGTGTTTTTTAGCGTAAAAAACCTGAACATTAAAAGCTTTAAGTTTTTTGTAAAAGTAAATAAAAAAAATATATCCCACAACGTTTGAGTTATATTTTTGCTGCTCATTATTAATGAGTTGTAAATAATCTTTTATAATTAAAGACTATGAAAAAAATATATTGAAAAGGGTAAAATTTTATATTTTATGATTGATGTAGCCGTCCGTTGCTTTTTCATTAGGATAAATTTTCCCCGGATTTCCCATAACAACAGAGTGGGAGGGAACATCAAAATTTACATAAGAATTCGGGGCGATCAGAACGTTGTCTCCAATGGTTATACCTCCTACAATTACGGCATTGGTGCCTATCCATACTTCATTGCCGATTACAGGAACGCCTGCGTTTTTACCCCGGTTCTGCTGCCCGATGGTTACCCCCTGTGCGATATTACAGTTGATCCCGATTTTTGCTTTCGGATTGATCACCAGGCTTCCCCAGTGGCCAAGATAAAAACCTTCTCCGATCTGCGTTTCAGGATAGATCTGGAATCCGTATTTGATCTGATAATGCCTTAAAACAAACTTCCAGAAAATTCCTGAAACGGGATGGTTAAGGTGCTGCTGGGCTTTTCTGAAAATATAGATGAAATGGAGATTGGGATTAATGCACTTTTTCCATATCTGAAAACCGGACAGCCACTGGCCGTTTTCCCGGTAAAAATCCTTTTGAATAATAGAATACTCAGCCATAACAGTTGTTTTTATACGTGATCGATGATTTCCTGGATATGCTGTACCGATTTTTCCAGAACGAAAGGAAGCTCTGTATGGGCTATTTCTTTTTTATACTGTTCGGCAAGATCTCTGTTGATGAGGAATTTTTTCATGCCATCATAAATCCCGTCCCCGGAATTCGGCGTGATGATTCCCAGTTTTCCGTCCTGAAGAAGATCTCTGATTCCGGAAATATCTGTTGCCGAAACAGGCTTTTTCAGAATAAGAGCCTCAGCAATAATGGTTGGATAGCCTTCATGCCTGGAAGACATTACATAGAAATCGGATTTTTCCATATAAGGGTACGGGTTGCTTTTATAGCCCAGCATTCTGGCTGTTTTCTGTACATTCAGGGTTTCCAGCTGAGCCTGTATGTTTTCGAGATCGTAGCCGTCACCGATGATCAGCAGGTTATGCTTCAGGCCCTCATCCAGTAATCTTTTGTGAACCTGCAGAAGTCTGTCATAGCCTTTTTGGGGATACACGGTTCCTACGGAAACAAAAACAGGATCACTGCTTTCTGTAAAAGGCATGTCATCAACAGCAATATGGGCTTTTTCCAAAGTATCATTCCTGTCGATAGGATTGTAAATTTTTACAATCGATTTTTTTTCATTCTCATTTTGGGCATGCTTCAGCATCCCCTCTTCCAGCTTGTTTGAGATCACAAGTATTTTATCGAATTTAAAGAACTCCCTGATCACATCCGGAGTAAATTCCTTTAAACTAAAAATATCGTTTTGAATCCAGATGATTTTTTTTGAATCCTTTAAAGGGCTGGACAGGATATCTTTATACATTCCGTGGATAGCGCCAATTTCTACATCGTATTTCTTGTTTTTCAGGATGAACTTATAGAGAAGCGCCGGGAACCACAGGAACATTTTCTGGTAAAGAACGCGGAAGGCTTTCACCGGAATTTCATGAGGTCTGTTGGTGGTGATCATTTCCCCTTTGATGAGATAATAAAGATTGACCCAGGCGGGAACATCCTTAATGTACTGTCCGGAGTATAAATTGATCAGAAGGTCAATTTCATATTTGTCTGACGGGATGTTTTTCAGAAAATTAATCAATGCTTTTTCTGCACCGCCATGGCGTAGGGAACCGATTCTGATCAATATTTTTTTCTTCAAGGCAATAGGTATTATGTGTTTAAAAATCTTTTAAGTCTCAGGACTGAACGGAATTGTCCGGCCTTCAGAAGCAAAAATAAAACTTTTCGGTAATAGCCGGTGTATAAAAAATGATTTGAGCTGAGGGAGTCTCTGATTTTTTGAAGATAAAGATCAGATTCCTCTTTTTTAAAGTTTCTTCCGATAATTCCCTGGTCTATGGAAGATTCAATAAAATCCCAGTCGAATTGATACAGATATTTTTTTGCTCCTTTATCTTCCCGTTTCTGGAAAGTAATAAAATCTGTTACTGCTGAGTGAAGGGTAAATAATGAGCTGAAAGAATGCTTTATCCTGCTCAGGGACCCGTCAGTATATTCATAGTGATAGAGCGCGGCGTCGAGAATTTTTATAGAATCAGTATGCATGAAATATTCCATGAAAAACATAAGATCTTCACCGTAGCTGACCTCTTTGTTGAAACTGATATTGTTTTTTAAGATAATCTCTCTTTCGAAAAATTTGGCGCAGGGACCTCCGAAATAAAGCAGATTATTCCTCACCAGAAGTTCAGTGAAATCGGTTTGAATGTGGTAAGTTTTACAAAGGAGATCCCTCGGCTGGCCGCGGATGATATTCTGAATAAGCAAAACATCCGGAGATTCATACTGTTCCTTAAAAATCTGGAAATAATTATTTTCTACCCAGTCGTCAGCATCGATGAAACATAAGTTTTTGCCTTTTGCATGAGCCATACCCGTATTTCTGGTATCACTTACTCCGCTGTTCTTTATTTTATCGATTACTTTTACCCTTTTGTCTTTTTCGGCAAAAGAATTCATGATCTCCAGGGAATGATCGGAAGAGCCGTCATTGATTAAAAGGAGTTCAAAATTGGAGTATGTCTGGTTCAGAACAGAGTCTACGCATTTCTTCAGGGTAGCCGCAGAATTATATACCGGAATGATTACAGATATACCTATCCCGCTGTCTAAAGTATCTCCTTCCATTGCTCTATAATTTTTTCCTTTCTCCACTTTTGTGATTCTTCAAAAGACGATCTCATAAGATCTGTCAGAAACTGATCATCATGAATAAGAAATTTAAGCTTTTCAGCAAACATTTTCCTGTCATGTAAAGGGATTAAAAAACCGTTTTTCTCATTGATAATGTCTGACGGGCCGAATTCGCAGTTATAGGAAATAATGGCATTGCTGCAGAACATGGCTTCTACAAGCACCAGCCCGAATGCTTCACTTAAAGAAGTGAAAATAAAGATCTTTGATTTCTGCATCAAAGCAGCTACTTCTTCGGGAAGTCTGGCACCCAGCAGAACAACCTGGTCTTCCAGATGATGAGTTCTGATGTATTCCAGGATATTGTCTTTTTCCGGGCCATCACCAATGATCTGCAGTTTCCAGCCTGAGGGTTTGGGCGTTTCGTGAAAAATTTTTACCAGTTCTATGGCATTTTTGGTTTTATCCAGCCTTCCCGCAAAACTGATCAGCTTCTCCTTTTTTTCAGGAGGTGTAAATTCCAGCCTTTCATATATCCCATCCGAAAGATTGGGAATAAAAAATGTTTTGCCGAACTGTTCATAATACTTTACCGAAGGTTTATTGATGGATACAACAGCCTTCAGATTTTTGTAGTTCCTTCTCAGCATTTTATCGTAAACAACACCGCCAATCCTGAAGGAAGAATGTTCCCAGGCAATGGTCTTTTTGTTGATCTCTTTTTCAAAAGAAAGCATGGTGGCCAGCTTATACCAGCAGGCTACAACTGTTTCATAACGGTGATGATTTTCCCTGATCCATTCCCGGAGTACACGGTATGAACCCCAGTCATAGAGATAAGAATACACGGTGTAAATTTTGGGAACTGATCTGTACTTATTATTAATATGTGTGGCAAACTTTGAGTATTTGTCTGCAAAAGAATTGATGTAGTGTTTTTTTATGTTGGGATGGATCTTATAAAAATCAGGATGGGGAGCCATGAGAAAAAGGATCTCAATATCGTAGCCTTCATCAGCCAGCTCTGAGGTAAGATTCGCCAGTACTTTGGCAACACCTCCGATTTTTATATTCTGGTAATAGACAAATAATATTTTTTTTTTCATTTGGTTTTCAATTCGTCAGGGAATGACTGTTGCAAAAATATAAAAAAGAACTTAGAGGAGCGTTGGGAAACAGCAGTCTTTAAGGGACCGGCCTCATATACTATTTAATTCTTCTTGCTTTTTTGAATTTATAAGGCAGGTTGGCCTTAATATACTCATCCAGTTTTTTCCTGTCTTTTTCCAGCTCCCGGGGGTATTCCGGATTGTTTTTCAAGATAATGTCGCCGTAATCTTCTATGGTGCAGAGAAACTGAGCTGGGTTGCCGATGAATACAGTATTGTCCGGCATAGACTGCGACAGAACAGAGTTGGCACCCAGGATACAGTTGTTACCGATCTGTACATCCTGTGTGATTACACAGTTCAGTCCGATGGTACAGTTATTTCCTATTTTTATCCATCCGAAAATCCGGGCATCCTCATAACCGGGAAGCCTTCTCAGAAGAGTGGTTGTTCCTCCGTGGTTGATAAATCTTACATTCGCCGCAATATTCACATTATCCCCGATTTCAATAAGATAAGGCTCTGTTCCGAAATAAACTTTATCCGGCATATTGAAGCTTTTCCCCACTTTCATACCACGGAATTTGGCTGCTTCAAGGCTGGCCCTGTTCAGAAATGAATGGTAGACGGAATGTATTTTCAATACTATTCTGTATATGAAGATCATTGTTGTAAATTTGTTTTACTTTTGCAAAGAAAAAGAATTTATTTAATATGATAAAAGTTTCCAAAATAGAATATTATCTGCCGGAACTGGTTCTTACCAATGAGGATTTGGAAAAAGAGTTCCCTGAATGGAGTTCCGAAAGGATTCATGAAAAAGTAGGCATCCGGCAGCGCCATATTTCGGCAGCCCATGAGACGGTACTGGAGCTTGCCGTAAAGTCGTCTGAAAAGCTTTTTGAAAACTACGAAAGAGATAAAGTAGATTTTATTCTTTTCTGTACACAGAGCCCTGATTATTTTCTTCCTACTACGGCGTGCCTTCTTCAGGACAGGCTGGGGCTCAGAAAAAATATCGGAGCCATGGATTTCAATCTCGGATGTTCCGGTTTTGTATATGGAATGGCTTTTGCTAAAGGATTAATAGCCGCAGGTATTGCAGAAAACGTTCTGCTGATCACTGCGGAGACCTATACGAAGCATATCAACCGTAAAGACAAAGCCAACCGCAGTATATTCGGAGATGCATCAGCTTCCACCATCATTGAAAAGGATACAGGAGCCGGAGATTATAAATTCTGCCTGGGTACAGACGGAAGCGGTGCTGAAAACCTTATTGTAAAAAAAGGGGCTTTCAAAACAGATTTCCAGCTGAATCCTGAAAATGAGTTCGATCCCGGAAATCTTTATATGAACGGGCCTGAGATCTTTAATTTCACTATTGAAAATATTCCGGGACTGGTAAAAGAAACGCTGGAAACCAACGGGCTTACTATGGACGACATAGACTATTTTGTTTTTCACCAGGCCAATTCTTTTATGCTGAACTATTTAAGGAAAAAAACTAAAATTCCCGCAGAAAAGTTCTATATTAACATGGAGAATACAGGAAATACCGTGTCGGCTACCATTCCGATTGCGCTGAAAGATATGATGGATAAGGGAATGCTGAAGCAGGGAGACCGTGTCCTGTTGGCCGGTTTTGGAGTAGGATACTCCTGGGGAGCCACTATTATTGAAATTTAATGATAATATATAAAGCCATAAAATAAAAAATATGAAGACATCCGTTTTTTTAGAAAAATTACAGGAAGAACTGGAAGAAGACCAAACGCTTACATTGGATACCAATCTGAAAGAGCTGGAAAGCTATGACTCTATCAGCCTGCTTTCCGTTATTGCATTTGTTGACGAAAATTTTAACAAGAAAATTGATACCAAGCAGTTTAAAGATATAGAAAAAGTATCGGACCTGGTAGACATCATCGGTAAAGAAAATTTCGAAGATTAATGAATCGGTTTTCGTTAAAAGATAAAACAATTCTTATTACAGGGGCTTCTTCCGGAATCGGGAGAAGCTGTTCTGTAGAATGCAGTAAGGCCGGGGCAGATCTTATCCTGATCGCAAGAAATGAAGAAGAGCTTCAAAAAACGGTATCCATGCTTTCTCCTGACATTAAAGCAGAAATTATTATCGCAGATATTACCCTGGCAGAAAATCTGGAGGAACTGATTGCCGGGAAAACAGCTGTTTTAGGAAAAATTTCAGGATTTATCCATTGTGCAGGAATAGAAAAAACACTGCCGCTGAAAAAACATACGCCTCAGCTTTATCATGATATTTTTGCAGTGAATGTGATCTCCGGTTTTGAAATTGCCAAAATTCTGTCCCTTAAGAAATATAAAAACGAAACCTCTGCTTTTGTATTCATTTCCTCGGTGGCCGGAATGGTAGGGGAAATAGGTAAGGCTGCTTATTCTG
Organism: Chryseobacterium sp. FR054; assembly: GCF_056844565.1. Classification (NCBI taxonomy): domain Bacteria; kingdom Pseudomonadati; phylum Bacteroidota; class Flavobacteriia; order Flavobacteriales; family Weeksellaceae; genus Chryseobacterium; species Chryseobacterium sp. FR054. Next base: position 229,564 of record NZ_JBXDSA010000006.1, on the reverse strand, counting down.
CCAGCAAAGGAGCCGTTGTTTCCGGGGCACGCTCCCTGGCAATGGAACTTTCAAGAAGCGGTGTGAGAGTAAACAGTATCAGCCCTGCTATGGTAGATACCCCTATTTTGGAAAAAATGTTCGAAAATATAGGTGAAGAGGCAGCGGAAGAGATCCTTAAAAAACATCCGCTGGGAATAGGAAAGCCTGAGGATGTAGCCAATGCCTGCATTTTCCTGCTATCAGATGCTGCGAAATGGATTACAGGAACCAATATGGTGGTAGACGGAGGGTATTCTGCCCAGTAATTATTTTTTTACCAGGCCTTCAATGATTCCTTCCACGGCATCAAAAATTTTCTGATTATCAAACTGATCTTCTATGGTTTCAAGATTTTTTCTGATTCCGGCAACAAGCTCTGGGTCAGTCAGGAAAACTTTCATGGCTTCATACATTTCATTTGTATCATAACTGATGAGGTATCCGGTTTCACGGTCTCTGATCATAACTCCTACATCTCCGGTATCCGTAGCGATAATCGGTTTTTGCAGTATCAGGGCCTCGGCAATCACCAGAGGCCAGGCTTCAGATTCGGAAGGAAGAATAAAGTAGTCGGCATTTTTAATGTACGGATAAGGATTCATTCTGTTGCCACCTAAAATAAAGGTATTCTGAACGTTATTAGCCTGAATCTGTTCCGTCAGGTTTTTCATTTCCTCACCATTGCCCAGGATAAGGATACTGTGATGAAACCCTTCGTCAATAAGCCTTTTATGAGCGTCGATAAGTTTATGGTAGCCTTTTCTGCCGTGAAGCCGTCCTACGGAAACAAAGACAGGTCCTTCAGGAAGGTCTTCAATTTTTTCTTCGGCCTTCTTTTTTATTTCTTCAATAGGAATGGCGTTGATCACTACGCTTTCAGCCGGGTAGGGCAGGTCCGGGTAAGACCGGTGCATAATATCTTTGATTTTCTGGGAACAGTAGATCATGTGATCAAACTGCGGGAAATTTTCAAGAATATCAGGAACCAGAGGTTTCATCCCGGGGATATTGATCTCCGAGTGAAACCATCCTATTTTTTTGGAGTCTTTATTGCTGGAATGGATCACTGATGAAAAAGCCGAGTAAGTAGGAGCAATTTCCACATCGAATCTTTTATTTCCCAGAATACGGTCGGTTATTTTATGATTTTTCTGTGCTTTGGCAAGTTTCAGCCTTCTGCGGATCAGCTGCAGTTTGTGAATCAGAGGATTTTGAGAGAAATCTTCTCTGCCGTCTGCAAGATATACCTTTCTTACATGTTGCGGAAACTCATCTCTGAGCTCGCCCTGATTGAGATTCAGGCATACCGTAATGTCGAACTTTTCAGGATTGAGATTCCTGATGATACTGAGAATTACTTTTTCCACTCCGCCCATTTCCATGGAACGGTGTCTGAAAAGGATGTTTATTTTTTTATTTTCTTCGGGCATTACCTGAAAATTTTCTGTAAAGTAATGGAGATTTTTCTTTTTATCCTATACGGAATGGTATTCTGATATTCCAGAAGAGCGAAAATTTCCTGATGACCGGAATAGGTTTCAGGTACTTTTTTACCATTGATTGTCCTGATTTTTCTCCTTTTCAGTGCATTAAATACAACCTGGGCAAAATATTCGTAGGATCTGGATTTGTTGTCGTTTTGGGAAATACCTCCTGGATGGGTCCTGTAAAGATAATTGGTGTCATCAATGAAGTAAACATCTCCCTTTTCGTACATTTTTAAATAGAGATCCTGATCTTCTGAAATTTTAAGCTCAGTATTCATCTTTTCTGTCTGCTCGTAAATATCTTTCCGGAAAGTCACAAAATGGGCAATCTGAATAGGATAATTGAAAAAATAAGGATCCTTATTCTGTACCTGCATGGCAGATCTGAAGGGAGCGATAGGTTTAAGATCTTTATCACAGCTCATAAAACGGGAATAGGCCAGGACTACATTTTTCTTTCTTGCGAATACCTCCACGGCTTTTTCGATCGCGGTAGGGAGAATAGCGTCATCAGGATCTACAAAACCACAGATTTCGCCTGTTGCCAGTTCTATAAGTTTACTCTTGGTAACCCCTACGCCGCAGTTATTTTCATTTTCAAAAAAACGGAACTGTTCATCTCCGGCAATTATGGTACGGATCTGTTCTTTTTCTTCTTCGGAGGAAGCATCATCCAGAATAACCGCCTCCCAGTTTTTATAGGTTTGCTTTTTCAGGGAACTGTAACAGTCTTTGAAGAGAGCGGCATTGTTGTAGTGAGCAATAAGTACGGAAAATTTCATTTTACAGTGTATTGAAAACAAGATCCTGTTTATTGACCACCTGCGTATTGGCAGGAATGTCTTTATATATGGTGCATCCGGCTCCTATAATGCAGTTGTCTCCGATCGTTACACCTTTCAGTACGGTAACATTGCTTCCGAGCCAGCAGTTATTTCCTATTTTTATAGGAGCTTTTGTAAATTCTGAAGGGTGTACTTTGAACTTGGGAGAGGTTTCATAGGTATGATTATGATCGTAAAGCTTTACGTTTTCGCCAAATAAAGTATTTTCACCTATTGAAATATGTTCCAGGCAATTGATCGAGCAGAAATTATTCATGAAAAAATGATCACCAATCTCTAATGTGGCGTTTTTCAGTACAAGCATACAGGTGTAATTCCTGAACTCTACCGATTTTCCGATACTTACTTTTTTCAGATCCTGTGCAAGAACAAAGCGCCCTCCAACGCCGAGTCTGATATTTTCAAAAAATACGGCAGGGTGTTTTTTCAGGATAGAAAGCTGCTGCCTTCTGTATATTTTCTCGAAAAGATTGTAAAACATATATGGTTTTTATTTTTCTTCATTTCACTTGGGTATCACAAATATAATCTGTTTTTAGATAAATGAAAAAAAATATTTATTTTTGCGGTATTAAAGACAACACAGTGAGCGAAATAACAAGAGTTCTCAAAACATTTATAGGATACCTGAAAAGGCCTGATCTTTATCCGGAACTTGGCCGGAAAATCATTAAGAACACCGTGAACAGAAGCAACGCATTCAAAGGAAAGGAAAAAACCAATTCCTGGGCTGCGGAGAAGGCTGTTTCCCAGAAAGAAGCGGTCTCAAGGCTGTTCGGACTTGATATTGAACCCTTCCGTACCGATTACCGTGAAGCACTGGCAACAGCAGAGCATAGGGAAAAGGAATGCCCTGTGAAAATGGGAGGTCCGGGAGCTCTGGAGCTGATCTATTATGCCTGTGAATTCACTGCTGCTGAAAATGTGGTGGAAACGGGCGTAGCGTACGGCTGGTCTTCACTCGCATCACTTCTTTCATTGGTGAAAAGAGACGGTACGCTGTACAGTTCAGATATGCCTTATCTGGCGCAGGATGGTGATCAGTATGTAGGTTATGTGGTTCCGGAGCAGCTTAAGAGCAGCTGGAAACTGTTTCGTTTTGCAGACCGTGAATCGCTGCCGAAAATCTTTTCTGAAAATCAGGTTTTCGATGTGCTGCACTATGACTCCGATAAAAGCTATAACGGAAGAATGTGGGCCTACGGTGAATTGTATCAGCATCTGAGAAAAGGCGGGGTATTCATCAGTGATGATATTGGCGACAATTCCGCTTATCAGGATTTCTGCGAAAAAAACAGTATAGAAACCACTGTTGTGGAATATGAAGGTAAATACATCGGTGTTTTCATCAAATAGATTTCAGAACTATATTTTTGTCCGGCAGATGATCTGTATATTTTATTTTTAATGGTATGCTATTTTAGGATGTCCTGAATATTTTTTAATGCTAACTGAAAATAGATCATACTGTTGAACAATTTTTTTGAATGAAGATAAGTCAGATTACTTTTACCCGGTTTCTTGCGGCTATGGCAATTGTCATTTCGCATTTCAATAAAGATATGTTTCTGTATAAGCTCAGCTATATTTCAAACATTTTTCTGAAAGCCAATGTAGGGGTAAGTTATTTTTTTATCCTGTCCGGATTTATTATGATCATTGCGTATCATAAGAAAGAGAAAATAGCGTATTTTGATTATTATAAGAACAGGTTTGCCAGGATTTATCCGTTGTATGTACTGGGATTACTGCTTTATCTGGTAACGCGGTATTCCGGTTTTAATAGTACAGATGCGGTTCTTTATCTTCTGGGTCTGCAAAGCTGGATTCCCGGTAAAGCCATGGTCCTGAATTTTCCCGGATGGTCTATTTCTGTGGAGTTTCTGTTTTATCTGCTCTTTCCTTTGCTGTATAATCATTTGTATTCAAAAAAGAATAAAAGCATCTGGGTGGCTGCCGGAATAATCTGGGTGACAAGCCAGGTGTTTTCCCATCTTTATGAAGCTTCACCTTCTTATCAGGGTCCTCATACCGGAAGCCATGAGTTTCTGTATTATTTTCCCCTGATGCACATCAATGAATTTCTGGTGGGAAACCTTGCCGGAATTTTCTTTGTAAGGAATTTTAAACAGAAGAACTATGATATTCCGGTGATTCTCATCTTTACGGCTATACTTCTTGCCCTGATCTTTGTTCCGCTTTTTTATCATAACGGGCTGATGGCTTTGCTTTTTATCCCTCTTATTGTTTTAATTTCTATGAACAGCGGCAGACTTACAAAGCTGTTTTCGTTAAAGCCACTGGAATATCTGGGTGAAGCGAGCTATGCTGTCTATATCACCCACATTCCCATATTGTATATTCTGAGAGAGATTCTTAGAAAATATTATCTGGACAGTGATACTATATTTATGATTTATATTCCTGTTCTTATCCTGACCTCCATCCTGTTTTATCAATTTATTGAAAAACCTTTGAGAGATTATCTGAAAAGAGTGAAAATCTGATAAAAATCTTTATTTTTGTAACAAAGCAGACACAACTATGAAAATTGAAAACAATCCCAATCTATATCCTCCTATTTTCAATGAAATTCCGGTACCGGCAAGTACCTGTTTAAAGAATAAAAAAATCAATCCGGTGGAGTTGGACGAAGAAAGGTACATTAAGAATTAATATCATATCACTTATGTACAAAACATTTTCTGAACTCAAAAAAGAACTCCGCAAAGAAAGAAAAGGACTTAAGAAGATTAAAGTGGCGCTGCTGGGCGATACCGCTACCCAGTTTTTGAATATTGCTTTAAAGGGTACTGCTTTAGATGAAGGCTTTGATTTCGATATTTTCGAGGCCGATTTTGGACAGATATCCCGTCAAATTCTGGACCCGACTTCTGAATATTATGATTTTAATGCAGATTACACTATTATTTTTGAGTCTTCTCATAAATTATTAGCACAGTACTATAAATCCTATGATTCTCATTCTGTTTTTGCAGAAAGCAAAATCTCTTATATTGAAGAGCTTTACCGCACAATCCAAAACAGGACAAAAAGCAGGGTAATATTCTGTAATTTTCCGGTGATTGATAACCAGGTTTTCGGAAACTTTTCCAATAAAGTGGAGTCTTCCTTTGTTTTTCAGCTGAATAAGCTGAACTATCTTCTTTCGGCGGAACTTGCTGTGAAAAATGATAACTTCTTCATTGCTGATTTTCTTTCCATTCAGAATAAGTGGGGCAGAAACTTTATGTTTTCTCCCAGCATTTATGTGAATACAGAGATGGTGCTCTCGCTGGACTCTCTTCCTGTTGTAGCCCATCATCTTACCGGCATTATTTCTTCTCTGGAAGGGAGATTTAAAAAATGCCTGATTCTGGATCTGGATAATACAACCTGGGGCGGAATTATTGGAGATGACGGTCTGGAGAAAATTCAGATCGGAAGTCTGGGAATTGGAAAAGCATTCACCGAATTTCAGTATTGGGTAAAAGCGCTTCAGAAAAGAGGGGTGATTTTGGCAGTCTGCAGCAAGAATGATGAAGACAAAGCAAAAGAACCCTTTGAAAAACATCCGGATATGGTTCTTAAACTGGATGATATCGCTGTTTTCATAGCCAACTGGGACAATAAAGCCGATAATATCAGAAAGATCCAGAGTATATTGAATATAGGATTTGATTCTATGGTATTTCTGGATGATAATCCGTTTGAACGAAATATTGTCCGTGAAAACCTTCCCGAAGTCTGTGTTCCGGAACTTCCGGAAGATCCGGCCGGATATCTGGAATACCTGTACAGCCTGAATCTTTTTGAAACAGCAAGCTTTTCTGAAAATGATGCGGAACGCACAAAGCAATATCAGGTAGAAGCGCAAAGGAAAACCGATCTGGACAGCTTTACCAATGTGGAGGATTTCCTGAAAAGTATGGATATGATTTCTGATGTTCAGGCATTCAACAGCTTTTCAAAACCACGGGTATCACAGCTTACCCAGCGCTCCAACCAGTTCAATTTAAGAACCGTGAGGTATACGGAACAGGATGTAGAGAATATGATCGGCTCTGATAAGCATTATACACTGTCCTTCACTTTAGAAGATAAATATGGAGATAACGGATTGATTTGTGTCGTTGTTCTTGAAAAAGAAACTCCTGACACCTTGTTTATTGATACCTGGCTGATGAGCTGCCGCGTCCTGAAAAGAGGAATGGAAGATTTTACCCTGAACACCATTGTAGATATTGCGGAAAAAAACGGCTATCAATATGTGGAAGGAGAATATATCCCGACGGCTAAGAATCAAATGGTAAAAGATCATTATGAAAGACTGGGATTTGTACAGCAAAACAAAAGATGGGTTCTGGATGTAAACCGCTATCAGTCTAAAGAAGTATATATTAACAATAAATAAACACACTTATAATATTATGAACAAAGATGAAATTTTAGCTAAACTCACAGGTATTTTCCATAATGAACTGGATAATGACGATATTGTCCTTCATTTTGAAACAACAGCCGATGATATTGAAGAATGGGATTCCCTCTCTCATATCCAGCTGATTGTAGCTGTTGAGAAAGCATTTGGAGTACGTTTTACCTCTTCAGAGATCCAAAGCTGGAATAATGTAGGAGAAATGATAGACTGTATACTGACAAAATAATGATACTGAAGGAAAATCAGACATTTCAGCACCAGTTCAGAGTGAACGGGCATGTGTACAGAGGTTTTATCTCTGTTTTTGAGGACCGGAACGCCCTGCATACCGATGAAGAGTTTGCTAAAAACAAAGGGTTCCGCTCCAAAGTGATGCACGGCAATATTCTGAATGGTTTCCTGTCCTTCTTTATCGGAGAACTGCTTCCCACAGAAGATGTTATGATTCTTTCACAGACCATCAATTTCAAAAAGCCGGTCTATCTTGATGATATTTTACATTTTGAAGCGGTAGTTACTGAGCAGTCAGAAGCCGTTCAGGTGAATACCTTTAAGTTTAAATTTGTGAATGAGGAACTTCAGACCGTTGCTTCAGGTAAAATTCAAATCAAAGAACTGTTGTGAAAAAAGTGGTATTAACCGGAGGTTCATCCGGAATAGGAAAAGAGATCAATACCTTTCTTCTTGAGAAAGGATATGAAGTACTGTTCACATATTGCCGCTCTGAAGAGGCTGCAAAGGAGATCGAACAGGCTTATACCGGGGCAAAGGCTTTTCAGATAGATTTTACTTCAGAAAGCAGCATGCATGATTTTTTTACGGCAATAGATGAATTTGATCCGGATATTCTGATTAATAATTATTACAGCGGAACTTTTATTGATACCTATTTTCATAAAACGGACGCAGAGAAAATTCTTGAAGATTTCAAAAACAATGTGGTTCCCACCCTTCAGGTTACTCAAAAATGCATCCATATTTTCAGGAAGAAAAAAGAGGGAAGAATTATTAATATTCTTTCTTCATCATTGGTTTCGCCTGCCGTGGGAACTTCGGTATATAATTCCAATAAGGCTTATCTGCTGCAGATGAGTAAAAGCTGGGCATTGGAAAATGTGAAATTCGGGATTACATGCAATTCTGTATCTCCTTCTTTTATTTCTACGGATTTCCACCGGAATATGGATGAAAGGATGAAAGACATGATCCTGTCAGGCTACCCGCTGAAAGATAAACTGGAAGGAGGAGATGTGGCACAGGTGATTGATCTTTGTATCAACGGGGGAAAGCATTTTAACGGAAACCACCTTTTTGTGGATGCTTCTCATTTCTAATGACGGATTTTAAATAATAACCATGCAGTTTACCTCTATTACTTTTTTACTTTTCTTTAGTGCCGTTTTTGTGCTGTACTGGCTGTCTGGTAAAAAGAATCTCAGGCTGCAGAATTTTATATTGCTTGCGGCAAGTTATGTTTTTTACGGATTTTGGGACTGGAGGTTTCTGATTCTGTTGGCAGGAAGTTCAGCTATGGCCTATTATATGGGTCCCAAGATTAAAGAAAGTGAAGGACGAAAAAGAAAGATATATCTGAACTCAGGGATCATTCTGGCTTTAGGAACACTTTTTTACTTTAAATATTTCGGTTTTTTTGTCGATTCTTTTGCAGATTTGTTCGGAATTAAAAATAAACTTACACTGGAAATTATTCTGCCGCTGGGAATCAGTTTTTATACCTTCAGGATCATCAGTTATTTTCTGGATATTAAAAACAATAAACTGAAACCGGAAAATGACGCGCTGGCATTCTTTAATTATATCGCATTCTTTCCGAGTATGACCTCAGGCCCCATAGATAAAGGAGGTCTGTTGCTGCCACAGCTGAAAAAGGAAAGAATTTTTACCTCTGAAACAGGGGCCGATGCCGCGAGACAGATTCTTTTAGGTGCTTTTAAAAAACTGGTTGTAGCCAATACGATTACACCCGTTACACAGGGTATTTTCCAGAATTATGAACATCTTTCAGGAAGTACAATAGCTTTCGGAGCCATCCTTTTCCTGTTTGAACTGTACGCAGATTTTTCCGGGTATTCCGATATGGCCATAGGATTGGCCCGGCTTCTTGGTTTTAAAATCACTAAAAACTTTGCTTTTCCGCTTTTTGCCCAGAATATTGCAGAATACTGGAGAAAGTGGCATATGTCTCTTACCTCCTGGCTTACAGAATATGTATTTACTCCTTTGGTTATCCAGTTCAGAGATTATGGTAAAAAAGGGCTGATTGCAGCTATTATTCTGAATTTTGTTCTGATAGGAGCATGGCATGGCCCAAAATTTACTTTCGTTCTGTTCGGTTTACTGCACGGGCTGTATTATATTCCCCTGATTGTAAAAGATAAACTGAATAAAAAGAAAAAGTTCTCTGGATCGGTTCCTACAATAAAAGAATTTGGGAATATAGTACTCACGATGTTTTTAGTATGCTTTGCACTGGTGCTTTTTGCTTCCCCAGACCTGAAAGCTGCTCTGGGTATGTATGGGAAAATATTCAGTCTGTCCCTGTTCTCCGTTCCGCAGTTTATAAAAATCAAAATTTTAGGACTGATTGGAATTCTGGTGGTTATCGACTGGATCAACAAGGACCAGGATCATGGACTTGATATTAAAAGATTTCATCCTTTCACCAGAAGAGCGGTCTACATTTTTTTGATTTTTCTGATCATGTATTTCGGAGTATTCGGTAACGGTAATTATATCTATGAACAGTTTTAATATGGGAAAATTTTTATTTAAAATATCATTCTATATCATAGGAATTACGGCTGTTCTCCTTATTCTGGGTTCTTATGCGGACGGGAACACGGATGATGATTATATGCACTTTGCCGTAGAAAAACCGCAAAATATTATTCTGGGTGATTCCAGAGGAGCGCAGGCAATAGTTCCGTCCGTTTTGAAAGAAAAACTGTCCGTTCCTTTTGATAATTTTTCTCTCAATATTGTGTATTCGCCGTACGGACAGATTTATTTCAACGCTTTAAAAAGAAAACTGAATCCGGCTACGAAGAACGGAGTCTTTATTCTTACCGTAAATCCGTGGAATCTTTCCCTGAATCATATTGTAAAGAAAAAAGAAGATTTCCCGGAAGAAAATTCGCCGCTTAAGGATATGTATTTTTACGATATGTCGCCTAATTATGAATATCTGCTGAGAAACTATACCAAAAGCTGGTTTAAAATTTATAAAGACCGCGAAGAGGCCGGAAGATCCAATACCTTTCTTCATAAGGATGGCTGGATGGAAGTAAATGTAGACATGAACAAAGATTCAGTAGCTGCACGAACGGCTGTGAAAACAAAGGAATACAGGGCCATGATAGAGAACTATGATCTTTCGGATGAGCGGCTGAAGGCTTTGAATGATATCATCAGTTACCTTAAAGATAAAGGAACGGTTTATCTGGTACGTATTCCCGCCTCAAAAAATCTTATAGAGATAGAAAATGAAAAATTCCCTGAATTTAATAAGGTTATCAAAGAGATTTCACAGAAGCATCATTTGAAATACTATAATTTTGCGGATCACTGTAATGAATTTCAATATACAGACGGCAACCATATGTACCGGGAGTCCGGTAAAATTCTCAGTGCCCGTATCGGGGATTCTATCCGGGCAGACCGAAAAAATTAAAGCAGATAATTCCTGAAATTAATATTATACAGGCCGGAACGGATACTGGGATAATCGGTAACCATATACTTTAAGATCATTCCCCATTTTTTGAATACAGGGGCATCCGCAATCTGAAAGCTCCGGTACATTCTTCTGATATGCAGTTTTATGGGGACCGGAATATTGTCCTCGGCAGAAGCCCAGTCATTGACTTCTTTCCACAGCAGTACTTTGGTTGTGGAAGGCTTTACCGCTTTTGCTTCCACTTTTGTGATCCTGTTATCCTCATGTACTCCTCTTATTGCCACAGCTTTATCTAAAATACCGGGATAGAGATCAAGATAAAAAGAAAGCCGGAACAGAAACTCAGAGTCCTGATGAAGCCTTAAAGAGGTTTTGAATAATGGATTCATTTTTCTGATTAACGCCTCTTTCCGGATCGTGAGGGCATCAATACTGAATAAGCCAAAACTGCCACGCATATGAAGCTGTCCGGGAAAAACCTCTTTGGGGCTGTGTTTTTCATACACGGTAGTCAGCCTGTCCTTATAAACATTATAATACTGCTCTTTTGCTTTTTCAGAGTAATACTGTACCCCAAGAGCTCCGTAAACCCCTTCAACTTCAGGGTTTTTAAACAGTTCTTTCTCTGCGTCAAAACGGTTGGGAAGATAATAATCGTCGGCATCCAGGAATGCAATAAAATCTCCGGTGGATTTTTCTATCCCCAGATTTCTGCTGGGACCGGCTCCGTGGTTGCCTTTGTCAGGATGCTGGAAAAGCTTTACTTTCTCATATTTCCCGGCAAGTTCCACACAGATCGGAAGTGCGTTATCAGGAGACTTATCCTCAATAAGAATCACCTCATGCACTTCTTCAAGCTGAAGAACAGATTCTACGGCCTGGGTTACAAACTTTTCCGCATTGTAAACAGGAATAATAACTGAAATTTTCATTTTGTGTGTTAGCTTTCCAAAAGCAAATATAATAAAGTGTAGAATATTATACAGATTCTTTATTTTATATTTTATTGTAGAATCTTATCTACATCATGAAAACAGAGAATGCTTGAAATTGATGTTGTAAAGTCCGGATCTGATACTCCTGTAATCTGTAAAAAGATACTTGATGACCATTCCCCATTTGTGCATTCTGGGAGCGTTGGCAATTTTAAAACTCCGCTGCATCCTTTTGATGTGAAGTTTTACATTTTCCGGAATCGTATCTTCACTTTGAGACCAGCGGTTCACCTCATCCCAGAGAATGGCTCTGGAGATGGCCGGATCTACCATACCTGCATCTACTTTGGTGATCCTGTTGTTTTCATGTACCCCTCTCATGGCAACAGCTTTATCAAGTATTCCGGGATGAAGATCCAGATAATAGGACAGCCTGAACAGGAATTCAGTATCTTCATGAAGTCTTAAGGCTGGTTTAAAGAGCGGATCCATTTTTTTCATTAAAGAATCCCTGCGGATAGTAAGAGTATCAATGCTGAAGAGCCCGAAACTGCCAAGCATATGGATCTGTCCCAGAAAAACTTCATCGGGGCTGTGTCTTTTATAAACCGTTGTAAGCCTGTCCCTGAATAACTGGTAATATTGTTCTTTTGCTTTTTCTGAATAATAGTGTACCCCAAGAGCTCCGTATACGCCTTCTACTTCAGGGTTTTTGAAAAGTTCTTTTTCTGCTTCGAAACGGTTGGGAAGAAAATAATCATCGGCATCCAGGAATGCGATAAAATCGCCTGTTGCCCTTTCCATTCCCAGATTTCTGCTGGGGCCCGCACCATGATTTTCCCGGTCCGGATGCTGGTAAAGTTTTACTTTGCTATATTTTTCTTCAAGTCCGCGGCATACTTCAAGAGCATTATCCGGAGACTGGTCTTCAATCAGAATGACTTCATGTACTTCCTCGAACTGCAGAGCCGACTCAACTGCCTGAGCTACAAATTTTTCTGCATTATACACGGGAATGATTACTGAGATTTTCATTTACTGTTGTGGGAATTTGAATGATTTGTGTTTTATTCTTTTTGTGATCAGTTAATATTAAAATTCATTTTCTGAAATATGGTCCTTGATGCTGGTGCAGAGTTCTTTTTACAAAATAATATAAATAATCCGGCAACTGCAACTGAAATAGCAATTTTTAACATATGAAAAAGTCTTCATTTCTTTCGTTTTTAAAAGTAGTTAAAAATAATTTTAAATTTCCCGTTTTTATGAAATATTATGAATTGGAGTTTAAAATATTTTCAAATATTAAAAAACTTCGGAAGATATTTTATAATGACTGTAAATCTAAGGATGCATATAGGTAAACCTGTATTTTGTTTTCAGTATCCGTGGATCCCTGAGAACAGCAGGGAACAGTCCTGAAATTTTAGACCATCCTTTTTTTCCGGATAATTCAAACGCCTTTTTCTGAAGTTCAATGTGCCGGGCCGCATCCTTATCAGGCCGTACACTCTGTGACCATTGAAACAGGGAATTCCAGAAAAGAAACTGCCTCTGGTTATACTGGGGAGAATATTTTACAATTTTGGTAATTCTGTTATCATCATGCATCCCTCTCATCGCGACAGGCTGATCTATTATTCCGGACTTCAGATGACAGTGGTAAGCCAGCTTAATAATAAAATCCGAATCCTGATGAAGGCGCAGAACTTCATTGAAACGCAGGTTTTCAGATTCCACAGATGATTTTCTTACGGTAAGGGCATCCAATGTGAAAAATGAACCGAATTTTTCCGGAGTAAGACCCAGAAGCCCTCTGAAAACTTCTTTCCCTTCCGCATGATAATTAACCGTTAAAAGGTAATCATCATTAATATTGGATAAACATTCCTCTTTCCCTTTTTCCGTAAGGTATTCTGTACCTATGGCATTGAAGACTCCTTCAATTTTAAGATCTTTGAAAATTTCTCTTTCCGCATCAAACCGGTTGGGAAGGAAATAATCATCTGCATCCAGAAATGCAATGAACTCTGATTTCGCTTTCTCTATTCCCAGATTTCTGCTGACACCGGCTCCGTGATTTCCCTTATCCGGATGCTGATAAAGATGTACTCTTTCATATTTTCCGCTAAGTTCCCTGCATATTTCCAGAGCATTGTCCGGAGACCGGTCCTCCACAAGAATAACCTCCTGAACCTCTTCAAACTGCAGGGCAGATTCTACGGCTTTGGAAACATATTTTTCCGCGTTGTATACGGGAATGATTACAGATATTTTCATTTCATCAGTGATAATAAGTAAAGCGGTATTTCGTCTTTACTATTTCAGGGTTTTTCATAATCTCCAAAAGTATGCCAATATATTTATTCACACCCTTTTTTAAGGAAAGATCAAAAGATTTATAGATAAGATAAATTCTCTTTTTATAGCTGTACGGAAGATTCCGTGATGCCGCCCACCGATATAAGGATGTCCAGTAAAGAAGCTGCCGCTGATTATATTCGGGGGTGTATCTTATGATCTTGGTAATTCTGTTGTTGTCATGGATGCCTCTCATGGCAATTGCCTTATCAATAATTCCGGTTTTCAGACGGCAGTGATAGGCAAGCCTGATGATGAACTCCGAATCCTGATGAACCCGCAATGCTTCATTAAAACGTAAATTTTCACGGTTCAATGCAGCTTTTCTTACTGTGAGGGAATTCAGGTGAAAAGAAGTACCGAAAGTTTTAGTCGACAAACCCAGCAGTCCGCGGAAGACTTCTTCGCCTTCAGCCGGATAGTTGACGGTACTGAGAGATACTTCTTTAAATTTAGACTGGAATTCATTTTTTCCTTTCTCCGTTAAATATTCTGTTCCGATGGCTCCAAAAACCCCTTCCACTTCAGGATCTCTGAAAACTTCTTTTTCGGCATCAAAGCGGTTGGTCAGATAGAAATCATCTGCATCCAGGAATGCAATAAATTCCCCGGAAGCATGATCTATTCCCAGATTTCTTGAAGCTCCGGCACCCCGGTTTTCTCCGTTGGGATGCTGTAATAATTTCACTTTAGGGTTTCCGGCTGCCAGTTTCCGGCAGATATTCAGCGAGTCATCGGTAGAGCGGTCTTCTGCAAGGATAACTTCTTTTACTTCATCAAACTGAAGTGCGGAGCAGACTGCCTTTTCCAGAAATTCAGCTGCATTATAGACGGGAATAATAACAGAAATTTCAGTCATTACAATACGGATTGGTTATGATCTGCCCAAAGAGCCAGCTGTAAAAGGTTCCAGTGTTTTTCATCCTTATCCAGAAACTGCTGCGCGGCTTTAAAGTCTATATAGCTGAAAACTTTATGGTTGGGATTTTTCAGCAAGTCATCAGAGAGCTGCATCAGGTTATCTTCTGCAAACCAGTTTTTCACCCCCAGTCCAAAGCCCTGTTTGTGGCGTTTTCTGATAGTTTCTGTCCAATAAGAGCCCATTGCTTCACGAAGAATGATTTTGTCGTTGGTGTCATCCAGTTTCAGCTGGTCCGGGAGCTGAATACAGAATTCTGCAAAATCCAGATCAAGGAACGGAGTACGTACTTCCAATGAATTGGCCATAGCCATCCGGTCTGATTTTACCAGCATATTAGCCGGTACATAATTTTCAAGATCCACCCGCATAATATCATTCAGAGAGTCCGGATCAGGGATAAAGCTGTAATCCTGCAGATAATCTGAAGTAATTCCCAGCTGATAACGTTCCTGTTTATTGAAGGCATTTCTTACGGAATTCAGATGAAAATCCATGATGGATGAATACTCAATGTTTTTCCGGGTAAGATAAGAAGTGGTTCTTACTTTTTGATATAATTTCAAACCAAACTGTGCCACAATATTCTTGTAGCTGAAATGATTTCTTAATTTATTTTCAACGGTATAGAAATGATAGCCACCAAACAGCTCATCACCTACATCTCCCGACAATACTACGGTGAGTTTTTCCCGCGCATATTTACAGATTTCATAATGAGGGATGAATGAAGCATCGGCAAAAGGCTCATCAAAAAAAGGAGAGATCTTTAGAAGTGATGCAACAAGATCTTCTTTCTTTTCATGAACTTCTATATGATTGGTGTTGTATTTATCAGCAATTTCTTTGGCATATTTCAGTTCATTGTCTTTATGGTCATACCCGAAACTGATAGTCGTCTGATGCGGAAGAAACTCATCCACTAGAGCCACTACGGAAGACGAATCCAGGCCGCCGCTTAAGAAACTTCCTACTTCTACATCTGCAATAAGCTGTTTTTTTACCGCATTTTTAAGCAGATAAAGGAACTCATCTTTGGCATCGGAAAGACTGATCGTTCTGTCTTTTGCAGGAATGCTGTAATACCGGGAAACTGAAACCTTTCCATCTTTCCAGATCAGCTGATGAGCCGGAGGAAGGGTGGATATATTGCTGTAAATACTCTGATACGTACTTACATAGCCGTATTGAAGATAGTGGGAGAGAGCATCATTGCTTACTTTAGGTTTTATAAGTCCGGAAGCAAGAATGGCCTTGATCTCTGATGCGAAAATAAACTCATTGTTGTTTCCTATGGCGTAATAAAACGGTTTTTCTCCAAACCGGTCTCTTGCGCAGAACAGCTGCTGTTTCCGATCGTCCCACAGGGCAAAAGCAAACATCCCCGGAAGATCATGGATGAGGTTTTCCTGTTTTCTCTGATACATAGCAAGAATAACTTCTGTATCTGAACCGCCGTGGTAAGGATATTCGGCGTAATTTCTCTTGAGATCCTGATAACCGTAGATTTCACCGTTAAGAACGATACATTCATTCCGGGTATTGGAGAACATGGGCTGTTTTCCATTGTCTGAAAGGTCGATAATGGAAAGCCGGCGGTGGCCGAGGGCTGCATGATCATAAAATTCATAATGGGAAGAGTCGGGGCCACGGTGGATCATAGAATCCGTCATCCTCCGGATTTCTTCCTGGTAATTTCTGGCATTGCTGCTTATGATTCCTGCTATTCCACACATACTGTTTTATTTTTCATCATTAATTTTTTCGTTTATGTCTGTGCTAATTTACGACAGATTAAGAAAAGCAGGCCCCTTTTGGATCACCTGATTTCTGAAACCGATCAGTCGCTTTTCATCGGAAGATACTTTTTTATACTTCTGAAGTAAGATTTTATACTGGGATATATTGCCTAAGATAAAATTCTTGATCATACTCTGTCTGAGTGCTTTTTTTTCCAGACGCACAGCATCGGGAAGATTGGGATTCATTGCATTAATCTCAACCCTTACGTTTTCAAATTTTGTATAATCTATTTTATGAAGATTCTGTACACCATCATGTACGGCTCTGCTGCCAGGCGCCAGCAATACTTTCATCCGGTGAAAATGAATGCGGTTTACATATTCGTCATCTTCGCCGTAATGGAAAAAATAAGGATTGAATCCTCCTACTGTTTCTATGGTTTTTCTGGGAAGCAGCCAGTGGGCGGCATTCACAAATCTGATTTCGTAATAAGGTTTCAGGGTCTGAAAATACAGATCAGAGATCATTCTTGTTTTTTCATAATTGCCGGCAATATACTGATCTAAAAATATATCGAGATATTTTTCCGTACCGTCGATATGGATCGGGCTTATAATGCCAATACTGCTCTGATCGGGATGATGATGATATACATCAAGCATTTTTTCCATAGTATCCCGGTAGAGCCATGCATCCTGATTCATCAGGTAAAAGAAATCCGCTCCTTCTTTATATGCTTTTTCAATACCTATATTATTTGCTTTCCCGAATCCGAGGTTGGTTTCTGACTGGGTAAAATCTATTTCGGGAAAATGGGTTCTGATATATTCCTGGGTGCCGTCCGAAGATCCGTTATCTATAACAAAACATTTTACGGGAAGTGAGGAGTTCCTGAGACTTGTGAAACACCTTTCCGCCCATTTCATGGCGTTGTAGGTAACAATAATAATGTGAATCTTTGGCATTTTCTGTGGTTTTAGGTTCAGACCGTTTTTATTCCGGATGGAAGTACAAATTTAAAATAAGTTAGCTATTTTAAAATAAATAAAATAGTAGAGTCTTTTGATCAGCGCATCAACAGCCGGAAAGGTTACAAATCCGCTGTTCAGAAGCATCATGCTCCACAGGGAGTTGAATATGATAATTCCTGCGGCGGTTATATCTTGTTTCAAAGTCGTGTTCAGCTGCTTTTCTCCGGCAATCCATATGGTGAGAAGGGTAAAGAAAATATTGATCCATCTTCCCCAGTCATAAGCAATATAGAACAACGGAGCAAGGAAAATAATCTGTACAATGATGAACCATCTATTCATGCTGATCCTGTTGAATCTGCAGTATACGATAAAGGTAAGTGAGGCCAGGAAGACACTGATCAGATAGGTCTGATAAGCATATATCCGGGCTTTGTAAAAATTCAGAACGTTGTAGTTCGGGTCGTAATCGTAGATTCCGGCCTGGCCCAGTGTCAACCCGTGATCTTTCAGAAACAGTATTGAGTTTTCCGTACGTATTGAAAAGCCCAACTTATAGAGTATCACCATTACGATACCGGCAGGAATGATCTGATAGACCATTATATTTTTTATCTTATCCGGTGCGGAAGCGCTCGTATTGATGAAATAGGTAAAGCCCAGAAAAGGAAGATAAAAGAAAGCTGCTTCATGATTAAGGATGGCAATGATAATGAACAGCGTTATTACCCAATTCTTTACTGCGGATTTAGACTGTACATGCAGGAAGTAAATAAGGTACAGAAGAAACAGAAGGACTTCCTTTTTTGCTGCAATGGTAGGATCTTTCAGGATCATTCCCATGCCGGCCGGCATAAGCAGAAGACTTATGGTGAGAAGCGTATTGTTTTTCTGCCGGAACAGTTTTATCAGAAGCAGAAAAAGCCATACATACAGAATGGAGATAAAGCTGAATACAAGATATTCAAGCTTAATTCCTGTAAGCTCGTTGATGAATATGAATAAAGTTCCGAAAAGGCCTCTCCGTTTGAAACCTCCATCCTGATAATTAATTACCCATTCGCCGAGATACCAGCCGTTTTTATGAAAAATGATCTGCAGATATGTATTCCAGATACTCACTGCACCATATACAATGAATATAAAACTGATGATATAACTGATTATTTTAGATTTCATCCTGATTAATCGAAATTTTTTGAATTGATATCCTGACCGGAGATCCGGTTCTGCCCGGGTTCCGGTCTCAGGAAATTTTTAAGCAGCATGTAAGAGAGAATAGAGATTAACCATTAATAAAAACACTTTTGAATTGATCCATGACCGGATGAGGCAGGAATTTTTCATACAGTTCCTTCGCGGAAAGATCAAGGCTTGCATCGAGGATAATATCTCTCAGTTCTGCACTGTTCCGGTAATAATAAGCCTGATCCTTCAGGTGCCGGATATGGGCTTTTTCCGGGGAACCGGCAAAGGTGATGACCGGCTTTCCTTTGATGGCAAATTCAGCAACGGTAATGCCGAATGTCTCTCCTCTTTCCCGTGCATGAAGCAGGGCATTGCAGGTATTGATGAATTTCAGCTTCATCATCACATCCGAGCTGGGCGGCAGGAATAGAATATTGGATGGTACGGACTTCCACCATTTCTTTTTGATGAAAGGATCTACTCCCATGAAAATAAAATAAATGTCTTTGTACCGGGAGGCTATTTTCTCCACAGTCTGCCGGGCAAATGCGATATTAAAACTGATGTGCCCGCCGTAGTAGCCGAATACTTTTGCATGAGCCGGAATATTCAGTTCTTTTCTCAGGTCCAGATCCGTATCTGTTTCAAAATTAACCATATGGGGAACATAAGGGTATTCCGAACCCGTCATTTCTTCACTCAGCCACTCGGAAACATAGGCATATACGTCTCCATGAGGTTCAAAATGTTTAAACACAGTATGTATTCCGGTTTTGCATTCCTGGGTGTCTACGTTGTCTATATCACCGTTTTTAATAGCGTAAAACAGGTCGATATTATTTTTACGAATGATCTGATCAACCTCACTGAAATCCGAATACCCGAATACCTGAAACCGCCTGGCAAATTTTTCAATTCCCAACGGATGATTGGTCTTTGAGTTTTTATCATAAATGATCAGAGATTCATTTCCCAGATATCTTTCGTTGAAATCGGCATAATCGTATAATGCGATGGAAGTTCCTCTGTAATTGAGTTCGTTTTCATGGAAAAGAATTTTCATTCTGCTGAGTTATTTAAATTTATTTTTCAATCTGTTCAGGATCTTCTGAAGAATAGTTCTTCTCGGATACTTGTTGAGATCATTGTGTTTAAAAAGTCCTTCGCCCTGTGCAATCTTAAAATCCTGCTTTACCCACCAGGCGGCTATATTTCTTTCAAGTGATGCAGACTCTCCTGAAAAAGGGATAATGGTTTCCAGGAGGAATTTTTTACGGACCAGATAAGGATTATTGGTCCAGTTTGCCCAGCGTGAGGTGGTGGTAAAATATTCTCCCTGCTTCTGAATCTTATCCGGGAATTCCTGTGCCGGATCCAGCCAGTGCAGCGATTCCAGAAGGTGAGGGGAAGTGCACTCGTGCCAGTCGTCATAATAGTTCAGTTCATTTCCCTTATGTCTTATGGAAATGAGGGGGTAACCTGGATTTTCCCTGCTCCGGTAACGGACTACATCGAATCCGTTCTGAAGAAGTTCAAGTCCGCTTTTAAGCCGTGAAAAGGTCAGTTCTTTATTTTCGATAAGCTCCCAGTCGTGTTCCAGAAAAAGAAGGTATTCACAGGTGGCATTCTCTGCCAGCTGTTTCATTCCTTTTCCGATTCCTATGTTTTCCGGAAGCCCGATATATTTCACATTATAGCGGTCTGCTGTTTTTTTATCCTCCTCACTTACTGCCTGGAAAAGCACTGTAATATCATCGGCCATATCCAGAAGACCGTATTTTTTGTAAGATTTTAAAGTGTTTTTTAATGCAGCTCCGCTTTTCCATGAAAGGATACAGATACTGATGGGAAGTTTTTCCATGCCGTTACCGTTTTTAAAGATTCAGAAATGGATGTGGGGCCGTCATTGATGTTTTTCTGGCCGCCTCTATTTCTTTAAATTTCCCTGAAAAATAGCTGTACTGTTCCATATAAAATTTAGATTCACTTATATTTCCCTTAGCAGCCATTTTTGCAATATACGATAGAATGGCGGTTTTCTCTCTTCTGATATTATAATCATAACGGGGATCCAGGTATCTGGTTTCCCGCTGCATTCTCATCGAAAGTCTTGTATTGGCAAGCAGTTCAGCTTTGCTTTCAGGTTGTTTCTTGTGAAAAGACTGTACTGCATCATGTACCACACGGCTTTG
Organism: Chryseobacterium sp. FR054; assembly: GCF_056844565.1. Lineage (NCBI taxonomy): Bacteria > Pseudomonadati > Bacteroidota > Flavobacteriia > Flavobacteriales > Weeksellaceae > Chryseobacterium > Chryseobacterium sp. FR054. The sequence goes on along the minus strand of NZ_JBXDSA010000006.1, from coordinate 208,764 downwards.
AGTGCAGGCCAGTATTTTTAATCCGAAATAGGCAATTCTGCTCACATATTCATAATCTTCGGCACCATAGAAAAAATAAGGATTGAACCCTCCCACTTTTTCAATAATATTCCGGGGAATGAACCAATGGGCCGCATTCACAAAACCTACTTCATAGTAAGGCTGTGCTTCACCCAAATAAATATCGGAAAGAATCCTGTTATTCCGGGCATCTTTAGCCAGGTAATTCTCAAAATGAAGATCCAGTTTCTTTTCCGTTCCGTCCAGATGCATCGGACTTAGAATCCCGATTTTGCTCTGATCCGGAAAAGTGCCGTAAACATCCAGCATTTTCTGAAAACTGTCCGGGAAGATCCATGCATCCTGGTTCATCAGGTAAAAGAAATCAGCTCCCTCTCTGTAAGCTTTTTCGATTCCCTGGTTATTGGCTTTTCCAAAACCGGAATTTTCCGGCGACTGGATAAAATCAACTTCCGGGAAACGGGTTCTGATGTATTCCTGGGTTCCGTCCCCAGATCCGTTGTCTATCACAGTACAGCGTACCGGAACGGAAGAGTGCCTTAAACTTGTAAAACACCTTTCAGCCCATTTCATGGCATTATAAGTAACGATAATAACGTGAATGTGAGCCATATTAAATGTACTTTCGGGTTAAGTTTTCCAGATAATCCTCAGGGCTTATTCCTGTAAAAAATGTGGTGATATTTTCATCGAAATCTACCTGATAGAAATCTCCTTCACCGGTTTCTGAGTAACTTGCCTTTTGGCCGGTCTCTTTTTCTATGGCATTCACAATTTCTTTCAGATTATAATAGTATGGGAACGCAAGATTGATGGTGGTATTGTGTACCTCCAGACAATGCCTGCCCAGAAATCCTGAAATATCATCAATATCAAGCAGCAGCCTTCTCGCCTTGAGGTGCATGGCAAACTCACGGCGGTCAGCGATCTGTTTTTTCAGGAAATTAAAAAGGGTATTCGGGTTGCCGCCTTTTCCCACAATATTGCCTACCCTCAGAATCAGGAAGTTTCCGGAGTTTTCTTTAAGGTAATTTTCAGCCGTTTTTTTATGCCGAACATACGGGCTGTCCTGCTTAGACTGATCGTGGATGCTTAATGTGGAAAAATAAACGATCTTTTTTTCTTTGTTTTCTTCGTGAACTGATCTCAGGAGAGAAAGTTCTCTTTCAAATTCTGAGACTCTCGTTTCCAGGGAATTGGAAACTCCGGAGGCGAAAAAAACAATGTCTTCCCTGTCATAGGGTCTTACAGCATTTGCTATGATACCATTACCGATGATCATGGGTTAAATATTTTCATTAATTGTGTTATATGTGGGAACAGTACTTTCATATCTTTTACGGCTCAGGAGCCGGCAGTTTTATTTAAGGTAATCAAAGATATGAAAATAGTATTTCATTTTTATTTTGGTTATTAATCGTTGTAAGGGAGAAAGGCTTTTCAGGTAATTCCTGTAATACCGGAGACAGTATTCTCTGTATCCGTTTTTCAGTGAGGGGGTTAGCTGAAGGCCGGAAACTGTTTCTTTTACAAAAGTATTTCTCTGGAATACCGAAAAAAGAGTTTCCCTGGTGACCGGAGTATTTTCGGAGGTATTAAGCTTTGAAAATGTGTTAAAACCGATGCTTTGCTTAGGATGGATCCGGTATTCTCCCAGAATGGCTGCATCTGTCCGTACCGAATTTTTATCGGCAGCCAGAAGCAGAAGTTCATAATCGTGGATAATGACGGGGTTTATTTTCTTTAAAGGAAGATGTTCTTTAAGAAAGGTATTCCGGATGGCCATGCTCATCCCGGGGAAGATATTTCCCTGAAATAAAATTCTTTTGATGATGTCCTGATGTCCGGTAAACTGATCCGGCCCGTTGGTGTCAAGATCCCAGTAGGTTATTTCTTCAGCACCGTTCACCGTTTCACCGAAAAGTTTAATATTGTGGCATACGATATTAATAGAATTGTTATTCTCAAAAATCCGGGTCATGTATTCGTTTTTATGAGGATACCAGCGGTCGTCCTGGTCACATAGGAAAACAATATCACCTTTACACAGGGACATGGCTTTTTCAAAGTTTCCTACATAACCCAGATTTTCAGGGTTTTCATAGATTTTAATGATGTCCGGATATTTTTCTGAATAGTCTTTCAGGATCTTTACGGTGCCGTCTGAAGACCGGTCGTCACAGATGATGATCTCAGATACCGGAAGGGTCTGGCTCAGAATGCTGTCCAGCTGTTCGGCAATATAGGTTTCACCATTATAGGTGCAAAGGGCTACGGATGAGGTCATTTGTGTGGGGTCAGGGATCAGTTCTTTTTTTGAAAAAGGCGGTAATAATACTTTTTTAAAGCCAGGTATCCGGAAACAGCCCGTCCGCCTGTCACTTTATTGAATTCATTTCTCTGCTGGATATACTGCGTGGAGCGTACTTCTATAATGTGATACACCAGCCTGTCGTGAAGATCATCACCATACAGTTTTTTCAGGATGGGAAATATTCTGATTCTCTGCTGGAGGATCTTGTAAAGATCGGAGGACATGCTGTTGTTATTGTCTTCTTTGCGGTAATGGGCCAAAGGTTCATCTACCAGAAGAGCTTCAGGGTTGTTCTGGGTAATGTGGATCCACATCAGCCAGTCCTCACAGCTTGTCAGTGAAGTGTCAAACCGGAATCCTTCCAGAAGCTTCAGGGAAACCAGGGCACAGTGGATTGGAATACTGAACTTCAGGTCCCATCCGAATACAATGCCTTCAAACGTTAAAAAATCCTGTTCAACGCGGTTGTATCCGGAGAGGTGCATCCCGTTTTTATAAATGGTGAACTGGCTTACGGCCAGCGGATATTCTTTATCCGGGGAAAGACTTTTTGAAAATTTGTCCCTGTGGATCGTATCATCCGAATCCAGAAACTGAACATAGTCTCCGGAAGCTTTTTCAAGGCCTGCGTTTCTGGCAGAGGATAAGCCTCCGTTTTCTTTATACACGTATTGAAAACGGCTGTCCTTTTCGACCCATTTTCTGGCCACGGCTTCCGTATGATCTGTTGAACCGTCATTCACAATAATGCATTCCCAGTTCTGGTGGGTCTGGTCAAGAACCGACTGCAGGCACTCGTCCAGATAGACGGCCTGGTTGTAGCAGGGAACGATGACGGATACCTTTTTATGATTCATTACAGGTGTTTATAAAATTTACAGAATCCTAGTAAACGTCCCAGTTTTATCCAGCGGGACTGTTTTAGTTTGTTTTTAAGATTGTTATTTTGGTCTATTTCTTTATCATATTCTTTTCTGCGTACAAAATTTTCAAGAAACAGACTTTCAATGTCAATATTTCTTCTTTCTGCCATTTTTATCAATGCAAGCCAGTGCCAATAATTTGCCTGATTCTCACTTTTATTCGATATTCCGCCGCCATGTATCCTGTAAAGGTAAAGATCTTTGTCTATATGCTTTACCGGGGCGACTTCACATATTTTCATATACCAGTCTTTATCTTCAGCCATTTTCAGATAAGTATCGATGCCTGATGTTTTATCGTAAATGGATTTTTTGAATGTGGCAAAGTGTGAAATCTCAGCATTAAAGTTCAGGTATTTTTCGTCTAAATCATTGACTTGAGTAGCTTTGTGAACTTTTATCTTATTGAGCTGATGATCACAGAAAATAAAGTTGGAATAGATAAGTCCTGCATCAGGATTTTCCGAATGGGCTGTAAATACGGTTTCCAATGCCTCTTCAGCCAGTGCGTCATCAGGATCCAGGAATCCGCAAATTTCGGAACTGCCTAGTTCTACAAGTCTTCTTTTTGTGTAGCCCACTCCTTTATTGGTCTCATTGGCATATATCTTAAAACGGGAATCATCCTGAATTATATTTTTAATGAGTTCAAGAGAATTATCTTTTGATGCATCGTCGAGAATAACAGCTTCCCAATCTGTAAATGTCTGGGCGATAAGACTGTCAAAACATTCTTTGAAAAAATGTCCGTTATTGTAATTTGCAATCAGAATGCTTATTTTACTCATAGCTGTCCTTCTTTTGATAAAATCTTTTTAAGAGCATTCAGATATCCAAATCCGTTTTTATGGTCTGGTTCCAGGATATTTCCTTCTGCCCATTCATTCCATGATTTTACAACTAAAAAATTTTCAGGGTAGTGCTTATTTTTCAAGAAGTCTACCGCTTTTTCTATCTGTTTTTCAAAAAGTTCAGGACTGTTATTTCCTAAAATAATTCCACGGCTGCCACTTCTTGGAGTATTATCCCAATTAGGAATAAGGCATGGGAAGGTAGCCACATCAGCCTCATCAAAATGCAGATCATTCACTACATCGGGTGCATTCTGAATATCAACAGGTTTTTGAAAGCTGACTGTTTTAAGTCCTAAAAGTCCCTTGATTCTATTCGTATAATATTGTTTTGCTGAAATAGGAGGTCTTTTATTCATATGAGGCCGCCATGCTCTCATAAAGGCATTCGATATTTTAGCCTGATATCCCAGGTGGTGATAGCCATAGTTGTCTTCAGTTTTGTTGCTGGCAATAAGATAAAGTCCGCTGAATCCGTTTTCTTTTGCAAGAGTATTGAATTTTTCAAGGTATTCCGGGGCTTTGTCCTGTAGGTGAATAGGATCATATACCACCAAAACAGGCTTATTGTCTACTTTGATATATCTGCTGTCTTTAAAAAAGGGCAGGAGGTATTCAAAATGAGCTATAAGATCTTCATCAGAATATATTTGTTCGGCCAAAACTTTATCTTTTAAACCGTGCCATATTCCGGACCAGGTTTCATTGGCCCAGCAGAAGCAGAATGGGAAGTCCGGTTTGCCGGATTTCAGTACTTCATGGACTATACGTTCAAGCAATTGTTTTCCGTTTCCAAACCAGTAATGATAATAAATAAAGCCATAAACTCCATAGTCACGAGCCATTTGAGCCTGCTGTTCTCTTACTTCGGGAACACGTAGGTCATAATACCCCAGGTCAGCAGGGTAAATGGGTTGTTCATGCCCTTCAAATAAAGGTTTTGCCTTACCTACGTTGGTCCACTCTGTAAATCCTTTTCCCCACCATTCATCATTTTCCGGAATGGGATGATATTGAGGGAGATAAAATGCAAGTGTTTTTATTTTTTTCATAAATTATTTTTCTAATGTTTTTATCAGTTTAGCAGGGATTCCTGCAATTACCGAATTTTTTGGAAAGCTTTTATTAACTACCGAATTAGCCCCTATGATGCAGTTTTCACCAATAGTAACTCCCGGCAATATGCAGACTCCTTCACCAATCCATACATTATCTTCAATAATAACGGGGCCTTTGGAATATAGTGGTCTTTCTCCCGGAGTTTTATCCAGGTCCTCAATACTGATATTTCCATGTGAGTGGTCGGAAATATATATTCTGCTAGCCATTAATACGTTATTGCCAATACTGATTTTATTGATGGCTCCAATATGAACATCAGAATTAAAAATGACATTATCCCCGATCATGATTTCAGGGTGAAAAGATTCTCCGTAAAAATTATCCCATGCTTCCAGTCTTAAATTGAATAATGAGCTGAAGTTATCCCCAATTGCTATATATTTAGGGTTTTTGATCCAAAAAATCTCCGGAAGACTTGACTGTTTTCCAAAGGCTTTGAAGTTGTTTTTCGCCCAGTTGTCATTCTGTTGCTGCTTATACTTTTTATAAGCGTCTGAATGCAGGATTTTGAATATGAATTTAATAATATGTTTTTTTATGAAGCCCATATTTCCTGTTGCTAATTTTCCAGTGTTGAATAATACTCAAGAATGAGACTGATGATGTTTTCCTGTTCTGTTTTTTTCAGCTCGTAATAGAATGGCAGTCTTAAAAGACAGTCTGTAAAATGATCTGAGTTGGGAATATCAATAGGGGAATTGTCTTTCAAAAAGAATTCACTTTTATTCAGGCTCAGGTAGTGAAAAACGGGATGAACATCTCTTGTTTTCAGATATTGGATCAGGTTTGACCTTTCCCCGTAGTTTCTGCAGATAATATAGAACATATGGGCATTGTTCGTTGCATAACCCGGAATTTCCGGTAGTTTTATCAGTCCTTTTTTCTGTAAATCAGATAGGCTGCTGTAATAATTCTGCCAGATGCTGATTCTTTTAGCCTGTATAGTCGGGAGGTTTTCAAGCTGTGCATATAAAAATGCTGATAATATTTCTGATGGAAGAAATGATGAACCAAGATCTACCCAGCCATATTTATTTACTTCTCCTCTGAAAAAAGCACTTCTGTTTGTTCCTTTTTCCCGGATTATTTCAGCGCGTGTATTGTATTTCTGATTGTTGATGACAAGCATTCCTCCTTCTCCGCAAATGATATTTTTTGTTTCATGGAACGAAAAGGCAGAGAAATCTCCGATGGATCCCAATGCTTTTTTTGTACCGTCAGAAAATGTATAGTAACTGTCAATGGCCTGTGCTGCATCCTCCACAACAAAAAGGTTGTGCTTTTTCGCCAAATTCATGATGGCTTCCATATCGCAAGCAACTCCCGCATAGTGTACGGGAACAATAACCTTTGTTTTTTCTGTAATACATTTTTCAATTTCCGCAGGGTTAATATTGGGATTATCGGCATAAGAGTCTGCAAAAACTATTTTAGCACCCCGCAATACAAAAGCATTGGCAGAGGAAACGAAGGTATAGCTGGGAACAATAACTTCATCACCTTCCTGAATATCACACAATATAGCCGCCATTTCCAAAGCATCGGTACAGGATGTGGTAAGCAGTACTTTCTGAAAGCCAAATTTTTCTTCAAAAAAAGCATGACATTTTTTTGTGAAAATTCCGTCTCCTGAAATTTTGCCGCTTTTTACCGCTTCTTCAATATATTTAAGTTCGTTTCCTACTATAAACGGCTTATTAAATGGAATCATAGTGTTTTAATTTTTTGAATCTTGAATTTACAAATTTTTAAAATTTTGATACAAAGACAAATTTACATTCTTATAGTACAATCTCCGCAGGATTTTCTGGATTTAGTTTGTTGTATTAATGGCTGATAGTAATTTTTAGGAGTGTTATATCCTTAATAATTTACTTTTTCGGCATTTAAACCTGTCTTTTGTAGCAGAGAGCATCATGCTAATTCTTTTATTCGATCCCAAAATTTTTCATTAATATCCGAGATATCAAAACATAAAGAAGGAGAAAATGATACATCAGTATTATGTATTTTGATGAAAGAGAATTCCTTTTTATTGGAATCATCGAATAATAAAACGTTCAGCAGGCACAAACATGCCGAGCGGAATACAGTATCTTCCACTAAACCGGCTGTATCCCAATCTACAGGAAAGCAGCTTTGTGCCAAGATTTCACCATGATCCACAATCTCGTCTACCTTATGTACAGTGGCTCCTATGAATTTTGAGTTTGCCTTTTTTGCCGCTTCTACTGTTTTCATTCCTATAAAACCTGAAAAAGAGGGGAGAAGTGAATAATGAAGGTTGATCAACTTCGACTGAAACAAATCTACAATTTCCTTATCAATGATTTTATGAATATTGGTTATAACAATATCCGGCGAAATTTGTAGTAATATATTTTTAAGACCGGCATTATTTTGCCTGCTGTACTCTATCTGATGGGAAGGAATATTGTTTTTTTGGGCATAATCCAAAGCATTACAGCTCCTGTCGCTTATTACACCTACTATTTTGATGGGAAGCTTTAATAGGGATGCTATTTCATTGATGAATATCAGAGTTCCACCTCCTCCAGAAACAAGGAAAACAACTTTTTTCATAATAAATCTATTCTTTTATCTGCCTGATAAATGAGATAACCAGACCGGTCGTTACTGCTTTTTACATCTTTCAGTTCATCGTTTTGAATCTCTTTTTTTATAACTGAGAAATCATCATTGATCGGATCATTTTTAAAATAATTCAGAATTATTTCTGTGTTTTTTGATAAGAAATACACTCCTGAATAATGCTGTCCGGAAAATGTCATATTCTTTTCTTGATATTCATTCATCGCAATATCAATTACAGATTGTACGTAGTCAAATCCTGTTGATAATTCTACAAGATCAGAACCTATAAAATCGCCGCCCATTCTGCTGCCTATTTCAACAACATATACTTTTCCTTCTGCTGTTATTTTGAATTCTATATGAGATGCTCCGTACTCAACTTCTGTAACCTTTAAGACTTCCAGGGTGATCTTTTTTATCTGGTTTTGGATGGATTGCGGTAGGTTACTTGGCTGATGATGGGCCAGTTCTACAAAATAGGGTTCCTCGGTTATGATTTTATCTGTAATGGTAATGATGTGGTGACAGCCTTGCCAGCTGACCGTTTCCACACTAACTTCGCTGCCCTCGATAAACTCTTCAACAACGCAGGTTTTACTGAAGGAAACTTCAATTGCTTTTTCAATTGCTTCCTGACATTCGCTTTCATTAAAAACTTTCACGACGCCAAGACTACCAGAACGGTCTGAAGGCTTTACTACCAAAGGATAATTCAAATGTTGAATTGAATCTTCCATATAGGATCGTAGTGTTGTAAATCTTGGTGAAGGAATACTGTTTTCATAAAAACATTTCCGCATGGCAGATTTGTTTGTGGTTAACAGGGCGCATTCTTCGGTATTGGAAATAAGATTCAGATGAGAGGCTACATATGAAATGGTAGGAATGCAAATATCTGTTGCAATAGTAATGATACCATTGATATTAACTTTTTCACAGGTTTCAAGAATTTTTTCTTTATCTAAAACTGAAATGTCATAAAAAAAGTCGGAAACGTCTTTACAAACCGCTTTGCCATCATCCCAGGCAAAACAATGAACTTCCAATCCGTTTTTTTTTGCTTTCTGAACAAGTGGCAGTTGTAAGTAGCTTGCTCCCAATATTGCAATTTTTCTCATTGTTTAAATATTTAGATGATCCGGAAGAAAACTTTGTCAAATTTCAATTTTTGAAAACCGGAATCTTTTTATAGAGTTTTTCCGCTCTTATTTTATTCCAGAATTTTAGTGAAAATATTTTCAACATATCCATATGATGAAAATTCCTCTACCTGCTTTACTGCATTTTTTGAGAAAACAGAATATTGGTACGGATCAAGTTGAAATATCTTCAGTATTCCCTCTGCTAGCTTTTGGCTGTCTTTCATAGGGATTTTATATCCGTTGTAATCATCTATGACCATATTGGTTACTACTCCAGTATCAAACCCAACAACAGGGGTTCCACATGCTAGTGCTTCAGAGACCATCATGGGGCCGGAATCTTCAATAGATGAATTGATAAAAACATCTGTAGCCTGATATAGCAGTGATAATAGTCTGTAGTCTTTTATATAATCTATTTTTTGTTTCTTAAATGTAACCCTTTCAAACTCTTTGTTGATGCTATTGGAAACTACTAAAAGACAGATTTTTTGTTTTATGTCCTCAGGAAGCTGCTGATCCAGTATTTCCAAAGCCTCAATGAGATATTTAAAACCCTTTCTCGGATCGTCCATGTTCTGTGCTCCGGTAAGAATATAGAAATGATCATTGGCTAAAGAAAAAATATTTTTAGCAATATTTTTGTTCTTGTCGTTAAGAAGGGTGGTGTCTATTAGGCTGTTAACATTATATATTATCTCCTGATCTCTATATATTTTTGATTTTTTCGCCTGTTCAAGGGTTAAACCGGAACCTGCTATAATTTTGAAAAAAGCTTTCTGCGCATTTTGATATTTTCTTTCCAAATTATTCTTTGCAATCAGTTTCTGAGATTCATCCTGGATTGCAGGGCAGTGATCACAGTTGTTTGTATAGCCTTCGCATCCCCAGGAAAAATGACATCCTCCTGTAAAGTGGTTCATATCTACTGTGATATTATATATTTTTGCCCGGGTAGCATTATATATATTGAGAAGATCAGTACTGTTGAGAAAATCAATGGTCATGCCTGTAAAAATGAAATCAGGAGTAAATCCAACTGATTTTAGCAGGCTGTCTACATTGATGTTTTCTGTAATTTCATCTTTGCTTAAAAAAGAATATTTACTGTCTGTGACTAATTTTTTTTTAATGGTTTTATCAGGCTCCTGCTGTGTGAATTTTTTCTTTATTTTTCGGATGATTCTTTCCAGTAAAGAAGGATTTTTAACAGAAGGTTGGTGCTGTACGTGGATATACGGCTTTATGAAATCATCGGTTTTTGTTTTATTCTTGACACAAAGTACTACTTCATGACCCATATTTTTCAAAATCTGAGCCACCTTGTACATCGCTTCATACGCACCGTTTACGTCGCCTGTTGACAAAACCAATATCTTTTTTTTCATGCTTACATCCATATTACAGGAGGATTTATTATTCCGTTATCTGTATCTCCTGTAAGAAAGTTTTCATGTCCTGTTTCAACAATATTGATTTGGATACCTCCTTTTATATAATCATAAAGTTCAACCGCCGGGGTATCTAATGCAACGGAAAGTATGTAAGTGTTGGGAATGAGCTTGTTGCCTTCAATCTGTATTGATAAGCTGTTCTCATGCAGGTTGTCAAATGTTTTCCGGGTAATGAAGATCACGTTTTCAAACTTGTCAAGAATAGCGATATTAACGCGGACTCCTTTTGTAACGCTTCGGTTGATATAATCTATTTTAACATTGATGTCATCGGTATGGCTGAATTCAGTGGTTTCAACATTTTTGTTATTGAAAATTTTGACATTATGAATCTGGGCTTTTTTACTTAAATCTTCAATGTACTGGAACTCTGAATTCGGCGAAAGTTCATTAACAATATAGTTTTCCATAACACTATTGATACTTCCCTGATCGGCAAGCTGCCCATGCTTCAAAAGGATGCCGGAGTTGCACAGTTGCTTTACAGCAGCCATATTATGGCTTACAAACAGGATTGTGCGTCCTTCTCCTTTGGTTACATCTCCCATTTTTCCCAGACATTTTTTCTGAAAGTCAGCATCTCCCACAGCCAGTACTTCATCCACAATCAGGATTTCGGACTCCAGGTGCGCGGCCACTGCAAAGGCAAGACGGACATACATTCCTGAAGAATATCTTTTAACCGGCGTATCAATGTATCTTTCAACGCCTGAGAAAGCGACAATTTCATCAAATTTTCTGGTGATTTCTTTTCTGGTCATTCCCAGAATAGCACCATTGAGGTAAACATTTTCCCTTCCTGTCATTTCCGGATGAAATCCCGTTCCTACTTCCAGTAAAGAGGCTATTCTTCCGTTAGTGCGTATTTTTCCAGTAGTAGGTTTGGTTACTTTACTGAGGATTTTAAGCAGGGTAGATTTTCCAGCACCGTTTCTGCCGATGATTCCTACCGCACTTCCCTGTTCGATTTCGAAATTGATATCACGCAGTGACCACACATATTCGGAATTCCCTTTTGTGGTACGGTCATTGGCTTCTCCAATTTTCAGATAAGGATCTTCTTTTCCTCTTACTTTATGCCAAAACCGGTTCAGGTCATGAGATAAAGTACCGGTTCCCACTTGTCCCAGTCGGTATTGTTTTGATATATTTTCTGCTTTTAAAGCCAGCATATTGTATTGATTTAGAATTAATATGTCCGTTATACAGTATCCATGAAAGTTTTTTCAACTTTATTGAAGACAACAACTCCTATCATAAGAAGGATCATGATAATTACAGAGCTGATTCCCAGCATTGCAGGAGAAAAATCTCCCACACCAAGCCATGCATATTTAAAGCATTCAAAAATTCCTGTCAGGGGATTGTAGTAAGCCAGCTTTCTGAAAATGCCCTCCAATGAAGATACAGGATAGATTACCGGTGTAGAATACATATATAAACTAACTCCAAATCCCAGTAGCATACTAAGGTCCTTATACTTTGTTGTAAGTGACGAAAAAATCATTCCTACTCCTAAGGCGAAAAAAGCCATAAGAAGTATCAGAAAAGGAGTGGCGATAATCCAGATGTTGGGTTGAACTTCCCCTTTACTGAGATAATAGGCCCAGACCACAATAAATAAAACAAATTGTACCCCAAACCGCATAAGATTGGAGATAACTATAGAAAGAGGGGTAACAAGTCTTGGAAAATATACTTTTCCAAATATTCCCGCATTCCCTGTAAATGTATAGGAGGTGGCTAAAAGTGAGGTTGAAAAATAATTCCAGAGGGTAACACCGGCAAGATAAAATAAAAGAGGGGGTGCGCCGTCAGTCGGAAGTTTTGCTATTCTGCCAAATACGACAAGATATACGATCGTCGTTAAGATCGGATTAATAAAAAACCAAATCGGTCCTAAAATTGTTTGCTTGAAACTGGAAACAAAGTCTCTTTTTACAAACATATAGATCAGATCTTTATACTTCCAGACCTCTTTAAGCTTCAGGTCAAATAGAGAATGGCTGTCCTCAATTGTATCTGTCCACTTCTGTTGTGGCTCATTCATTTGTGTAAGTTTTTGCAAATTTAAAATATTTAATTTTATCCCGTTATTCTTAATAAGTGAATATTTGTTCACATAAACTGAAAACAGCAACTAATATATTAATATTCATTATTATGAGCAAAAAACTATTAGCTATAAAGCCAATAGTTTTTATATTTTATAATAAGCCGGATGTATTAAAACTCGTTTACTGCTTTAATGATGGCCTGAATCTCTTCTTCCTCCAAAACTGAAGAAATCGGAAGGCTCAGTACTTCTTCGTGCATTTTTTCGGTAATGGGGAAGGACAGATCATTGTATTCTTTATACGCTTCCTGCTTGTGTGGAGGAATAGGGTAGTGGATGATCGTGTGAATTCCTTTTTCCGTGAGGTGAGCCTGAAGCTCGTCTCTTTTTTCGGTTCTGATTACGAAAACATGCCATACGTGCTCTTTTTCGTCGGCAGGATTTTCCGGAAGTATGATCTTCGGGTTGTTGATTTCGGAGATGAACCTTTTGGCGACTTCTCTTCTGGTGTCATTTTCATGGCTGATGTATTTCAGCTTAACATCCAGAACGGCTGCCTGAATTTCATCCAGTCTTGAATTCAACCCTTTGTAAATGTTGACGTATTTCTCGTTTGAACCATAATTAGCCAATGCGCGGATAGCCTCATACAGTTCTTTATCATTGGTGGTTACCGCTCCCGCATCTCCTAAAGCACCTAAATTTTTACCAGGGTAGAAGCTGAAACCTGAAGCATCACCCAGATTTCCGGATTTAATGCCTTTCCATTCTGCTCCAATGGCCTGTGCATTATCTTCTACGATCTTCAGATCATATTTCTGAGCTATATTTTTAAGTTCTTCGGAGAAAACAATTCTTCCCTGAAGGTGAACGATAAGAATCGCTTTAGTTTTGGGAGTGATCTTTTCTTCGATCTTTGAAATATCGATATTGTAAGTGCCTGCATCCGGCTCTACAAAAACAGGAACCAGCCCGTTGTCTGACAAAGCGAGTACGGAAGCGATATAGGTATTGGCCGGAACAAGAACCTCGTCACCGGGCTTCATTACGCCCATTTCAATATATCCGCGGAAGATAAGACGGAGGGCGTCCAGCCCGTTGGCTACCCCTACGGCATATTTTGCCCCGATATATCCGGCTAAATTGGTTTCGAAGTTTTTAAGTTCGCCTCCAAGCAGATACCAGCCGCTTCGGAAAACTTCCAGCAGTTTGTTTTCTATTTCTTCCTGATACCGTAAATTGATCTTCTGAAGATCAAGAAATTTTACCATAGTATTATTTTTTTTCAATGATAACGCCCCTGGAAAGGGAAGTTATGCCCATTATTTTTTTCTTAAACACACGGCTCCCCATGAGTAGCCTACTCCAAAACCTACCAGCATGATGTTTTTTAAATCTCTGGAAGCGATTGAGTTTTTAAAGGCAATAGGAATTGTTGATGATACGGTATTTCCGTAGTCCAGCATATCGATCACGAAATTTTCCTGGGGAATATTGATTCTTTTTCTGAGGAAATCAAGCATGAATGTATTGGCCTGGTGGAAGATAAAAGTATCAATGTCGTTTTTTTCAAATCCGTTCTTTTCCAGGTTTTCTTTCACAAGACCCGGAATGGCTTTTGACGTGAAATCGAAAATTTTCGGACCGTTCATATGAAGATAATTGTCTTTATCTTCTTTATCGTTGGTGTTCTTATTTCTTACAGCGCCGTTTTTTACGATGAGGTTTTTGGCGCCTTCACCATCGGTTCCTACTGAGAATTTCAGGATTTCAAAATCTCCGTCTCCGGAGATCAGGGTTGCAGTGGCGGCGTCACCGAAAAGGCTGATATTTCCTTTGTCATCCTCATGAATGTGTTTGGAATAGGTTTCTGCCGTTATTAAAACCACATTTTTCATCATTTTAGCCTCAACAAGTGCGTTGGCCAGAGATAATCCGTAAATATATCCCGAGCACCCCTGGTTGATGTCAATAGCTCCGCAGCTTGTATTCAGGCCGGCCTGGGACTGAACAAGGCAGGCGGTAGCAGGCAGGAAGTAGTCGGGGCTTTGGGTACAGACGATAAGATAATCGATTTCAGATTTATCAATGCTGTATTCTTCAACCAGTCTGTTGAGGGCTTTCACCGCGATGTCGGAAGTATATTCGTCCTCACCGGTAATATTCCTGTTCCTGATTCCTATTTTTTCAAGGATCTTATCGCTTTCCCAATCCGGAAATTTGGCTGAAATTTCTTCATTGGAAATCACCGTCCCGGGGATGTATGTTGAAATATGTTTGATAAAGGCCATTGTTCAGTATTTATTGTTTTTTCTCAGAAACAAATGAATACAGAGCGTTTATATTACTTAAAGCGGTGATCTGCTCAGGCTCCATATCAACACCGTATTCGTCCTCAATCATTACTTTGATGACCATTGCCGTAAGGGAATCCCAGTAGCTTTCTTTACTGTATTCTGTTTCAGGGGCTACCGTTACGTCTGTATTTTCCAGCTGAGACTGAAATTTTTCAATGAATTCGTTAATTGACATATGTTTAAATTTTAAATTTTTTAAGGATATCCGGAAGTACGGAATTAAAAGTTTCTCTGTTCAGGAGATAATAATTGTTTTCCTCATCGGTTTTTACCAGCTCAGGTTTGAAAAGCCTGTGATAGCTGTTGACGGAGGTATTCTGTTTTCTCACTTCGAACTGGATCGTATCGAATTTCAGTTCATTCAGGACATAGTCTTTTACAGCCATGTCTACTTTTATGGAGTTTTTGATGTTGGCGTAATCAGGTTTTGAGACCCAGCTTCCGATTTCCGGCAGCCCGGATTCTATTTTGTAGACCCTGTATGTTGCGAAATCTTCGTTGTTTTCGTCATAGGCTATAAAATAATATTCTTTATGTTCCTGCTCACGCACTTTATAGTTTGAAATCCACTGTTTTTGGGCATCCACATCCGGGGACGTTTTTGAAATGAACCTCGATTTTTTTTCATTGTTCCTGATGGAAACGATAAATTCGGCATCGTCTGTATCCACCAGTCTCAGTTTAATTCCTTTATATTCAATGATCATTTTGATGAATTTTTATAGGTTTTTACTGACTGTTTCCCTGAAGCTTTCATAATCTCTGAAATAATCTTCTTCGTCATAGATTTCTGAGGCAAGGCACAGCAATACCGCATTATGGGAGAACTGAATATCCCTCCATACCAGTTTTGGAATATAGAGCCCTTTGGTAGGATGATCCAGAACAAATGTTTCTTTATTTCCATCCTTATCTTCCGTATTAAAGGTAATAATTCCGGAAACAGCAAATATAACCTGCTGAAGTTCTTTATGGGCATGTCCTCCACGCGTCACATCATGAGGGGTGAAGTAGGTCCAGTATACACGCTGGATATCAAAAGGGATATTCTTCTGAGCTTCGGCGATGGTAATGTAGCCCAGCTGTGACGATCCTATTTTATCGAAAGTTATTATCTGTGGTTTATTGTTCTCCATTAATGTATTTAAATAGTTCTTTAAATTCCTCAAAGTTAATTATAAAATTACTATCAGAGAAAATCTGATATTTCTACTGTGATTAAAATATATATCAGAATATAAAGAGCACGGTGATATGATCCATTAAAAAACTATTGGCCATAAGACCAATAGTTTGTAAATTATGTAAGATTGTACATCTATTTTTTGATCAGTTGCTTCAGGTATTCACCGTAGCCGCTTTTACCATATTTTGTTGCCGTTTCAAGAAGTTTCTCTTCGTTGATGAATTTATTTCTGAAGGCGATTTCCTCTATACATCCGATTTTGAAGCCCTGTCTTTTTTCAATAACACTTACGAATTCTGAAGCATCGTGAAGAGAGTCGAAAGTTCCGGTATCCAGCCAGGCAGTTCCCCTGTCAAGTACCCCTACTTCAAGTTTTCCTTTGCTTAGGTAAACGTTATTCACGTCGGTAATTTCCAGTTCTCCTCTTGCGGAAGGCCGGATGTTTTTGGCGATCTCCACCACTTCGTTATCGTAGAAATAAAGTCCGGGAACGGCATAGTTTGATTTGGGCTGTAAAGGTTTTTCTTCAATAGAAACGGCTTTTAAATCAGCATCAAATTCTACCACTCCGTATCTTTCCGGATCTGAAACGTGATAGGCAAAGACCACCCCTCCGTCCGGATTGGTTTTGTTCTTCAGGAGTGTTCCCATTTCTGAGCCGTAAAATATATTGTCTCCCAATACCAGTGCGGCGGAATCATTCCCGATAAACTGTTCTCCTAAAATAAAGGCTTGGGCAAGTCCGTCCGGGCTTGGCTGTACCACATATTCTATATTGCATCCGATCTGGGATCCGTCTCCTAATAATTTAATGAAACCCGGCTGATCGTGAGGGGTTGTAATGATCAGGATATCCTTGATTCCTGCCAACAGTAAGGTGGAAAGCGGATAATAGATCATCGGTTTATCATAAACAGGCATCAGCTGCTTGCTTACGGCAATCGTAAGAGGGTAAAGTCTGGTTCCGGAGCCTCCGGCTAATATGATTCCTTTCATCTTTTATTTTGTAAGTTGTCCCCGCTGCCCGTTAAGGTCAAAAAAATGACAGAATGTGCACAGCAGAGCGTGTTTTGTTATATTCTAGTTATATTGTTTTTCGTAATACTTCTGGTAATCACCGCTGGTTACGTTTTCAAGCCATTCTTTATTTTCAAGGTACCAGTCGATGGTTTTGCCCAGTCCTTCTTCGAAGGTTACAGATGGTTTCCATCCAAGATCTTTGTTGAGTTTCGCTGCGTCGATAGCATAGCGCTTATCGTGTCCCGGTCTGTCTTTTACAAACGTGATGAGTTTTTCAGAATAGCCTTCAGGTTTTCCTAATTTGGCATCCATCTGTCTGATTAATTCTTTTACAAGATCGATGTTCTGCCATTCGTTGAATCCTCCGATGTTGTACGTTTCTCCAGTTTTGGCTTCATTGAAGATCTGGTGGATCGCTTTGGCGTGATCAATCACAAAAAGCCAGTCTCTTGTATATTTTCCGTCACCGTAAATAGGCAGAGGTTTTTCATTGATGATATTGGAAATACAAAGAGGAATCAGCTTTTCCGGGAAATGATTCGGCCCGTAATTATTAGAGCAGTTGGAAACGATGAACGGCATTCCGTAGGTATTTCCGTAAGCTCTTACCAGGTGGTCTGAAGCTGCTTTTGATGCTGAATACGGAGACTGCGGATCGTATGGTGTGGTTTCCAGGAAAAACCCTGTCTCTCCTAAACTTCCGTATACTTCGTCTGTGGAAACATGATAGAACAGGTTGTTTCTTTTTTCATCCGGAAATCTTCCGTGGGTGTGATCAGGATTCAGGGTCCAGAATTCTTTACACAGATTCAGGAGATTGGCGGTTCCGTTCACATTCGTGTTGATAAAAGCCATAGGATCTGTAATGCTTCTGTCTACATGACTTTCGGCGGCTAAATGAACTACGGCATCAGGATTGTATTTTTCAAATACTCTTCTTAATTCTTCAGGTTTTGTAATGTCGGCCTTTTCAAAGATATAATTGGGCTCGTTTTCTATATCCTTCAGATTTTCCAGATTTCCGGCATAGGTTAATGCATCAAGGTTGATGATTGTCATGTCCGGATTGTTTTTTACAAATTCTCTTACAACATGAGATCCGATAAATCCGGCCCCTCCGGTAATGATTACATTATTCATTGTCTGTACTTTTATAATTGTGAGTGTGTAATTTAATAATTGTTTTTAGTCTGTTTAAACTAAAAATACTTCCTTTCGAGATGATATTAACGTCATCGTAGAGCTCCGCTATATTTTTATCCTGCAATACATTTTTATTCAAAAGTACGGAATCAAAGAGTCCGATTGCTTTTAAATGATCAATATTTGCAAAAT
Organism: Chryseobacterium sp. FR054; assembly: GCF_056844565.1. Lineage (NCBI taxonomy): Bacteria > Pseudomonadati > Bacteroidota > Flavobacteriia > Flavobacteriales > Weeksellaceae > Chryseobacterium > Chryseobacterium sp. FR054. Next base: position 190,388 of record NZ_JBXDSA010000006.1, on the reverse strand, counting down.
AATGCCCCGGTCTTTCTCCCTGGCTTCCGTAATTCTTTATATAGTAGGTAATAAAAGGGCTGGCCAGACCCACCGGATCTATAAAATAAGCATTCTGATTTCCGGGCAGCAAAGGGGCATGAAGCATTTGTACGTCGGTGTTAATAGCTGTTACTTTTCTTACCGGTTTATTGTAGATGAAGTGAATATCTGAAAACTTCCTTGTATAATACTCTCTTTCGTTCATTAAAAGGAAACGTCCTTTTATATAATTATCCGCATGCAGCTTTACTGCCGGAGGAAAGAAAAAAATAACGGCGAATAAGATCAGGGAAAATGAAGATATTTTAATGAAATTCTTTTTATAGGCCCGGATTTCTTTTGTAGAGATAAATTCTATAACTGAAATGATGGAAACAGGTACCAAAACAGTAAAAAGTCTTCCAAACATATAATCACGTACGATGAATATATAAACCAGATAGAAGATGATCCCGAGAAATATTTTTTTATTGGTAAAATATGAACTGTATAATCCTAAAGCTATCAACAGAAACATGGGTTTGCTTTTGAACAGGTTTTCCTTATAATAAAATAAAGACTGATAAAGATTGAAATTATTGGTTTTAAGATAAAAGCTGTTAGGAAATATGCTCCCGAAATAAAAGAAAGAAAATGCAAGCCATCCCAATATAATGATACACATTACCATAAATCCTTTTGTGAATTTATGTTTGTAGAAATAATAGAATATCGTTGGACAGACTATCAGAAAAAAATCATATCGGGTAAGAAAAACCAAAGCAACAGCAACAGGAAGCAGGAAAACTGTTTTCGGAGCTTTTTCATTCATACTGAGTATTGTAAACCATGCAATGACCAAATAGGACAATGAGTTTTCTAATCCGCTGGTGCTGAAGTCAATATAAAAACTTGAAGTGAGTAACAGCCCAAAACCGGACAGCAGTATAATAATTCCTTCAGGTTTAACTGTTGCGGTCTTTAAATACAGATATCTCAATATCATCGTGACTGATGTAACTGAGAATATCATATTAATAATAATGGGGATGCTGAATATTTTATTTTCTGAAATATGAAATATACTGAATAATACATCAAAAATGTAGGTGAGAGGAATAGACACAACCGTAAAAAGAGGAGAGGTAGAAACATAGGTTCTTTCTCCTGAATTCCAGACTAATCCTAATCCATTCAAGACATTGTATGATTGGTATGTAACTGAGAGTCCGTCTGAGGACACCCATCTGTAATAATATATCAAACCAAAATAAATCAGTCCTAAACAGGCTATGAGCCAAAATTTGAAATCTTTTACAATTGGCATAATTTAGGAAATCGTTTTTCTTCCTATGCTTTTATAATAAAACCCGTTTTGTTCAGGAACTTCCAGCGGGTACATATTTCTTCCGTCAAAAATAACTTTGTTTTTCATTTTTTTAGCCATGAGCTCAAAATTCGGATTCTTGAATTCCGGCCATTCGGTAGCGATGAATAAAGCATCTGCATCCTCTAGGGCATCATACATTCCTTTGGCGTACTGAATGCTGTTGCCTAAAAGTTTCTGTACATTATTTTCAGCTACGGCATCATAAGCTACAATTTCTGCGCCTTTTTCTAAAAGAAGAGCAATATTGTCTAAAGATGAAGCTTCCCTGATGTCATCCGTATTGGCTTTGAAAGCTAATCCCCACATGGCAATCTTTTTACCTTTAAGGTTTCCTCCGAAATATTTTTCAATTTCTGAAACCAGGATGACCTTCTGTGACGTATTCACATTTTCTGTCGCCTCCAGAATCTGGAAATTAAAATCTTCCTGCTTTCCGGATTTAATCAATGCTTTCACATCTTTAGGGAAACAGCTTCCGCCATATCCGATTCCCGGGAATAGAAAACGGTGCCCGATTCTGTCGTCACTTCCCATTCCCAGCCTTACTTTATCTACATCTGCCCCTACTTTTTCACAGTAATTGGCGATCTCATTCATAAACGTGATCTTTACGGCAAGAAAAGAGTTGGATGCATATTTGGTAAGCTCCGAAGATTTTTCATCCATAAAGATGATCGGAATTCCCGTATTGGTAAATGGCTGATAGATTTTGGACATAACGTCTTTGGCTCTTTCCGAACTTGCTCCTACCACAACCCTTGACGGGTTCATAGAATCTTCTACGGCAAAACCTTCCCTTAAAAATTCAGGGTTCGAAACTACATCAAAAGGAATGTCGGTTTTAGAGGAAATGACTTCCCTTACTCTATCGGCAGTTCCTACCGGAACGGTACTTTTATTAACAATGACCTTATATTCTGTCATGAGTTCCCCAATGTTGTTCGCAACGTTAAGTACATAGGAGAGATCTGCAGAACCGTCTTCTCCCGGAGGAGTAGGAAGAGCCAGATAAACCACTTCGCTTTTGTCTAAAGCCTCTTTAAGATTGGTGGTGAAAAACAGCCTTTCAGACTGTATATTCCTCAGGAACATTTCTTCAAGGTTCGGCTCATAGATGGGAACAACGCCGTTTTTCATACCTTCCACTTTTTTTTCATCAATATCAACACAGTATACTGAATTGCCGAGTTCTGCCAGGGTAGTTCCTGTAACCAGCCCTACATAACCCGTTCCTACAATCGTTATATTCAAAATGTCTGTTTTTAAAAATTTCTATCGCAAAAGTAATAAAAATACCTTCATCCGCTTTCTTAATTTCCTGTAATAAAATTTTCGTGTTATTTACTTGATACTAAGTTCATTTTGTATTTGTAGAAAAAAATACGTATATTTGCACTGGATTTACGGAAAAAAATGGGAAGGCTTCGGAAGAAAGCCTTTTTTCGTACGGGTAAATCAAGATTAATCATATGGAGTTTAGAAAAAAAATTGAAGAATTATTAAATGAATTCCTTGAAACCAGAAACGATTTATTTCTGATCGATTTAAAGATTTCTGCAGGGGATGATATTACAGTGATTTTAGATGGAGATAACGGAGTTACACTGCAGGACTGTCTTGATGCCAGCCGTGCCGTGGAATTCAATATGGATCGTGAAGAGCATGATTTCAGCCTTCAGGTGATGTCGGCAGGATTAAGCGAACCGCTGTCTACACCAAGACAGTTTAAGAAAAATATAGGAAGAGAAGTTGAAGTGCTTTTAGCGGATTCTTCCAAAATTGAAGGCGAACTTGCCAAAGTGGATGATGATAAAATCACCCTTGTTTTACGCTACCGGAAGCCGAAAGATATCGGGAAAGGGAAAGTGGATGTGGAGGAGGAAAAAGAAATTCCTTACTCTGAAATAAAGAAAGCATTAGTAGTAATTAAATTTTAAAAAGAAAAAAGAATAAATGGATAATATAGCGTTGATTGAATCCTTCGGTGATTTTAAAGACGAAAAAGGGATCAGTAAGATTGATCTTATGGCAATTATTGAAGATTCACTGAAAACTCTTTTAAGAAAGAGATTTGATTCGGATGATCATTTTGATGTAATTGTGAACCCTGATAAAGGAGATTTTCAGATATTTCTAAATAAAACCATTGTAGAAGACGAAATGTCTGAAGACGATGATCTTGAAATCGAAATCTCAGAAGCAAAGAAAATCGATCCTACCTTTGAAGTGGGTGAAGATTTTACAATGGAGATTCCTGTTGCCCAGTTGGGAAGAAGAAATATTCTTACACTGAAGCAGATCTTAGCAACGAAACTTCAGGAGCATAACAATGCTATGCTTTATGAACAGTTCAGAGATAAGATCGGGGAGATTGTTGTGGGAGAAATCCACCATATCCGTCACAAACATGTGATCCTGTTGGATGATGAAGGAAACGAATTCATTTTGCCGAAAGAAAATCAGATCCCATCCGATTTCTTTAAAAAAGGAGAAAATATCAGAGCTATTGTAGAAACAGTAGATTTTAAAGGATCTAAGCCACAGATCATTATTTCCAGAACTGCTCCGAAATTCCTGGAGAAATTATTAGAACTGGAAATTCCTGAAATTCAGGACGGAACCATCATGCTTAAAAAAGTAGTGAGAATTCCGGGTGAAAAAGCGAAGATCGCAGTAGATGCTTATGACGACAGAATAGATCCTGTGGGCGCCTGCGTGGGTGTTAAAGGATCCAGAATTCATGGCGTTGTAAGAGAGTTGAGAAATGAAAACATCGATGTTATTCAGTGGTCTAAAAATCCTGAGATTTTAGTAAAAAGAGCTTTAGGAAACGTTACCATCAACAAGATCGACATCAACGAGGAGCAGAACTATGCATTAGTATATACTCCGGTTGAAGAGATTTCCAAAGTGATCGGTAAGCAGGGACAGAATATCAGACTGGCTTCTTGGTTGACAGGTTATGAAATTGATGTATACAGAGAGTCCAGCGAGGATGACGATGTTGAATTGAGAGAATTTAATGACGATATCGAGCAGTGGATTTTGGATGAATTTAAGAAAGTAGGTCTTACAACTGCAAAATCAGTATTGGATAAAGATACCGAAAGTCTTTTAAATATGGTTGACCTTGAAGAAGAGACGATTGAAGAGGTAAAACGTATTCTGAGAGAAGAATTTGAAGATTAGGAAATAAATCTTTAATAAACAGTAAAAAGGAAATACTTTAATTTTAAGAATTAAAAAAATACGTAAATATATAGATGCCAAAAATTAGATTAAATAAAGCGGTTAAGGAATTCAATATTTCGATGTCCAGATTAGTAGAGTTTTTACAGTCAAGGGGTTTCGAAGTTGAAAGCAATCCTAACGCTCAATTAGAAGAAGCGGCATATTCTGCATTGGAGGCTGAGTTTGCCAAAGACGGTGAACAGCGTAAAGCTTCCCATGAGGTGGTGATCACGAAAGTTCCGGAAGAAAAACTGGAAATTGAAGAAAAGAAAACCCCTGAAGTAATAAGAGCTAAAGCTAATAAACCGGAAACTAAAATTTTAGGTAAAATAGATCTGGATTCTACCAAGCCTGAAGTGGAAGAAACTCCTGAGGCTCCGGCAGCTGCTCCGGCACCGGCACCGGTTGAAGAAAAGAAAGAAGAAGTTGTGGCTGAACCGGAAGTGAAAGCAGCTCCTGAAAAACAGGAATTTAAAGTTCTGGATAAAATTGATTTGTCTCAGATAGAATCCAGAAACAGACCAGTGAAAAAAGACAAACCAAAAATGGAGGAGAAAAAAGAAGAGGAAAAACCGGCAGAACCAGTAAAAGAAACTCCTAAGCAGGCAGAACCTGCGACTGAAGTGAAATCTGCTGAACCTCAAAAAACTGAGCCGGAATCTCAGGAACCTCAAAAAATTGAGACTGTTTACCAAAAGCTGGACGGTCCTAAAATTGTAGGTGAAAAAATTGACTTAACCCAATTTGCACCTAAACCGGGCTCAGGAGCCAAAAAGAAAAGAAAGAGAATTGAAAAACCGGGCGGGCAAAATAATCAGCAGGGCCAGGGGAATAATCAGAACTCAGGAAATAATAACCAGGGCGGACAGGGTAACCGTCCTCAGGGTCAAGGTGGCCAGGGCGGAAATCGTCAGGGTCAGGGAGGTCAGGGTAACCGTCCTCAGGGCCAGGGAGGCCAGGGTGGAAACCGTTTCGGAAATAACCAGGGAGGAAACCGTCAGGGTGGACAAGGTGGTGGATTCAAGAAAGGCGGTCAAAACAACAGACCTGGTCAAAGAGTTATGCCGGTTGAATTAACAGACGAACAGGTTAAAAACCAGATCAAGGAAACCCTTGAAAAACTTACCAATAAAGGAGGTAAATCGAAATCTGCCAAACACAGAAAAGATAAGAGAACATTCCGTAGAGAACAGGACGAGCGTCAGCAGGAACTGGAAGCACAGGACAGAACACTTAAGGTGACAGAATTTATCACAGTAGGTGAGCTGGCAAGTTTGATGAACGTTTCTCCGACTGAAGTAATTTCTGCCTGTTTCTCATTAGGGGTAATGGTTACCATGAACCAGAGACTGGAAGCCGATACCTTATTATTGGTAGCAGATGAATTCGGATATAAAATTGAATTCTCCGATGCTGACCTTGAAGATACAGATTCCGAAGATGAAATCGATACAGAAGAAAGCTTATTGTCAAGAGCGCCTGTTGTTACGGTGATGGGGCACGTTGACCACGGTAAGACTTCATTGCTGGATTATATCAGAAAGACCAACGTAATTGCCGGTGAATCCGGAGGTATTACACAGCATATCGGTGCTTACAACGTGAAACTGGAAAACGGTCAGAGAATCACCTTCTTGGATACGCCGGGTCACGAAGCCTTTACCGCGATGAGAGCGAGAGGTGCACAGATCACCGATATTGCAATTATTGTAATTGCTGCCGATGATGATGTGATGCCACAGACGAAAGAAGCTATTGCTCACGCTCAGGCTGCACAGGTACCAATGATTATTGCAATCAACAAAGTAGATAAACCTAACGCGAATCCTGACAACATCCGTCAGCAGCTTTCTGGCTTAAACCCTCCGGTTTTAGTGGAAGAATGGGGTGGAAATGTTCAGGCACAGGAGATTTCAGCTAAGTTTGGTAATAATGTGGATGTGTTATTGGAAAAAGTTTTATTACAGGCTGAAATGCTTGAATTAAAAGCGAATCCTGACCGTTCGGCAAACGGTGTTGTTATCGAGGCATCTCTTGATAAAGGTAGAGGTTACGTTGCCACCATGTTGGTACAGACCGGAACTTTAAGAGTAGGTGATTACGTAGTAGCAGGTAAAAATCACGGTAAAGTAAAAGCTTTGCTTGATGAAAGAGGTAAAAATCTTGCTGAAGCAGGTCCTTCAATTCCGGCAACCATTTTAGGTCTGGACGGAGCACCGACTGCCGGAGATAAATTCCGTGTATATGCAGACGAAAGTGAAGGTAAAGCTATCGCGAATAAGAGAGAGCAGCTTCAGAGAGAACTTTCCATCAGAACGAAAAAACATACAACACTTGAAGAGCTGGGCAGACGTATTGCCTTAGGAGAATTCAAAGAATTGAATATTATCCTTAAAGGTGACGTGGATGGTTCTGTGGAAGCACTTTCTGATCAGTTACAGAGATTATCCACAGAGGAAATCAGCGTGAAGATTCTTCACTCAGGAGTAGGACAGATTACAGAATCTGACATCAACCTGGCAGCAGCATCAGACGCTATTATCATTGGATTCAACGTGAGGGCCGGTGCCAATGCAAAAGAATTGGCAGACCGTGAGGAAATTGAAATCAGAACCTACTCTGTAATCTATAAAGCCATTGATGAGGTAAAAGAAGCAATGGAAGGAATGCTTTCTCCGGAAATTCAGGAGCAGGTAATTGGTAATGTAGAGATCCGTGAGGTATTTAAGATTTCTAAGGTTGGAACTATCGCAGGATGTATGGTTCTTACCGGAAAAGTAACAAGACAGTCGAAGGTACGTTTGCTGAGAGATGGTATTGTGAAATTCGACGGGGAGCTTGAGAGTTTAAAACGTTTCAAAGATGATGTGAAGGAAGTAACAAAAGGTTACGAATGTGGATTGAACCTGAAGGGATATAATGATATTGAAATCGGGGATATTCTTGAAGTCTACGAAGAAGTAGCAGTTAAGAAGAAACTGAAATAACAGATTTCTCTATAAATAGAAAGCTGTCTCATTTGAGGCAGCTTTTTTTTGTGCCTTCTTCTCTATAATTGGCAGTTTAGTATTCATCAATTAGTTAAATTTTTAATTTATAGTAAATATTAATTTATAATTATTGTTAATTCACATTTTTTTGACGTAATATTTATCATAAAATCAAATATGAATTGTTGCAATTTTATGATGAATTCAATCCGATGATGTTTAAAATGATACATATAATTTTCAGCTGTTAAGTGACTGCTGATAAGATGTATAGCATTTGTTGTTTAATGTGGGGTATAGTATGGCAACAGGGAGAATTGGGAATTAATCGGTGAAATTGCTTCAAATTTGCTTTTTTTATTTTAAAATAAAATAGAATTTTATTCTTTTAAATATGTGAAATTCACTTTTTTATAAATGTATTTTTAGGTAATGAATTATATTTTTATAATTTATATTGATTCTAAATAATATTTTTTACATTGGCAATAATGCGTTAAAAAAAAATAGAGACGTAAAAAATTTATATTTTATGAAATAAAAATTAAGTATTATTGTTAAATCCTGTTTATTTGATGTAATTTTTATACTAAAATGTAAAAAAAAGTGTTGCAGATGCTACTTAAAAACTTGCAAGTGTTAATATTTATTAACATATTTGCCCATTAAAATATATTAAAATTTGTTAATATGAATGTTAAACTACGTGTATTAAGTGCCGGGGCTGTGTTCTTCTTAGGAGCAGTGGCTTTTGCGCAAACAAAAAAGAATGATACATTAGCTACTAAAGCAACTCAAATTGATGAAGTAGTAATGGTTGGTTATAGCAATAAAAAGAAAGAAGCTGTAACAACTGCTGTAGGTACAGTAAAAGCTGCTGAATTGAATAATGTGCCTGTTGGTAACTTTGTTCAGAATTTAGGAGGACGTATTGCAGGGGTAGATGTAATGGTTGGATCCGGACAGCCGGGTACCGGAGGTAATATCATTATTAGAGGTGCTGGATCAATCAATGGAGGTACTACTCCTTTATATGTTGTGGACGGTGTTCCTTTGAATTCAACAGCGTTCGCTGGTCTGAACCCAAATGACTTTGAAGAGGTTTCCGTATTGAAAGATGCAGCCGCAAAAGCTCAGTATGGAGCAGCCGGTGGAGCCGGGGTGATTTTGGTGAAAACTAAATCAGGTAAAAAAGGTGCTCTTCGAGTTCAGTATACAGGTCAAACGGGTATAGCAATGAAAGGTAAATATAAATACCAATTAATGAATGCTCAGCAATGGCTAGACTGGAATCATAAATGGGGGAATTTTGATGATAGTGATGTAGCATATTATGCAGATAAGCCGGAGCTATACACAGACTGGACTAAAGTATTCTTTAGAACAGGTAGAACCAGTTCAAATGATATCGCAGTTTCAGGTGGTAGTGATAATACCAGCTATTATGTTTCATTGGCACAGTTTAGCCAGGATGGTATTGCACTTAATTCCAGCTTAGACAGATATACATTGAATACTAAGATTAATTCCGGTAATGGTAGGAATTTTAGATTTGGTGTTAACTCATCATTGAGTTTCAATAAAACAGCCAATATCACTGGTGAAGCGGGTGTATTTACCAATAACCCTTTCTTTGCAGTGAACACAGCTCCTGTATTAACACCATATAACCCGGACGGGTCTTATGCGGTTAACCAAGGTTTGTTTGGTTCAGCGTCTTATGCATTAAATTACGGTGCAAGAGCTCTTGAGCAGACTATGGAAGGTGCAAGAGGAAGAAAACAAATGAAATTGATTTCGAGTGTATTTGGTGAATATGATTTTGATGATCACTTTACTGCAAGAGTAATGGGTGGGGTGGATTTTACTCAAAATAACAGTACTACCTACAACAATCCTGCTACTTACTATGGTTCTACTACGAACCCAGGTAGAAACGGATCTTTAACAAGATCAATTTCCAACTGGACTACTCTTACTTCGAACGCCAGATTATCTTACAAAAATACCTTTAATGATGTGCACAATTTTTCTGCATATATCTTAGGAGAATATGTTGGAAGATTCAGAGAGAGTCTTGGATATACTGGTTATAATGTTGCAGCTAATACACCTGCTTCTATTATTACTTCAGCTACCCTTATTCCTGTTCTTAGCGGCGGATCTACAAGATTTACTACTTTAGCTGCATTAGGATCTATTTCATATAACTATGATAATAAATATTTCTTTGATGCCAACATAAGAAGGGAAGCCAGCTCTCAGTTCTCAAAAGCTGAAAAAGCAGGTACTTTCGGAGGGGTATCGGCAGCTTGGGCAATTAATAAAGAAAACTTCATGTCCGATAGTATTTTTAACGAATTGAAGTTAAGAGGTAGTATCGGTTGGACAGGTAATACCGGTGATCCAACTACACTATACCCTTACAATGATTTGCAATACTATTCATATGGTTCTCTATATGATACATCAAGATCTTTGGCAGTTGGAAGCCCTCTTAATGAAAACTATAAATGGGAGAAAGAAAGACAGGTTAACCTTGGTTTAGATTTTGGATTGTTTAAAAATAGACTTTGGGGATCCGTAGATGTTTACGACAGACAGACAAAAGACTTATATGTAACTTACAGCCTTTCCGCAACTTCAGGATTTAGCGCAATTGACAACTGGAATGCAGGTAAAATGAGCAATAAAGGGGTGGAAGTTGACTTACATGGAGATGTTATCAGAAACAAAGATTTCAAACTTTCATTATTTGCAAACTTTGCATATAATAAAAATAAAATTACAGATTTAGGTCAGGTTAATCAGTTTGAGCAGGGAACTTCTATTATCAGAGTTGGAGAAGCTTTAGGTAGCCACTTCATCGTAGGCTGGACAGGAGTAAACCCACAGACAGGAGCACCGATCTATCAGGATGTTAATGGAAATCCAACAGAGGTTTATGATGCGATCAATAATAAAACCGGATGGGGTACTTTCTATGCACCTTATATGGGAGGATTTGGTCTTGACCTGAATTATAAAGGATTCTCATTATCTTCTCAGTTCCAGTGGAAATCTGGTTTCTCAAGATTTAATAATCAGAGATTCTTCCAGGAAAACCCAAGTTTCTGGTACCTGAATCAGAATGTAAACCAATTGGATGTTTGGACAACTCCAGGACAGATTACGGATGTACAGGGTGGTGAATATAAAGTGGAGTTCTCCTCTAAATTCATAGAAAATGCATCGTTTATCAGACTGAAGAATGTTAGATTAGGTTATGATCTTCCTAAAGACATGTTACGTGGTGTAGTTAGTGGTATTACAATCTTTGCAGAAGGAACGAACCTTTATACTTGGACTAAATGGACTGGCTTTGATCCGGATGATGATAATAATATTGCACAATATGAATATCCTACTCCAAGAGTAATTTCATTAGGAACTACGATAACTTTTTAATTCTTAAAATCATTATGAAAAACTATATAAATAGAATACTTTTAGCTTCTGTGCTAGGACTTACAACTGTAAGTTGTACTAATCTATTGGAGGATGTTAATCCGGACGCTCTTCCGGAAACTCCTGAGACATTAACAGATATTCGTAACTTACAACAATTGCTTAATAATACCTATCAGACAATGCCATTGGCTAGTGAAGGTTTTATTCAGGCTCTAATGACAGACGAACTTAAAATTGCTACTACGAATAATGGTAGTGGAGTATTTTTATGGGGAAGAACATTCACATCACAGGATGGAGATGTTGAAGGACTATGGTATAGTGCTTACAGAACTATATTTACTGCAAATAAAGTTTTAGATAACATTGATACTGTTAATAATGACGGAATCACTTGGAACTCTACTGTTTTATCAAAAAACCAGATTAAGGCGGAAGCTTTGGGGATGAGAGCTTTTAACCATATGCTGATTTTAGAGAACTTCTCACCAAAATATAGTGCAAATGCATTAGGGTGTGTTTACATGAAGACAGCAAAAGATATTACTTATGGTACTCCACCTAGAGATAATATGCAGACTTCTTATCAGAATGTTTTAGCTGATCTTAATGCGGCGTTAGCTTTAAATCCAAGTAATACAAATAACAAGTATATTAGCAGAGATGCATTAAATGCAATGAAAGCACAGGTATACCTGGAAATGAATGATTATCCTAATGCTATTACTGCAGCTAATTTGGCGATTGGTTCCAAAGTGTTAAAAGGTGCTTCCGTTACATATGATAACGTTACAGGGGTGCCGTCAATGGTCAATAATGTTGCTCCGGTTTGGGCTGACCCGATTGCTGGTGCAGGTACTATGAATGGTGCAGTAGACGGTTCAGAGGTGATTTTCCAGCAGATTAATATTGTTGGAGCTGCAAGTGTGAATATCGGAGGTTTATATACTTCACCTTCTTTAGGAACATTTTGGTCGCCATCTACTACTTTACTTCCAAAATATAACGCTGCGGATTTAAGAAGAGCTGCATATTTAAATAGTAATACAGTTTTCAAAAAATATTATGGAACTACTCAGAACAGAGGTATTGCCAATGTTAAAGCGATTAGAACTGCTGAGATCATTTTGTTAAGAGCTGAAGCTAAAGCTAAAGGTGGTGATCTGCCAGGAGCTTACAATGATTATCTATTAGTTCGTAAAGCAAGAAACGGAAATGGTACTAATACTCTTGTTCCTGTTCCTACCGGAGGATATGCTGTTCAGTATACCAATGATGCTGCCTTTACAAGTGCAACCGATGCTATTGATAAAATTCTGGAAGAAAGATTCAGAGAATTCCCGTTAGAAGGAAAAAGATTGTCTGACCTGAAGAGAAACGGTAAAATTGTAACCAGAGCTGCAAGTGATGCAACTGCTGCTTATCCGAATACTACTTTCCCTAATGTAGACAAAATGACTTTACCAATTCCTTATTCTGAAATATTTGCTAATCCGAATATTCAGCAGAACGTTGGATGGTAAGATTTAATTTTAAAAATTAAATGAATCATATAGAAGGCAGGATAACATTTTATCCTGCCTTTTTTATTTAAAATGGTACATCAAAATAATGCAATTCAGCTCTACATCTTTTTGAATCAACATTTATAAGAGTCTTTTATACGATTCAGGATAAGAAAATGTTTATAGACCATTATTTTGACATTATTTCTTATTTTTGCTTTACAAAATCAGCACCCTGCCATGTCTCGGAGATCTTATGATTTTGTGATAATATATAGATACATGAAATACTTATTTCTTATACTTGTTGCCTTCAGCGGTTTTACAAAAGCTCAGATCGTCAATACAGCAGATCCAGCCAATCCGGTTAAAAAAGCAGAAGACACCCTGGTCATTGATACAGGGAAAAAAGACTCTCTGAAGATTTTTAAACCTACAATTAACGATTATCTGTATCAGACCCAGTTTTCTGAAAAGAAAGTATTTGATACCGTGATGACCTTTGATAAGACCCACATCTTCTCACAGTACAATAACAGAGACAATTTTGGTAAAGTTCAGCCTGCCAACATAGGAGCTGGATTCAATCCTCTTGTATATGAAGTGAATGCCGAACAGAACCTGTCTCTTTTGCCTTCCAATAAGTCCTATATGATCTTAGGAGTTGATGACGTTAAATACTACGATGTAAAAACACCAACGGCATCTTTCATTTACCATACCGCTATGAAAAACGGGGCCGCTCTTAACTCAACCTATACCCAGAATATCGGTAAAAGATTCAATTTTGCAGTTGAATATATGGGACTGCGCTCTCAGGGATTTTACAGGAATTCATTAGCGGCTAATAACAATACCATTTTCTCAGGACATTATGTTTCCAAAAGCGGGAACTATGAACTCTTCGCCCATTACCTTCACCAGAATGTCAATAATCAGGAAAGTGGAGGAATCCAGGATGATGATAAATTTCAGAATGGTGACAGCAACTACAAAAACAGACAGAATGCCCAGGTAAATCTGGCATCATCAAGCTCGCAGTTCTCCTACAGAAGATATTATCTCAGCCATCAGTTTACCCCTTTCAATGCAGAGAAATTTCCTTTCAGTATAAGACATACCGTTTTCCACCAGGGAAATAAATATTATTATAACCAGGGACAGCTGGAATCTTACTGGTATACCGATGCCGCTACACAGGTGATCAGCGGTTTTCCTCTGACAACAAAAAAATATTCAGATAATTTCAGTAATACGGTAAGCCTTGTTTTCGATAATGAAAAATTCAAACTTGATGCAGGAGTTCGTTATCAGATGCTGAAATTTGGAGTAAGAGATCTTGCTACGGTCAACGGGACAACCCTGCCGGGAGAATTGAAGGAAAACAGAATAGGAGCCGTAGGAAATCTTCAGGTAAAACTTTGGGATAAAATCCAGTTGAAATCCTTTCTGGAGTTTTCAAACGGAAGCCAGTTCGGAAGTTATCTCAGAACAGCTAATAATCTTAAATTTGAACCCATCAAAGATTATTTTGTCAATGCCAGGGTAAACTTCCAGAGTGCTTATCCGTCATTTAACTATTTACTGAATACTTCCGCTTATAATGGGTTCAATTATTATCTTGAAAATGCTAAAAATCAATCAGTCACTGAGATTGGTGGGAGCATCAACCTGAAATGGTTCAAAACCGAGTTATTTGCCAATTATTTCAGAATAGACAACTATGCCTATTTTGACAGCAGTGCCAATCCAAAACAGAGTGAGAGTTCACTGAGTATTTCCCAGATCGGAGGAGATGCCACATTCAGTTTTAAGAAATTTCATTTAAATACAAGACTTCATTTCCAGAATGCATTAACGAATAAAGACCTTCTTCCCATGCCGGGTTTTATCGGTAGAGCCAATTTTTTCTATCAGACCCGGGCATTTAAAAAGGCAGCTGAAATTCAGGCCGGAGTGAAAGTCTATTATTTCTCCAAATTTGCATCGAGAGACTATTTCCCGATCCTTAACGAATACATCCTTCCTAATGCCGATGCATTCTCAATCGGAGGACAGCCCATTGCCGATCTTTATATCAATATGAAAGTTAAAAAAATGTTCTTTTATGTAGAGGGACAGCAGATAGGAACGGTAATTTCCAACAATAAAGCCTATGCATTCCCGCATTATCCGGTTTATGACTTCAGACTGAATATCGGGCTTGTATGGTATTTGTTCAACTAAAATCGAAACAGGTTGAAAACAATCAATAAAATATCCTTTAACGATATAGACAGTATCCCTCAGCTGGTGAAAGACTTTCTGAACCAAAAAATTGAGGGATTTGAAGAAAATACGTTTTCTTTAGAACATTTCAGAAACCAGATTCATCTTAAAAAAGATTCTTTTACCCGGGACCATAGGAATGTTTTATCCGGTGAGCTCATGAGGCAGATGGAACACCTATCCCTGTCTTCCAGGCAGAGAGAAAATCTGGATAACCTGAAACTCCCCGATACATTTACCATCACAACAGGACATCAGCTGAACCTGTTCTCAGGCCCCGTTTTCTTTATCTACAAGATTTTGCAGACGATTAAAACCTGTACCTGGCTGAAGGAAAACTTCCCCGACTTCAATTTTGTTCCGGTATACTGGATGGCCTCGGAAGACCACGATTTTGCTGAGATCAATCATTTCAAAACAGAGAATAACTACTACGAGATCAACGAAAAATCCGGAGGGGCGGTAGGCCGGATAAAGATCAGCGATACCTTTTTTATCTCAGAATTTGAGAAAGAATTCAAAGATTCTGTTTTTGGAACAGAACTGATCCTGATGTTGAAAGAAGCCTATAAAACAGGTAATACGCTTACCCAGGCAATTAAAACCCTCGTCAACCGTCTCTTTTCCGAATTCGGACTGCTGATGATAGACGGAGATTCCGGAGCGCTCAAAACACAGGTCAGAGATATTTTTAAAGAAGAATTGCTTCATTTCAGCCTTTACAGCAATTCAAAGGAAAAAGTAGACTATCTGACAGAGAAATATGGCAAAGTCCAGGTTAATCCCAGGGAAATAAACCTGTTCTATCTTTCAGAAACCAGAGACAGAATAGATTTTGACGGCAAAGTTTACAGAATCGTAGATACAGATATTCAGTTTACCCGGGAAGAAATCTTGGCTGAACTGGAAAACTGTCCTGAAAAATTCAGCCCTAATGCTCTCATGCGTCCTGTTTATCAGGAAAAAGTGCTCCCCAATCTGGCCTATATAGGAGGAAATGCAGAAATCATGTACTGGCTTGAACTCAAAGATTACTTTTCAGCAGTCAGTATACCGTTTCCTGTTTTGATTCCAAGAAACTCAATGCTCTTTCTCAAGGAAAAAACATTAGGAAAAATTGAACGGCTGAATCTTAAAATCGAAGAATTTTTCGGAAACTTTACCGATATTACCAGGCAGAAAATTTTAGAGGATAGTAATGTTTTAAAATTGCTGGAAGAAAAAGAAATGCTTCTGGAAAAAGGATTCTCAGAATTGAAAGCTGTTGCCGAAACTACGGAGAAATCTTTTGGAAATATGGTGAAAGCAGAAGAAGTGAGACAGCTGAAATCTTTCAGAAGAATGAAAAAAAGACTTCTTCATGCTGAAAAGATAAAACAGAAGGAACTGCTGGAAAGACTGGAAAACCTGTTTTTAGACGTACATCCATCGAAGACCTGGCAGGAGAGAGTCTGTAATTTCAGCGTATTCTTTTCAGATTATGGGTATGCATGGCTTGAAAATTGTTTGGAAGAAATGGTGGTTCAAGAATCCAAATTAATAATTGTTGCCATTTAATTTTAAAGGAGTATTTTTGTAAATTATAAGTATCTGATATGATAAAGAGGTTTTTTATTCTGTCCGGTTTATGTATGGTTTTGGGTGTCTCTGCCCAGAATTCACACACCGTTGCCAAAGGAGATAATCCTTACAATATTGCTAAAAAGTACGGGATAACTGTAGAGGAATTATTAAAGTTGAATCCTAAACACAAAGACGGAAAGCTGGCTATCGGTGATGTTCTTACGGTGAAAGCTGAAAAACAGACTGCCCCGGTATCCAAACCTGCATTCGTTGAAAAACCTGCACCCAATTTTGGAAAACCGGTAGGTAAAATTGTATTACAGCCTAAACAGACCGTCTACGGAATTACAAAACAGTACCGTATATCCGAAACAGACCTTCGGAAGCTGAATCCTGATCTGGATTCTCACACAAAGATCGGTGATGAGATTGTACTGCCCCTTGAAAGTATTAAAAAATATGGCGGCGGACAGCAGACTGTGCCTGCCACTAAGCCAGCCGAAACATCCGTTGAAAAGCCGGCGGCCACGGGATCATCCGATCAGGGAACTTATGTCATTCAGGCCAAAGATAATTATTACAGAATTTCAAAACAGTTTGGTATCAGCCAGCAGGAGCTTTTTGCTATAAATCCGGGATTGGAGGCAAAAGGTCTGAAACCCGGTGAAACCATCAACATTAAAAAATCAAATACGGAAACCCCTTCTGAAGCGGTAAATCCGAAAGCAAAAATAGACTCAGGAAACGAAAGATCTTCAGCCGGATCTGTTGCCGCAGCAGGTGATGATTACGTTACCTATACCGTTCTGCAGGGAGATACCGTTTTCTCCATCGTCAATAAGTTCGGAATCTCAATTGACGAGCTTATTGCGCTTAATCCCGACCTTTCTCACGGGCTGAAAGCAGGAATGGTTTTAAAGATAAAAAAACAGGACCCCGCTTACGTAAAGAAAAACGGAGATGCACTAAGCGTCGTGTTAATGCTTCCATTCGGGTACAGTACCAATGAAACCCAGTACAGGGGAATGGCTGTGGATTTCCTTACCGGTGCTAAACTAGCTATTGAGAGAAATGCAAGAGGAGGGCAGAAACTGGATATCAAAATTGTGGATTCCGGAAATGAAGCATCATTCAAAAACTCAATGACGCAGATCAACCCGGATAATACCGACCTGATTATTGGCCCGTTCTTTAAATCCAATGTGATTGATGTACTCAACTTTACCAAAAATCAGAAAATTCCTGTTGTGGCACCATTTGCCAATTCACCGGAATTATATAATTACAGCAACCTGATCATCGTGGAAACCAATGACCAGACTTATGCTGATAAGATCGTAGAAGAAGTAAAATCTGTTTATTCAGATCAGAAAATATACGTAGTGGCCGATAACAAAAAAGAAATGGCAGACTACATTAAAGGCGGTTTGGAGAAAGCCGTTAAAAATCCGAATATCATCATTGTAAATTCACCGGCAGACATCCAGTTGGATCAGAATATGATGACAGGGCAGTCTGCTCCGGTTATTGCTATTCTGGCAAGTAACAGTGATACGGCAGGAGATGCGTTTGCAGCTAAAATGATCGGTCTTTCCAAAGAAGTTCAGGGCGTAAAAGCATTCAGTATGTATTACTCTCCGGTTTTCGAAAAGAAAGTTGATGAACTGAGCCAGGCAAGCCTTGTATATCTGATGGACAGAAAGATCAATACCGATGGGAATTTTGAGAAGGAAATTCTTGCCGCCTACAAAACAAAATACTGCAAAACCCCTCCTAAATATGCTGTCATAGGTTTTGATGTAGTGAATGATATGCTGACAAGAGAAAACAGAAAAGGAGAGATCTTTAAGCAGATGAATAAAGTACAGACCCAGCTGGCTACCAAATTTGAGTTTGTAAAATCTAAAGCCAACGGAGCTTATGTAAATACAGGTTATCGTGTAATAAGATTGGTACCATAAATGATTTATGTTTCTTTAACAGAATTATTTTAACATTATATTTATATTTGCATAATATTTAATTCAATACATGAAAGCACTTGTATTTCCTGGGCAGGGTTCTCAGTTTGTCGGAATGGGAAAAGAATTGTATGATTCCAGAAAAGATATCAAAGACCTGATGGAATCAGCCAATGAAATCTTAGGTTTCGATATTCTTTCCATTATGTTTAACGGAACAGATGGAGATCTTAAAAAAACAGAGGTTACCCAGCCTTCTATATTTATACATTCAGTAGCTGCCTTGAAAGCAGTAAACGGTCTTGGAGCTGAAATGGTTGCAGGACATTCCTTAGGAGAATTTTCAGCATTGGTTGCCAACGGAGTTCTCTCTTTTGACGACGGTCTTAAACTGGTTTCCGAAAGGGCTAAGGCAATGCAGGAAGCCTGTGATGCCAATCCAAGCTCTATGGCTGCTATTTTAGGCCTTGAAGATGCTAAAGTTGAAGAAATCTGTGCACAGATCAGTGGTATTGTGGTGCCTGCTAATTACAACTGTCCGGGACAGCTGGTTATTTCAGGAGAAACTCCGGCAGTAGAAGAAGCCTGTGCAAAACTGAAAGAAGCAGGAGCAAAAAGAGCACTTCTTCTTCCTGTAAACGGAGCGTTCCACTCACCTTTGATGCAGCCGGCGCAGGAAAGACTGGCAGCAGCTATCGAAAAAACTAAATTCAGAAAAGCAACTATTCCGGTTTACCAGAATATTACCACTACGGCAATTACCAATCCTGATGAGATCAAGCAGAATCTTATTGCTCAGCTTACGGGACCTGTAAAATGGACTCAGTCCGTTCAGAATATGATCAAAGACGGGGCTTCCAATTTTGTAGAAGTTGGTCCCGGAAAAACCCTTCAGGGACTGATCAAGAAAATTGATGCGTCTGTGGAAGTGGCTTCAGCAATCTAAATAAAAACAATATGGGCGAAATATTTTCACCGGGAAAGCTTATGCTTACTTCAGAATATTTCGCAATAGACGGAGCTCTTGTCTTAGCAGTACCAACACGGCTCGGACAAGAGCTTTCTTTTAAAGAAAGGCATGATGGAAATTCCCTTATTATCTGGGAAGCCTACCATCAGAATAAATTATGGCTGAAAGCAGTTATCAGCTATAAAAACTGGCAGATTCTTGAAACTAACCTGCCATCCGCCGCTGAATTTATCCTCAAAACACTGAAAAATGTTCAGCAGCTTTCGGAGACCCGGTTCAAAAACAATTCTTCCTATGATCTGAAGACCAATCTTCAGTTTCCCGCAGATTACGGATTGGGAAGCAGTTCAACCTTAATGAATAACCTCGCCGAATGGTCCGGCATCGATCCTTTTCATCTAAACAGTATCAGTCTTGGCGGAAGCGGATATGATATTGCCGTAGCCAAAGAAAGATCAGCAGTACTTTTTAAAAATAAACCTGAAATCTGGTACGAAAAAGCAGATTTTAACCCTTCATTCAAAAATGAGCTTATTTTTATCCACTTAAATCAGAAGCAGGACAGCCGGGAAGGGATTAACCTTTACAAATCAAAAATAAAGTCTCCGGAACTTATTGAAGAATTTTCGGATTTAACAAAAAAAGTTTTATTATGCAGTGAATTGGAAATGTTTTCTGAAATCATGATGCTGCATGAGCAGAAAATTTCAGATTTCATTGAAATTCCCACAGTTAAGGATAAATTTTTCACCGATTGCCCGGTTTTTGTTAAAAGTCTGGGTGCATGGGGCGGAGATTTTGTAATGAGCACCAAATTTGAAGGCTTTAAGGACTATTTTTGGGGAAAAGGTTTTACCCGTGTTTTTGAATGGTCTGAAATAATAAATTAATAATCAGCAGGTTATAATCCTGTTTTTTTATTTGTCATTCTGACTTATATCATTATATTTAAACCACCTTTAACAAATAATTAATATTAATTTTGTTGAACCCAATAAAGAAATAGAAAATATAAGTAAAATGAAACACGCTAAAATCATCCAGGATTTAGAGAAATTAGGGATTAAAGGAAATTACGAGGTGGTATATAACCCTTCTTACGAGGAATTATACCAGGCTGAAGTGTCTCCTGAAAATCAGGGCTTTGAGAAAGCTGAGCTTACGGAATCTGGTGCAGTATCAGTAAAAACAGGAATTTTCACAGGTCGTTCACCTAAAGACAGATATATTGTTCAGGATGATGTTACGAGAGATACGATTTTCTGGGACGGAAAAGTAAACCTTCCTACAACAGCGGAAATTTTTGACTCTTGTAAAGGATTAGTGCTGAACCAGCTTGCCGAAGCTAAGAAAATCTATGTTGTTGATGCTTTCTGCGGAACCAATGCAGATACAAGACTGAAAGTAAGGTTCATCGTTGAAGTAGCGTGGCAGGCCCATTTCGTTACGAATATGTTCATCCGTCCTTCCCACTACGAGCTTGAGAACTTCGGAGAACCTGATTTCACTGTTATCAACGGTTCCAAAACAACCAACCCGAACTGGGAAGCTCAGGGATTACACTCAGAAAACTTCATCATGTTCAATCTTACAGAAAAACTTCAGATCATTGGAGGTACCTGGTACGGAGGTGAAATGAAGAAAGGTATGTTTGCTATGATGAACTATTATCTTCCTTTAAAAGGAATGGCTTCTATGCACTGTTCCGCGAACGTTGGTGAAGAAGGGGATGTAGCTCTTTTCTTCGGCCTTTCAGGAACAGGTAAAACCACTTTATCTGCTGACCCTAAAAGATATCTTATCGGTGACGACGAACACGGCTGGGATCACAACGGAGTATTCAACTACGAAGGTGGTTGCTATGCTAAAGTAATCGATCTTTCCGAAGAAAAAGAACCGGATATTTTCAGAGCAATCAAAAGAGATGCGCTATTGGAAAATGTAGTCATAAACAACGGTGTTGCTGACTATAAAGACGGATCTATCACTGAAAATACAAGAGTATCTTATCCAATTTATCATATCAATAAAATTGTTCTTCCTTCAAAAGCAGGACATGCTAAAAAGATCGTTTATCTTTCCGCAGATGCGTTCGGAGTACTTCCTCCGGTTTCCATCTTGGATGATAACCAGGCACAGTACCACTTCCTTTGCGGATATACTTCCAAGTTAGCCGGAACAGAAAGAGGAATTACTGAACCTCAGCCGTCTTTCTCTCCTGCATTCGGAGAAGCATTCCTTACCCTTCACCCGACCATGTATTCTAAAACACTGATCGGAAAAATGAAAGAACACGGAGCAAAAGCTTATCTGGTAAACACTGGATGGAACGGAACAGGAAACAGAATCTCTCTGAAGGATACAAGAGCAATTATTGATGCGATCATTGATGGATCTATTGATAATGCGCCTAAAACAAGAGTTCCGGTCATGAACCTTGAAATTCCTACACAGCTTCCAAATGTTTCCGAAGGTATCCTTGATCCTAGAGAAACATACAGCAATGCTTCCGAGTGGGAAACAAAAGCAAAAGACCTTGCTGCAAGATATATCAAAAACTTTGAGCAGTACTGTGATACTGAAGAAGGAAGAAAACTGATTGCTTCAGGACCTCAATTGCAAGAACAGACTATCTAACTAATCAGATATTGTACAAATACAGAGCCTCATCACAGATGGGGCTTTTTACATTATAAGTGGGTTGGAAAACGCAAGAGACGCAAAAGACTTTAAATTATTATATTGTTTTTAAGGCGCAGGAAAATCAAAAATTTTCAGCAAGTTTATATGAAATAGGCGGTATCAATTTTATCGGAGATAAAATCATTGCACCTTATTAATGCAGCATAAAAATGTTTTTGCGACTTTGCGTACACCAACATTATGCACTTAATCTAAAAAAATCTGCATTATCTGCAGAATCAGCGGGCGAAATATTACATCCGGAATTATTTTAAACTAAGGATAGCTAACCGATATCCATCCATTCCGAATCCGGATAAAACCGCATCACAATTGGCCGCAGTTACAGATTTCTGGCGGAATTCCTCACGTTTGTATATATTGCTGATATGCACTTCGGTTTTCGGCTTCCTGATATTCTTTAAACAGTCTGCAATAGCATAAGAATAGTGTGTGTAGGCACCCGGATTGATGATTAATGCTTCAAAATCATCTCTTTGCAGCCTGTTGATAATTTCTCCTTCAGTATTAGACTGATAATAGTCCAGTTCATGAGCAGGGAACTCATTTTTAAGTTCTGTAAAGCAGGTTTCCATAGAGATATTTCCATAAATCTCCGGTTCTCTTGTGCCCAGCAGGTTCAGATTGGGTCCGTTGACAATTAAAATTTTCATTCTATAAATTTAGAAAGATTAGTTCAGCTGATGAAGCGTTTTCTTTCTTAATCTCAGTTTTTTATTCATTGAGATATTCATAATGATATTTATCATGTTTGTATAATTGATAATGATGTAATGCTTTGGTGTAGCGTATTTTAATTAAAAATTAACTTAATTTTTGAAAAATTTTCATTAAAAATTTATAAGTCTACTTGTTTTGTAGACTAATTGTTTTTAGATTTGCACTCATATTTCGATCGGCTTATAAAGAAAGATGGAGGGAACTGACCCTGTGAAATCTTAACAACCTGCCCCGGTGCAAGGTGTTACATTCAGCCTTTAAAGGAAAAATAAGCATTTGGTTAATCGTATTTATCGATGCCCTTTGCTGACTTTTCTGCAAAGGGCAAATTTTTAATATATGATAAACAAAATTGATTATGATTGCTAAAAAATTAATTAATTCTAAAGCCTGGATTCCTCCTGTTGCTGTATTTTTCCTGGGAATTGCCAGTGTAAACGCGCAGGAAACCAAACTGAAAAAAGATACGATCCGCGAAAAAGAAATTGATGAAGTCGTGGTGGTGGCTTATGGGAAGGCAAAAAGAAACAGCTATACAGGATCCGTAGCTACCATTTCCAGTGATAAAATCAACAACAGACCTGTTACCAATATTACAAAGGCACTGGAAGGACAGGTCCCGGGAATTCAGGCGGCAAGTGCTTCAGGACAACCGGGTTCCACGGCTTCCATCAGAATACGGGGAATCGGTTCCGTAAGTGCTTCCAGTGATCCGCTTTTTGTGGTAGACGGAATTCCTTTTGACGGAAACATCAATTCTATCAGTCCGAATGATATTGAATCCATCAGTGTACTTAAAGATGCTACGGCAAGTGCTTTGTATGGTTCAAGGGGTGCAAATGGAATCATCATCATTACCACCAAATCCGGTAAAAAAGGAGAAGCAAAGATCAATTTCAATATCAGCCAGGGATTTTCCGGAAGAGCGGTTAAGGATTACGAACAGGTGCGTACAGATCAGTATTTCCAGTTGTACTGGGAGGCATTGAGAAACGGGTATAAATCTGATAAAATCTCTTTACAGCAGGCTGCACAGATGGCTTCGGACAATCTGGTTTCCTCTTTGGGGATCAATCCGTACGGGCCGGGATATCCGAATCCGGTAGGAACAGACGGTAAACTTATTCCGGGAGCAAAAGCTTTGTGGAATGACGACTGGAGAGACGTGCTTCAGAGAATGGCCTCCAGGAATCAGGTTGATTTCGATGTCAGCGGGGGAAGTGATAAAAGTAATTATTTCTTTTCACTGGGGTATCTGGATGATAAAGGAATTGCCATTGAATCCGGGTTTAAGAAATACAGCACACGTTTAAAACTCAATTCGGAAGTAAAAAAATGGCTGAATGTAGGGGTGAATTTAAGCTATACCAACAGTATTCAGCAGGCTCCTACCTCTTCGGATTCCAAAGCGAGCAATGTAATCCAGGCCGCAAGATCTGTCCCTTCTTTTTATCCGTACTATGAAAGAAATCCGGACGGAAGTTACAGACTGAATGCAGCCGGAGACAGGATTTTCGATTTTGGAAAATACAGGCCGAGTAATGCGCTTCAGAACCAGAACCTCGCAGCCACACTGCCTTTGGATAAAAATGAAAACAGGGAAGATAACTTTTCAGGAAAAGGGTTCCTTGATTTCACTTTCCTGCCTGAGCTGAAATTTAAATCAAGCTTCTCCGCAGACCTGGTGAACTATAACGGACATTATTACACCAATCCGATCCTGGGACAGGGGACCGAAACCGGAGGTTCGGTGAGCCGTTCCAATTCCAGAACATTCTCCTATACCACAAGTAATATTCTGACGTATGATAAAAAATTCGGACAGCATCATATCAATATCCTGGCAGGACAGGAGTTTTATAAATATGATTACCAGACGATTTCCGGGTCCAGAAGCCAGTTTTCTCTCCCATATTACTATGAGCCGGGTGCAGCAGCTTTGTTGGGAAGTTTTACAGGAAAGAGTGATAAGCTGACGCTGTTAAGTTTCCTGGGAAAGGCTGAATACGATTTTAAAAATACCTATTTTCTTTCAGCATCAGCAAGAACAGACGGTTCATCCCGTTTTTACGGAGATAACAGATGGGGGAAATTCTGGTCGGTAGGAGCTTCATGGAAAGCTTCCAACGAAGACTTTATTAAAGATCTGAACTTCTTTAACCAGCTGACTTTACGGGCAAGTTACGGAGGCCAGGGAAATGATAAACTGGGCACACTGTATGCCTATCAGGAATTATATAAATTTTACAATAACCTCGGCGAACCGGGAACCGTATTGAATAAAACAGCAACCAATGACGTAAAATGGGAAACCAATCTTAATTTCAATGCAGGACTTGAATTTGCCATCCTCAACAACAGGATCAAAGGAAATATAGAATATTTTAAACGGAAGAGCCAGGACCTTTTATTCAATATGCCGACAGCTCCTTCACTGGGGATCAGTGATTTTCCGGCTAATATCGGAACGATACAGAATACCGGGTTTGAATTTTCACTTTTCACAACCCCCATCAAAAATGATGATTTTGAATGGAATGTAGATGTAAATCTGAGTACCCTGAAGAATAAGATCCTTAAACTTCCTAAAGGAACCGTTATCAGCGGAACAAAACGCATGCAGGAGGGTGGGTCTATCTATGATTTCTTTATCCAGGAATGGAAAGGGGTAGATCCGGCTACCGGAAAACCTTTATGGAGATATATTTATCAGGATGAAAACGGAAATACAATAGACGGAACGACTTCGGAATACGGAAAAGCAACCAAAACCCCACAGGGATCTGCATTGCCAAAATTAACGGGGGGAATTACCACCAGTATTGCTTATAAGAACTTTGATTTTTCTGCCCTGCTTTCTTTCAGCTTAGGAGGAAAAATCCTGGATACGGATTATACATCCCTGATGAGCAACGGAAGTGCCGGCGGACGGGCCTGGAGCGCCGAAATGCTGAACAGGTGGACTCCGGATAACCCTTATACGGACGTACCTTCTCTAAGCACCACAACAAATAACTGGAATTCAAGCTCGTCCAGATTCCTGTACTCCGGATCATATGCAAGACTTAAAAACGTAAATCTGGGCTATACACTTCCTTCAGATTATTTTGAAAAACTGGGACTGAAGAAATTCAGGATTTATATTCAGGCAGAAAACCTGCTGACATTCTACAAGCATAAAGGACTGGATCCTGAACAGGCATTGGACGGAACCACTTATTTCAGGTATCCGGCCATGAGAACGGTAACTTTCGGACTTCAGGCAACGCTTTAACCCTTAAAATTGAAACAATGAAAAAATTAAAATATTTATCTTTTGCCCTTATCGCTATATGGTCTCTTACCAGCTGCGAAAATGAACTGGAAACAGCTCCTACGGATCAGGCCAGTGGTGAAGAAGTTTTTAAAACCGCCGAAAGTGCAGAAACCGTAATTAACGGAACCTGGGCTAAATTCAATGACGACGGAACAACTTATGCGAACATCGGGTACTCAACGGTACTCAGAACAAGTGATGCAATGGGAAGTGATGTAGCTGTACTGACCAATAAATACGGGTTTCCTACGGCCTATGCTTTTGCTGAAATGGTGAACAGCACGGCAGGCCGCCCGCAGTTTATCTGGACAATGCTGTATTCCACGATCAACAATATGAATAATGTGATCGCCCGTATTGACGGAACGGAAGGAAGCCAGGCCAAAAAAGATCAGGTGAAAGGTCAGGCTAAAGCACTTCGTGCCTTCTGTTATCTCAATCTGGCCAGCTTTTACCAGTTCAGTTATCTCAAAGATAAATCGGCTTTAACAGCTCCGGTCTATACGGAACCTTCAACAATTAATTCTGTTCCGAAGAAAAGAGCAAGTCTTGAAGAGATCTATACTTTAATCAAAAGTGACCTGACGGAGGCAGATAACCTGCTGAAAAATTATACCAGAAATAATAAAGATAAAATCGACCGGTCGGTAGTCAATGGTCTTCTGGCAAGAACTTACCTGAATACCGGGGAATGGAGCAAAGCAGCTGAAGCGGCAAGAACGGCAAGAAACGGCTTCCCTCTGATGACTCCTGAAAAGTACAAAGAAGGATTCAATGATATCAGCAATGGAGAATGGATCTGGGGGCACGGACAAAACCAGGAACAGTCGGATGCCAGTTATGCGTTCCATTATCTGGATGTATCTTCTTCAGGAAGCTATTATTACAGCTTTATGGCGGATCCTTATTTTAAAGATCTTTTTGATGCCAATGACATAAGAACCCAGTTGTTTTCCTGGGACGGCCTTCCGGGAAGAGAAGGGCTGCTGAGATATGCCAAATTTAAATTTAAAGCCAATCTCATTGCGGATATTGTACTGATGAGAGCCGCAGAAATGTATCTGATTGAGGCGGAAGGAGAAGCCAGAGCCGGAAATATCACCAATGCAGTAGCAGCCTTGAATCAGCTGAAATCGGCAAGACATGCCAATCCTTACAGCGGATCACCGGCCCAGAATGAAGTCGTGAAAGCCATTCTCACCGAAAGAAGAAAAGAATTATTCGGGGAAGGATTCTCCCTTTCAGATATAATCCGTACCCAGGGAACGGTAGAAAGAAAAGCATTTGTGGATAACGAAGGAAAACCGGTTAAAGTCCAGATCACCACTCCGGACGGAACAGTAAAAACAGTCAACGGAAGAGGACACTCAGTCCTGAATCTCCCGGACCAGAGTTCTTTTGTCCCCAACAGCAGATATTATCTGTTCAGTATTCCGCAGAAGGAAATAGAGAACAATCCGAACCTGTAATAATTAGATTTGATTTTTTTAGCCATCGCTTAGTGCGGTGGCTTTTTTTATTAAAATTGTAATTAATCAATTTGAAGATTCTCTTGCAATAATTTCCTTACTTCCCAAATGTCTCATTATTGCGGCCAGCTTACAAAGATCATAATCTATCATATCTCTTTCTCCACTCATTACTTTCTGTAAAAATTCCCAGTCATCTGTAAGGCTGCCCATAGTGAGATCAACAGGTTTTTTATAAGGATCGTATAATTCTTCATCAGTAATATTCCAGTATAAATCCTGATCCGAAAAGACAGGCCGGCTGTTATCCATGCTGCCCAGTTTCGAAAGAAGAACTTCAAGTAATATTTTCAGATCTCCGATTTTCATAAGGTTATTGTTTTGCATTGAGTTGAGATATTTCTGTCCGGTCAATTTAAAAAAAAGAGACTTTCTTTAGAAACAGACACAGACTGTACCGTTACAAAACTATTGCTTTTACTGATAAAATACGGAACAGTTCTTGATAGATTTTTAATAAAAGCAGTTGATTATTTTTATTGACAGCTATTTTGAATACATTCAAATTTAAAAACCTCATTCATAAAAAATGTTTACCTTTGTATGATATGAACCTGTTCAGATGGATATTAGCATTCTATTTCATGGCATTATCACTCATGCCATGTGAAGATGTGCACCTGCCTTCCGGTTCAGAGAATGTGAAACTTGCCTTTAATATGGAAGAGTCTCACTCCAAAGACAAAGGGGATATTTGTTCTCCGCTCTGTACATGCAGCTGCTGTCAGATTACGGTATCTGCTTTCAAAATGTATTCCCTGCTGAAAATTCCGGATCATATCCCGGCTTATTTCTCAAAGAAAATTCTTTTTCAGAAAAACAACTTCGCTTACCAGGTGTATGACCACATCTGGCAGCCTCCCAAGATTTAATTTTTACTGATAATCAGGAAGAGATCTTCTTGAGTACATGAACTTTGCAATTTCATTGCAGAGACCTTCATGATATATTTGTGCCGGAATACCATTCCTGTACAGTTATTTATCCATAAAAATTAAAATACATTGTGTTAGATAAAATCATAAAATTCAGCATCAAAAACAAGGTCGTTGTTGGCATCATGACCCTGCTGCTGATTATCTGGGGAGTATGGAGCGCTACCAGGCTTCCCATAGATGCCGTACCTGATATTACCAACAATCAGGTGCAGATTATCACAGTATGTCCTACACTGGCAGGACAGGAAGTGGAGCAGCTGGTTACCTTTCCGATTGAGCAGAGTATTGCCAATGTTCCGGATATAGAAGAAACAAGAAGTATCTCAAGGTTCGGACTTTCCGTAATTACTGTTGTTTTCAAGGAAAATGTAGACGTTTACTTTGCCAGACAGCTGGTGAACGAACGTCTGAAGCAGGCCGCCGAAGAAATTCCCAAAGGAGTAGGAACCCCGGAACTGGCCCCCGTAAGTACAGGACTGGGAGAGGTCTATCAGTATATCCTCCACCCGAAAAAAGGAAGCGAGAAAAAATACGATGCCAGAGAACTCCGTACCATGCAGGACTGGATCGTTCGCAGACAGCTGAACGGAACTCCGGGAGTGGCAGAAGTAAACAGCTTTGGAGGAGAATTAAAACAATATGAAGTAGCCGTAAATCCGGACCGCCTGAAAGCAATGGGAGTAAGTATTACCGATATCTTTACCGCACTGGAAAAAAATAACCAGAATACAGGTGGAGCTTATATTGATAAAAAACCTAATGCCTATTTCATCCGGGGAATCGGTTTTGTAACTTCACTGGACGATATTAAAAGCATTGCCGTAAAAAATGAAACAGGAAGCGTTCCGATCTTTATCAAAGACGTTGCAGACGTACGGCTTGGTAGTGCGGTTCGTTATGGAGCATTAACCTATGACGGAAAAGTAGATGCCGTGGGTGGTGTTGTAATGATGCTGAAAGGTGCCAACAGCAACGAAGTCGTAAGTAACATCAAAGCAAAAATTCCTACCATTCAGAAATCCCTTCCCGATGATGTGGTGATAGAACCGTTTCTGGACAGAACAGACCTGGTAGGAAGAGCCATCAGCACCGTAGAAAAAAACCTGATAGAAGGAGCCCTGATCGTTATCTTCGTCCTGGTTGTCTTTCTGGGGAATTTCAGAGCCGGACTGATTGTAGCTTCAGCCATTCCGCTGTCATTGCTTTTTGCATTGGGAATGATGAATGTATTTGGGGTAAGTGCCAATTTAATGAGCCTCGGAGCCATAGATTTCGGTCTCATTGTAGACGGGGCCGTCATTATTGTGGAAGCCACGCTTCATCATCTGGGTATCCGGAAATCCGTAGGAAGGCTTACCCAGAGTGAAATGGATGAAGAAGTTTTCCTTTCCGCATCCAAGATCCGGAACAGTGCCGCATTTGGAGAGATTATTATCCTCATCGTTTACATTCCGATTCTTACCTTAGTAGGAGTTGAAGGAAAAATGTTTACGCCGATGGCTAAAACAGTCGGATTTGCCATTTTAGGAGCACTGATCCTTTCACTGACCTATATTCCGATGATGAGCGCCCTGTTCTTATCTAAAAATATATCCCATAAAGAAACCTTTTCAGATAAAATGATGAATTATCTGCAGAAGATCTATCAGCCATTACTGCATAAGGCGGTCAAAATAAAATATATCGTCGTTTCAGCGACTGTTTTCATATTCGTCATTACCGTTTTTATTTTCAAAAATATGGGGGGAGAATTTATTCCCCAGCTGAAGGAAGGAGACTATGCTTTCCACTGTATTCTTCCGCAGGGAAGTTCACTGAGCCAGAGTATAGAGACTTCTATGCAGGCTTCACGGATCATTAAACAGTTTGATGAGGTGAAAATGGTAGTCGGGAAAACCGGCTCTGCCGAAGTTCCTACCGATCCCATGCCTCCCGAAGCTACCGATATGATTATCGTTTTAAAGCCAAAGAGCGAATGGAAATCAAAAAAATCTTACGAAGAACTGGGAGATGAGATCAGTGAAAAGCTGGAAAATATTCCGGGCGTTTTCTTTGAAAAGAACCAGCCGATCCAGATGCGTTTCAACGAGCTGATGACGGGGATCAGACAGGATGTTGCCGTTAAAATTTTCGGTGAAAACCTGGATTCCCTTGCAATTTATGCAGATAAAGTAGGAAAGATTATTCAGACCGTTGAAGGAGCTACGGCCCCACAGATCGAAAGAGTAAGCGGACTTCCGCAGATCAATGTGGTATACGACAGAACGCGGATGGCCAATTACGGACTGAATATTGAGGATGTAAACAATGCCGTAAGCACAGCATTTGCGGGAAAAGCAGCAGGACAGGTTTTTGAAAATGAAAGGCGCTTTGATCTCGTAGTCCGTCTCGACAGCCTTCACAGAACCAATATTGATGATGTAAACAACCTCATGATCTCTGCCGGTTCGGGAGCACAGATCCCATTATCTCAGGTCGCTAACATCAGTTACAAACTGGGACCTGCACAGATCAGCCGTGAAGAAGGAAAAAGAAGAATTGTAATCGGTTTTAATGTAAAAGACCGGGATGTGCAGAGTGTGGTAAAAGATATTCAGGCAAAACTGGATAAAGAAGTTAAACTGCCTTCAGGATATTACTTTACCTATGGCGGTCAGTTTGAAAACCTTCAGGAAGCCAGTAAACGTCTGATGATTGCCGTTCCGGTTTCCCTGTTCCTGATCTTTATGCTGCTGTACTTTACCTTCCATTCATTCAAACAGGCAGCCCTGATCTTTACAGCCATTCCAATGAGTGCTATTGGAGGAGTTTTCGCATTGTTGTTAAGAGATATGCCGTTCAGTATCAGCGCCGGGATCGGATTTATTGCCCTTTTCGGAGTAGCCGTGCTTAACGGAATTGTCCTGATCGGAACATTCAATCAGCTGGAGAAAGAAGGCGAAACCAATGTGATGAAAAGAGTATATAAAGGTACCAGAACCAGGCTCAGACCTGTTTTGATGACCGCAACCGTTGCTTCACTGGGATTCCTGCCGATGGCGATTTCCACAGGAGCCGGAGCAGAAGTACAGAAACCTCTGGCAACCGTAGTGATTGGAGGGCTGGTAACGGCAACCTTCCTTACTTTATTCGTTTTACCAATGCTTTATATTATTTTTAATACAAAAGTTTCAAAAAGAAATTTTAAAATAAAACCTTCCGTAACGGTGATCGTGTTTGGACTTCTGATGACCGGGCAGCTTTTTAATGCACAGACCCGCCGGATCTCGGTTGAGCAGGCCGTAGAAATAGCAACAGAGAATAACCTGACTTTAAAATCAAAAGCCCTCAGTGTGCAATCTGCGGAAGCCCTGAGAGGAACGGCAAAAGAACTTCCCAAGCTGAATTTTGAAGCACAGCTGGGACAATACAACAGTCCGAAATTCGACCAGTCGTTCTCCATTTCGCAGAGCATTCCTTTTCCAACGCTTTTTAAAGCAAGAAGAGAACTGATTAATGAAAACATCAAAAGCCGTCAGATCGACAGGGAAGTTTCAGCCAATGAACTGGTGAAACAGGTCCGTACCTATTATTACCAGATAGAATACCTTCAGTACAACCAGTCAAAACTGAAAAACCTGGACAGTCTTTACCAGGACTTCATCAGGATTGCTACTGTAAGGTTCAAAGCCGGAGATATCAAGAGGATTGAAATTAACACCGCAGAAACTCAAAAAGGCGAAATTAACCTGCTGCTGAAGCAGAACGAAGTCTACCTGAACAATGCCTATAAAAATTTAAAGACCCTGCTGAATACTCCGGATGACTTTGAAGTCCCTTTCACAAACCGTTACGAGCCTTTAAAAGCGGAAAATATTCTCGATAGTACTGCTGTGGCCAATAATCCGGCACTAAAAGCCTTTTACCATGAAATGGAAATAGCCGAGAAAAATAAGAATGTTGAAAAAGCACAGGGACTTCCGGAATTCAGTCTCGGATTGACCAGCCAGTCACTGATCGGGTTTCATACCAAAAACGGACAGGAAAAATTCTATAATGCAGGAGACCGTTTCAATTCATTTTCAGTAGGAGTGGCCATTCCCCTAACCTTTGGAGCAACAAAAGCAAGGATGAAATCTCTGGAATATGAAAAACAGGCGGCAGAAACCAATGCCCGTATGCTGAAACAGCAGCTTTCGGCACAGCTGGAGAATGCATTCAGCCAGTACCGGCAGGATATTCAGCAGTATGAATATTATACCCGGCAGGCCGTTCCGAATGCGGAGAAAATCGTAAAAGCAGCCCAGCTGGGCTATAAAACAGGAGAAATATCTTATGTGGAATATCTTTTTGCCCTGCAGACAGCCACCAATATCCAGCTTAAATATTTAGAATCCATCCAGCAGGTCAATCAATCTGTTGTTACCATTAATTCAATCATTAATAAATAACATGAAAATAAAACACAATATCATATATCTTACCATCATTGCTATTCTGGTAGCCGGTTGCGGAAAAAAAGAAACGCGGGCAGAAAAGTCTGAAGCTAAAACAGAACAGAAAGAAGAAAAGCATGAAGAAGGCTCTGAAACCATCGCTACTCTCACAGAAGAGCAGATAAGATCAGTCGGAATCACCTTAGGAACCGTTGAAATGAAGGAGTTAACAGCCACCATTAAAGCCAACGGTATTTTAAGAGTTCCCAACAACAACAAAGCAACGATAACCTCCCTGTACGGTGGAGTCATCAAAACCCTGAACGTCCAGGTAGGAAGCATTGTGGCAAAAGGCCAGGTAATCGCAACCATTGCCAATCCGGAATTTATCCGGTTGCAGGAAGATTATCTGACGACCAACAGCAGGATTACCTATGCGGAACAGGAATACAGAAGGCAGAGAGAACTTTTCGATAACGATGCCGGAGCAAAAAAGAATCTTCAGAGCGCTGATGCTGAACTCAGAACACTCAGAACCAGAAAAGCGTCCCTTTTGCGGCAGTTACAGATGATGGGAATAAGTCCCGGAAAAGTAAGCAACGGAAACATGAGATCCGGTCTGGTTATTACAGCGCCGATCAGCGGAACCGTCAGCAGTATCGCAGCCCAGATTGGAAGTTACGTAGATGTTTCATCCCCGGTAGCCGAGATCATTGATAATAATTCCATTCATCTCGATCTTCAGGTCTTTGAAAGAGATCTTCCTAAAATGAAAATCGGGCAGATCGTCCATTTCAAACTGACCAATAATCCGGAAACCGAGTACGATGCAAAAATTTACAGCGTAGGTTCCTCTTTTGAAAACGAAAGTAAAACCGTTTCCGTACATGCAACGGTGACAGGTAACAAATCTGGTCTTATTGACGGAATGAACATTACCGGAATTGTAAGTCTTGACAAAAATACAACCCCCGCTGTTCCGGATGAAGCCATTGTAGAAGCAGACGGAAAGTATTATATCTTTATAAAGACAGACAAAATAGCGAAAGAGCATGCAGAGGAAGGCGCACATGACGACCACGGACACGGACATGACGAAGGAGAAACGGATCATGCCCATAAAAATGAATCAGAAGCTGGACAGCACGCTGAACAGAAAGCTAAAAATACCAATTTTGAAAAAGTAGAAGTGGTAAAAGGAACTTCAGATATGGGATATACAGCAATCACTCCGGTTACCGATATTCCTGCTGATGTACAAATAGTGGTAAAAGGTGCCTTTTTCATCAATGCAAAACTTTCCAATTCCGGAGGTCACGAACATTAGGAAATGATGCCGTTTTAAAATGATAACCAGGAAAATCCTGTTTTTTATGCCTAAATTGGAGCTGATTAAGAAAACGGACAAAAGCAGGAGCAGTAAATTGTAAAAACACCACTCAGTTATGCTTTTAAACAAAAAAATATCCGTCTGGTATTTCATCCGTGAAATAAGATCCCAGATCGTATTCATGGCCATATTTGCTGTGTCAATAGGATTGCTGGATCTGCTGCCGGGGTTTCGGAAGATCTCACTTCCCCTGAATATTCCTGCTTTGCTGGGAACAGCGGTATCTCTGCTGCTGGCATTCCGTACGTCTCAGTCCTATGAAAGATGGTGGGAGGCCAGAACCGTATGGGGAGCAATCGTGAATGATTCCCGGACTTTTATCAGGCTGATAAAACAATTCTCCCCGGAAGATGGAAAGACCGTTAAAGCATTCGCAGAAAGACAGATGATCTGGACCTATGCACTCGGCGAGTCCCTGAGAAAACTTCCTTTTTCAGATAAAGTTGAAAACTATTTGTCGGAACATCAGATAAAAGCAATGAATATTCCCAATGCACTTTTAGACGAACACTCCAGGCAGATCAGAGAAATGGCTTTGTCCGGAGAACTGACAGATTTTCAGCAGATGCAGCTGAACGATATGGTTACAAGGCTTTGCGACAGCATGGGGAAATGCGAAAGACTTAAAAATACGGTCTTCCCTAGAGCATACAGCCTTTTACTCCATACCCTGATCTATGTTTTTGCCGCAGTGCTCCCGTTCGGGCTTGATGATTCCCAGCTTGCCGTAGAGATTGTCATTACTTTTCTGATCCCTTTGGTATTTATTGCCATTGAAAAAACGTCGATTATGATGCAGGACCCTTTTGAAAACAGACCTGTGGATACTCCCGTAACCTCCCTGGCACAGACCATAGAGATCAATATCAGACAGATGATAGGAGAGCAGAATGTTCCGGGAAAAAAAGAAAATCCCTTATATTACGAAATGTAACCCCGCAAAATTTCAGAGAATATGAATGAAACCAAAACACAGATCACTTCACCTGCGGGCAGGCACAAAAAAAACCTGCTGATTGTACTGTGCCTGAGCGGAACCTATATGATTGCTGAGGTTATCGGGGGATTCATCACCCAAAGCCTTGCGCTTCTTGCTGATGCAGCTCACATGCTGACGGATGTTGTAGGATTGCTTCTCGCTTTCATCGCTATAAAAATCGGGGAAAAGAGAGCAGATGCAGGTAAAACATTCGGATATTACCGTACGGAGATATTGGCCGCGGTAATCAA
The DNA here is from genome assembly GCF_056844565.1 of Chryseobacterium sp. FR054. Taxonomy (NCBI): domain Bacteria; kingdom Pseudomonadati; phylum Bacteroidota; class Flavobacteriia; order Flavobacteriales; family Weeksellaceae; genus Chryseobacterium; species Chryseobacterium sp. FR054. Next base: position 154,819 of record NZ_JBXDSA010000006.1, on the reverse strand, counting down.
TGCTGTGGTGCTTTTGGGAATCTCAGTCTATGTACTGTATGAGGCTTATCAGCGTTTTCAGAATCCACCGGAAGTGCAGAGCGGCTCCATGCTGTTCGTAGCGGGTATAGGACTGGTTGTAAATATCATCGGAATGATGATCCTGAGAAAAGATTCCGAAGGGAGCCTGAATATGAAAGGAGCTTATTTTGAAGTACTTTCAGATATGCTTACTTCCATTGGTGTAATGATTGCAGGTGTTATCATGCTTACAACAGGATGGTATTATGCCGATCCGCTGATTTCTGCGGCAATCGGGCTCCTGATATTTCCAAGAACATGGCGACTGCTGAAAGAAGCTGTCAATGTATTGCTGGAAGGCACACCAAATGACGTAAATATTCATGAATTACGGAAAACCCTTGAAGAAACGGAAGGGGTGAAAAATATTCATGACCTTCATGTATGGTCGCTTACCTCAGGAGTGAATGCCATGAGCGCCCATGTTGTAAGAGATAAAGTAACCGGGCATAATAGCTTACTGAAGAGATTAACAGAGGTGACAACAGAGAATTTTAAAATCAGCCATACCACATTTCAGATAGAAGAAGAAGGATATGAAGAACAGGAAATGCATCTTTAAAATTATTAAGAAATGAGAAAAGACATAGAAACAAAACTTACAGATAAAAATACCAAGCCCACCAGCATGAGGATTCTGGTTTATGATTTTTTAAGCAGCCAGGAAACCGCACTTTCCCTTTCCGAGATTGAATATCATTTTAAAAATGCTGACAGGACTACTATTTACAGAACCTTAAAAACTTTTGAAGAAAAAGGAATCGTTCACAGCATACAGGAAAATACAACTACAAAATACAAGCTCTGCCATGATGATTGTGACGAAAAAACACACAAAGACTGGCATCTGCATTTTTATTGCAAAATATGCAAACAGACCACGTGCAGAGAAGATATTTCATTTCCTGAAAACATACAGACAAATTTCAGGATTGATGAAATAAGGCTGTTTGCCAAAGGGATCTGTGAAAACTGTCTGGAAAGTTTGCAATAGCATTGCATTAGGTTTACCATTAATTTTACATCAAAATATCAGTTATGGAAGAATGTTGCAGTACCAAACCCAAAAAAGAACAGCATACACATGACCATTCGGAAGGAGACGGGCATGATCACTCTCATGATACGGGAGATAAAACCGTTTTTCAGATGTTCCTCCCTGCGGTCATATCGTTCGTACTGTTACTGGCGGGAATAGCGCTGGATAATTATATTAAAACAGAATGGTTTACCGGATGGGTACGCCTGGTATGGTACCTGGCGGCTTATGCACCGGTTGGACTTCCTGTATTGAAAGAAGCCTGGCAAAGTATTCTTCAGGGAGACGTGTTTTCTGAGTTTTTCCTGATGGGAATTGCGACGGTAGGTGCTTTTGTGATCGGGGAATATCCCGAAGGAGTTGCCGTTATGCTTTTTTATTCAGTAGGAGAGGTTTTTCAGGGAATGGCCGTATCCAGAGCAAAAGGAAATATAAAAGCATTGCTGGATCAGCGCCCTGATGAGGTAACGGTCATGGAAAATAATCAGCCGAAGACCATTAAAGCAAAAGAAACCAAAATCGGGGATATTATCCAGCTGAAGCCCGGTGAAAAACTGGCATTAGACGGAGAATTGTTATCCGGTTCAGCTTCATTCAATACCGCAGCCCTGACAGGGGAGAGTAAACCGGATACCAAAAACAAAGGAGAAGCCGTACTGGCCGGAATGATCAATATGAACAGTATTGCTCTGGTAAAAGTAAATACGGCCTATGAAGACAGTAAACTGAGTAAGATTCTCGAGCTGGTGCAGAATGCTACGGCACAGAAAGCTCCCACCGAGCTGTTCATCAGAAAATTTGCAAAAGTATACACGCCAATCGTGGTTTTTCTGGCGATAGGAATCTGTCTGCTGCCTTATTTCTTTGTGGATGATTATCAGTTCAGAGACTGGCTGTACAGGGCGCTGATCTTCCTTGTGATCTCCTGCCCGTGCGCGCTTGTGATCTCTATTCCGTTAGGGTATTTCGGAGGAATCGGTGCCGCCAGCCGGAACGGAATCCTGTTTAAAGGAAGTAATTTCTTAGACAGCATTGCAGAAATTCAGAATGTGGTAATGGATAAAACCGGGACGATGACTGAAGGGGTATTTAAAGTACAGGAAGTCAATATTATCCCTGAATTCAGCAAAGATCAGATTCTGAAAATGGTCAATACTCTGGAAAGTAAAAGTACACATCCGGTAGCTACGGCCATTCATAATTATGCAGGAGAAATTGATAATTCACTTCCATTGGAAAATGTTGAAGAAATAGCAGGTCATGGCCTAAAAGCAACCATAGAAGGAAAAGAACTGCTGGTAGGAAACTTTAAGCTGATGGATAAATTCAGCATCCGTTACGATGTGAATCATACCAATATTGTTTACACCGTTATTGCGATTGCTTACGACAAAAAATTTGCAGGTTATATGACCATTGCCGACACTATAAAAGCTGATGCTAAAGAAACGGTGGACAATCTGCATAAAATGAACGTAAAAGCAACCATGCTGAGCGGTGATAAAAGTACGGTGGTAAAATATGTTGCTGATCAGCTGGGTATAGACAGTGCATTCGGAGATCTGCTGCCGGAAGATAAAGTAAACAAAGTAAAAGAAATCAAAGCTAAAAATCAAACGGTAGCCTTTGTAGGAGATGGTGTGAATGATGCTCCCGTAGTGGCGCTGAGTGATGTGGGAATTGCAATGGGCGGACTGGGAAGTGATGCTACCATTGAAACCGCTGATGTGGTCATTCAGGATGACAAACCCGGCAAAATACCAATGGCCATCAACATCGGAAAGCAAACGAAAAGGATCGTATGGCAGAATATTATCCTGGCCTTTGCCGTAAAAGCGGTTGTTCTGGTTTTAGGAGCCGGAGGTCTGGCGACAATGTGGGAAGCTGTTTTTGCAGATGTGGGAGTAGCACTGCTGGCCATTTTAAATGCGGTGAGAATCCAGAGAATGAAATTTTGATCAGGCAGCGGCAGTTTAAAAGTTGAATGGATGATGATTTCCGTCGATGGACGGCCCCAAACCTGTAAGGTTTAGAAGAAAATTTTCCAACATATAAAAACAGTCTCCGTTATCCTGGTAATGGAGATTGTTTTCTGTTTAGGTCGTAGGGGAATTAATTTTTTAGGCGGGTTTTCCAACGGATTAAAAAGATTTTCTTCCCGCTGATCGGGCAGATTGAGCAGATTTTTTTTAACCGGACGTTAAGAGCAGCGAAGATTTTTAGCAAGATCTTAGAATTATAATCAATTAGGGTAAGAATTAAAGTTGCCGAAGGCCAATCCATCGCTTCATCGAATCAACGGAGTTGATTCTCATCTTTGCACGCTGAAATCAAGAGAATCAAAAATAATCTTTGCGTGAAACAACAAATATGCGCAATAATTTACCCGATTTTCTTCCAACCACAACCCCAAAAATTTATAATTTTTTAAACGGGTTTTCCAACGGATTAAAAAGATTTTCTTCCCGCTGATCGGACAGATTGAGCAGATTTTTTTTGACCGGAGGTTAAAGAGCAGCGAAGATTTTTAGCAAGATCTTAGAATTATAATCAATTAGGGTAAGAATTAAAGCTGCCGAAGGCTAATCCATCGCTTCGGGGAATCAACGGAGTTGATTCTCATCTTTGCACGCTGAAATCAGCAGAATCAAAAATAATCCTTTGCGTGGAACAACAAATATGCGCAATAATTTACCCGATTTTCTTCCAACCACAACCCCAAAAATTTATAATTTTTTAGACGGGTTTTCCAACGGATTAAAAAGATTTTCTTCCCGCTGATCGGGCAGATTGAGCAGATTTTTTTTGACCGGAGGTTAAAGAGCAGCGAAGATTTTTAGCAAGATCTTAGAATTATAATCAATTAGGGTAAGAATTAAAGCTGCCGGAGGCCAATCCATCGCTTCGGGAATCAACGGAGTTGATTCTATCCTTTGCTTCCTCAAGATGAGCAGTATCAAAAATAATCCTTTGCGTGAAACAACAAATATGCGCAATAGTTTACCCGATTTTCTTCCAACCACAACCCCAAAAATTTATAATTTTTTAGACGGGTTTTCCAACGGATTAAAAAGATTTTCTTCCCGCTGATCGGGCAGATTGAGCAGATTTTTGTTGACCGGAGGTTAAAGAGCAGCGAAGATTTTTAGCAAGATCTTAGAATTATAATCAATTAGGGTAAGAATTAAAGCTGCCGGAGGCCAATCCATCGCTTCGGGGAATCAACGGAGTTGATTCTATCCTTTGCTTCCTCAAGATGAGCAGTATCAAAAATAATCCTTTACGTGAAACAACAAATATGCGCAATAATTTACCCGATTTTCTTCCAACCACAACCCCTGAAGTTTATAATTTTTTAGACGGGTTTTCCAACGGATTAAAAAGATTTTCTTCCCGCTGATCGGGCAGATTGAGCAGATTTTTTTTAACCGGACGTTAAAGAGCAGCGAAGATTTTTAGCAAGATCTTAGAATTATAATCAATTAGGGTAAGAATTAAAGCTGCCGAAGGCTAATCCATCGCTTCGGGGAATCAACGGAGTTGATTCTCATCTTTGCACGCTGAAATCAGCAGTATCAAAAATAATCCTTTGCGTGAAACAACAAATATGCGCAATAATTTACCCGATTTTCTTTAGAGGTGGCTTTACCCGCCTAAATAATAAAAATAATCTATTGGCTTTAGCCAAAACCTATATACACAACCATTTTAATCAAAATTAATCAATGACATTCATCAGGAATAAGGCATAAACTAATTTTGAATAGTATATTTGTAGTACAGAACAGAATCGTTGAGGTTTTTTATTTCCATATTCATCATTTTTGCCATTGCAGTACGTCCTGTCCTGCCATTGGTTAACTATGCTGTCAACTATGATTATATTGTAAAGAATCTCTGCGAAAACAAAAGTCTTCCCCAGTCAACCTGTAAGGGGAAGTGCTATGTGGAAAAAGAGCTGGCCAAAACAGAAAAGCAGTCCAATACCTCACAGACGGTAAAAATCGCGGGGCTGGATGCTTTTATTTACAATGATATTGTCTCTTTCAATACCGTTCAGGAAGATTTCATTTCTTCAGGCAAAAGAATTTCAGGCTCTCATCATTTCCAAACATCAGAATATTTTTCCAGAATATTTCATCCTCCGCTGGTTTAAGATTTGTTTAAACTAATTGTTTCGTTGATTTTAATTATCCCGTCTTTATTTTTGAAATAAATGGCTTGTGCTATCGGTATCAGGCTGTTTTCAGTTCAAAAAGATGTTCGGAATTTGTATTTAAAATCAAACAACTTCATTCACTCTATCATTAATTTCAATTTAAGATTAAAATGAAATCAAGAATTATTTTGACGGCCTTGCTGTCAATATCCCTGTTTTCGTGTGCTCAGGAATCTCCTAAAGTAAAACATAAAAAATCGATGGCCACTTCCGGAGAAAACCTGAAAAATGTAAAAGTAGTCAACGCTGAAGACCCTATTTGTCATATGAAAACAGCAGAGTTTTTAAAAGATACTGCTGTGTATAAAAATAAAACGTACGGTTTTTGCAATACCTACTGCAAAGATGAGTTTAAGAAAAATCCTCAGAAATATGTCCAGAAATAAAAAGACAGAAACTAAAGCTAAAACAAAAGTGATTATTCCCGTCGCTGTAATGGCTTTACTTTTTATAGGAATAGGTGTTGGAATGGGGTATTTTAAAAAGAATCTTTATACGGTAATGAAGGTGCCGGATTTTGAACTGACAGATCAGAACAGTAAAAAGATCACCAATAAAGATATGTTGGGAAAAGTTTATCTGGTGGAATTTTTCTTCAGTAAATGTCCTACCATCTGTCCTGTAATGAACCGGAATACGAGAGCCATTGAAGACGAGATCAGCAGCCCGGATTTCGGGATCATATCCATAAGTATTGATCCGGAAAACGATACACCTGAAGCTTTAAAGGAACATGCCCGGAGTGTAGGCGCAAAATCTCCCAACTGGCATTTTCTGACTGGAGACCGGGGGTATATCGGAAAACTGGCAGATCAGTTCAATATTTATGTGGGGGATAAAGAAGATGAAAGCGAAAGCCTGAATCACAGTGGAATGATTGCTCTCGTAGATCAGGAAGGAAATATCAGATGCCGGTACAATAAAGACAATATGCCGATCCTGTATTATTCAGGATTAAACTATGAAGATCCGGAAGGAAAAACCCCTAAACTGAACGGGAAATACCATCCGGACCGTGAAAAACTCATTGAGGATATTAAGAAGCTGCTGAAGTAGTGAGAATAGAAAGAATAGCAGGAAACCTTTGATTAAAAAGACCAATCAAAACTTCCCTCCTCCGGCTTCCCCTCTTAAAAAAAGAAATATTTGTTCAACCATAAAAACAAAACGTTATGAAGATTTTGAAAATAGCGGCTTTAAGCGCAGTATTCGCTGCACAGTTCGCTTTCGCACAGTTTAAGCAGACTCCTTTGCCGTACGCATACAATGCGCTGGAAGGAAATATCGATGCACAGACTATGGAGATCCATTATTCAAAACACGCCGCAGCCTATGTTGCGAATTTGAATAAAGCCATTGCGGGAACTCCGCAGGAAAAACAGACCCTGTTTCAGATCATGTCAGGAGTTTCCAAACTTCCGCCTGCCGTAAGAAACAATGCCGGAGGACACTACAATCACGAACTTTTCTGGACAGTTCTTACCCCTGAGAAAAATACCCAGCCTTCCGCTAAATTACTGAAAGCAATCAATGAAACTTTCGGAAGTATGGACGCTTTTAAAGAAAAAATGAGCAAAGCGGGAGCAGACCGTTTCGGTTCTGGATGGGCATGGCTGTCTGTGGATAAAAACGGGAAATTATTCGTTTCTTCAACCCCTAATCAGGATAACCCTTTAATGGATGTTGTTGAAGAAAAAGGAACTCCGATCCTGGGAATTGATGTTTGGGAACACGCTTATTATCTGAAGTACCAGAATAAAAGAGCGGATTACCTTACCGCGATATGGAACGTGCTGAACTGGAAGGAAGTGAGCAGAAGATACGATGAAGCCGTAAGCAAAAAATAAAACATGAATTTAATTTGCAGCATATTCCTTACCCTTTATATGGCGTTCAGACCTCTGATCCCATTGGCGGAATATGCTGTAAATTATGATTATATCTCAGAAGTATTGTGTATCAATAAAAGCAGACCGGAAGTTCACTGTAACGGAAAGTGTTACCTCAGTAAAGAACTTGCCAAAACAAACGATACCGATCCTTCTCCTTTAAACAAAACCAGGACTTCCGGACAGAAAGTTCTGGACACCTATATTCCTTCTGAGATTACAGAAATTATCATCACTGAAAAAATACCTTTTTTCAATTTCAGCTTCGTCTATGAAGATGACTATTCATTTCTGTTTCTGAAACATATATTCAGGCCACCGGTTTTTTAAGTTTTTATTTATTTTATTCGAAAGACTAACTTCAAAAGTGGCAGGAGTTTTTTATTTGAAAAACTTACTTGCTCTTATTTCATCACTTAAAATAACATAAGTGTTAAAAATATCTTTTGTCTTCTGTCAATCAAAAAACTGAATATTTCCACATATTCAGCACTGTTCTTATTTCAAAAAATTCAACTTAAAAAATCAAAATGAAAATCTGTAAATTTTTATCATTATTCTTTGCGGCCTTTACGCTGGCTGCTTTTACATCATGCCAGAACTGTGATGACGATAATTCCCTGGACTCTTCTGCAGGAAATATCCAGATAAAATTCGAAAACGGCTTTAATAACCTGGGAAATATTGTACTGGATCAAACAGTACAGACTTCAGCTGCCGGGCAGAAGTACAAGTTTTCTACACTGAAATACATCGTCAGCAATATCACTCTGATTGATGAAAACGGAAATGAATTTAAATACAATGAAAACAATCCGGACAAAGGAGCGTTCATCATCGATCAGGCAGATGCCAAAGCGGGGGTTATTTATCTGGATCTGATGGGTATTCCTGAAAACAATTATAAGAAAATAAAATTCGGACTTGGGCTCAGCCAAAAGGCTTATCTCCTGGGACAGGACGGACAGGCAGAATTCTGGAACAGGGCAAAACAGAAAGGAATGTCCTGGTCATGGGCCGCCGGCTATGTTTTTGCTAAACTGGAAGGGAAATACGGTACAGGATCAGCAGATAAAGAATTTATGAACCACACCGGAAATATGGGAAATGTAACGGCTAACAATACCCCTGATCTTTACCGGGAAATTACGTTGAACCTTCCGGTTACCGCGAGAGTGACCGGCCAGATCAAACCCTCCGTTCATATCCTGGCCGATCTTAATCAGTTTCTGAGCGGGACCAAAAACCTTATACTGAATGCGGATAACGATATGGCAATGGGATCAAACCAGCATCTGGTGGATGTTACGGATAACCTGGCAAAAATGTTTAAAGTAGACCATGTTCACAATGATTAATATACTGACAAGACTATTGCTGCTCTTGATTGGCTTTTTAAGTTTTACAGCCTGTTCAGATGAGGTGATGCAGCCATTGGAGAAAGATGAAGCCTACCCTTTACAGTTTCCGTCTTATTTCCCGGAAATGACTTTTGATAAAACTTCCAATCCGGTCACCAAAAACGGAGTGGAGCTTGGCCGTAAATTATTCTACGAAGGAAAGCTCTCCGGGAACAATACCATTTCATGCGGATTCTGCCATATTCAGGAAAATGCTTTTACCCACCACGGACATAATGTAAGTCATGGCGTAGACGACAGAACAGGAATCCGGAATGCGCCGCCTATCCAGAATATGATATTTCTGAAAAGGTATATGTGGGATGGAGTAATTCATAATCTGAATGAACAGCCTATTATTCCCATCACAGATGTGAATGAAATGGACAGTTCGATGCCGGAAGCCATTGCCAAACTGAAAGCAGATCCGAAATATAAAAAGCTTTTTGCAGCGGCCTACGGAGATGAAAATATCACAGGAGAAAGAGTACTGAAAGCCTTGTCTCAGTTTATGGCAAGCCTGATCTCCGCAGATTCAAAATATGACAGATTCAGGCAGGGAAAAGAAAAACTGACTGTGGAAGAATCTCAGGGAATGACCCTTTTTCAGCAGAAATGCGCTTCCTGCCACAGCGGAGAATTATTTACCGATGAGAGTTTCAGGAATACAGGAATGTATTATAATTCGCAGTTTAAAGATCCCGGGCGTTACCGGGTAACCCTTGATCAGAACGACTGGATGAAGTTCCGGGTGCCGGGCCTTAGAAATATAGAATATACTGCACCTTATATGCACGACGGAAGATTCTATACGCTGGAAGCGGTTCTCAATTTCTATTCCGATGGAGTGGAAGACCATCCTAACCTGGATCCGAAACTGAAACAGAACGGGCATACCGGAATTGCGATGAACATTCAGGATAAGCAGTTGATTATCGCTTTTCTGAAAACGCTTTCCGATAAAAACTTTATTTCTAATCCCCAATTTGCAGAATAATGAACAGGAAAAAAATAATGGTAATAATAGGAATGGCTTTATCTGCAGGATTTCATGCTAAAACGGTTAAAGACAGCATGGAGGTATCCGGTGATTTTAGCAGAATATCGCTTGATGACTGTGATGCCTGCGGCTGTGCGGCCGGAAATGGTTCGTCAGGTTTCGAATCATTGCTGAATCCCCAGTTTATCGGCATTAAATATTTTGCCCAGCATTATAAGGCAAAAGAAAATTTGTTTGTGAAAGATCTTACACAGGACCAGTATTTCAATACCCTTCAGCTGTGGGGAAAAATTCCTCTGACGAAAAAACTGAGTGTGTACGCCAGTCTGCCCTTTCATTTTCACGAAAAGAAAACCTGGCAGGGAGACATCCGCATCAATGGAATCGGGGATCTGAATCTGATGGGAATTTATCAGATCATTAATTCGAAAGATAATGCCCATCAGCTGAATGGTGGCCTGGGGATAAAAATTCCTCTGGGAAAATTTGATGAAAAAGGAATTTCCGGGGTTAATCCGAGTTTTCAGCTCGGAACAGGCAGCTGGGACTATCAGGCAGCTTTAAATTATAAATTCCAGAAGAATAAACTGGCAGTGCTTATCAATACGGACTATACAGTGAAAACTGAAAACAAAAAACATTATCGTTTCGGGAATCAATGGAATTATGCAGCAACAGGATTTTACCGGATCACAGGAACTGATAAAACCATATTTTCTGCCAAAGCCGGGCTTCAGGGCGAGGTGTATGATACCAACAGGCAGTACGGAGAAACATTGCCCCGTACATCAGGAAGTGCTTTGTATGGCAAGCTGGGCTTTGAAGCATCTTATAAAAAGTTCAGTCTCGGAAGTGAGATCATGCTGCCTGCTTATACTGAGCTGGCAGGAGGAGATATTGAGGCAAAATCACGTTTCAGTATTTTTCTGAATATCGGAATCTGATGAATAAATGATCCCCGATCAGAAAATACTTTTTTTAATAAACCTTACAAATGCTTTTCTCGTTTGTAAGGTTTTTCTTTTGCAGGGAACATAGCTTGTGAAATGTTTTTATCCTGCTGAGAATCATTTTGTTATTTCAGATTTTGAATATGTCAGGAATTGTTTATCTTTGCCGGAATCTGGTGAGCCGTAAAAAGCGCTTAAAAGGGAATCCGGTGAAAATCCGGGACAGACCCGCTGCTGTAAGCTCCACACCAAAGTTTCTGAAGAATATATCCACTGTTTTTTTAATGGGAAGGATTTCAGAAACGGAGTAAGTCAGAAGACCTGCCAGAAGATGAACGTTTGACGCTTTCGTGGAATAAAGCTTAGGACAACAATGATTCTGTGCAGTGAATGCTGTGCTTTGTCGTTGCTTTCTTATATCCGTTAGCGTCATCATTATTCTGAATGAGCTAATGGTGACAAAACTTACTGCTTCTCTGTTTCAAAAGGGAGCTGTCGCAATTTTTGTGACGGCCTCTCATCTTGTATTCTCACAGTCTAAGGACAGCATCCGGGAGAAAACGATTCTTCCTGTCCGGATTTATAAAAAAGATTTTAAAGAAATTCTTCCCGCACAGATTCTTTCAGGCGAACAGCTGGAAAGGCTGAACAGCCAGTCGGTAGCGGATGCCCTGAGATATTTTTCCGGTGTTCAGATCAAGGATTACGGCGGAATGGGAGGTTTGAAAACTGTTAATATCCGGAGCATGGGAAGCCAGCATGTCGGTGTTTTCTATGACGGCATTCAGCTTGGAAATGCCCAGAACGGAGTGGTGGATCTGGGGAAATTTTCCCTAGATGATATAGAATCAATCTCTTTGTACAACGGTCAGAAAAGTGAGATCTTTCAGCCTGCAAAAGATTTCGGGTCTTCAGGATCTATTTATCTTCAGCCTAAAACTCCTGTATTTAAAGGAAATCAGAAAACCAATGTAACGGTCAGGCTTAAATTTGGGTCCATCAGCCTGTTTAATCCTTCGTTCCGCCTGGAGCAGAAGATTTCAGACCGGGTGGCAGCAAGCTTCAGTTCGGAGTTTGTGCAGAGCAGAGGATTGTACAAGTATAAATACCAAAAGAAAAATGCTGACGGCTCTGTTGCCAATGATACGATTGCCAGAAGATATGATTCCTATATTCAGGCTAAACGTCTTGAAACAGGTTTTAACGGAATTATTAATAACGGGAGCTGGAATGTACGCGGTTACGGATATATTTCAGACCGGGGAATTCCCACTGCTGTCGTGAATAATGATTTCGGGCCTAAAGGACAGCAGATGCTGGATGAAAACTATTTTATTCAGGCCAGTTTCAGAAAAAAGCTGTTTCCGAAGTTTGAAACCCAGGTGAAAGCCAAATTTGCCTACGATTATTCCAGGTTCCTGGATACGGTCAATGTATCAACAACAGCCCTGCGCATTGATAATACCTATATCCAGAGAGAACTTTACTTTTCTTCGTCCAATATCTATTCGATTACCAAAGACTGGGATGTAAGTGCAGGTTTGGACTTCCAGTATAATAACCTGAATGCCAGTCTCAGGGATTTTTCATTTCCTACACGATATACCTCACTGCTGGCTTTTGCCACGACCTATCAGTGGAGAAGGTTTAAATTCCTGGGAAGTGTACTTGGAACGTTTGTCCATGAAAATGTGGAGAAAAATGCAAAATCTCCCGATAAAACAGAATGGACCCCCTCTGCATTTCTGAGCTATCAGCCCTCTGATTCAAAAGATTTTACCATAAGAGCCTTTTATAAAAGGATTTTCAGGATGCCAACTTTCAATGATCTGTATTACACCATGATCGGAAATGTGATGCTGAAACCTGAATTTACCAATCAGTATGACGTGGGTTTTACCTACCATAAACTTTATGATCATGAATTTTTTAAAGGAATTTATGTGAAAGCGGACGGATATTATAATGAAGTGGAAAATAAAATCATCGCAGTTCCTACCACCAATCTGTTCCGGTGGATGATGACGAATCTCGGAGAAGTAAGGATTGTGGGAGCAGATGTCAATGTTCAGGCTGAATTTGATATCAATAAGGTGAAACTGAAACCTCTGGTAAGCTATACCTATCAGAGAGCAGGAGATTATACCGATAAAAAAGAAGATTATTACGGAGACCAGATCTCTTATGTGCCCTGGCATGCCCTGACTTTTACCATGATGGCGGATTATAAAGACTGGAGTTTCAATTACAGTTTCATGTATACCGGAGAACGTTATGATGCACAGCTGAATAACATCCGTGCCAATTATCTTCAGCCGTGGTATACCCATGATTTATCGGTTCAGAAAAAATTCAACTGGCATGCCCATCAGATCAAAGCCGGTTTTGAGGTCAATAACGTCCTCAATCAATATTATGACGTGGTAAGGAATTATCCGATGCCCGGAAGAAATTTTAAACTCATTGTAAGCTTTACATTATGAAAAAACTAAACTTTTACCTTCTGGCTCTTGCCTTTCTCTGTCTGTTCTCATGCCGGACGGACGATTACGTTGTTCCCTCGGAAAAAGAAGAGGTAAGCACCGGAGAAGATACAGCCATCAAAGGTTTTTACCTTCTGAATGAAGGAAATATGGGAAGTAACAAATGTACCCTTGATTACTTCGATTATGCTACGGGAACCTATCACCGGAATATCTACGGAGAGATCAATCCGAATGTGGTGAAAGAACTCGGGGATGTAGGAAATGACATCATGATCTACGGAAGTAAAATGTATGTAGTGGTGAATGTTTCCAATAAAATTGAAGTGCTGGATGCCAAATCAGCGAAACGTATCAAGACCATACAGCTTCAGAACTGCCGGTATATGAAGTTTAAGGGAGGAAAGGTGTATGCCAGCAGCTATGCAGGTCCTGTTGAATTAAATCCCAATTCGCCACCCGGAAAAGTAGTGGAAATTGATACAACTTCACTGGCTATTGAAAGACAGGTGGTGGTAGGTTATCAGCCCGAAGAAATGGAGATTATCGGAGATAAGCTTTATGTAGCCAATTCCGGAGGTTATATGTTCCCGAATTATGACAGAACAGTTTCTGTGATTGATCTTAACAGTTTTACAGAGACCAAAAAAATTGATGTGGCCATTAATCTTCACCGCATCAGAAAAGATAATTACGGAGATCTCTACGTAAGTTCCAGAGGAGATTATTACAATATCCCGTCCAGTCTGTTTCTTGTGGATGCAGCTACCGGAGCTGTAAAAAAAGACTTTCATGTCGCGGTAAGCGGAATGACAATCGTGAATGACAAACTCTATTACTATGGCAATGAGTTTAATTATAATACCCACAGCTATGTTAAAACTTTCGGAATTATCGATGTGAAAACAGAGCAGGTAATCGCCAATAAGATCATTGACCAGCAGTACGCCGACGAAATCAAAGCACCGTACGGAATTGCGGTAAATCCTTATACAGAAGATATCTACCTTACCGATGCCCGGAATTATGTAACCACCGGGTACGTCTACTGTTTCGACAAAACCGGAAAATTCAAATGGAAAACCGAAGGCGGAAATATCCCTGCCCATTTTGCTTTTCTGTACAGATAATTAAATGAAAAAAAATGGAAAGAAAATATTTAAATATTATAAAAACCGCACTTTTTTCTTCTGTTCTGTTAGGAACGGCAGCCTGTAAAAGTGACAGCGAAGAGATCGCGGAGGAAGTTACTTTCCCTTCAGAAGTACTGAAAGAATCCTATACGGTTGACAGGCTTAAACTGTTGAATATCGATCCGAAAATCGAAGGAAAGCTTACTTGGAGTATCAACGATTCTATTATTTCTGAAAATATACAGCTGGATTTTGTGAGTGCATATGTCAAAACATATCCCCTGACCCTGAAAGTGGAAGCAAAAGGCGCTGTAAAAACCTACAAATCTTCCATCATTGTGATGAAGGAAGCATCGCCTTACAGCAAATATATCACTAATGTTTTTGATTACCGGCCGGCCATAGGTCAGTTCATCAATGAGATGCCCGAATACCAGAACGGAAATACGGAAACGGACATGATCAGAAAGGCAAAAGAATCCCTTATCGGCGGAAATTCCACGATGATAAGTCTTGGCGGCTATGGCGGTTACGTTACTTTCGGTTTCGATCATACCATTCCGAATCTGGAAGGGAGAGATTTTAAAATTCTTGGAAATGCCTTCTGGGGAAATAGTGCCAATGCTACAAGATCCGGATCATGTGAGCCCGGAATTATTATGGTGGCCTATGATAAAAATAAAAACGGAAAACCGGACGAAGACGAATGGTACGAAATCGCCGGCAGTGAATATTTTAAAAATACCACTCTCAAAAATTACAGCATAACTTATTTCAAACCCAATGAAAATAAACCTCCCGTTCCCGGAAGTGAGTTTTGGCAGACTGATGTGGAGTACATCAGATGGCAGGATAATAATGGGACTTCTGGATTTAAAACTAAAAATACCTTCCATGCACAGAGCTATTATCCTTTATGGCTTTCCCAGGCTTCTTACAGCTTTACAGGAACCAGACTGAAAGATAATTTTTACGACCAGAGCGGAACGGGGGCTTATTGGGTAGGAACCTCCTATGATTACGGATATGCAGATAACGCGCCGAACAATGATGAGGCTTCCAATATCGATATTTCATGGGCAGTAGACAGGAACGGCAAGTACGTTAAGCTTCCGGGAATCGATTTTATTAAAGTATATACCGGAGTAAATCAGGAAGCCGGATGGCTGGGGGAAGTTTCTACTGAAGTAGCGGGAGCTTATGATTTACATCTCAATTAACAGATCAGAATATAAATCAGTTTAAAATAGTAAATACAATGAAAAAGTTTTATCTTTTTACAATGCTGATTCTGCTGACGTTCTTTACGAATGCACAGATTACAGTACAGGGCGTTCCCCGGAATGATATTCAGGGAACCAGCCAGCTTCATACTGCGTTAACCACCAATGTGAATTTCTCTGACATCCAGTTTTGGGTGGGAACAGGTTCTAATGAAGCTGCTTTTGTTGTACAGTGGAATGACAGCAAAAATCCGGATGCACTGGTGTGGGGATACCGGTGGAACGGAAATGCAACCGGAGAAGATATGCTGAAAGCTATTGCCCAGGCAGATCACCGTTTTTTCTCACTTCTTTATCAGGGAACCCCGTTTGGAACTGCAGTCGGAGGTTTGGGCTTTGACCTGAACGGACAGAATACCAATGCTCTCTATAAAGACGGAAATACAACCTATCCGCTTTACCCTGCGAATGGTATCATTAATACAACTGCATATGATTTTGACAGCTATACAGCAGCTGATATCAATGATCACTGGCAATCCGGATGGACTACCAACGGATACTGGTCATACTGGGTGAAAGATCCCACAGATGCTGATTTTGGTTATTCAGGAGTTGGGGCTTCTTCCCGTACGCTGCAGAATGGTTCCTGGGATGTGTGGAATTTTAACCCTTCTTTTGAAACGATCCCGATCTCTTCTACCATGACTCCGGTTTCACCTTATGTAACTTCAACAGATTTTGCCAATGGATTCTTTATGGTAAATGAAGACTGGTTCGGGCATACCAACGGCTCTGTGAATTTTGTACATAACAACGGCCAGATCAGTTACCGTGTTTACAGCAATGCCAACAATAATCAGGCTTTCGGAGCGACTACCCAGTACGGAACTATTTACGGAGACAAATTCTACTTTATCTCTAAACAGGCAGCAGACGGGAATGATACTCAGTATACCCCTGGTGGAAGACTGGTGGTCGCCAATGCACAGACGATGCAGAAAATTGCCGGATTCAATGATATTGGAGGCGGAGACGGAAGATCTTTTGTAGGAGTGAATGAACACAAAGGGTATATCGGTGCTTCTAACGGGATTTATACATTTAATATCGATAATCTTCAGGTTGGAGGTTTAATTGCCGGAACCGGTGGAGGAAGCCAGTATGCAGGACAGATCGGGAATATGATCCGTACCTCGAAATATGTATTTGCTGTAAAACAGTCTGCGGGAATATTGGTGATTAATCCTGATACTGATGCTGTCGTTTCTACGATTTCAGGAGCCTATCACTCCGTTGTTCAGGCTAAAGACGGAAGTGTTTGGGCTATTCAGGATCAGAAGCTGGTGAATATTGACCAGAATTCTTTGGCCGCAACAGTTTATAATATTCCTGCCACAAAATATCTGGGGTCATGGGGGGCATGGAATGCCGGAAGCTTTACTGCAAGTACCCGACAGAATGTACTGTACTGGATCAATTCGGTAAACAGCTTTGTTTCCGGAACACAGATTGTAAAATTTGACGTGGACAGCAAAACATTCAATGAGAATTTTGCCGTTATTCCGGGACAGACCGGGCAGTTCAAACAGATTCCTTATGGAGCTGCACTGCGTGTGAATCCGGTAACTGATGAATTAATTCTTAACACTACCGAAAGTGGTTTTGGAGCCCACTACCAGAAAAACTGGATCCATACTTTTGATGCCGCAGGTACTCTTACCAATACCAAAACACTTAATGATTATTACTGGTTCCCTGCTGTGACAGTATTTCCGGATAATAATGCTCCGGTTATAAGTACTGCATTCCCTTCACAGGTTTCTGCAGGAACCGTAACAGCAATTGACCTGAAAACAGCTGTTGCCGATGAGGATAATATAAGTGCTTCAGTAGTGAAGACCGTGAAATCAAATTCTAATCCGGCTGTTGTTTCTGCAACGATCAACTCAAATGAAGAACTTATTCTTACTCCGCTTTCCAATGGAAATTCAAATGTAGTGATCAGCTTCAACTCCAATGGAAAATTGGTTGAAAAAACACTGACCGTAAACGCCACGACTGCCAGCCTTGCTACTGCAGAAGTGAAAAAAACTGAATTCAGCATCTATCCGAATCCAGTTTCCGATTTCCTGAATATCAAAACCACAGATAAGGTTCTTAATGTTTCTGTTTACGATTTCTCAGGAAAACAGGTTAATGCAACGTTCCAGAACGGGCAGATCAATGTAAGCATGCTTCCGGACGGGATGTATATTCTGAAAGCAGTTACAGATAAAGCGGTTTATCAGCAGAAACTGATTAAAAAATAATCATAACCACTCATTTTTTTCAATAGGAAGAGACTGTTTAAAAAGCCTTCCAATAATAATCCCCGAACTGTAAAGTTTCGGGGATTTTTTTGATGTCTGTTCTTAAACGGTTATTTTTAAGGTGTACCCGGACAATCATCTCCGGATGATTAAATCTTATTCTATGCCTGTTTCAATACTATTTATTCCTGTCGGAAAATGGAGAAAGCTTCTGGAGAGAATATTTATTTCATGCGGCTTTCGGTCAATAGCACACCGGATTACCGAACGATTAATTTTTTCTATACAAAGCCGGAGAAGAATAAACTAAAATGCATAAAAAGAGGTTGACCTTTCTGGAAAGCCCACTTAAGGATTTATTTTACCATAACTTTACTTGTATAAGTTTTGTTTTCTTTTGTCTGAAGTTTCAGAATGTAGATCCCTTCGGGAAGTCTTGCTTCAAAAGTATTGGTATTGAGCCTGGAGCGGAAAACTTCTTTACCTGAAATGCCGGTTAATGTGACCTCTGAGCCGGAGGTTTCAATATCTTTATCTAAAGTAAATATTCCATCTTTGTTGTAAACCAATATATTGTCTGTCCGGTTCTGATAGTTTTGATATTGGTAAGCATAATAGACTCTAAGTTCATTAACTGGTTGATAGCCATGAATAAGAAGATCAGCTGTTGTTATGTTTGATCTTCGTTTTTCTATCACGACGCGGTCACAAGGATCGATACTTGTACATGGTATCTCAATCTCGCCTCTGGTAGGGTCAGGTCCTCCAAGTTTTAGTATTCTATCAAAAATGTATTTGTAGGCAAATGACGGAGCTGTTGTATATAGACGTATATCTTTAAGGGTGTTTTCAGACAAAGGGGTTCCGTTGTTAGTGCCAATGCCAATAATAATTCTATTAGTGTTGTTGTCGGTGTTTGTATTACTGAAAATCAAAGCTTGATTAATTTCTGCAAATTTTTCATACTTGTAATCAATTTTTAAAACAGAATAATCATTCTCATTATCTCCTATTGCGTTAAGCGGATTGATCACTTCTGCACATTTTTCAGGCTTTGGTCCTTCTCCTGGGAAGAATAATGAACGGCAGGCAGGGTCTGTGACGTGCACTTCACTGATTACATAATGTCTGATAACGGTCTGTGCGAAGAATGCAGTGTTCATCAGAAGCAGGAAAAAAGCAAATAGGGTTGCTTTTATTCTTAATAATAAATAGGTTTTCATAGGTTTGAATTTTTTGGTTTTTGTGTGGATCTATTATATTGTTTATTGTATAGATATTTTTATAATGTATTTTATGAACACCTGGCCTGTGGTTAATTCTTTATTATAAATTACGGGCAAAAAAACGGCAGCCTTTAAAGACTGCCGGTTTCGTTAATTATTTATTTAATCATGATTTTTTTAGAATATGTTTTTCCTTCTTTAGTTTGAAGGGTCATAAAGTAGACACCCTCCGGCTGTCTCGCTTCAAAGGTATTGGACTTTAAGAAAGCATTGAGTACCTCTCTTCCTGAAGTATTGGTCAGGGTAACTTTTGATCCTTCAAAAGAATCATCACCGGTCAGTGTAATCTGCCCGTTTTGGCTGTGGGCCATAAAATTGATGAACGGATCTTTGTACTGATAAGCGTAATAGATTCTCAGAGCACCGTTCACACTGAGTAAACCTCCGTTTAGATTTATTTTGATCCGGTCATAAGGCTTGTTCATTGTAAGCTCAATTTCCCCTTTACTCGGGTCTGTACCTCCAAGTTTGATCGCATTGTTGTTAAGGTTCTGATAATCATTGTTGGATACATCACCATTAAATGTTTCGATGGATATTCCGCTGATAAGCTGTGCAGACAGCATCGTCAGATCCGATCCTATACCAATGACAAGTTTATTGGTGTTGGATGCAATGTTGGTGGAAGGGAAGAGTAAAACCTGTTCTGTTCTGGCTAATAATCCTACGGAAACCTGAAGGGTAGAATAGTCATCCTCATTGCTTCCTACTGCGTTTTGTGGATTTAATACTCCGCAACCCAGGCAGACTCCGACAACCTGATTAGTCTGACCGCTTGCATAGATTTTAGTGATCTGGGCGAAAGATGTGCCCGTCAGAAAAAGAGTAGAAGCCAATATTACTGTTTTCTTCATCAACTGGCTTACAAATAAATTTGCTTTCATATGTTAAAATTTAGTTTTCTGGTTTGGTTAGTACAAATGTAAACATAAAATAATTATGTTAAATAAAATATTTCATAATTGTGTGATTATTTAATATTGACAGGATATAACCGATTAATTTTGTTTTTAGTTTAAAATTTTAAAGATGAATCGTTTTAGTATACCATAAGTGCTGCAAAAAAATGAATCCGGCAGTTTTCTTAACAGCCGGATTCTGGATGATTATGTAACGGATATTTTTTGAGAGAGAAAGAGGGGCTGGGGCTAATTTATGATCAGCCAGCTGCTGTTTTTTTCTTCAGCATTTTTAATACGTAATGGTTTAAAGCTTCTGAAATCTGATGTCTCGTATTCCAGTTCATACAGATCGCTGCCGTTTACAGATCCTTTTTTTATGGCAACAAGATTAACGGTCAGCAGGTACTTGCCATTTTTCTGTTTTCTGATAAATTCAGCATCATAAGTCCTTCCGCTTACAGCATTAAAATCAAACGAGTGGTTAGCCGGTGCATATTTTTCAAGACGGGCTAAAAAATCGTTTGATCCGGGAATGGTAATTATTTCTTTCAGTTTATTTTTTTCTATCCTGAAATGCTGTGAAGTGGAAAAACTTCCACGGTCATTTCTCCAGCTGATGATTTCACCGGGAATACATTCTGTCATAATGATGGCTTCATTGGGTTCTGCTCCTGCCAGTTTTGAGAACTCTTCAAGAACGGGTTTCGGGTATTTTTTATACCTGAAATTTTTTTGAATTTCTGAAACTTTTGGATTGGCGGTAGTTTCAAAGCTTTGGGCAAAAAATGGGAAACTTACCCATAAAGAAGTAATGAGGAATATTTTTTTCATGGATCTGTCTTTTGAGAAGAATGTATAGTTTAAACCAAATTTAAATATTGTTATTAAAATTTACAAATTAAAACAGGATAACTTTAAAATATTTATCACAATGATGAGAAAATTAATTCTGTTCAAAAAACTGAAACCGGGGGAGAATATATCTTCTGTAATACGGTTGGCGGCGGGTGTTGAAAAAAAGTCTCAATAGATAATTGAGTTCAGTAAAGGCTCTGTAATTTATCGGGAAACTATAAAAACAAAAAAGGACTTTATAAAAAAGTCCTTTTGTAGCCCGTAGGGGAATCGAACCCCTCTTACCAGAATGAAAATCTGAGGTCCTAACCGATAGACGAACGGGCCCTCTATCTTCCACCGAGTGAAATCAGTGTGTTAGTTTTGTTTTTATAAGTATCAACTCTTAAAATTTGTAGCCCGTAGGGGAATCGAACCCCTCTTACCAGAATGAAAATCTGAGGTCCTAACCGATAGACGAACGGGCCTACTATATTATTACGCTAACTTATTAACGTGTTTTGTTAATTTGCTTTTCAAGTTAGCCGCTTTGTTCTTGTGGATAATGTTTTTCTTAGCCAATTTATCCAATAAAGCAATAACTTTTGGCAGTTGCTCTGTTGCAGCAGCTTTATCTTCCTCATTTCTCAAGACTTTAATTGCAGTTCTTGCAGTCTTGTGATAGTATCTGTTACGAAGTCTTTTAGTTTCGTTTTGTCTAATTCTCTTTAATGCTGATTTATGATTTGCCATATCGTTCAAATGTGAGTGCAAAACTATAAACTTTTTTTTAAACTACCAAATTTATTTTCAGAAATTTTTAATTTTCTTCTGACAGGTACTTTCTGAGTTTATCTATTGCTTGTTCTATTTTTAAATTTTCCTGTTCTTTTTCAATTTTTTTGATCGTGTTTCCCAACATGATCATAGCATTGTTCCATTCTCCAGTAGTATTGGTGAAAGTAAGGTTATCTATTGTCACTTCAAAAGCAACCCTTTCTCCGGTCCTGTAAAGTCTGAAACTTATTTTATCATCCCTGCCTGTAATCCCGTCTTCATTGATTTGTAAATCATAACTTTTTGGGTTAGAGTGGATTTTCTTAAAAAGCAATTTCGCTTCTTGTATTTTTAAATCCGGCATGATATCAAATTTGGTAGCCTATAGGGGAATCGAACCCCTGTTGCAAGAATGAAAATCTTGAGTCCTAACCACTAGACGAATAGGCCAAATTTTGAGGTTGCAAAAGTAATAATTAAGTTCTTAATTTCAAAATTATTTTTAATATTCCTTATGTTTTTTCAGACGTGTAAATTTTAAATAATTGATTACTATATTATTAATGATCCCTCTTTTATGGAGATATTGGGGCAGCTTCGATGCAGTAAAGAAGCCGGATATTTAATGAAACATAAATTTAGAATGAGTTTGGAATAAAACATGCCCGGTCCGGAAACAAAAAAGCGACTGTAATGTACAGCCGCTTTTTGTATGGTCACCCGATGTCATTATTTATACACCTTTTGTATTACCGTATTCTTGATACCCTTTGCTTCAAGCTCTTTCTGAAGTTTTACAGCATCTTCCAGCGTGTATACTTTTCCATAAGTATAGTAGAATATACCGCTGTCTTTATTTCTTTCCACATCTTTAAGGGTCTGAAGGATAAATGAATTTCCATTCAGCTTTTCGCCGGTATATACTTCTATGGTGTAGTATCCGGTAAGAAGTTTCTGGTTTGGCATAAATCCTACTGCAAAGGCATTTCTGAAGCCTGCATCTTTAGCCGTTCTCAGGTTGATGTCTTTTACGGAAGCCATATTGGTTACGCCGTAATAATATTTATACTGTCCGTTTTCTTTGAGAGGAAGGATGTAGTTCAGTCCTTTTAGCGCCGGATCTCCGTCATTGTATTTGGTAGGAGAGCTCATCAGTAATATTCTGAAGTCGTTTTTCAGTGGAGATTCAGCTGGTTTTTCGGGTTCAGGTTTTTTTACCGCAACAGGTCCTCCTGATTTTCTGTCAAGTGCTTTTTTATAATTGATCACTGCATTGTAGATGTTTTCTGCTACTTCATCTTTTCCTTTGTCAGAATTCAGATACTGGGCATCTTCATAATTATTCACGAATCCGGTTTCTATCAGAACAGAAGGCATGGCACTTCTTCTCAGAATGTGAAGATTTTCCTGTTTCACCCCTCTTGAAAAACGGCCGCTTGCCGCAAAATTATTTTCAATAAAGCTTCCGATGGTCAAACTGTTTTCCAGATATTTACTTTGCTGGATTTTAAGGGCAATTAAGGATTCCGGAGAAGAAGCATCATAAGAGGCAAATGTTTCCTTATCTTTTTCGTCAAGGTAGATTACGCTGTTTTCCTGTTTGGCTACCTCTAAATTTTCCCTGTTCTGGGCAGGCCCCTGAACAAAGGTTTCTGTTCCTTTCGCTGTGGCGGATCTGCTTGGCGAAGAGTTAACGTGTACAGAGATAAATAAATCCGCTTTATTTCTGTTGGCAATATTGGTTCTGTCCGTCAATGATGGATATTCATCAATCTTACGGGTATAGATTACTTTGAAATCCCTGTTTTTTTCCAGCATGGCTCCCAGTTTCAGAACAATGCCTAAAGTGACATCCTTCTCCATGACCACTCCCAGGTCCGGATAATTCCTGGTCGCCCCATGATCACCACCCCCGTGCCCGGCATCTAAAACGATGATAAATTTCTTTTGGGAAAAAATAAAGGTGCTGGTAAGGATAAGGAGAAATGATAAAATTATTTTAAAATTTTGTTTGCGCATCTTACAGTTTTAAAAATTATATTAATTTTGAGCCTTAATTATATAGAATAAAATTGGCCAAAACCGTCCTCAAAAATATATTACAAATTTTAATTATCCTAATTTTTAACAATTTTTTAGCACAGAAAACCCCTGAAAAATTGCCTAAAAATGCGGTTAATGATACTATTTCCAAAAAGGATACCATTGTTGTAAAGAAAGAAGCTTTAGAAGATGTTCTTCGTACAAAAGCCGATGAGCAGAGAAGGGATGTCCCTAAAAAAATGACATTTCTCATTAAAAGAGCTCAGGTGAAATACCAGGATATGCAGATCGATGCGGATTATATTTCTATTGATGATAATAAAAATGTGATCTACGCACGTGGAAAACTGGATTCATTAGGAAAGATCATTGAGCCTGTAATCACTATGCAGGGCGGAAAAAAGTATGAAACGAACGAGTTCAGCTATAATACCAAAACCAGACAGGCTATTGCTTTCAATGCCAGAACTGAAGAAAGTGAAGGGGTAATTACCGCACAGAAAACCAAAAAGTATAACGATTCCGTTTTTGCCATGAGGAATGCGGATTATACTACCGATGATTATTATATCAAGAAAAAAGATACGGCATCGGATTACTTTATGCGGGCTTCCAACATTAAGCTGATCAAATCCAAAGAAAAATCCCAGATCGTTACGGGACCTATCCAGATGTATATAGAACAGGTTCCCACACCTTTAATCCTTCCGTTTGCCGTTCTTCCGTTTTCAGCTAAAAGAGCTGCCGGAATCCTGATCCCGAGTTTCGGGGAAAGGGAAGATGTAGGGTTCTTCCTCAACGGACTTGGCTATTATCAGCCTATTGGGGAACATTTTGACCTTAAAGTGCTTGCAGATATCTATACCAAAGGAAGCTGGAACTTACGTCCGCAAATGAATTATCTGAAAAAATACAGATATTCGGGAAGCTTTACGGCAGATATCGGAACCATGATCAGAGGCATCAAAGGACTGGAGGATTATACCAAAAACAGTACATACAGAATTACCTGGAATCATTCACAGGATACGAAAGCCAATCCGTTCCTTACCTTCAGTGCTTCTGTGGATATTGTAAGTACTAAATTTTATAACAATCCGCTGAACAACAACTATATTTTCAACCAGAACGTCCTGAATACCCAGCAGAACTCAACGGTAACCCTTACCAAGAGATTCCTGAAGCTGCCTGTGACGATCACCGGAACGGCTTCGTATGCACAGAACTTTGCTACCGGGCTGTCGGACCTTCGTCTTCCTCAGATGAATGTGGCCATTAACCAGTTTTATTTGTTCAAATCCAAAACAGGGGTAAGACAGGGGCTTCTTGAAAATATTACGGTAAATACAGGTTTCAACCTGACCAATTTTGTCAATACCCAGGAAAATGAGCTTTTCACCAAAGCCATGTGGGATAAAATGCAGACAGGCCTTAAAAATAATATTGCTATTGGAACCAATACTACGCTGGCAAAGTATTTTACCTTCAGTTTAAGTGCCAATATTGATAATGCCTTAACGACAAAAACGCTGAACAAGTATTATGATCCTGTGAAAAATGTGGAAGTGGACGAAATACAGAAAAATATAGCCGGATACTCTATTTTCTCTACAACAGCAAGCCTTCAGACAATCCTGTATGGAGGGATGAAGTTTAAAAAAGGATCTGTCATACAGGCGGTAAGACACATGGTGACCCCAAGTATCGGATTCACATATTCTCCGGATTTCGGAAGCCCGAATTTCGGATATTATAAAAACTTCTATAATGCCCAGGGAGCGCTTACACCTTATTCAATCTTCGAAAAAGGAATTGTAGGAACACCACCAACTGGAATGCAGGGAGCTTTAGGGTTTAATATCGGTAACAATATTGAAATGAAAGTAAGATCTAAGCAAGATTCTACGGGAGTAAAGAAGGTGAAAATCTTCGAATCCCTGAATCTCTCCGGAAGCTATAACTTTGCAGCGAAAACGCACCCGTGGTCTGTATTTTCAATCAGTGGACAGTCCTCTTTCTTCAACAATAAGCTAAGCGTTAATACAAGTCTTGCTTTAGAGCCGTATAGAATTGCTTTTGCTCCAGGGCAGGACGTGGGGGTAAGAACTGAAGATTTCGGACATTTCAGCGTACAGGGCTTCAATGTTCAGTTATCATATCCTCTGAGCAGCGAACTGTTCGGAGAAAAGACAGATTATGCTAAAAAATACGCAGCAAAAGGGGAGGTGAGAAACGAAAATTATTATTTTGACGATGATAATTATGCTCACTTCGACCAGGCATGGACCTTGAATGTAAATGCCAATTATGCCTATTCAAAAGGAACTTCCAGATTGGGAAATAAAATTGCTTCAATAGGGCTGGACGGAAGCATTAAGCTTACCCCTTACTGGAATATCAACGGAAGTACCCACTACGACCTTGTAACCAAAGAACTGGCCTATACAAGGATTGGATTTGCAAGAGATCAGCGAAGTTTTACGATCAATTTCAACTGGGTGCCTTTCGGACAGTATAAAGTATATGACTTCTTTATCGGGATCAAAGCCAATATCTTAAGTGATGCGCTGAAGTATAAAGACAGAAGCTTTACACAGCCTAACGCACCTTTCTAAGATCGGATTGGGATTTGAAAATATAAATTTTATATTTGCATCCAAATAAATTCTAATAAAACAGATTCTAATGAAACAAATAATCAACACAGTGAATGCTCCTGCAGCTATCGGACCTTATTCTCAGGCTAATATGGCCAACGGGGTATTGTATATTTCAGGACAGATTCCTGTAGATCCTGCCACGGGTAAACTGGTAGAAGGAATTGAAAAAGAAACCCATCAGGTAATGAAAAACCTTGAAGCCATCCTTACAGA
The DNA here is from genome assembly GCF_056844565.1 of Chryseobacterium sp. FR054. Classification (NCBI taxonomy): domain Bacteria; kingdom Pseudomonadati; phylum Bacteroidota; class Flavobacteriia; order Flavobacteriales; family Weeksellaceae; genus Chryseobacterium; species Chryseobacterium sp. FR054. The sequence goes on along the minus strand of NZ_JBXDSA010000006.1, from coordinate 128,396 downwards.
AGCAGGAATGACCTTTAAAAATGTTGTAAAGGCTACCATCTTTTTGAAAAGTATGGACGATTTTGCTGTAATGAATGATATTTATGCATCATATCTGGATGCAGACAGCTATCCTGCACGTGAAACGGTACAGGTATCATGTCTGCCAAAGAACGTTGATATTGAAATTTCTATGATTGCACATCAGGATTAATGAACTTTATAAGAAATACAATTGCGGTGCTCGTAGGTCTTGGTATAGCAGGGCTTATTATTACTCTTGGTATAAGAGCGTTTCCGCAATGGGTCACTTTCGAAGCTTTTGCTCCTTTTGAGCATTGGCAGCGTTTTCTTTACAGCATGAAGAACGATAATGCCTTTTTTGGGTTCCTTCTGTTTATTTCAGGATTGGGAACCACCATTGGAGGAGTTGCTACGGCACTTATTGTAAAATACGCCAAGGTGGCATATGCCATCCTTATCGGTTTTATTATGCTTTTTATCGCCATGCTGGATGTTATTATATTTCCGTATCATCCTACTTTTTACAAGATCTCTATTTTCCTTACGTTTTTTCCGTTTTCATGGATAGGAGGAAAGATTGTGGAAGTTATTTATGAACGGAATAAAAAGAAAAGGATCGCTGAGAAAATGAACAAAAACAAATAAAAAAACGCTGCATTTTTTGCAGCGTTTTTTGTTAATATGAAAAGACTGTTTCCGGTATTCATTAAGGCATTCTGAATCCTTTGGTATAGATTCTTCCGTAGTCGTCCACAAATTTTACCTGCACATTTCCCTGATACTTCTCCAGGATCTTTTCTATATCTTTTTGTGAATTTACCGGCTTTCCGTTGATCTCTATAATGATGTAGTTGTCTACAATCCCTATTTTCGCCATTTCTCCGCCTTCAGCCACTCCTTTGGCAACCACACCGCTGTTCAGTCCGTATTCTGTTTTGAATCTTTCCGTAAGAGGGTCAAACTCAGCACCGATCTTTTCAGTAACGCTAAGGTCTGCTTTTGTACGGGTAGACGTACCTCCTTTCTGATCTCTGAGGGTTACGGATGTAGTGGCATCTTTTCCGTTTCTGGAGTAGGTTACCTGAACTTTATCACCAGGGCGCTTGCTTCCGATGGACATGGAAAGATCCGCAAAATCACTGATGTCATAGTTGTCTATTTTGGTAATGATATCTCCTTTTTTCAGTCCGGCATCTTCAGCACCGCTGTTTTCTCCAAATCCTGTTACATACACTCCGGCACCTACCTTCAGACTTGTTTTGTTCTGTCTGTTGTAAGCCTGAACCAGCTGGTCATTGGATAAGTCTAAAGACTGGATTCCCAGGAATCCTCTCTGTACAATCCCGAATTTCTTGATATCCTCAACGATCTTTCTTGCCAGATTGGAAGGAACCGCAAATCCGTACCCCTGATAATATCCTGTTGTAGACTGGATGGCAGAGTTGATCCCGATAAGATCGCCGGCTACATTCACCAGCGCACCTCCTGAGTTACCCGGATTGATCGCTGCATCGGTCTGAATAAAGCTTTCAATAGGATTAGCTGCTTTTCCCTGGCTTCCCAGGATTCCGATTCCTCTTCCTTTTGCTGAAACGATCCCTGCCGTTACAGTAGAGTTAAGACCAAGCGGGTTTCCTACGGCAAGTACCCATTGTCCTACCTCAATATTGTCGGAATTGGCGAAATTCAGGTAAGGGAGACCTTTTTCTTCAATTTTCAATAAAGAGATATCTGTATTGGGGTCTGTTCCTACCAAAGTAGCGATATATGATTTTTTGTTGCTTAATACCACTTCCAGTTTATTGGCACCTGCTACAACGTGATTGTTCGAAATAATGTATCCGTCAGGAGAGATTATCACCCCGGAACCCATTCCTGAAGGCATATTATCCGGAGCCTGCTGCTGCCTTTGCCGCTGTTGTCCTCTTCCTCCGAAAGGATCTCCGAAGAAGAAGTCGAACAGATCCTGCTCAGAGGCTCTGCTGGTTGTTCTGCTCTGATAATTTTTGATGGTTACCACAGCCGGAACCGTTGTTTTGGATGCTTTTACAAAGTCATCACCCACAGCTCCCGTATTCATTCCTACAAATGATGCATTAGGTGCTGATGCAGTAAAAAAAGACTGGTCACCATTATTATTATGCTGACCGAAATATTGTATTGTCCCAACGGTAGTAGCTCCTGAGACAACTCCCACTACTGCAAATGGTAATAGTTTTTTTAAAGTACTCTTCATTGTATATCTTTCTTTTTTTATGTATTAATTTCTGTTTTATTGTAAGCAAATTTAATGCTAAATAAGTATGCAATTCATGCTAAGTGTTTCAATTTTAACTAAAATTTAACGGCTATTGTGTGATTTTATATATTATGTCATAATTGCAGCAGTTCCAATTAACAAAACTTAAAAAATTATTAAAAGAATATGGACGATATGTCCTGTACAAGGTACGATGTAAAAATAAAATGACAAAATGTTACCTTATAAGGCTACTTTATTCTTCTGCGGATGTTTTCCCGGAAAATGTCTATCTTTGCAAAAATATTTTTCTCACTTAAAACGTTTATAGCATGCAACTGTATAACACCTTAAGCGCAGAAGAAAGAGCAAAGCTTATTGATGAAGCCGGTAAAGATCGTCTTACCCTGTCTTTCTATGCGTATGCCAAAATTGAAGATCCCAAAAAATTTCGCGATGAACTGTTTATAGCCTGGAACGCCCTTGATGCTCTTGGCCGTATTTATGTTGCCCATGAAGGAATCAATGCTCAGATGAGTGTTCCTGCGGACCAGTTTGAGGCTTTTCGGGATACGCTCGAGGTCTACGATTTTATGAAAGGAATCCGTTTGAACGTAGCTGTGGATCAGGACAACTATTCCTTTTTAAAACTGACTGTAAAAGTCAGAAATAAAATCGTTGCGGATGGTTTGAATGATGATACTTTTGATGTTACCAATAAAGGAATCCACTTAAAAGCACAGGAATTTAATGATCTGCTTGAAGATCCGAATACCATTGTAGTTGATTTCAGAAACCATTACGAAAGTGAAGTGGGCCATTTTGAAGGAGCAATTACTCCTGATGTGGAAAATTTCAGGGAAAGCCTGCCGATTATCAACGACCAGCTGCAGGATTATAAAGAAGATAAAAACCTGTTGATGTACTGTACAGGCGGAATCCGTTGCGAAAAAGCCAGTGCTTACTTCAAACACCAGGGTTTTAAAAACGTATATCAGCTGGAAGGAGGAATCATTGAATATACCCGCCAGATCAAAGAAGAAGGAATCAAAAGCAAATTCATCGGAAAGAATTTTGTGTTTGATCACCGTCTGGGAGAAAGAATTACTGATGATATTATTTCACAGTGCCACCAGTGCGGGAAACCTTGTGATAACCATACCAACTGTGCCAATGATGCCTGTCACCTACTGTTCATCCAGTGTGACGAATGTAAAGCCGCTATGGAAAACTGCTGCTCTACGGAATGTCTGGATATCATTCATCTGCCTTTGGAAGAACAGGTGAAACTGAGAAAAGGACTGCAGGTTGGAAATAAAGTCTTCAGAAAAGGAAAATCCGATGCTCTGAAGTTTAAAAATTCAGGGGATTTATCTGCAAAACCTTTGGCCAAAGCGGAAACAAAGAATATCCGGCAGAAAATCGCTGTCAAAAAAACCTTGATCGGTAAAGCGGAACATTATTACTCAAAATCAAAGATTGCCCAGTTTTTAATTGAGAATAATGAACTTTCAGTAGGGGATAGAATCCTGATTTCAGGACCTACTACCGGAGAGCAGGAAATTACTGTTACTGAAATGTATGTACAAGGCGGTCCTTGTGAAACAGCAAAAACAGGAGATCAGATTACTTTTGAACTTCCGTTCAGAGTTCGCTTGTCTGATAAGTTGTATAAAATTTTATCCTAAAAAATACCTGTCATGTCCGGAATTATTTCTTCAGCTTCCCAATTGGTGGTTTCAGATGTTCAGAATACCATTCGTTTTTATGAGAAAATCGGGTTTACGGTTCTGAATTTTTTAGAGGAAAATGGGTGTAAAGTATATGGAATTGTTGTAAAAGATCATTTCCAGATCCATCTCATTGAATCGAAAAAAGAAAACCTTCACTTTAATGAAGACCTGAATCCTCTGGCGGCTGATCTTATCCTCTGGATTCCGGAGATTGAAGAATTTTACAGGGAAATGATACAGCTTGAAATTGAGATCTCTGAACCGATTACGAAAAGGATATACGGTAATACAGAATTTTCATTTAAAGATATAGACGGTCATAAAATATTAGTCTGCGATTAATTAATACGTCAATTATGCTGAAAGCTGAACTAAGAAAAAAATATATGCAAAAAAGAAAAGCCTTGTCTTCTGATGAGGCTTTTGTGTTATCTGAGAAAATATTCAGGAACTTTCTGGATTATTTCAATCCCCGGGAAGGGCAGAAAATACATATTTTCATTCCCATTGAGAAATTTAACGAGATTGATACCCGGATCTTTATTGAATATTTTTTTGAGCATCATATCCGCGTGTATGTGCCGAAGATTATTTCAGATCAGCTTATTGCGGTTGAAATTTCTGAGGATTCGGTTTTTGAAACCAATAACTGGGGAATTTCGGAACCTGTTAACAGTAATGATTCCGGGGAAACCGGTTTTGACTTTGTCATTACCCCATTGCTATACTGCGACCGTCACGGAAACAGAATAGGATACGGAAAAGGCTTTTATGACAGGCTTTTTCAGAATATTTCACAGGAAACAAAAAAAGTCGGGGTCAATTACTTTAACCCCGATGAATATGTGGATGATAGCTGGGAAAATGATATTCCTTTAGACTATTTGGTTACGCCTGTTGAAGTGGTGTCTTTTTTTAGCGGAGCAGAGTAAAAATCAAGGAAGTAGAATTTAAACTCTTTCTGCATTTTAGATGGAGTCAATAAAAGGATATATTGTGCATTTTTTTCAAAGGTTCCCAGAGATTTCTTTTTGTCATCGAAATATTCCACATCGAATCTGGCATAATCTAAGGTGTCTTTTTTATAGAATTCTTTATAAACATTCAGATTATTCACTTTTACCGATTTTACTTTCAGGCTGTCCAGTTCTCTGAACAGTTTTTTGAATGTTAAAGAATCCGGTTTATGAAAATAGCTTTCCATCTGTGAATAAATAGCGGTGTCTATTTCTGTATTTCTGTTCCCGGTCAGGTAAAGGGTGGAGAGATCAAGCAGTTCCTGAACTTTCTGCTGGGTGATGGAATTGATGACCTGCATGCTGTCCATCTGTACGGCAGGGTAGCTTTTGGTGTTGTTGCTGTTTCTCAGTTTTTCGAGATCACTTACAGATTCCGTTTTTTTGTTATTGCAGGCAGCGAATGCAATTATAAGTACTGCCAGAAGTAAAAAGTTATTTATTTTTTTCATCTGTGGATGCAATTTTAAATTTGATAGATATTATTTTTCCTTTTTTATCCTTAATCATTTCAATAAGATTCAGGTTTTTTAAGGAGGTGGTAGGAGTGGTTACCAGTGTGATGTATTTTTGCTTGTCCAGCCTTTCAATTCCGTAGATATTGTTATCATAGATCTGATAGATTACGGCTGTATTACTGATCAGGTTTTCCAGCTGGTTTCTTTTCTGTTTAAGGAGTTCCGGATTTCCTTTGGCATCTTTTACCGAAAAATAATAGGCTGCCATCTTATAATCATCCGGCTTCAGTTCTATGCGCTCTTCATCCGGAGCATTTTCAAGACTCCTGGTTACGGTAAGGGGTTCATACAGGGGAGAGGTAATCACCATTTTCAGATTTTTATCTTTGGTGGAATAATAAAAGCATTCATTCGGCTTTATTTTATACAGGATAGGAGACTCATTATCCTTCATCACCATAATATTAAGGGTATTGATTGCGGAAGTTCCCCTGTCTTTATCCACAAAACAATATTTATAGGTTTTTGAAAAAATTTCATCTTTAAAACCCAGAAGTCCGGTAATCGTAATTAAAACTGAAGTTACAATAGCCCATACATGTTTTTTAAAGAAATTTTTCTTAGGGACAGCGGGTGTTGTTCCAGGATTCTCTGTTAAAGTTGTGTTTTGTTTAAGTGTTTGATTATCAGTATTTGATTTTTGTAAATCGGCATTTTCATGCGGCTGATATACTGTTTTTGGAAGCTGGATTTCAGATTTTGGAAGTTCCGGAGCTTCAGCAACCGTTTTTTCCAGTTCATTGATTTCTTCCTCATCAGTTTCTTCATTATCCTGAAGAAGTTCACCGGCAAAAAGGTGCTGTTTCTTGAACTCGTACCATGAGTCGTATCCCGCATAAATACTCAGTAAATTGAGCATATCTATTCTCGGTAATTTGGTGACTGGCGAAGTTTTGAAATAGGTGTAAAATGACTTTTCACTGATGTTGCCTTTCGCTTTTTTGCGCAGGTCTTCCTGGAAATATATAATATCAATCCCCTTCCATTTAGAAATATCATCATGGGAAGGAGTGTATTCTTTTAAATATTGTGCCTGAACGTCCTTTTTAAGCTGTTCAAAGTGCAGTAGATCTAAATCTGTCAATTTTTTGTTTAATAATTAATTTGTTGATTATCAGTTATGTTTTTTTGTAAAACTATTTTACAAATGTATTACAATTATTTTTCATAAACAACTTTTCTATCTGCTATACCTTTGTCTTGTTCAAATAACAGAACAGAAGAAAATTTTATAAAACAATATTAACAAAATTAAATTTAATTTATTATGAAAAAGTCATTATTCGTAGCTGCTATCGCTGCAATCTCTCTAGTTGCTTGTAAAAAAACTGAAGCTACTGCTACTGAAGGAACTAACGATTCTGCTAACGCTCCTGTTGAAACTGCTGCTAACGTAGCTGATTCTGCTAACAAAGTAATCGATTCTGCTGCTACTGCTGGTGTTCAGGCAACTAAAGATGCTGCTGCTGCTACTACTGCTGCTGGAGCTGAGGCTGCTAAAGATGCTTCTAAAGGAGCTGCTGATGCTGCTAAAGGAGCTGCTGAAGCTGCTAAAGACGCTACAAAAGAAGCTGCTAAAGAAGCTAAGAAATAATTTTAGCTTAAGCTTAAATAATAAAAGAACCGTTTCACCCAGTGAGACGGTTTTTTTATGCTCTTTTTTTATCAATATTCTTATAGTTCGGTTTGAACAAATACTTGCAGGGAAGGATATCTTTTTGTTCGGGTTTGCCTTCTGAAATTATCCCTTCTTCTGCCTTAAGGATTCATAACAGGTTATAGCTACGGCATTGCTCAGATTCAGGGAATCGATGCTTCCGGACATAGGAATGAGGGTGTTTTTTCCTTTTCCGGTCCAGAAATCGCTTAAACCGGAATGTTCTGTACCGAATAATACGGCAGAACGCTGTGTAAAATCTCTTTTATAAAGGTCTTCAGCAGTCTCATCCATAAGAGTGGTGTAAATATTGAATGCATTTTTCCGGAGAAATTCAAAGGTTTCCTGGTTTTCGGCCTGATAAACTTCCATTCCGAAAAGACATCCTACACTGGATCTGATCACATTGGGGTTGTAAAAATCAGTTTTTCCGTCAGAAACAATCAGGGCATCAATGCCGAATGCTTCGCAGCTTCTTAAAATTGCCCCCAGGTTTCCAGGCTTCTCTACACCTTCCACAATGATAACCGTGGCATTTTCTTTAGGTACAAATGACGATAAAGGGTTTTCCTTAGCCCGGTATATACCGATAATTCCCTCGGAACTTTCTCTGTAAGCTATTTTCTCATATACTTTTTCACTTACATAATGAATTCTGGCATCAGGAAGCTGTCCTTTAAAAATATTTTCACAGATGAAAAACTCTACGGCTTCAAAACTGAAACGTAATGCTCTTTCATTTTCCTGCCGGCCCTCAACTACAAAAACTTTTGATTTTTTACGAAACCTATTGTCAGTAAGGAGTTTAGTGACATTTTTTATTTTATCGTTTTGAAAACTTTCTATCAACATTCTGCAAAATTATGCAAAATTTATGATTGAACTTCTCTGGTCCTGATAAAAGCACTTTTCCAGATCACCTCAAAAGGGATTTTATTTTTTCTTTTAAAATAAATGATAAGTACGATTACAACGACAATTGAGACTATTTTATAAAGATTTCCGTAGAGATTTCCCGAAACATTTTCCGAGACATTAAATATTTCCCAGTACATATTCATAAAGAAATGAAGGAATATAGCTGTCCATAAGTTGTAATCCGTTTCAAAATATGTCCATGCAAAGAATACTGAGCCTAGAAATGTAATGGCAAATATCTCAAACAATTCTGTAATGTTCTGACTTTGATATAAATGTACCTGAGCAAAAAGCAAGGAACCGAATAATGCGGATGATAAAAAACCAAGTCTGGTAAACCGGAATAGTATTCCGATAAGAAAAGACCGGAAAATAATCTCCTCAAAAAATGCTGAAGAAAGTGTGTTGATAAAGAGGGATTCCAGGTTTATTTTGCTTATTGCCTTAAAATGAATCAAATACCCGATGAGCATGGGAAGGGTTCCGGTAAATGCAAGCATAAATCCTCTGCTAATGGGTTTGTTTAATGAAAACAGATCTGCAATATTCCTTTTGGGAAACAATACTTTTAAGGTAACCATCAATGGAATTAATGTCACAGAATAAGCAATTACATGGGCAATAGCCTTGCTGTGAAGGACACTTTTTGTAAAAGTCTGGATCGTTTTAAAATAAAATAAATCGAAGAAATAATAGATGGTAAAGCCTGCAATAAAGATTAAGAAGAAGCTGATTTTTTTACTCATGTCTGTTAATTTTTGAGCAAAAATGTAGCTTTAAATCCAAACTTTTAAGGTAATGTGATGAATAACAAAGAATAGTGACGAATGACAAAATTATCAATGCTGCTTCTGCAATTGAGGAATAATTGATGGTATGAAACTTCTTGAAACAGGAATTTCAAAGTCAATTTCAGGAAGAATTAATTTATAGCCCTGAGCATTTCCTTTGATTTTTTTTACCCTTCCCAGATTGACGATATAAGATCGGTGGCATCTTTTAACAGAATCTGTTCCGATTTGCTGTAAAGCACCGGATAAGCTTATTCTGATCAGTATTTTTCTTAAACTGTCATTCTCTATAAAATAAAATGTACAGTAATTTTCCATAGACCGAACCAATAAAAAATCATTTTCAGCGATGATAAGTTCTGTATTCTGTGCGGATATTTTCAGGAGATTTTGTTGTTGTCCGGAAATGGGAAGATTGGGATAAATATTGTGAGCTGTATTTTCATGTATATTCTTTAAATAGATATACCGTGATAAAATGTATATGACAGAAACCGGAATTCCGATTGCCAGGGAATACAGTAGCATATAAAAATAATTACCGGGATCAAGCTTTACATGGCTTACAAATAATGCATTATAAAAATAGGAAAAAACAGATCCCAGGAATAAAATGAAAATTATTTTTAAGAGCTCGGTGCCGATATTCCAGTTGCTAAAAAGGGAAGTTATAAGGTTGACAATGAAAAAAACAGTTCCGAAAATAATGCAGTAGGGAAAAAGTATCAGGAATTTATTAGGATGCCGGAAGTTTTCCGTACCAAAAGGCTGAAAAATAATCAAAAACAGATATACCGAAATTCCGGCTCCCAGAGAAGAAACCAATATTTCTTTGAGGGATTCGGACTTTGGATAAGGATATGATGCAAAAAAAAACATATAATAAGGGATTTAGCTTTCTGATTGGTCAGTAAAACTGCTGTTGTCAATAAGACTTTGAGGCAGGTCCTTTTTATTTTTGATTCCTAAGGATTTCAGTTTTTGAGTTTGAATCACAAGGTTGTCATTTCCGGTATGAAGCTGTTTATAAGCTTCGTTGTAAACATTTTTAGCCTGGTCAAGATTTCGTCCTACTTTTTCCAGATTTTCTACAAAACCTACGAATTTATCATAAAGTCTGGCACCGCGGTCTGCGATCTCTATTGAGTTTCTGTTCTGGTATTCACGCTTCCAGAGATCAGCAATGAGTTTAAGGGAAGTGATCAGATTGCTTGGATTCAGCAAAAGGATTCTTCTTTCATACGCATAGTTCCAAAGATTCTGATCGGCCTGCATAGCTGCAATATAAGCCGGTTCACTTGGGATAAACATCATTACAAAATCTAAAGATTTTCCATAATCGTCATATGCTTTTTGACTTAATTGATTAATATGGTTCTTGATAGATCCAAGATGCCGGCTCAGTTTTATGGCATAAACGTCAGCATCGGTTTCATCTACCAATTCTGTGAAAGCTGTCAGTGATACTTTAGAATCAATAATCACGTTTCTTTCATCAGGATATTTTACAACGGCATCGGGACGCATTTTTTTCCCGGAGAATTCTGAGAATAAAGCTTTATTATCTTCATCACGCAATTCATGTTCCAGAAAATATTCTCTTCCTTTTACCAGTCCTGATTTTTCGAGGATGCTTTCCAGGATCATTTCTCCCCAGTTTCCCTGGGTTTTGCTTTCACCTTTTAAAGCACGGGTCAGTTTTTTGGCATCATCAGAGATCTGCTGGTTAAGTTCTGCAAGTTCTTTTACCTTTTCAGCCAGAGAGAAGCGTTCTTTATTTTCTTTTTCATAGGCTTCATTCACTTTGTTCTTCAAATCGGCTATTTTTTCCTGAAAAGGTTCAAGAATGTTTTTTAAATTATTCTGATTCAGCGTAGTAAACTTTTCTGTCTTTTCCTCTAAAATTTTAGTGGCCAGATTTTCAAACTGCAGCCTGGATTCCTCCTGAATCCTGATGATCTCCTCTTTCCGGGTTTGTAAAGACTGTTGCAGGCTTTCGTTCTGAGCGGCAAATTCTGCATTTTTAGCTAAAATATCCTGCTTTTCAATGGTCAGCACTTCCAGTTGGGAAGTCTGTCTGTTGTTTAACTGCTTCAGTTCCTGAAACTGGGTATTCACAGAAGTATACTCTGCCGAAAGTTTTGCAAACTCATTTTTCAGATCATTCAGCAGATCCTGGCTGAGCAGATGCTGTTCTTTTTCTTTGCCATTTTCTTCATTCAGTTCCCTGATCTTTTGAAGAGCGTTGGTAAGATCAGCATTATTTTTAATATGTAAATTATTTAATTCTTCATAGGAACTTCTTGAAACCGAGGATGATTTCAGGGCCAGATATACAATCAGGGCACCCAGCAGGCCCCCGGTAATACATCCGATAATTAGGTAGGTTATCTCCATTTTTCAAAATTATGAAAAAAGGCCGGATGTTGGAGGTGTTTACGGATATGTACGGCTTTAAAATATCTTCTGTCTTTGTTCCCGATTTCTCTTCTAACTACATAATGGCTATATTTATGGGAAATTTCTGAAGCACATGAATATTTTATTGGTTGAAGATGATCAGAGAATTAGCAATTTCCTGATAAAAGGACTTTCAGAAGCGGGATACCATATCGCACTTGCAGAATCCGGAGAAAAAGCAAGAGAGCTTCTTAATACCTATGACTTTGATATTATTCTGATGGATATTATGCTTCCCGGGCTGGATGGGATACAGCTTACACAGATGATCCGGTTTAAAGGAAATTATACCCCGATCCTGGTGCTGAGTGCGCTGAACAGTCCGGATGATAAAATTAAAATGCTGGATCTGGGAGCGGATGATTATCTGTCCAAACCTTTTCATTTTGATGAACTTATTTCAAGAGTAAAAGCCTTAACAAGAAGAAATAAACTGAGTTACCAGAAGGAAAACCAGCTTCTGGTATGCGGAAATATCATTATTGATACAGATCTCCATAAGGTAACCCAGGATGATAGGGAAATTGGATTGTCTCCAACGGAATATAAACTTTTTACCTACCTGTTGGAAAATAAGAATAAGGTCCTGAGCAGAACACAGATCCTTCATAAGGTATGGGGAATTGATTTTGATAATGCAACGAATGTAGTGGATGTCTATATTTCCTATATCCGCAATAAAATTGATGAGACCAATCAGAAAATTATTCATACCGTGAAAGGAACCGGATACTTAATTAAAGACTGAAGATGACGCTCAGAAACAGGTTTACCCTTATTTCAAGCCTTTCTTTCGGCATTGTTTCTATCGTTACATTTGTAGTGATATTCTTTGCCTATTATGACAGTACAAAAATTTTTTACTTTGAAAAGCTAAGAAATACGGCCCTTATTTCTGCAATTTATTACCTTGAAAAAGATGAACTGCCCAAAGACAGACATGCACAGATCAAAAAAGAATACAATCATCTTATTCAGAACAACAGGGTAGCTGTTTATAACAAAAATAATGAAGTTACATTTGGTCATAATCTGAATGACCATAACATCAAACTGCGGCATTTAGAAGCTGCCAGAAATAATAAAGGGGTACAGTTTATGGCCGACAAGAGCTTTTATTCCGGAATCTTCTATCCGGATAACCAGGGTGATTTTGTTGTTTTTGTAAAATATCCGGACGATTCATTCCGGTCCCAGATGATCAGGCTTTCTGTGATTATGGCTTCCGTACTGGCGCTGGGATTGCTGGCTATTTATTTTCTGAGCCGCTATCTTTCAAAAATTGTTTATAAACCCGTTTCCAATGTTGTGGAACGGATCAGTAATGTGGATTATAATAATATATCCGCAGCGATTACCTCTACCAATACCAATGATGAAATAGAAGAACTGATCAGGTCATATAATAAATTACTGGGCAGGATCTCAGAAAGTATGCTTCTGCAGCAGAATTTTATCAATTATGTTTCCCATGAATTTAAAACCCCTTTGGCCGCTATTTCCGGAAATCTTGAAGTATTCGCCCAAAAAGACAGAAGCCCCGAAGAGTACAGGAAAGTAGCGAAAGAATCTCTGGATAATGTGTACGAGATTGAAAATATTCTTAATAACCTTTTGCTGATGTCCGGAATGGCAAAGCTGGAATCTTCTCATCAACAGGTAAGAATAGATGAACTGATCTGGAAGATCTATGAAAAGCTGGAAGCCAGAGCAAAGGAAAATCATGCATCTGTTAAAATAGATCTGCAGGTTACAAAACCTGCTTTATTAGAGTTTCCTGGAAATGAGACACTTCTTTATCTTGCATTATATAATATTGTAGAAAATGCAATTAAATATTCCTATGATCATCCTGTGCAGATCATTTTATCGGAACAGGAAAATCAATTGAACATTGAAGTGAAAGATCATGGAAAAGGAATTCCTTCGGAAGATCTAGCCAAAATTACGGAGACATTTTACAGAGGGAAAAATGTGGATTCAGTTAAGGGAAGTGGTATTGGATTATCGCTGTCCCGAAGTATTTTTGATCATCATCATATTATCATGAAAATTGATTCTAAAGTAGATGTAGGGACGAATGTTCTGCTTATATTTCCGCCTGATTTTTTGAAACGGTAAGGCTTTTTTCCTAGTGTTTGGCCAGAGCCTATTAAATTTAATCTTTCGCAGATTTGAAAGATTTTGCAGATTTTTGCGTTTGTGAAAATCAACGGTTTTCCAAAACTCATGTGTACTTCTTATGCAAATTGCTTTTATCTTGCAATCACTTTAGTATTAAAATCTTTTGTGACTTTTGTGGTTTATTATTTTTTTTAACCTTATTAGGTTTTATTTTTCCACAGAATTCAGTAGAATGTATATGCGTTTTTTCATATAACAAAATTGCAGATAAACTGTTTCCGTCTTTAAACTTGGCTTTTATATCCGCTTTCATGTCAAAAGTAATCATTTAACATCTTAAAAATTAAAAACGAAACTTCTAAAAATAGAAACTTCGCTTTTAATTAAAAATATATATTTTTTTATTTATCCTTCAAATATTCTTCCAATGAAAAATCATCGCGATTACCCGGCTCAAAATACTTTTCTGCAGAAATAAATTCACCTAATTGATTAATATCTAAATCAGACGGATTATATACACTTGCCTTCCAGCCTTCAACTTTCATCGTTGAGCGGTTTTTATATCTCATCATTGTTCCAATAACTTTTAATTCATTTTCAATTTCATTAATAATAAAAGCTTCAAAAACAGTACCTAATAACGGATCAGGATCAGGGTCGGTAGTTATGTTTGAAACATAAGCAACAAATACATCTTCATAAATTTCATTTTTATAAGTGCTTATCTTATACAAATGGCGAGGTCTATATATTGTTGGATTCTGTTCTTCAATAAGTTCTTTCTCTTCAAAGATCCCTAAACTTTCGTCAAGATCTTCAATTGCCATATTATATAACTCTTTAACGCAGTTATTAAAAGCAATCAAATCATCTGAATGTAATCTTGTCCAGCATTCGGCTTCTTTATCCAAAAATTTTAAAATAAATTCTTTTATTTTTACCACTTTTCTGTCTAATTATCTTTTTTATTATCCCCCTTGTCTTCTTTTGCTTTCGCTTCAGCTTTACCATCAATTGACTCTTTATCCGCTTTGAAATTATCCGCCAAATAATTTACAGATTAAGCCCATGTTTATATAGTTCATCTTTTTCCTTCTCAGCAAAATATAATATATAGCATCAACCGTCATATCAAAAGTAATCATTTTATTTTGGGTTTTATCAGCTATTTTATCAGCTTCTTCTTCTTCTATTTTTTCTTCTGCTGTAAGCATCGGTCCAAGATTATATTCTGCACTTGTATTGATAATACTTAAGGCTTCCTTATATCCTGAACCTTTAAACCGGTCAGCAATTAAATGCTTCCTATGTGTCACTTTCCATTGGAGCCGTTTGAAGTGATATAACCTCTTGTACCTGAAGGCTTCACTGATAGCGAATAACCATTTATAATATGATTAAAAAGCCTTCCCTTGTCCATTGATATATTATTTTGTGAGATACAAATTTGTCATTTGTGTTAAAAAATAATCTCTACCTATTCTAATCAAATTCTAATGTTGAACTAACTGAATTCTAATTTCATTCGAAATTGAGTCTAATCTTACGCCGGTAATTTTGTGGTCTTAAATGATAAGACCTTTGAAGAAGATTATTTTTACCCTCCTGTATATTCATGGTTTCAGTTTCTTTTCGGCACAGATTTCCGATACGGTAAGTATTTCCAGGAAAGAAGCAGAAGCAGTTTTTCTTGCTAAAAACCTGGATCTCATTGCGCAGAAGCTGGAAATCTCCCAGGCGGAAGCACGGGCTGTTCAGGCTAAATACTGGCCCAACCCCAAATTAAGCATCAGTGAAGTCAATTTATGGAGAACATATGATATCGAAGAACAGCCGGCACTGATCGGGAACTGGGGAAAAAACAGCCAGATCTCGGCAGAGATTGAACAGGTGATTCAGACCGCCGGAAAGAGACGGAAAAATATCGAGCTTCAGAAAATAGAGGTGGAAGGAGAGAAGTATGAATTACAGGAAGTTCTGCGTGAGCTTAAAAAGACTGTGAGAAATATCATGACTGAGATCCAGTACAGCCAGGAACAGCAAAAGATTTATCAGGGACAGATCTCTTCCATTGAAAAATTAACAAGGTCTTATAACAATCAGCTAAACCTCGGGAATATCAGTAAGGCAGAATATGTCCGCCTGAAAGCGCAGGAAATTGAATTCAGGAAAAAACTGGTCTCATTGAAACAGGAAACTGAAGACCGACAGACAGAGCTGAAAGCCCTGTTAATGATGCCTGCCCGTTCTTACCTTATTATTTCAGATGCATTTGTCATGCCGGATAAAGAACTTTCCGAACTGGAACTTTCCCGGTGGCTGGAAAAAGCAAAAGAAAACCGCCCGGATATTCTGATTTCAAAAAATAAAGAAAAACACGCCGAGAAAAACCTGGAAATACAGAATGCTCTTAAAGTTCCGGATATTGCAGTTTCCATTGGGTACGACCGCGGAGGGAATATCATGAAGGATTTTATAGGACTGGGGATATCTGTCGATCTTCCCGTTTTCGACAGGAATAAAGGAAATATCCAGGAAGCCCGGCTGGAAATTCAGAAAATGAAAAATGAGACACAGAAAAACCTGTTGAAATCTGAGAATGAAATCATCTCTGTTTTCAGAAACTATATCCGGACACAGCAGGTGTCTGAAGAAATTGATGAAGCCTATGAATCTACACTGGACAGCCTATTGGTAAGCCATGAGAAAAATTTCAGGCTTAGAAACATCAGTATGCTGGAATACATGGATTTCCTGGATACCTATATCGGCAATAAAATGATCATTCTGGACACTAAAAAAGAACTTAATCAATATTACGAAAACCTGCAGTACGTTGTGGGACAGGATTTATAAATACCTACCGATGAGAATGAATACAACCCAATATATTGCTGTTTTTTATCTGTCTGCTTTGGTCACCCTTACAGGCTGTAAAGATCAGCAGGAAAATAAAGAAGAAAATAAAAGCTACTGCATCAGCAAAGAACTTAAAAAAGACATCCGGCTTGTAAAAGCAGAGATCCGCCCTATCGAGGAAAGTATTACGCTGACCGGGGAAGTGGAAAGCAATTCGGATAAAACCGTTCCGTTTGTAAGCCTTGTGGACGGAATAGTCACTGATACCTACTTTTCGCTTGGAGATTATGTGAAAAAGGGGCAGGTACTGGCCAGTGTAAAAAGTACGGCAGTCAATGAAATGCAGGATGATACCCGGACCTTACAGGCTCAGCTGGCTGTGGCCAAAAGAAAGCTTTCCTCTGTGGAAGCCATGTATAAAGATGATATTGCATCCCAAAGAGATTTACAGGAAGCAAAAGCTGAAGTGGCGATCCTGCAGTCCAATATTTCTAAAACACAGAAAAATATGCAGCTGTATTCAGCGGGAGGAAGTACCATTCAGATTAAGGCTCCGGCGGACGGCTATGTGATTTCTAAAAATGTTTCCAGAGGAATGCCGGTTACTGCCGGTGGAGATCAGCTTTTCACCATTTCCAATCTGGATAAGGTATGGGTGATGGCGAATGTATATGCTACAAACATGAGGAATGTATACGTAGATCAGCCTGTTGTCGTAAAGACGTTGGCTTATCCGGATGAAAGTTTTTCAGGAAAGATCAATACGGTTTCACAGGTCTTCAATGAAAATGAACGGGTGCTGAAGGCGAAAATCATTATGGATAATCATGGAATGAAACTACGGCCGGGAATGTCGGCAGACGTGGTTTTACCTCTTAATTCACAAAATAAAAACGCATTGGCAATTCCAGTCAAGGCCTTAATCTTCGACAACAATCAAAGCTATGTTGTGGTGTATAAAAAAGACTGCGAGCTGGAAATAAGGCCTGTAACGGAGATTGCTTCCAACAGCCGGCATATTTATGTAGAAGGAAACTTAAAGCCGGGAGAGACGGTCATCGCTTCCAACGGTCTGCTGATCTATGAGAACCTGAAAAATCAATTAAACAAAGCCGGGAAATAATGCGAAAATTTGTACAGAATATAGTTTCCTTCTCTTTAAAAAACTCACTGATCGTTCTGCTGGGAACTTTCCTTTTGCTGGCCGGAGGAATCTATTCCTATATTCATACGCCTATTGAAGCATTTCCGGATGTTACCAATACCAGGGTACGGGTAATTACCCAGTGGCCGGGAAGAAGTGCCGAGGAAATAGAGAAATTCGTCACCCTGCCGATTTCCAAGGAAATGAATTCTATTCCGAATAAAACTTCGGTAAGGTCTATTTCATTATTCGGATTGTCGGTGGTTACTGTCATTTTTGATGATCATATCAGTGATTTCTATGCCCAGCAGTATGCCTCCAATAAACTGGGAAATGTACAGCTTCCCAATGGTGCGGAATACAGCATTGAGCCTCCTTCCGGCGCAACCGGGGAAATTTACAGGTATATTATCAAAAGTAAACTGCCGATCAAAGAAGTGACAGCCATTCAGGATTGGGTTATTGAAAGAGAACTGCTGGCAGTGCCGGGAGTGGCGGATGTGGTGAGTTTCGGAGGAGAAGAAAAAACATATGAAATAAAAATTAATCCTACGGAACTGCATAATTATGACCTTTCCCCCCTGGATGTGTATGAAGCCGTCTCGAAAAGCAACATTAATGTAGGAGGAGATGTGGTGTCCAAAGGAGATCAGGCCTATGTAGTGAGGGGGATCGGTCTTTTGGAAAGGAAAGAGGATATTGAAAACATACAGATTGAGGTAAAAGGTTCCACACCAATTTTGGTAAAGCATGTTGCCGAAGTAAAAGTATCTGCCAAACCAAGACTGGGGCAGGTAGGATATAATAAGGAGAATGATGTGGTAGAAGGAATTGTGATCATGCTCCGCGGTGAAAATCCAAGTGAAGTGATTGCCCGGCTGAAAGAGAGAATAGAACAGCTGAATGGGGGAGAGCTTCCCGGTGATGTTCAGATCGAACCGATTATAGACCGTACAGAGCTGGTGAACACTACCGTTCATACCGTTTCCAAAAACCTGGTTGAAGGGGTAATTCTGGTTTCCGTTATTGTATTTATTTTCCTGTACAACTGGAGAACAACGTTTATTGTCGCTTCAGTGATTCCCCTGGCTTTCCTTTTTGCTATTATCATGCTGAAAATCCAGGGGCTTCCTGCCAATCTGATCTCTATGGGTGCGCTGGATTTCGGCTTGCTGCTGGAGGGAACACTCGTTATTGTTGAACATGTCTTTGTTGCCCTCGAACACAAAGCCCGGAAAATCGGACTGCGCAGATTCAATAAAATTTCAAAGCTGGGAATCATCAAAAAAAGTGCAGGAAGCGTGGCCGGCTATATTTTCTTTGCACTGTTGATCCTTATTGTTGCCCTGATGCCTATTTTCTCTTTCCGGAAAGTTGAAGGGAAAATGTTCTCTCCTTTGGCATTTACATTAGGATATGCATTATTGGGATCATTGATTCTGAGTCTCACATATGTTCCGGCGATGTGCAAACTCCTGCTGACGAAAAATATAGAGGAAAAGGAAAATTTTATTTCCAGATTCTTCAGAGTGAATATCTACCGGATTTATGAGTTCAGCGACCGTCACAAAAAAGGATTTATCATTGGGTTTGTTGCTTTACTCGCTGTTTGCGGCTGGAGATTCTCCAGCTATGGTTCCGAATTTTTACCGAAACTGAACGAAGGCGCAATCTACGTTCGTGCTACCCTTCCCAACAGTGTTAACCTGGATGAATCGGTACGTCTTACCAAAGAAATGAAGGACATCCTGATGAAATATGATGAAGTAAAATTCATCATGACCCAGACCGGGCGTCCTAATGACGGAACAGATCCCACCGGATTCTTTAATATAGAATTCAATATCCAGCTTAAACCGGAAAATGAATGGAAGAAAAAAATATCCAAAGAAGAACTGCTGGAGCAGATGAGGGTTTCCCTTGAAAAATATCCGGGAATCAACTTTGGTTTCAGCCAGCCGATCCAGGATAATGTAGAAGAATATGTAGCAGGGGTAAAGGCTCCGCTGGTGATCAAGATTTTCGGAAACGATTTATTCCAGCTTGAAGATTATGCCAATCAGGTAGCCAATTCCATCAGGACGGTTCCGGGAATTTCAGACGTTAATGTCTTTAAAAATATTGGTCTTCCGGAGCTCAGAATTCAGCTTCATGATTCCAAGATGGCAAAATACGGAGTGTCTACCGCAGATGCACAGGCTGTGATCGAAATGACCATCGGAGGGCAGGCAGCCACCAGATTTTATGAAAACGAAAGAATGTTTGATGTCATGCTGAGATTTGAAAAGCAGTACCGCGATACCCCGGAAAAAATGGGGGATATCCTGATCCCGACTCAGGATAATAAAAAGGTTCCGCTGAAAGAAATTGCAACGATTGATTATCATACCGGGCCATCGTTTATTTACCGTGAAGGAAACAGCCGCTATATCGGAGTTGGATTTAATATTGAAGGCCGCGACCTGGGAAGTACGATCAAAGAAGCAAAAGCAAAGGTGGAAAAAGAGGTGAAGCTTCCGAAAGGGCATAAAATGACCTGGGCAGGAGAGTTTGAAAGTAAAGAAAGAGCAGGAAAACAGCTGGCGATGGTGGTCCCGATTTCACTGGTTCTTATTCTGATGTTGCTGTATTTCAATTTTGGAAATATGAAAGATACCCTGATTTCTTCCATAACCCTTGCATTCGCATTTATCGGAGGATTTCTGTCGCTCTGGTTTACCGGAACTATTTTCGGAATCTCTGCGGGAATCGGGTTTATTATCCTTTTTGGGGTGGCTACCATTGACGGGATCGTTCTGATTGGAGTGATGAAAGAAAACCTGCAGAACAGAATGTCCCTTAAAGAATCCATTGCCCAGGGAGTGCAGAGCAGAATCCGTCCCGTAGTGATGATTGCCCTGATGGGATCAATGGGACTGCTGCCGGCAGCAATGTCCAACGGAATGGGATCGGAAATTCAGAAGCCGCTGGCTATTATGATTGTAGGCGGACTGATCATCTGTATGCTGCTGTCCTTTACCGTATTGCCCGTTGTTTTTCATTACGCTTACCGTAAAAAGCATAAGGAAACCTTATAGTTTCTTTTATTTTGTTCATTCTCTGGCCGGAATCCGTGAGGAAGATTCCGGCCTTTTTATGTTATACATTTTTTGTAGCTCCGAGGATTTCAATATTTTCAGCGACATCACTGCTTTCACATTTTTTAAGTTCCTTTAAAAGTGCCGGAGTAAGAATTTCAGGGCTCAGGATCTGTGATGCTACCTTTGCAGCGGCATAATCCACAATGTCAATCACTGATTCTCTCAGGAATAACGGGGTATTGGAAGCGATCACTGCTGTTGCCCAAGATGTTTCTCTTGCCTTTGAGATAGCAAAATCCAGAACCGCATTATCATTTCCATTGGAAATTTTATCAATCAGATTCACGGGATAGCATATTTTATTCAGGGAATCCTGAACTTTCTGATTAATGGAAGCGATGACCGTGTTGATATGGTTAAAATCTTTCTTCAGCGGATTGATTTTCCGGTACGGCATAATTGAGGCTGCTGAAATTCCGAGATCCAGATTGATGTGCGCATTCATTCCCAGGAAAATGTGCTGTAAAATTAAAAGATTTTTATTCTTACAGGCTTCAAATGCGATATACCAGGCGTTGGTACATTTTCTCCCTTTGCTGTAATTTTCCCATGCTTCCAGATACCTTTGGGCAAAAGCAAGATCGAGGAGGGCCATTCTCGGATTGTCTTCAAATTTTTTCTGCTGAATCCCTTTTAAAACCTGTGCGGTCATAGCCCGGTAGGTGCAGGCAAAATATCCCGCGGGACTCTCTTTTTCCTTACACTGAATGATGATTTCATCCAGCTTTTTCAGAACTTCTTCAATGGTTTTCATGGTGTGGTCTTTGTCTGAATAAAGATAATGAAAAAGAAGAATGAAGAAAATAAAAAAAACTCAGTTCGGGATAGGAATATCTGATTTTAGACCGGTTGGAAGCCGGGATCCGGAAGAAGAAAGTTATGAAGCCTGCTGATAATAAGTCTTCATGTATTTAGAGTAATCTGATTTTGCTGAGACTTTCAGTATCTATAACTGAAAGTAACTTCCATCCTTTTTATCCTAAAACTCCTTCACCCGGACCCAGATTGAAAAAGCCGTCTCATTCGGGACGGCTTTTGTATGGTTTCATTGATATTTATGGAAACAGAGGTAGCGGATCAAGGGGTTCGATAGGTACAAGAACCTTTGGTTTACAGTAGCCGGTGTTGACTTCGCATCTTCCGTTGACGCATATATAATCCGTCATCGTAGTTGATCCGTCAGGACATCTGATCATGGCTTCACCGTGGCATCCGCCGTTACACAATGCAGGGTATAGATTTCCACCTGATATTTCTTTCAGTTCAGTTCTTGAAAGCTTAGATAAGTTCATTTTTTTCATGGGATCATTTTATGAGGTTATTTTGTATGATGTTGAAAATGAACATCTAATATAATAAAAATAAATCACTATTTTGTTATATAATTTATTTTTTTGAGTTTTGAAAAAAGAACAAGGCTGTTTTTTAAGAAAAAACTGTTAGTTGATACTTATTTTATTATTTCCTGTAACTCTGTTTCTAATTCCTGCTTTTCCTTTTCCGTATACAGTTCAGAATTCACTAAAGATGTCTTGAATTTTTTGACTGTCTGAAGGTAATTCTGCTTTAATTGAATCTGAGCTTGTATGATATATAAGAAACCTTGTGAAAAATTGGGATACGAATCCATTAATATCTGCCAGGCCTGAATAGCTTTGTCGTATTGTTTTTCATTATAAAAGAACCATCCCTTGCCATTTAAGACACCAATTGAAAAATTGAGTTTGGTTCCATAGCCGGATATTATTTTTTGCTCAAGAGATTTTTTAATACTTAAATCTTTTTGTTTATTGGATGAATATTCAGCCTGAATACCGGACCATTCTTCAAATAGCTCATAC
This sequence comes from Chryseobacterium sp. FR054, assembly GCF_056844565.1. NCBI lineage: Bacteria > Pseudomonadati > Bacteroidota > Flavobacteriia > Flavobacteriales > Weeksellaceae > Chryseobacterium > Chryseobacterium sp. FR054. Next base: position 105,950 of record NZ_JBXDSA010000006.1, on the reverse strand, counting down.
AGTGCAGTGTTTATTACCAAACCAGGCGTTGCATTGTGGTCAGCGGCTTTAAAGCGATACCCTTTAATATCTAAAAAAGGATTGGGAACACTCTTTTTTATAACAGAATCCATCCTGGCAAAATCCTCGGGATAATCGTTCCCAATTCCGAAACGGTAATATTTTTTTGAAGTATAGGAAAGATTGCTCATCTTCCTTACAGAATCCGTTAAATCAATATTTTTCTGAAAGAAAAAAGGACTCATAGAAATAACACCGTTCACATCGTTGATTCTTGAAGTAAAGACAGCAGTTGTGAAATAACCATATCTTGAATGACCAATTAATATCCTGAATTTTGAAGCTTTGTAATCTTTTTCGGCAAGAGGGATAAGCTCCTCAAAAATGAATTTTTCATTTTCAAGCGCAAGTCCATTCGGGTCCGAGGTTTTGTACTGGGTTTCATTGTAACGGTAGCGCTGTTCAGATTCCACGCTGATTATTACAGATGAGGGCATCTGTTCAGTACTTGTCAGATAATCAATGGTATTGATGATATAATTATGGCTTCTTTTGTTTTGTTTGTCAAATACAATAATTAATGGAAAATTGTTTTTTATTCCATTTTGCCACTCTATCGGAACTGTTACCGATATTTTTTTTCCAAATCCCAGGTTTTTTGAGTGTATGGTTGTGTCTTTTAGCTTTTTATATCTTTCGTAGTTTTGTGCGAACAGGGTGGCGGTAAATAGAATAAAGAGTAAAGATAATCTTTTTGACATCTCGGTTTGTTTTTAATAGGGGATGAACCCCATGTTATTATGGATTTTCCTTAGAGATTTCTTTATGATGCTTCAGGTATAAAGGCAGTGCTGCCGAGCCGTACCAGGGAAAGATCTCGTAACTGAAAACCCCGGCCTGTACTGCGGGATCTGTTTTTACCCATTGTTCGGCTTCTTCTTTAGATTTTGTATTGAAAATAAACATACCCCGGTAATTTTCCTTATTTTTTTCTAAGAACGGACCTGCCACAATGATCTTTCCTTCATCCGCAAGTTTTGTAATATTTCCCATATGCCCCTTCATCAGTTCTCCCATCCGGGTTTTATCTTCAATTGTGGTGGCTCCGGTGGTCAGCATAACGATGGTATAGGCCTTCATTCCGTACTGGTCTGCGCCTAAAGATTTTGCCAGTTCCCCGTTAAATACTGAAGATGCAGAGGCAGGTTTAGCAGATTCTCCCTTTTTTCCGTCCTGCCCTTTGGTATAGACAAAACATGAAGACATCAGCAGAGAGATCACAAATAATGAGAGTATTTTTTTCATGGTTTCAGGGATTGATTAATTTTTTATTCTTAAAAATTCCTTGGCCAGTTCGATCATTTTCGGATCTCCGGTATATTTTCCATGTTCATCAGAAAGTTTTACCGTAGGAATCCACTCCTGGTTGGGAGCCTGAACGCCGATAAGCTTCATAACGATATTCATAGGCTTCAGACCTACGTCGTTGGTAAGGTTGGTGCCTATTCCGAAAGAGATTCCTATCTTTCCCCGGCAGTAGTTCGTGATTTCCTCTACTTTTTCAAGGTTCAGGGCATCGGAGAAGATAATGTACTTGAACATCGGGTTGATCCCGTTTTTCTGATAGTGGGCAATCGTTTTATCAGCAAACTCCAGAGGGTCACCGCTGTCATGACGGACTCCATCGAACAGCTTGGCGAATTTTTTGTCAAACTGCTGGAAAAATACATCTGTTGTATAGGTGTCAGACAGTGCTACTCCAAGATCACCTCTGTATACATCTACCCAGTGTTCCAGTGCCAGCTCGTTGGCCATTTTGAACCCGTATTCTGCGGCATGGAACATAAACCATTCATGAGCGTGAGTCCCGATAGGCTTTACTCCGTACTTCATGGCAAAATGAACGTTTGAACTTCCGATGAATGTAGAATCTTTTTTCTGGGTTAAAGCTTCCATGACCAGATTCTGTACTTTATAAGAGTGTCTTCTCCGTGTTCCGAACTCAGCGAAAGTTACCCCAAGCCTGCCCAATGAATCTGCCTTTTCAATGGTTTTGCTCATTACCACTTCATTGGAATCTCTTTCCATATGATTCATTTCGTAATGCAGTTCACTGATCAGAGCCAGTAACGGAACTTCCCAAAGAATCGTTCTGTACCACAATCCTTCCACAGTTACGCTGAGATCACTTCCTTCCTGGTGAATTTTTACCTCAGACGGATCATAATGATAGCCTTCCAGGAAATCAAGATACGGGAGATCAATATAAGGGCAGGTTCTTGCCATAAATTTCTTTTCATCTTTCGTCAGCTTTAATTCGGCCATTTTATTAACCGCTTCTTTCAGCGCCACATCAAAACCGGGAGGGAAATGGTGCTTTCCTCTGTTGATGAATTCATACTTTACAATAGAATTCGGGAATAATTTTACCACTGCATTCTGCATGGTTATTTTATAGAAATCATTATCGAGGATAGAGTTTAATCGAACGTCGTGCATAATATGTGTAATTTTAACGCAAATATAATCATTAAAAATAAAAATCGCCTAAATGTAAGACGATTTTTTTATTATTCAGATGATTTTTACAGGTTACTTCCCTAAATAAGAGTTGTACATCCATACTTCTTTTTCCTGTTCTGTGATGTAATCGCTCATCTGGGAGTTGGTTCCTTCATCTCCTGCTTTATCCGTAATATCCAGAAGTTCCCTCTGAAGATCGATAACCACTTTGAATGAATTAAGAATAAGCTCAACACTTTTGGTGGCATCGCTTACTTCTTTGCTTTCCTTAATGGTAGCTACTTTCAGATAATCAGAATAGTTGTGGGCAGGTGTTGCTCCCAGCGTAAGGATTCTTTCCGCAATTTCATCGATTTTTAATACCAGGCTGTTGTACAGTTCCTCAAATTTCGGGTGAAGGGTAAAGAACTGATCTCCTTTGATATTCCAGTGTGAACCTCTTGTATTCTGGTAAAATACGGAGTAATTCGCCAAAAGGATATTTAGTTTTTCTGAAATGTTTTTACAGTCGGCTTCTTTCAGGCCGATAATGCTTGCATTTTTCATAAGTTTACTTTTTTATACTGACAGAATCAGAAAATATTGTGCCGAAACGGGTTATTGTCAATAGATGATAACTATAAAGATATGTTTTAAAATAGTTTGGAAATATTGATTTTAAATGAAAAACTAAAACCGGAAACCGGATAAAGGTAAACATTTTTCCTGCGCTGCCGGTTTACAGCAGATGATGCTTATCTTTGAGGCATTATACTTACCCTTTTAAGATGGATATATCCCGAAATACAGGTTTCCGAAGTTTTTTACTGTCTTCTGCTTTCTTTTTCTCAGTGTGTCTGCTGTATTATATCAGCTCCGTACTGAAAACGGATGGACATTATGTATATTTTCTGGATGATGCTTACATTCACCTTGCTATGGCTAAGAACTTTGCCCTGCATGAGATCTGGGGTATGACGGAATACCGGTTTTCCTCTACATCTTCATCACCTCTTTTTACCTATATGCTGAGCGTTCTGATTAAGGTTTTCGGAAATAATGATCAGATTCCTTTATATTTCAATGTTTTCTTCAGTATGGGAACCCTTTACTTTCTCTCCTTATATTATGCTGATGTTTTCAAAGGAGTAAAAAGAACGGTGGCGGCGGTACTCTTCACAGTATTTTTTATTGTGCTTCCCCTGCATCTGCTTTCCGGGATGGAGCACGTTTTTCAGGTGTTCCTTTTCGTGGTAAATATTTTTTGTTTTAACCGTAGGAACCAGAGCAGTCTGGCCGGGTATGGCTTCTGCTTCAGTATTATACTGATGGGGCTCATCCGTTTCGAGAGTATGTTCTACTTTGTGATCCTGGCTTTTATGCTGGCACTGGTCAGAAAATGGAAAGATGCAGTATTGGTTTTGATCCTCGGATTTGTGCCTGTTGCAGTTTTTTGTGCTTTCAATTACCAGCAGGACGGCTATCTTTTCCCCAATTCGGTAGTGGTAAAAGGAACAAAGCTGAGCCTGGATTCCAATATAGCGCAGCAGCTCAAAGTTATTTTTCTGGATAATTTTCTTTTGAATATCAGTTTTTACAAAGTTGGCTTATTTCCTGTTTTGCTGTGCCTTGTTTTTATTTGCAGGGATCTCAGGGCGAAAACGGTGAAAGATACACTTGAAGATAATTTCTTACTGATTGTATTCTCCCTGCTGATGTTCTGTCATTCTATGTTTGCCGATCTTAAAGGGCCTTTCCGTTATGAAGCTTATATTCTTGCCGGGTTTTCTATGATTCTGATCCCTAAATTCAAAGGACTGTTTTTTAATTTCAGGGATTATATTAAAAAGGAAACACTCATCAGTCTGTTGGTAGCTGCCAATGCTCTGCTTCTTATATATAAAGGATGGGTTGCCCATAAAGTGATGAATAACGGAGGCAAGAATATTTATGAACAGCAGGTGCAGTCTGCAAAATTTCTGCACAAGTTCTACAACACTTCAGGAGTAGTGGCAAATGATATTGGGGCTATAAGCTATTATACGGATATTCATTTACTGGATATTGCCGGCCTGGGGTCTGTGGAAACAGTTCCTTTTAATGAAAACAAAAAAAAGTTTGATCGGAAATTTGAAGATTTCCTTATAAAATACTGTACAGACAACAGGTATGATCTTGCTGTGGTGTATGAAGGGTGGCTTCAGGGGTATGTTCCGGCCGGATGGAAAAAAGCGGCTGTTCTGAAAATAAAGGAGAAGGTAACTGTGGCAAGACTGGAGGTTTCTATTTATTCCATAGAGGAGAAGAACCTGGAACAGCTGAAAGAGAATATCAGAAAATTTAACTGGAATAAAAATGTTACCGTCACAATCGTTGATTAAATGTAAGTGTCTGTTAATTAATTTTTAATAAAAAAGATTATTTACAGATAACTGCTTGTTAATTAAAAAATAATTACTATTTTTGCACCCTAAAATAAAAAGCAATTAAATGCCTACTATTCAACAATTAGTAAGAAAAGGAAGAGCCACGCTTGCCAAGAAGAGCAAATCGGCTGCCCTAGATTCTTGTCCACAAAGACGTGGTGTATGTACGAGAGTATATACAACTACACCGAAGAAACCTAACTCTGCACTTAGAAAAGTAGCAAGGGTAAGACTTTCTAACGGTAAAGAAGTGAATGCCTACATCCCGGGCGAAGGACACAATCTTCAGGAGCACTCGATAGTATTGGTTAGAGGCGGAAGGGTGAAAGACCTACCGGGAGTACGTTACCACATCGTAAGAGGTGCATTAGACACCGCTGGTGTAAATGGAAGAACACAGAGAAGATCTAAGTACGGAGCTAAAAGACCTAAACCAGGACAAGCAGCTGCTGCTCCTGCAAAAGGAAAGAAAAAATAATCATTAAATAAGGTACAGAAACAATGAGAAAGACAAAAGCGAAAAAAAGACCGTTGTTACCAGATCCGAAATTTAATGATCAATTGGTAACGAGATTCGTAAACAACTTAATGCTTGACGGTAAGAAGTCAATCGCATTCAAAATTTTCTATGATGCACTGGATATCGTAGAAACTAAAAAAGGAGATAACGAAAAAACTGCACTTGAAATCTGGAAAGATGCACTTACAAATGTAATGCCTCACGTAGAAGTACGTTCCAGAAGAGTAGGTGGAGCTAACTTCCAGATCCCTATGCCAATCAGAGCCGACAGAAAAATTTCTATGGCAATGAAATGGTTAATCAAATATTCTAAAGCTAGAAATGATAAGTCTATGGCTTTGAAATTAGCTAACGAAGTTGTAGCTGCTTCAAGAGAAGAAGGTGCTGCTTTCAAAAAGAAATCTGATACTCACAAAATGGCGGAAGCTAACAAAGCTTTCTCACACTTCAAATTCTAATCTGAAATGGGAAGAGATCTTAAATTTACAAGAAATATTGGTATCGCTGCTCACATTGATGCAGGTAAGACTACCACTACAGAAAGGATTCTATTCTATACAGGGGTAAACCACAAAATTGGAGAGGTTCACGACGGTGCTTCTACAATGGACTGGATGGAGCAGGAAGCAGAAAGAGGTATTACCATTACTTCTGCAGCTACCACTTGTTCTTGGAACTTTCCAACAGATCAAGGTAAGCCTGTTGCCGATACTAAACCTTACCACTTCAACATCATCGATACACCGGGACACGTTGACTTCACCGTAGAAGTAAACAGATCTTTAAGAGTATTGGATGGATTGGTATTCTTATTCTCTGCAGTAGATGGAGTAGAGCCTCAGTCTGAAACAAACTGGAGACTTGCTGACAACTACAAAGTAGCGAGAATGGGATTCGTAAACAAAATGGACAGACAGGGTGCTGACTTCCTTAACGTGGTAAACCAGGTTAAAGAAATGTTAGGATCTAACGCAGTTCCAATCGTTTTACCAATCGGTGCTGAAGAAGATTTCAAAGGAGTTGTTGACTTAATTAAAAACAGAGCGATCATCTGGGATGAAGCTGGACAGGGTGCTACTTTCGAGGTAGTTCCAATTCCGGAAGACATGAAAGATGAAGTTCTTGAATACAGAGAGAAATTAGTAGAAGCTGTTTCTGAATATGACGAAACTTTGATGGAGAAATTCTTCGAAGATCCGGATTCAATTACAGAAGAAGAAATCAATGCTGCATTGAGAGCTGCTACTATCGATTTATCTATTATCCCGATGACTTGTGGTTCTTCATTCAAGAACAAAGGAGTACAGTTTATGCTGGATGCAGTATGTAAATACCTTCCTTCTCCACTGGATAAAGATGATATCAAAGGTACTGACCCAAGAACTGACGCTGAAATTACAAGAAAGCCGTCAGTAGACGAACCTTTCTCTGCATTGGCATTTAAGATTGCTACTGACCCGTTTGTGGGAAGATTAGCATTCTTCAGAGCATATTCAGGAAGACTGGATGCAGGTTCTTATATCCTGAACACCCGTTCAGGTGATAAAGAAAGAATCTCCAGAATCTATCAGATGCACGCTAACAAGCAAAACCCGGTAGAATATATTGAAGCTGGTGATATTGGTGCTGCGGTAGGATTCAAGTCTATCAAAACCGGTGATACAATGTGTGACGAGAAAAACCCAATCGTTCTTGAATCGATGGTTTTCCCTGATCCGGTAATTGGTATCGCTGTTGAGCCTAAAACTAAAGCTGACCAGGATAAAATGGGTAACGCTCTAGCTAAACTGGCTGAAGAAGATCCTACGTTTACGGTAAGAACTGACGAAGCTTCTGGACAAACGATCATCTCCGGTATGGGTGAGCTTCACCTTGATATCATCGTTGACCGTATGAAGAGAGAATTCAAAGTTGAAGTAAACCAGGGACAACCTCAGGTAGAGTACAAAGAAAACTTAACAAAAGTTGCCAGCCACAGAGAAGTTTACAAAAAGCAGTCTGGAGGTAAAGGTAAATTTGCTGACATTGTATTTGAACTTGGACCTGCTGACGAAGGTAAAGTTGGTTTAGAATTCATCAACGAGATCAAAGGTGGTAACGTTCCTAGAGAATTTGTTCCTGCTATTGAAAAAGGATTTAAAGCTGCAATGAAGAACGGTCCATTGGCCGGTTTCGAAGTTGAAGGTATTAAAGTTACTCTTAAAGATGGATCTTTCCACGCGGTGGATTCTGACGCTCTTTCTTTCGAAATGGCTGCTAAGCTAGGATTTAAAGAAGCTGGTAAAGCTGCTAAGCCGGTAATTATGGAGCCTATTATGAAACTGGAAGTTGTAACTCCGGAAGAATATATGGGTAACATCATTGGTGACCTTAACAAGAGAAGAGGTACTATCAGTGGTCAGGAAGAGAAAAACGGAGCTATTGTAATCAAAGGTTCTGTTCCACTTTCTGAAATGTTTGGATACGTAACAACTCTAAGAACACTTTCATCAGGAAGAGCTACTTCTTCTATGGAATTAGAGAAATACCAGGCTACTCCACAAAACGTTGCTGAAGAAATCATAGCTAAAGCAAAAGGTTAATTTTTAAATTAAAGAAATGTCACAAAGAATCAGAATAAAACTAAAATCTTACGATTACAACTTGGTAGACAAGTCTGCTGAGAAAATCGTAAAAACGGTAAAGGCTACTGGTGCTGTTGTAAACGGTCCTATTCCATTGCCAACGAATAAGAGAATCTTCACAGTGTTGAGATCTCCGCACGTAAACAAGAAAGCAAGAGAGCAGTTCCAGTTATCAGCTCACAAGAGACTGATGGATATCTACTCTTCTTCTTCTAAAACTGTTGATGCTCTAATGAAATTAGAACTTCCTTCAGGAGTTGACGTTGAAATTAAAGTGTGATAACTGCATACTTTGCAATGATTATACAATCCGTTCCTTTTCAGGGACGGATTTTTTTATGTCCTGCCCCAATAACTATCCATCTGTAAATCTGGAATAAGATGTAAAGTGCTGTGGAGTGGAAAAATTCTGTCGACCTTAATAAATATATTTTGTCATTTACGTATTCATGCAAAAGTTAAATGTGGAAAAGATTGAAAATAGGGTTCTCACAAAAGCATAAACTTAGCCAACTGATACAATCTCTTCGTATTTCAAAAAAAATAAGCGAAGCGGCCTGGTTTATCTTAAAAACGTGGTTATTATTTATCCTTGTTTAACTCTGCGGTTATTAAAAATATCTTCCAACAGGTTTTTCCCTGTCCTTAAACCTGTTTTTTTAATTTAATTATCCTTAATCATATGAGTGCTTTAGGATGATGTCTTTGCCTTTCAGGTTGATCTGTTAGCTTATTTTGATCGTTTCTAAATTGTGATTAATGATCTGATATTGATTAGTCTTAGTAGGGTGACATATGTCAGTTCTATTTGTTTATTTAGAATTAATAAAAATAATAATTTTGCAAAAAATGATCAGATGAATAAAGTAGTATCCTTTTCTCTGCTTGTACTGGGTGGGGTTTTCGTAAGCGCACAGCAAGTGAACGATTCTATCAAAAAGTCAAAAGAGATTGACGAAGTAGAATTATTTGGTGAAAAAAAGAAACAGCCGGCAGGACTTGAAACGGTAACCAGATTACCTTTGAAGACCAGAGACCAGATCCAGAGTATTTCTGTTATTTCCCATAAAGCCATTGAAGAACTGGGCGCACTTACGGTGACTGATGTTGCCAAAAACGTACCAGGCGTTACCCTGTTTTCAAGCTATGGCGGAGGAAACGAAAGTATGTCGATCAGGGGGTACAGAGGGGTTCCGGTTCTGAAAAACGGAGTTCAGATGGATTCTGACTTCCGTACTGCAGGAATGATCACCGATATGCAGGGAGTTGAAAATATTCAGGTCCTGAAAGGTTCGGCAGCAGTTACCCAGGGAATAGGTGACGGGCTGGGATCAGCAGGAGGAGTAATCAATGTGGTAACAAAGAAACCTAATTTTATCAATAGTGGTAATATCGGTTTCAGATACGGAAGCTGGGATTTTTACAGACCTACTGTGGATGTTCAGAGGGTATTGGATTCTCAGGGAAGAGTGGCCGTAAGATTTAACGGAGCTTATCAGAATAATAATTCCTTCAGATCTCATGTTGAAGGAGAAAGAATTTACATTAATCCATCAGTAGCTTTCCGCCCGGATGATAAAACACAGATTGTTGTTGAGCTAGATTATCTTCACGATAAACGTACACCAGACAGGGGAACCATCAATCTTGCCGATGCTAATGTAGAGGCTCTTTATAAAATGCCTAAAGGAGCCTTCCTGGGATATACTACCGATTTTACAAAAGTTCAGTCATTCAACTTTTCTACAACAGCAGAACGGAAACTTACGGATAAATTGAAGTTGAGAGCCGCTTTTATTTCAGCTGAAAGAGAGGTAAACAGTGAAGCTTCATCTATTGCCCACGCTAAAAATACTCCCTGGACAGAACGTTACAGAACAATAGGTAAAAGCAGAAGTATTGATGCCAATAAAGTTTTCCAGGCAGATTTCATAGGACAGGATATTCAGACCGGATTTATTAAGCATACGTTTCAGGTGGGGATAGACTGGAAGGAAAGTGAAGTGACGACCTATGCTTTTAACGCCTATAAAAACTCTGTAACAACAGCAAATATTATTAATGCAGGTAATCCACTCGATTCTTTTGATGTGATGCAGGGGATTTCAAATACTTTGCCTGTGAATGTGCTGTACCAGCAGTCCAAAGATCCGGGAGTAGTGAAAACACCTACTTTTGGAGCAATGGCACAGGATGTAATGTCCTTTGGTAAATATTTTAAAGCTCATGCGGGTATTCGTTACAGTATGGTAAACGGATCTGATAAAAGTACGAGCAACGCATGGAATCCGTCATTTGGATTAATGTTCTTCCCAATGGAAAATCTTAATGTTTTCGGATCATATACTACAACAACATCATTGAGAACCGTTAATAATGTTCTTTTATCCGGAGGGGTAGTAGGTCCTTCTACAACCAAGCAATGGGAGGCCGGGATTAAATCGGACTGGTTTAATGAGCGTCTTAGATTTAATGTTACCCTGTTTGATATTAAGACGGATCATCTTTCTTTTACCATTCTTGATGAAAACTACAACCCTGTTGTAATCGACAAGCAAACAATGTACGGTCTGGCAGGAAACCTTAGAAGAAAAGGAGTTGAAGTTGAGCTTATCGGAAGAATCTTACCCAATCTTCAGGTGATGTCCGGATGGGCTTATCTGGATGCTCAGTATGAAGACAGCCCGGCTTATGTGAATGGGTCCGCACCAATGAATGCCCCTAAGCATACGGCAAACGGCTGGTTAAATTATAAGTTCAATACGGGAGTTTTAACCGGGCTTGATGTAGGAGCCGGAATTTATTACGTAGGAAAAAGGCCGGTTGACGAGTGGACTCAGAAAACCTTTACGGCAGGTCATGCAAATAGTGTAAAGCCGGGAGAGAAACCTTTTGATATGCCGGAATATACTACCGTAGATGCCCAGGCTGGCTATACCCTTAAAAATGGTGTTGGCATGAGAGTATTCTTCAATAATATCTTCAACGCGGTAGGATACAGCTCTTACTTCAGAGGAGGATACATCGATCAGATCCAGCCGAGAAACTTTGCCGTTCAGGTCAACTATAAATTCTAATCAAAATCATCTATAATGAAAAATATGAAAGCTTTATTATTCGCATTCGTTATCGGAGCAGCAGTGATCTCCTGTTCCGGAGAGAAAAAGAAAGGAATCGATTACAATCAGTTCAAGACAGAGGTAAAACTTAACGCTGAACAGGAAAAGAGTTTCGACGAAATCACTAAAAAATACCAGGACCTTCAGGAGCAGAATTATCAGGCTGCCAAAGCTCAGGGTGGAAATATGGACAGAGTGGCGTTAAGCATCAAAAATGAAGAGCTCAGAGCACAGCAGTCTCTGGAAATGGCTAAAGTTTTAGATGCTCCGCAGATGGAGAAGTTCAATAAATTTGTTGACGAGAATTCCAGAAAAAGACCAAGATATGACAATGCTTTGCTGCAAAGAATAAAAACTGAAGCCCAGCTTTCTGAAGAGGAATTCAAAGTGGTGAATGCTGCCAATGATGCCTTCGAAAAAGCATTCAATGATGCACACGATGTATACCACGGAAATAATGATCTGGCTAAAGAATACTGGGAAAAATTTGATGCCCAGAGAAAAGCGGCCATTGAAAAAGCATTAACACCGGAACATTATACGAAATTCCAGGAAATCGTAAAAGATGTTCAGTTCAAAGGAAGAAAGTAATTTCTGAGACTTGAAGCTGGAAGAAGGAAGCTGGAAGTAATATAAAATTAAGGGATCTGATGCCTGAAATTCTATCATTCATCTTCCTTTCTCAAATCAAAAACATTCATTTCAAATTTTAATAAAAAAACATTAAGACGGCATCCCTGTCTTAATGTTTTTGCTGTTAGATGATCATTATGAAGCCATTATTTAAAAGCCTTTACCGGAAAAAGAGAAAGAATGAATCATTCACAAAATACCTGATGTGGATCACCCATCTCTGGCTGGGGCTTTTGTCGAGTATCATCGTTTTTGTGATGTGTCTTACCGGATGTATGTATGCTTTCAAAAACCAGATTTCTGATCTTTATAACAGAGATAAGGTTTATATTACTGCCGGAACAGCAGCTAAAAATCCGGATCATATTCAGGCAGAACTGTTAAGAGAAGGAAAAGAACTGACTTCACTGCTGATCCCGGAAAATAAAAGCAGGAGTTATGTGATTTCCTACCGTGAAGGCCAGCTGGATAAAAGTGCTTACTACAACCAGTATACCGGCAAGATTCTCGGACAGGCAGATACGGGAGCCAATCATTTTTTTGAAGTGGTTCTCGATATTCACCGGAATCTGATGATGGGAAATGCCGGACGCCAGATTGTCGGAGCTTCTGTTCTGATGTTCTGTATCCTCCTGATCTCAGGATTGATTCTCTGGCTCCCCAAAAAACTGAAGTTTCTGAAGCAGGGACTTACGGTTATGTTTAAGGCGAAATTTCAGCGGGTTAACTATGATCTTCATAATACACTTGGATTCTATACCTTTTTAATGCTGTTTTTCATGGCAGTTACCGGACTGTATGTGACATATCCCTGGGTAAAGAACGGTCTTATCGTAAGTCTTGGCGGATCTTCAATAGACCATATTTCAAAAGAAAAAGATAATGCTGATGATCCTTTCGGAGGGCTTCTGGAAGATATGCTTCAGAAACAGGATGAAAAGAAAAATCTCAAAGATGTTTCGTCAGCTTCCATTGATAAAATCATGAAACTGGCAGATCAGCATCTTCCTTACAGGGCGGCTACCAGTGTTGAACTCCCTAATAAAGATAACCCAAGATATGTTGTCATTAAAACCAATACACAGAACTTTTTAGGAATGATGCTTCCGGATGAAGTAACCTTCGACAAAACCGGTGTTTTCAAAACCAAAGAATTATTTTCCGGCAGACCATTGAACAAACAGTTCACCGCTCTGGCAAAACCGCTCCACACCGGAGAAATTATGGGGCTTCCGAGTATTATTCTGTATTTCATCATATCACTTATCGGCTGTTCATTACCTGTTACGGGGTTCCTGATCTGGTGGCACAGGTTTAAGAAAACGAAATGATAAGAAAGGAAGGAAGATGGATGCAGGAAGAGGGAAGTTTAAGCAGTCTGTAATATGAAATTTCAGCTTTGGCGATGAATAGTTGAGAGGAATAAATATTAAATATAAATTCAGATTATAGGACCTGTGGCTGTATCTGAAAGTGTATTTTAAACCATCAAGATAGGGCATTAAGCCAGGCTTTTGATTGAAAGACAAACGCAAAGTTGATGAATAATTCCGCTTTAGTTTGAGTGAGCAAAGTGATGCGGCTTCAAAACGCTCGCTGCATCGAATCAACGGAGTTGATTCTACTCTTTGCTCCCTAAAATCAGCAGTGTTAATCATGATCTTTGCGTGAAAAAAAGGAATCATAATATTATTTTTTTAATCAAAAAAACTTAAAGAACGTGATTTAGATAAAGATTTGAATGTTATACAAAAAATCAAATTTAGAAATTAAAACAGGCTCTTAATATTTTAAATAAAGTCATAGCAGGCTCTAAACTTCTGATATTTTTATTGAAAAATGACTATTGCCAGTATGCTTAACCATTTAGATTTCCATCCTCCCTCTTCCAGCTTTCATCCCTAAAAATAACTCTCTTCTTAAAATCATCTCTTTGCAGGTTCATACTAATTTTATACATTTATATAGAAAAGAATCCATAGTATGAGCGATAAAAATCATAGTTTTTTTGAAAAATTTTCAGACTGGGCTACCAAATTTACAGGAAGTTCTTATGCTTTCATCGGGGCAGTAGCGGTAGTATTGGCATGGGCAGTTTCAGGGCCTGTTTTTGATTATTCCGAAACGTGGCAGCTCGTCATCAATACCGGAACCACGATCATTACTTTTTTAATGGTTTTCCTGATTCAGAAAGCCCAGAATAAAGATTCAAAAGCAATCCAGATCAAGCTGAATGAGCTCATCGCTGCTCATGGGAAAGCAAGTAACAGGATTGTGGATATTGAAGATCTCACAGAGAAAGAACTGGATCAGCTTCACTGCTTCTATGAAAATCTGGCCCTGCTTGCCAAAGAGGATGCCGATATTCATACTTCGCACTCTATTGATGCAGCCCAGCGGAATCAGAATAGCAAACATGAAGCTTTTAAACTGAAACATGAAGAATGGCTTCAGAAACAGCAACAAAAAAAGGAATCAAAATGATTCCTTTTTTATTTGTCAATGAGAAAAAGAGGTTATTGAAGCCCTGTTTCTGAGACTTCAGGAAACTTCCGGCTTGCTTTCTCACCTATCTTTTCATAAAGTAACCGAAATAGCTGCAGCTTCCCATCAGGTCTCTGGCCGCCTGCGTATCGGCATACTGGGCTTTCAGCTGGGCGAAATAGGTTCTGTATTTCTGATTTTTCAGATTGTCCAGTTCAGTTTGGTGAGCCTGCTCCTTTTCAGACCACTTAGGATCGGAATAATCGATATTAGCCTGGTTTTTCTCCCCGTACTGGTAATATTTCCCCTGTTCTGCGCTGGCCATCTGGAACAGGATTCTGGCTTTTTGTTCTTTATCCGTAGAAAGCTTGAGAGCTTTTTGATAATAGCCGATAGCCAGGTCAAAATTATCAGGTTCAATATAAGAGATATCCGTAAAGTTTTTATAATAATATTGATACGGATTCTTTCTTGCTGTACTCCAGAAATCATATTTTCCTCCGTTGCTGTTGTCGATATCCATCACAAACAGCTGGCGGTAATATCCCAGAATAGAAGTGTTGTAAAGTAAATTTCCGATAAGCTGATCGGCTTTTGCCGCCTTTTCACCGGTTCCGGCTCCGATTTTTTTCAATTGGATAAGGGCATCTGCCAGTTCCACTTTGTTCATGGTACCTTTAATGAAAGGGAATTCTGAGTAATTTTCAGCCTTCATACTTTCGGTATCAGGACTTCCAAAACTTTCCCATACATTATGTCCGAAGACAAGATCTGAAATATTTTTAAAGCCGTCATATTCGCCAGGAGCATATTGTTTCCGGGTGATCTTCTGGCCGTCTTTCTCTGTCCATTCATAGTTTTCTCTTGGGATACCTGTAAAGCTTTGTGCTTTTTCATAGTAGGATTTGGCCTTCTCAAAGTCAGCCAGCCTCATGGCTCTGTCTCCATAGATCGTATTGAAGAAAGCATCAATATTTCCTACGCTGTCCATGTTTTTGGCGATGATCTGCTGTTCAAAACGGGTTTTATCTGTCTTTCTGTAAAAGTCTTCAACACTTTTTACCAGGCTTGAATTCGGGTTGTACTGAAGATCAGAAAGCTTATTGTTCATTAAGTATGATTTTCCGTCTTCTCCCTGAAGGAAATACCTGTTGGCGAGAACATCTTTAAGGAAAGAAGCGGTAGAAGGAGCTTCACCATAATAGTCATAATCGGTATCGGCAGTATCTTTCTTTACTTCTTTTTCCACAAAATACTCTGCGTAATCCTTCATCAGATGATCTTCATAAGCCGCATCAATTTTAGGCTGGGAAACAATATCATTAAGAACCTTCATTCTCTTGATCTGCTCGAGGTATTCAGGATTGGTGGTTTTAATGTCATCCAGGATTTCCGTACTTTCCTTATAATCTTTCTTTAAAAACTTAAGATAGGCATCCGCGATCTGCCAGTATTCATCTTTGGATTTCTCTTTGGTTTTCGCGGTGAATTTTTCAAGATCGTCCAGGTAGTTTTTAGCAGCATCATCATAGCCGTAGCCTGTTGTATAAAAAGGAATCCTGTTGGGATTATTCAGTAGTTCATCATCACTCTGGTCTGCTTTGGCATTTCCTGTTTTATCAGATTTGGAACCGCCGAAAAGATTTTTAAAGAACCTTACGATTTTCTGCCAGAAAGAAAGCTTCACTTCTTTTACTTCAGGAGCTGCTGTACCTGCCTGGGCATCCTTGGAATTGCCGTCGGTCTTTCCTCTTGAAACAGCCGGATTTGTGGAGGCATCCGAAGAATAATAATAGGTTGGAAGATAACTTCTTTCCAGTTCGTTGATGCTTCTTACCGCCATTACTTTCAGGATCTCAGAATCGGGGTTGATGTCGTACATCTTTTCCATGATAGGAATAGGATTGTTGAAATCTTCATAACCTAAAAGGAAATAAGCCATATTCTTTTCCTCATTCGTATTCGCTCTTTTCATAATATTACTGAAAGAAGCGGTATCCGAAAGCTTCATCGAAACAAAAGAAGATTCCTTACGGTCTTTCGTGTTCATAAAAACCTGGAAGAAATTCCAGTTGGCATCACTGTTCATCTGCAGTCCTCTCTGGGCTCCGGCCAGCTGGTCAAGGGCCATAAAGTAAACGGCACCTTTCAGTCTGATCGGCTCCACATAGGTTTTAAAAGCCTGTACAGCCGCATCATAATTTCTTGTATAATGGTTGAAGCGCACCAGCTGATAGCCGTAACGCTGTTTGATCTCAGGATTTTTTGCCGCATTATACAGCGAAGTTAAAGCTGCAATGGTTTTAGGATAGTCGAGAGAAGTCGCATTTTCTTTATTGTCACTTCCTCCGTAATAGAAAGAATTCTCACTTTCAACATAATTGATGCTCATATAAGGCTCCAGATATTTAGCCTCAATCAGATAATCAATTCCTTCGCGGTATTTCTGGTAAAACCCGTTTCCTAATTTCTGCAGAAGAGGATTGGTGGGATTTCCGTTTTTTAATGCATTCAGATCATTCATGCTGATCTTGTACACCAGGTTTTGTGTTTCGGCGTAGTTCAGCTGGTTGTTGAAGAACTTTTGCCAGGTGTTCAGATTATCATCCGGGATCAGGGCCGCGTTGTATCCGGTATAAAACCGGCTGGAGTAGTTGTGCAGGAACGGAAGATAGGATTTATCCTTAATAATGTTCTGGGTAAAAAGATTAAAGTAATCATAATCCGGATCCGACCATGCGCAGGCTTCCGATTTCGTGTAGAAAAGAGAAAGTACTGCCAGTGAAAGAATATACTTTTTCATATAGATTCAGGTGTTTTTTAGTGTTGTTTATAATTTTTTTGCTTCCGGAAAGCAGGGGAGGATTAAAAATTCCTTCCAGCTACAAATTTACCATCTAATTGATAATAAATAACAGTAAAATCACGGATTTTTTTCTCCAGGAAATTAACGGTCTCTTTAAGCTGTTCCTCAGAGATCTCCTCAATCTTTATTTTGAAGCCTTTGTTTAAATAGTTCCCGAAATAAAACCCGTCTTTCATGATTTCCACTTCACGCTCTGATATTTTCCTGAAATCGGGATTTTCCAGGTCTTTCTGAGACAGCGCATTGATCAGCCTGTGCTTCCCGAGATGATTGGTAACGATTCCCCAGGAGTAAACAGGAAGTGCTACTTCAATTTTTTTGATGGGATAATCTTCAAGCTTTGAAAGATAATTTTTTAAAGTCACCACATCCAGAATAGAATTCTTATCAGAATTTTCCAGAGGAGAAGAAGTAGAGTAGCACATCAGGTAAACTTTGTCCACAGGGGGGATTCCCGTATTTTTTTTATCCTTTACCTGATGAAGCCGGAGGGTACAGGTGATCTCTTTTCCGGAAATCTTCTTCAGCTCCTTTAAGAATTTAAAATAATCATCCCGTGTGCCGGCCGTCCAGTCACAGTCGATCTGGATTTCATTATTGACCTTAAGCTGATATTCAGCGGTTTTCTTCTGAATCATCTGATGAACGCTTCCTGCAAGAAACGTAATTTCTTCGGCCGAAATATGCAGCATCGACTGATTGGTGATGAAAACAACAGGGACGATCTGCTTATCAGTCTGGAAACTTACGTCTTTCGTGATGACGGCGACAGGCTGGAATTTTCCCCCTACTTTATCAACATCAAAAAAACGGGTATAGAGAAAAGGAGACTGAGCTTTGTCCAATGCCTTTTTTTCTTCCTGATCCAGCTTCAGATGGGTTTTCCAGTAATAAAACGTGTAAGGGTGAATCTGCTTTTTACTGCATGAGAATATGATGGATAATAAAAAGAAAATGAAGATTTTTTTCATCTCCTAAAAATAAGAAAATATAACAAAATAAAGATGCTGTCTCACTTTTGAGGCAGCATCTTAGCATATCAACGTTCAAAGAATTAATCCTGAATAAGCATTTTTTTGGTATCAATCGTTTTACCGTCAACAGACAGCCTGTATAAGTACATTCCTGATTTTAAACTGTTTACTGCAATGCTGCCTTCACCGGTTTCTCTTATGGGAAGAGATTTTACTAATTGTCCGGATACGGAGTAAATTTCTAAAGTACTGTTTTTACTGCCATCGGGAAGGTAATATTTGATGTTGGTTTCCCCTTTTGTAGGATTCGGCACATTCTGATAAAGTCTGGCACTGTTTCCCTGTGAAATATCTTTTATTCCCGTTTGTTTCAGTAAAAGGCTTTTTAATTCGTCAACCTGTAATTTAAGATCATCGATCTGATTTTGCAGTTCGGCCACTTTCTGATCGTTAACCTGTTTTGCCAAAGCGGTAGAAGCTACCATAACATTTCCGTCGGCATCTACTACCAAAGCATTTCCTGATCCGTTGGGAAGATCCTGTAAACGGACAGTGCCTACCGTATGGAAATTAGCTGTTGGATCTGTTGTGCGGACGCCGACCTGCTGGTCTTTGATCAGCATCGTTGAGTTTTTGGAAAGCCCGAACATAATTGAATAGGGAATTGTGTTGGTCAGTTTCGTGGAAGCATGGGTTCCTGATCCAATAACAAAAGAGCGGTTTCCTGTTGCAATGAGATCCACCCCGAACCCGCCGGAATATTCAGATTTCAGATCCACGCCCACTCCAATGGCAAACTGGTTAGAAGCCCGGACGGTATTATTCCATCCCAGTGCTATTGATTTTCCGGCATCGTTTAATACCGTATTGGTCTGTCCTACTACAAGATTAGCGCCCCCGCTTGTCTGTAAACTGTTTCCCCAGCCCCCGACGATGGAACTGTTGGCATTTCCTCCAAGCATGTTTTGTGATCCGGTAATAATACTGCCTTTAGCTTTTACTCCGTTAGAACCATTTACTGCATCTACAACAAAGGATCCCGGACTTGTCAGAAAGGCCTGTCCCGGATTGGGAAAGGAACCGCCGGTTCTTAGAAATAAATAAGATTGTTCATTTGTTCCTACGTAATTAGCACTCGTAATACCTGAGTTTCCCGTAATTTCCCATTGTTGGGCATTCATTACTCCAGCGGATAATATCATTGCTCCGGCAATAATATTTTTAATGTTTAATAGATTTCTTTTCATGATAATATATATTTGGTGGTTAATGTGTTACGAATTTATTTAAATGCCGAATCGGATGCAGGTGATAGCTAGTAAATGCGTGAGGTCTTCTAATAACTGCATCAGGGATTGCAATAAATGCGTTTTACACTAAGGACTTTTTCGGTAGTCCAGGTTCAGGAGAAAAATATCTGATTGACGCAGGTTTGAAGCATGAAGTTAAAGGCCATCAATAATAAGTCTTGATCTGTTTTTAAGGTAATTTGATTTTACAGTGGCTTTTGATACGTATAACTGAAAATAACTTCCTGTATCCTTTCCTGCATCTTTCAGCTATTAATCTCAGCTTTCTTATCCTGCATTAAGGCTACATAATAAAGAGCACTTCCGGATTGAAATGGCCTTTGTATTATTAATTAGTTTGAGTCTGAAGTCTTAGGTGTACAACATGGAAGCGGGAAGTTGCTTTTGGCTTTAAGTATGGATCAGAGTTCCATACAACTTATTAATCAATGTGATTATCAGGTCGCTCCTACGGAGCTCACCAAAAATTATATATTAGATTGCTTCTGCGGAGCACTTAAAAAGCTCAAATAACACTTTGTTTTTTTAAAAAAATTATCAATTGATCATCAATTATAACACTTAATATAAGTCTGATTTTCTTATCCGGAACCGAGGTTAATGAAGCTTTTTGATTAAAAAACCGTTGCCGCCAGCTGTATTCTCGCGAATTTATCAGACGGATTCCACATTGCCATCATAGAAACCGGAAGACTGTAATGATCGGTGATCTTAATCGTCTTGCCTGCTTTTACACCTACGTTCACGATGTCAAAGCTGTTTTTCCCGTTTCCGTACAGAAAATGCCTGTCGTTAAGAGCGAATCCGGCTCCGGCAAAAGCATTCAGGCTGATTTTCTGACTGGAAATTACCGGATAGCTTACCTGTACATAGGTAGAATATTTATTCCGTCGGTAGCTTCCGTCCTCCTTCAGAACGACTTCCCCGGCATTGGCACCTCCGTAGAGCATAATGTCTGTTTCTATATTTAAAGGAAAAGAAGGTCCGAAGGTATAGTGGGTCCTCAGATCGATAATATGGGCGGTCCTTCTTCGTGAATAACTGAAAATATCATCCGCTGCAACAGCCGTATTGATGTTTCTGGAGTTGTACAGGTCCCAAAGCCCGATATATAGCCGCCCGTCCGAATACTGCACATAATAATTGATTTCCTTATAATGGGTATTGTCTTTGTCATCAGCGAGTGCGGATGCTCCCCAGATTCCGGCTTTCCATTTTTTATCTTTATCTAAAGCGTAGGAAAGGTTTCCCATCACAACAGGTTTATCAGTAATGATCAATCCTCTCCAGAGATGGTTGTTTTGAATATTTACCGTAAAATCCAGCCTGCTGTCTTTATGGTTTTCTGCATTTTCCTGGGCAAAAAGATTCCCTGTGCCCAGTGAAACCAGGCATATATAAAAAAGTTTTTTCATTGGGTAAACTGTTTGGGGTTAGCTTAATGCGGTATACAGTAAAGCGGCAAGGGCTGCTCCGATGATTGGTCCTGCAACAGGGATCCAGGCGTAGCTCCAGTCGCTGCTTCCTTTTACCGGAAGAAGGGCATGCATGATTCTTGGGCCGAGATCTCTTGCCGGATTGATGGCATATCCGGTTGTTCCTCCCAAAGACAGACCAATTGCCCATACCAGTAAGGTTACAGGTAAAGCGCCTACGCTTCCCAATCCGATTTTTGCATTGGGATCATTAAGTAAAGTTACACTCGGATCTGCAAAATGGAAGATCACAAAAACCAGAACGAAAGTTCCGATAATTTCACTGATGATATTGGATACAGGCTTCCTGATAGCCGGACCTGTACTGAAACAGGCCAGTTTTGCACCTTCATCTTCCGTAATGGCAAAATGATCTTTATTGAACAGCCATACCAGGAAAGCTCCCAGCATTGCACCGATCATTTCCCCGGCAATATAAGTGGGAACCAGATCCCAGGAGAATTTACCTGCAAAAGCTAAACCCAGCGTCACTGCGGGATTCAGATGCGCTCCGCTCACGGGTCCTGCAACGGTTACGCCTACAAATACGGCCAAAGCCCAGGCGGTGGTGATCACGATCCATCCGGAATTGTTTCCTTTGGTATCTTTCAGAACGACATTGGCTACTACGCCGTTCCCTAAAAGGATCATCAGCATGGTACCGATGATTTCAGCAACAAATGGAGTCATAGTTTTAATTGTGTTTTTTATATGGAATTAGTCTTCAATCCAGTTTTGGGCACGTGATACGGCTTTGTTCCAGGTGTGGATTATTTTTTCGGTCTTTTCCCTGTCAAGCTGAGGGTGGAAATCTTTATCCACGATCCACTGAGCCTGAATTTCATCAATATCTTTCCAGTATCCTACCGCTAGGCCCGCCAGATAAGCTGCACCCAGGGCAGTAGTTTCCAGTGTTTTGGGTCTGGTAATTTTAAATCCGAAAATGTCAGACTGGATCTGCATCAGAAGATTACTTGCCGAAGCGCCTCCGTCTACTCTCAGCTCAAGACTGGCTCTTCCGGAGTCGGCTTCCATGGATTTTACAATATCATATACCTGAAACGCGATTCCTTCCAGGGTTGCTCTGGCAATATGCCCGTCAGTGGTTCCGCGGGTAATTCCAACGATGGTTCCTCTTGCGTACTGATCCCAGTAAGGAGCGCCCAGTCCTGTAAGCGCAGGAACGAAATAAACTCCTCCGTTATCCTCAACACTTGCTGCCAGATCATTTACTTCATCTGAAGAATGAATAAGTTTAAGCCCGTCTCTCAGCCATTGGATAGCTGCTCCGCCTACAAACACACTTCCTTCAAGAGCATAGTTTACTTCATTATTGATTTTCCAGGCAACGGTAGTCAGCAGGTTGTTTTTAGATGATACGGCTTCTTTTCCGGTATTCATCAACAGAAAGCATCCCGTTCCATATGTGTTCTTTACCATTCCCGGTGTAATGCACATCTGTCCGAATAAGGCAGCCTGCTGATCTCCTGCAATTCCTGCGATCGGAATTTTGGTGGAGAATAAAGTGGTTGCTGTTTCACCATAAACTTCACTGCTCTGTTTTACTTCCGGAAGAACAGATTTTGGAATATCAAACAGTGCCAGAAGATCTTCATCCCATTCCAGAGTATGGATATTCAGAAGCATGGTTCTGCTGGCATTGGATACATCGGTAATGAACATCTTTCCGCGGGTAAGTTTCCATACCAGCCAGGTATCCACGGTTCCGAAACATAATTTACCTGCCGCTGCTTTTTCCCTGGCCCCTTCCACATGATCCAAAATCCACTTTAATTTGGTGGCTGAGAAATAAGCGTCCAGAACGAGGCCTGTTTTGTTTTTGATGGTTTCGGCATGACCCTGTTCTTTCAGTTCATCACAATATTTGGATGTTCTGCGGTCCTGCCATACAATAGCGTTGTAAACCGGCTCACCGGTTTCTTTATCCCATACCACAGTCGTTTCTCTCTGGTTGGTAATTCCGATAGCAGCGACTTCCAGTCCGGAAATTCCGGCTTTGGCAATGATTTCTGCGGCAACGGAGATCTGGGAGGACCAGATTTCATTAGGATCATGCTCTACCCAGCCCGGAGTGGGGAATATCTGTTCAAAGTTTTTCTGGGAGATATATTCGATAGCACCGCTATGATTGAATAAAATAGCTCTGGAAGAGGTGGTACCCTGATCCAAAGCGAGAATCAGTTTTTCTTTCATATTGAGATCGTTTAATTTTGGTGAAAAGTTTTGGGAGAATAAGGCGTTAACAGATATCCTTTTGCAAGTTCAATAAATTCTTCTGACTGCCGGTGAATCCATTCTTCAGAATATCCTTTTTCTTCAGCGATAAGCTGTGCGATGGAATATGCGCTGTCTATGGCAGCTCTTGCATCTAAGAAAAGAAGACGAACTCTTCGGGCAAGAATATCTTCAATGGTTTCTGCCATTTCGTGTCTGATGGCCCATACCGCTTCAGCAACGGTAAAAGCATGATCCGGATGAATCTTCTGTGCAAATTTCGGATTGCTGTTCTGCAATGCCTTGATGGCAGGAATATCGGATCCGTATACATATAAATGACTGCTGCGGTCAACAAGTTCAGGAGCCATATTGCCGTGGATAGACATTTGTTCTGTTTGTGACGGGCCTGCTTTCAGCCGCAGGACTTCGATAGATTTATCAACGGTGTCTTCGGCCATTTTACGATAAGTGGTCCATTTTCCTCCGATAATGGAAACCAGTCCGGAATCTGAAGCAAGCACTTTATGGCTTCGGGAAACTTCTTTTGTGTTTTTACTGCCGTCTTTTGGAGCGGCAAGAGGTCTCAGTCCTGCAAATACTGATTTTACATCTTCACGGGTTGGTTTCTTTGACAGGTATTGTCTGGCTGTTTCTAAAACGAAATTGATTTCTGATTCCAGGGCGTGGGGTTCAAAGCTAGGGGTATCCAATAGGGTGTCTGTGGTTCCTACAAGTGCCCGGTCGTGCCAGGGAACAACAAAAAGAACTCTTCCGTCTGATGTTTTAGGGATCATGATGGCATCATCGCTTTTCAGAAATGATTTATCCAGAACGAGATGGATTCCCTGGCTGGGAACAACAAACTTTCCGTGTCTGGGATTGTTCATATTCAGGATGTCATTGGTAAATACTCCTGTCGCATTGATGACTGCTTTTGCACGAAGTTCATATTTCTTCAGGGAGAACTGGTCTTCTGCCATAACGCCAGATATTTTCCCGAAATCATTCTTCAGAAGTCCGGTTACTTTCATGTAATTAATCGCGCTTCCTCCTTTTTCAATGAGGGTCTGGGTTAAATTGACCGCTAGTCTGGCATCATCAAACTGTCCGTCCTGGTATACTACACCGCTTGCCAGGCCATGTTGCTCAATTGTCGGAAGTTTTTCAATCGTTTTTGATTTGCTGATGTATTTTGTTTTTCCCAGGCTTAGTTTTCCGGCAAGGAAATCATAAACGGAAAGTCCTATTTTATAATAGATTCCTCCCCACCAGGTGTAGTTGGGAATGATAAATGACTGGTTTTTCACAACGTGTGCGGCATTTTTGGCGAGTAATCCTCTTTCCTTCAATGCCTCTTTTACCAGTCCTACATCTCCCTGGGCGAGGTAGCGTACACCGCCATGCACCAGTTTGGTACTGCGGCTGGAAGTAGCTTTAGCGAAATCATGAGATTCAAGAAGTAAGGTTTTGAACCCTCTGCTTGCCGCATCAAGTGCCGAGCCTAAGCCGCTGGCTCCGCCTCCGATGACGATAAAATCCCATTCCTGAACATGGTTTAGTTTACTGAGTTCTTCATTTCGTTTCATAAATGTTTCGTTTATGTTTCGATTTTAAAATTATAAATTAAAAACGAAACTAAAAAGAAAATAATCGAAATTTTAACAGTTTCGGAAAAAAGCGTTACTTTTGATGAAACAATAAGAATGGAAAAGTTGTTGCCCAGGCACGAACAAATATTAAAGGAGCTGGATGAAAAAGGACATGTAGCCGTACAGGATTTGTGCGAGAAGTTTAATGTTTCTTCGGTTACGGTCCGAAAGGATCTGAACTATCTCGAAAGTCTTGGGCTGCTGTTCAGGAACCACGGAGGTGCGAGCAAACATATAAGGTATGCTTACGAAAGGAACGTGAATGAGAAGGAAAACATCAATGTAGAGGCGAAGCAGGGGATTGTGAAAGCGGCCGTGGAACTTATCCAGGAAAACGACTGTATCATACTGGCTTCCGGGACCACTATGCATTATCTGGCGAGAATGCTGGGGAATTTCGGCAGACTTACCGTTCTTACGTCTTCTCTCAGGGTTGCCCTTGAGCTTTGTAATAATCCGGAAATTAATATCATTCAGCTTGGAGGTGAAGTAAGAAAAAGTTCCACTTCTATTGTCGGCTCTATTTCCGAAGGGATTTTAAAGCAGTTTTCCTGCAATAAGCTTTTTCTTGGGGTAGACGGTATTGATCTTGATTTCGGGATCAGCACATCCAATGCGGCGGAAGCTCATCTGAACCAGGTGATGATAGACTGTGCCGATCAGGTGGTCATTCTTGCGGATTCTACAAAGCTGAATAAAAAAGGTTTTGGTAAAATAGCCTCTCTGGATAAAGTGGATTATCTGATCACAGACAGCGAAATCACTGAAGAAGACAGGGCCGGACTGGAAGAAGCGGGAGTTACCGTGATTATAAAATAACCTTCTTTCCGATTTCTTTTTCTAAATTCCAAATAATCGGGGTATAAATTGGGCCCGAAATTTTTCAAAATCATCTAATTGATTAAAAATCAAAATATTTTGCAGTAAATATTTGTCAGTTATAAAATTATTCATAAATTTGCACACTCATTTTAGGAGCGTAGTATGCCTATATCAGAATTAGAAATTACTTCAGACTTCCGAAAAATGGTGATAAATAAAGGATAAATTTTATTATAATATAAACAATGTCAGGTATTATTGGTAAAAAAATCGGTATGACATCTTTGTTTAACGAAGAAGGAAAAAACATTCCTTGTACAGTTATCCAAGCTGGTCCATGCTCGGTTTTACAGGTCAGAACCTTAGAAAAAGACGGATACAAATCTGTGCAATTAGGTTTCGATGACAAGAGTGAAAAGAACGTAGGTAAAGCGTTAGCTGGCCATTTCAAAAAGGCTGGTTCTGCTCCTAAAGCTAAATTGGTAGAATTCTACAGAGAATTCGTTGATGAAGTAAAAGTAGGAGAAGAAGTTACTGTAAACTTATTTGCTGAAGGCGAATTCGTAGATGTTACAGGTACTTCTAAAGGTAAAGGTTTCCAGGGGGTTGTTAAAAGACACGGCTTTGGAGGTGTAATGCAGGCTACTCACGGTCAGCACAACAGATTAAGAGCTCCAGGTTCTATCGGTGCTGGTTCAGATCCTTCAAGAGTATTCAAGGGGATGAGAATGGCAGGTAGAATGGGAGGTAAGCAGGTAACTGTTCAAAACCTTCAGGTATTAAAGGTAGATGAAGGACAAAATCTTTTAGTAGTAAAAGGTGCTGTTCCGGGAGCTAAAAATTCTTATGTAATTATCAGAAAATGGAACTAGTAGTATTAAATACATCAGGAAAAGAGACCGGAAGAAAAGTAACTCTTGACGAAACAGTTTTCGGAATTGAGCCAAATCAGCACGCGGTTTACTTAGAAGTTAAACAGTATCTTGCTGCTCAGAGACAAGGTACTCATAAAGCTAAAGAAAGAAGCGAAATTACTGCTTCTACTAAAAAGCTTAAGAAGCAAAAAGGATCAGGATCTGCAAGATACGGGGATATCAAATCTCCGGTATTCAGAGGTGGAGGTAGAGTATTCGGACCTAAACCAAGAGATTACAGATTCAAATTGAACAAAGCTCTTAAGAGATTAGCTAAAAAATCTGTTTTATCTCAGAAATTAAGAGACAACAGCATTAAAGTTTTGGAAGATATGAGCTTAAACGCTCCTAAAACTAAAGATTTCATCAGCGTATTGAACGCTCTTGAACTTAACGGTAAAAAATCTTTATTCGTTCTTCCTGAAGCTAACAAGAATGTATATTTATCTTCAAGAAACTTACCTAAAACTAAAGTAATGAACTTCAATGAAGTAAGTTCTTACGACTTAGTAAATGCAGGTGAGATCGTATTCTTCGAAGGTGCAGTTGAAAAATTCCAGGAAAATTTAAAGAAATAAATCATGTCACTAATTATTAAACCAGTTATTTCAGAGAAAGCTAACTATCTTACAGATTTAAGAGGTGCTTATTCTTTCTTAGTGAACCCTAAGGCGAATAAAATCCAGATCAAAAAGGCTGTGGAAGAAGCTTACGGTGTGAAAGTAGCAGACGTTAGAACCATGATTTATGCTCCTAAAGTATCTGCGAAATATACAAAGAAAGGTCTTCAAGTAGGAAAGACAAACAAATTGAAAAAAGCGGTTATCACTCTTGCTGAAGGGGAAGTAATCGATATTTTTGCTGTAAATTAATTATCAATTATAAATAATAGTAATGTCTGTTAGAAAATTAAAACCTATCACCCCGGGACAGAGATTCAGAATTGTAAACAATTTTGAGGAAATTACTACCAACAAACCAGAGAAATCTCTAACCGTTGGTATTAAAAAGTCAGGTGGACGTAACCAAACAGGTAAAATGACCATGCGTTACACCGGAGGTGGACACAAAAAGAAATACAGAATTATCGACTTCAAGAGAAATAAATTCGATGTTGAAGGAACTGTAAAAACTGTAGAGTACGATCCAAACAGAACTGCTTTCATCGCTCTGGTTGAATATGCAGACGGAGAGAAGAGATATATCATCGCTCCAAACGGTATCAAAGTTGATCAGAAAGTTATTTCTGGTGAGAACGTAGAGCCCAATGTAGGTAACGCAATGAAATTGAGAAACATTCCATTGGGTACTGTAATTTCTTGTATCGAAATGAAGCCCGGACAAGGTGCTATTTTAGCAAGAAGTGCTGGTTCTTCAGCTCAATTAACTTCAAGAGACGGTAAATACGCGATCATCAAATTGCCTTCAGGAGAATCCAGAATGATCCTTACTGAATGTATCGCAATGATCGGATCAGTTTCCAACTCAGACCACCAGTTAACTGTATCTGGTAAAGCAGGTAGAAGCAGATGGTTAGGTAGAAGACCAAGAACAAGAGCGGTTGTAATGAACCCGGTAGATCACCCGATGGGTGGTGGTGAAGGACGTTCTTCAGGAGGTCACCCAAGATCTAGAAACGGTAAACCGGCTAAAGGTTACAAAACTAGAAAGAAAAACAAAGTGTCTAACCGTTACATCGTATCTAAAAGAAAATAATTATGGCAAGATCACTTAAAAAAGGACCATTCATTCATCATACTTTAGATAAGAAGGTTCAGGCAAATATAGAGTCTGGTAAGAAGACAGTTATCAAAACTTGGTCTAGAGCATCGATGATCTCTCCGGACTTCGTAGGACAAACTATTGCTGTACACAACGGGAAATCTTTTATCCCTGTATATGTTACAGAAAACATGGTTGGTCACAAGTTAGGCGAATTTTCTCCAACAAGATCTTTCAGAGGTCATGGTGGTAACAAAAACAAAGGAAGCAGATAATCATGGGATCAAGAAAACAAGATAGTTCAATCGCAAGAAAAGAAGCTAACAAAGACGTTGTAAAAGCTTCATTAAACAATTGCCCGTCTTCTCCGAGAAAAATGAGATTAGTTGCTGATATCATTAGAGGAGAGCAGGTAGATAAAGCTCTTTATATCCTAAAATATTCTAAGAAGGATGCATCTAACAAATTAGAGAAATTACTTCTTTCTGCTATGGCAAACTGGCAGGTGAAAAACGAAGGTGCGGATATTGAAGAAGCAAACCTTATCGTTAAAGAAATCTTCGTGGATAGCGCAAGACAATTGAAGAGACTGAGACCGGCTCCACAAGGTAGAGGGTACAGAATCAGAAAAAGATCTAACCACGTTACATTAATCTTAGGTAATAAAGAAAATTAATCAAGGTATGGGACAGAAGACAAATCCAATTGGTAATAGATTAGGTATCATCAGAGGATGGGATTCTAACTGGTTTGGTGGAAACGATTATGGAGACAGAATCGCGGAAGACTACAAAATCAGAAGATACCTTGAGGCTAGATTATCTAAAGGTGGTATTTCAAAAATCTATATTGAAAGAACCCTTAAATTAGTAACAGTTACAATTACTACCGCCAGACCGGGACTTATCATCGGTAAAGGAGGTCAGGAAGTTGATAAACTGAAAGAAGAGTTGAAAAAATTGACTGGAAAGGATATTCAGATCAACATCTTCGAAATCAAAAGACCTGAGCTTGACGCTGTATTGGTAGCAGATAGCATTGCTAAGCAGATTGAAAACAGAATCTCTTACAGAAGAGCTGTTAAGATGGCTATGGCAAGCACAATGAGAATGGGTGCTGAAGGTATCAAAGTTCAGATCTCCGGTAGATTGAACGGTGCTGAAATGGCAAGAAGCGAATCTTTCAAAGACGGAAGAATTCCTTTGTCTACTTTCAGAGCTGATATCGATTACCACTGGGCTGAAGCTCACACTACTTACGGTAGACTAGGGGTGAAAGTTTGGATCATGAAAGGGGAAGTTTACGGTAAAAGAGAGCTTTCTCCACTAGTGGGACAACAGAAAAAAGGAGGTCCTGCAGGAGGAGGAAACAGAGGAGACAGAGATAACAGAAGACCTAGAAAAAACAACAACAATAACAATAATAATTAAAATTTTAGATTAGAAATTTTGAATTTTGAATTACCGTTACTTTTTTAAAATTAAAAAAAATCTAAAATCTAAAATCTAAAATCTAAAATTTAGAAATTATGTTACAACCAAAAAGAACCAAATTCCGTAGAGTTCACAAGATGAAGATGAAGGGGAATGCCCAGAGAGGTAGTCAACTTGCTTACGGAACTTTTGGAATCAAAGCTATTGAAGGAGCTTGGATCACTGCAAGACAGATTGAAGCTGCGCGTATCGCTGCGACAAGATATATGAAGAGAGAGGGTCAGCTATGGATCAAAATTTTCCCGGATAAGCCAATTACTAAAAAGCCAGCGGAAGTACGTATGGGTAAAGGTAAAGGTGCTGTGGAATATTGGGTAGCTGTAGTAAAACCAGGTAAAATTATGTTCGAAGTTGGAGGAGTACCTTACGAAGTTGCGAAAGAAGCTCTTAGACTTGCTGCACAGAAACTACCTGTTGTTACTAAATTCGTAGTTGCTAACGATTTTGTTAAACCTCTTTAATCTTTGAATACAATGAAACAAGCTGATATTAAAAATTTAAGCGCAGGGGATATTCAGGCAAAACTTGCTGAACTGAAAGCTCAATATTCAAAACTGAAATTGGCTCACAAAATCAGCCCAATTGAAAACCCGATCCAAATCAGAGATTTGAGAAAATCAATCGCGAGACTAAACACTGAGTTAACTAACAAACAATAATTTCATTTTACAATGGAAAGAAATTTAAGAAAAGAAAGAATTGGAGTTGTTTCCAGCAATAAAATGGAAAAGACCATTGTTGTTAGTGAAACGATGAGAATGAAACACCCGATGTACGGTAAATTCGTATTAAAGACGAAAAAATATACTGCACACGACGAGAACAACGAATGCAACGAAGGAGATACAGTTCTTATCCAGGAAACTAGACCTTTGAGCAAGAACAAAAGATGGAGATTAGTAAGAATCATTGAAAAAGCTAAGTAATAATGTTACAAACAGAATCAAGATTAAAAGTTGCTGATAACACAGGTGCAAAAGAAGTACTTGTCATCAGAGTTCTGGGAGGAACCAGAAGAAGATATGCTTCAGTTGGTGATAAAATCGTTGTTACTATCAAGGATTCTACACCATCAGGAAACGCTAAAAAAGGTCAGGTATCTAAAGCTGTAGTAGTAAGAACTAAAAAAGCAGTTAGAAGAAAAGATGGTTCATACATCAAATTCGAAGACAATGCTTGTGTATTACTGAACGCAGCGGGAGAAATGAGAGGAACACGTGTTTTCGGACCGGTTGCTCGTGAGTTGAGAGACAAAGAATATATGAAAATCATTTCATTAGCTCCTGAAGTACTTTAATTTTTAAAATTTTTTAAAGAAATGTCAAAGTTAAAAATAAAAAGAGGAGATAACGTAATCGTAACTACCGGTAAGAAAGGTCTTAAAGGTGGTACAGGTGAAGTTATTGAAGTGATCAAAAAAGAAGGAAAAGACCCAAGAGTTGTTGTAGCAGGACTTAACATCGTTAAAAAACACGTTAAGCCTTCAGCTTCAAATCCTCAGGGAGGAATCGTTGAAAGAGAAGCTTCTATTCATATCTCAAACGTAGCTTTAGTTGGAAAAGACGGAAAAGCGATCAAAATCGGTTACAAAATCGAGGGAGATAAGAAAGTAAGAATCAATAAGAAAACGGGTGAAACTTTATAATTTGAATTAACACATGGAATTTATAGCAAGACCCAAAAAAGCATATAAAGAGAAAATTGTTCCTGCAATGATGGAAGAATTTGGGTACAAGTCAATCATGCAAGTACCTAGATTAGAGAAAATCGTTATATCACAAGGTTTAGGTGATGCAACTGCAGACAAGAAAATTATTGATTATGCTGTAGAAGAATTAACAATGATTACTGGCCAGAAAGCAGTAGGTACTATTTCTAAGAAAGACGAAGCGGCTTTCAAACTGAGAAAAGGTATGCCGGTAGGTGCTAAAGTAACTTTGAGAGCTCAAAGAATGTATGAATTCTTAGACAGACTTACTTCTTCTGCTTTACCACGTATCAGAGATTTCTCCGGTATCAAGGCAGATGGTTTCGATGGTAGAGGTAACTACAACTTAGGTATTACTGAGCAGATTATCTTCCCTGAAATCGTAATTGACAAAGTGAAAAAAATCCAGGGGATGGACATCACTTTCGTTACAACTGCGAAAACAGATAAAGAAGCTAAAGCATTATTAACTCACTTCGGTTTACCATTTAAAAAGAACTAAGAAATGGCTAAAGAATCAATGAAAGCGCGTGAGCGCAAAAGAGAAGCACTAGTTGCTAAATACGCTGCTAAAAGACAAGCTCTTAAAGAAGCTGGTGATTATGAAGGACTTCAGAAATTACCTAAAAATGCTTCCCCTGTAAGATTACACAACAGATGTAAACTGACAGGTAGACCAAGAGGGTACATGAGAACGTTCGGTATTTCCAGAGTAACTTTCAGAGAAATGGCAAACAACGGTCTTATCCCAGGAGTAAGAAAAGCCAGTTGGTAATCATTACAAATTAAAACCGGGACAATTAAGTTGTCAGGATACTAAAGATAAAAAATATCAGACCGAAGATTTCTGAAGTCTGATATTTTACTCTTCAAGTCTTTTCAATACTGATTGTTCTTTAACCAATAATTATAAAAGAAAAATGGTAACAGATCCAATTTCAGATTTCCTAACAAGAGTAAGGAACGCACAAAGCGCAGGCCACAAAGTGGTGGAAATTCCTGCATCGAAAATCAAAAAGGAGATTACTAAGATCTTATTTGATCAGGGGTATATCTTAAACTTCAAGTTTGAAGATAACGCCGTTCAGGGTTCGATCAAAATCGCTTTAAAGTATGATAAGCAAACCAATAAACCGGCTATCAAGTCTATTCAGAGAGCTTCTAGACCAGGTTTGAGACAGTACAAAGGTTCAGCTGAACTTCCAAGAGTACTAAACGGTTTGGGTATAGCTATCATCTCTACTTCTAAAGGAGTAATGACTGATAAGAAAGCTAGAGAAGAAAAAGTAGGCGGTGAAGTAATCTGCTATGTTTATTAATTTTTAATCAGAGGAAAATGTCAAGAATTGGTAAAGCAATTATAACAATTCCAGCTGGAGTTACCATCACTGAAAACAACGGTGTAGTAACTGTAAAAGGAGCTAAAGGAGAACTTTCTCAGGAGCTTACAGCAGGAATTACTATAGAACAGAAAGATGGTGAACTGAACGTAAACAGACCATCTGATTCTAAACAACACAAAGCACTTCACGGTCTGTACAGAGCGTTAATCAACAACATGATTGTTGGGGTAAGTGCTGGTTTCGAAAAGAAACTTGAATTAGTAGGAGTAGGATACAGAGCTTCACACGCAGGTCAAAAACTTGAGTTGGCTTTAGGATTCTCTCACGGTATCGTATTGGAACTTCCAAGCGAAGTAAAAGTGGATACATTGACTGAAAAAGGTAAAAACCCAATTATTACTTTAACGTCTCACGACAACCAACTTCTAGGGATGGTAGCTGCAAAGATCCGTTCTTTCAGAAAGCCTGAGCCTTACAAAGGAAAAGGTGTAAGATTCGTAGGAGAAATTGTTAGACGTAAAGCTGGTAAATCTGCTTAATAAATTATAAGTATTATGGCATTAAGTAAATTAGAAAAAAGAATAAGAATCAAAAGAAGAGTAAGAGGAAAAATCTCTGGTTCTTCTGAATTGCCAAGATTATCTGTATACAAAAGTAATAAGGAAATTTACGCTCAGTTAATCGACGATAAAGAAGGTAAAACTTTAGCATCTGCTTCTTCAAGAGAGAAAGGTGTTGACGCTAAAGGAACTAAAACTGAAGTTTCTGTTGCAGTAGGTAAAGCTATCGCTGCTAAAGCTCTTGCTGCAGGAATTGAAAGTATTGTATTTGACAGAAACGGTTTCGTTTACCACGGTAGAGTAAAAGCTCTGGCTGATGGAGCGAGAGAAGGAGGACTTAAATTCTAATCATTAAATTTCGGAAAATATGTTAGGACTAGATAATATAGAAAGAGTAAAACCGGGAGGATTAGAATTAAAAGATCGTCTCGTAGCTGTTAACAGAGTAACAAAAGTAACTAAAGGAGGTAGAGCTTTCGGATTTTCTGCTATCGTGGTAGTAGGTAATGAAGACGGAGTAATCGGTCACGGTCTTGGAAAATCTAAAGAAGTAGCTTCTGCAATCGCTAAAGCTGTTGAAGATGCTAAGAAAAACCTTGTGAAAGTTCCGGTAATGAACCACACTATTCCTCACCAGACTACAGCAAGATACGGAGGTGCAGATATCTTCTTAAGACCTGCTTCTCACGGTACAGGGCTTATCGCCGGTGGTGCGGTAAGAGCGGTATTGGAATCTGCTGGTATTCACGATATCCTTTCAAAATCTAAAGGATCTTCTAACCCTCACAACGTGGTGAAAGCTACTTTC
Organism: Chryseobacterium sp. FR054; assembly: GCF_056844565.1. Classification (NCBI taxonomy): domain Bacteria; kingdom Pseudomonadati; phylum Bacteroidota; class Flavobacteriia; order Flavobacteriales; family Weeksellaceae; genus Chryseobacterium; species Chryseobacterium sp. FR054. Next base: position 71,760 of record NZ_JBXDSA010000006.1, on the reverse strand, counting down.
AAAGCGTTATTGGATATCAGAAGACCTGAAGAGATCGCTAGAATGAGAGGAGTTTCTCTAAGTAAAGTGTTTAACGGTTAATAATTAAAACAATGGCAACAATCAAAGTAAAGCAAGTAAGAAGCGCTATTGGAAGAACAAAAACCCAAAAGAGAACGCTTGAAGCATTAGGATTAAAAAAACTTCACCAAGTTGTAGAACATGAAGCTACTCCTTCCATCTTAGGAATGATCGCTGCAGTGAGCCACTTACTTGAAGTTCAAAAATAATTTTAAAAAAGAGAAATTAAAATGAATTTAAATAACATAAAACCTGCTGCAGGATCTACTTTCAACTCAAAAAGAATTGGTAGAGGACAGGGTACCGGAAAAGGAGGTACTTCAACAAAAGGTCACAAAGGTCAGAAATCCAGAGCCGGTTATTCTCAGAAAATCGGTTTCGAAGGTGGACAGATGCCTTTACAAAGAAGATTACCGAAATTCGGATTCAAAAACGTAAACAGAAAAGAGTTTAAAGGAGTGAACCTTGATACGATCCAAACTTTAATCGAGAACAAATCCATCACCGGAGATATCACGAAAGAAGTTTTAGTAGCAAACGGTATCGTTTCTAAAAACGACTTAGTGAAAATTATGGGTAGAGGAGAATTGAAATCTGCGGTTTCAATCTCTGCTGACAAATTCACTAAATCTGCTGAAGAGCTTATTGCCAAAGCAGGTGGAAAAGCAATTACCTTATAATACTTACTAATGAAAGAATTTATACAAACCCTAAAAAATATTTGGAGCCTAAAAGAATTAAGAGAAAAAATTCTCTTTACGTTAGGTATTATCCTTGTGTATAGATTCGCATCTTATATCTCACTTCCTGCAATTAACCTTGCAGAGGTGGGAGATCTCTTAGAGCATTATAAAAATCAAGGCGGTAACAAGCAAGGAGCAGGTCTCCTTGGCTTGCTTTCGTCGTTTACGGGGGGAGCTTTCAGCCACGCTTCCGTAATGGCGTTGGGTATCATGCCTTATATTTCTGCTTCTATTATTGTTCAGTTGATGGGAATGGCAATTCCTTATCTTCAGAAGCTTCAGAAAGATGGAGAGTCAGGTAGAAATACATTGAATCAGATTACAAGATGGTTAACGATTGGAGTTTGTCTCGTACAGGCACCTTCATACCTAACCTCTATTACTCAATTATTCTTACCGTATGCTCAGTTCCAGTCTGCATATTATGTAGAGCCTAATTCAATCATGTTCTGGTTGCCAAGTATCGTTATCCTGGTTGCCGGTTCAGTATTTGCAATGTGGCTTGGTGAAAAGATTACCGATAAAGGAATCGGAAACGGTATCTCTATCCTTATTATGGTGGGGATCCTTTCAAGATTACCTGAGGCATTCGTACAGGAGATGGCCGTGCAGAACGGAAAAGGAGGAATGGGATCTATCATGATCCTTATTGAAGTATTATTCTGGATGTTGGTAGTTCTTTTAGCAGTAATCCTATCGGTTGCTGTTAGAAAAATTCCGATTCAGTATGTAAGCAGAGCTCAAGCAAGAGGAGGTGTAAACAGAAATCTTATGCAGGGAGCAAGACAATGGATCCCGTTGAAAGTGAATGCTGCTGGTGTAATGCCGATTATCTTTGCTCAGGCATTGATGTTCGTACCAGGATTATTAACGAAATTCGATGAGTCCAATACTTTTCTTGCAGGTTTCAAGAATGTTTTTAGCTGGCAGTACAACGTATTGTTTGCGCTATTAATTATTATCTTCTCATTTTTCTATACTGCGATTACTATTCCGGTAAACCAGATGGCTGATGATTTGAAGAGAAACGGAGGTTTAGTACCGAAAGTAAGACCCGGTAAAGAGACCGCTGACTATTTAGATGATATTTTATCAAAAATTACCTTGCCAGGTGCAATTTTTTTATCTATCTTTGCAGTCCTTCCGGCAATTGTGCATGGAAGCTTTGTTCAGACAGACGCGTTTGCCCTGTTTTTCGGGGGAACATCACTATTAATTATGGTGGGAGTAATTTTAGATACAGTTCAACAGATTAATACATATCTGCTGAACCATCACTATGATGGCTTAATGCAGTCTAAATTGTCAAGAACGACTGGATATTAATTTATGGCAAAACAAAAACATATTGAACAAGACGGCGTTATAACGGAAGCTCTTTCGAACGCCCAGTTCCGTGTAGAGCTGGAAAACGGGCATATTCTTATTGCTCATATCTCCGGCAAAATGAGAATGCATTATATTAAACTTTTACCTGGAGACAAGGTAAAACTAGAAATGTCTCCCTATGATTTAACCAAAGGGAGAATCACTTTTAGATATTAAAAAAACAATCGCCAAATGGAATATTTGTTCCATTTGGCTCTTGTTGAAAAATAAATACTATCAAATGAAAGTTAGAGCATCAATTAAAAAAAGAAGTGCTGACTGCAAAATCGTACGCAGAAAAGGTGTACTGTTTGTAATCAACAAAAAGAACCCAAAATTTAAACAAAGACAAGGCTAACATTAAATTATGGCGAGAATTGCAGGTATTGATTTACCAAAAAACAAAAGAGGTGTTATCGGTTTAACTTACATCTACGGAGTAGGAAGAAGTACTTCTTCTGAAATCCTTAAAGCTGCCGGTATCAGCGAAGACAAGAAAGTCAACGAATGGAATGACGATGAATTGGCTGCAATCAGAACCTATATCTCTGAAAACGTAAAAGTAGAAGGAGAATTGAGATCTGAAGTGCAATTGAACATCAAGAGATTGATGGACATAGGATGCCAACGAGGAATACGTCACAGACTAGGATTACCTTTAAGAGGCCAGAGAACGAAAAACAACTCTAGAACACGTAAAGGGAAGAGAAAAACTGTTGCTAACAAGAAAAAAGCTAGTAAATAATCGTTAGGAATTATGGCAAAACAAACTAAAGTAGTTAAAAAAAGAAAAGTAAAAGTTGAAGCTATTGGTGAAGCACATATTCAGGCTTCTTTCAATAACATCATCATTTCTTTAACAAATAAAAACGGAGAGGTTATCTCTTGGGCTTCTGCCGGTAAAATGGGTTTCAGAGGTTCTAAAAAGAATACTCCATTTGCTGCTCAGATGGCAGCTGAAAATTGCTCTGCTGTAGCTCACGAAGCTGGTTTAAGAAGAGTGAAGGTGTTTGTGAAAGGTCCGGGAGCAGGTAGAGAATCTGCTATCAGATCTATCCACAATTCAGGAATTGAAGTTAGCGAAATCATTGACGTGACTCCTATGCCACACAATGGATGTAGACCACCAAAAAGAAGAAGAGTTTAATTTTTAGAATTTACCCATTATGGCAAGATATATTGGACCTAAAACTAAGATTGCTAGAAAGTTTGGTGCTGCAATCTACGGAGATGACAAAAACTTCGAAAAAAGAAAAAACCAACCGCCAGGACAACACGGTCCTAACAAAAGAAGAGGTGCTAAAAAATCAGAATACGCAGTTCAGCTGGCTGAAAAACAAAAAGCTAAATATACTTACGGTATCTTAGAAAGACAGTTCGCTAACTTATTCGAAAAAGCACACAGAAGCAAAGGTGTAACAGGGGAAGTTCTATTACAACTTTGCGAATCTAGACTGGACAACGTAGTATACAGATTAGGTTTTGCTAAAACAAGATCTGCTGCTAGACAATTAGTTTCTCACAGACACATCACTGTGAACGGAGAAATTCTTAACATCCCTTCGTATTTGGTAAAAGCTGGTGATGTAATCGCGGTAAGAGAAAAATCTAAATCTCTTGAAGTGGTTACCAATGCATTAGCTTCTAAAGCAAATTATGAGTGGTTACAATTCAACGATGAGAAGAAAGAAGGTACCTTCATTTCTGCTCCTGAAAGAATCCAGATTCCGGAAGACATCAAGGAGAACCTTATCGTCGAACTTTACTCTAAATAATTTTTTAATCAAATTTTTGCTCAACCCAATAATATGGCAATTTTACAATTCATAAAACCCGATAAAGTAATTTTACTTAACTCTGATGAATTTAAAGGTCAATTTGAATTCAGACCTTTAGAACCAGGTTTCGGGCTTACAATCGGTAATGCTTTGAGAAGAGTGTTGCTTTCTTCTCTGGAAGGATACGCTATTTCATCTATCAAAATAGAAGGTGTAGAGCACGAATTTTCAACTATTCCAGGAGTAATCGAAGACGTTACTGAAATCATTCTTAACCTTAAGCAGGTAAGATTAAAAGCTTCAGCAGAAGGCCAGGCTAACGAGCAGGTTGTTGCTAAAGTTTCAGGTCAGACGGTTATTACTGCTGGGGATTTAGGAAAGTCTATCAACGGATTCGAGGTGCTGAACCCGGATCTTGTGATCTGCAACCTAAATACTGATGTAACTTTCGAAATTACTTTCAATATTGAAAAAGGTAGAGGGTATGTTCCTTCTGAACAAAATAAGTCAAACAATGCTCCCGTAGGAACTATTGCTATCGACTCTATTTTCACGCCGATCAAGAAAGTACAATACAGCATTGAAAATTATCGTGTAGAGCAAAAAACAGACTACGAAAAACTTGTATTAGATATAGAAACTGACGGGTCTATCAGCCCTCAGAATGCTTTAACTGAAGCTTCCAAGATATTAATTTATCACTTCATGCTGTTCTCTGATGAGAGAATCACGCTTGAAACTGAAGCCGTAAAAGCATCTATCCAATATGACGAAGAAACTCTTCACACAAGACAATTACTTAAGTCTAAATTAGCAGATATGGATCTTTCCGTAAGAGCCCTTAACTGTCTGAAAGCAGCTGAAGTAGAAACTCTTGGAGAACTGGTTTCTTACAGTAAGTCTGATTTGATGAAATTCAGAAATTTTGGTAAAAAATCTTTGACAGAACTAGAAGAATTAGTGCATTCAAAAGGTCTTAACTTCGGTTTCGACGTTGCAAAATATAAGTTAGACGCTGATAAATAATTAATAATGAGACACGGTAAAAAATTCAATCACTTAGGAAGAACAGCTTCTCACAGAAGTGCTTTACTTTCTAATATGGCTTGTTCTCTAATTGAGCATAAAAGAATCAACACTACTGTTGCTAAAGCTAAAGCTTTAAGAGTATATGTTGAGCCTCTATTAACAAAAGCAAAAGAAGATACTACACACAACAGAAGAGTAGTATTCTCTTACCTTCAAAATAAATTTGCGGTTGCTGAATTATTCAGAACTGTAGCTCCTAAAATCGCTGAAAGAAACGGTGGTTATACAAGAATCATCAAGACAGGATTCAGACCAGGTGATGCTGCTGATACTGCTCTTATCGAATTAGTAGATTTCAACGAGCTTTACAACCCTAATGCTGAAGAGAAAAAGACTACAAGAAGAAGCAGAAGATCTACAACTGCTAAAAAAGCTGAAGCAGTAGTTGCTGAAGCTCCGGCAGTAGAAGAGAAAGTTGAAGAGCCTAAGGCTGAAGCAGCTGACTCTGCTGAAGAGAAAACTGAAGAATAATATTCATTCAGAGATCAGTAAAAAACCATCCGAATTCCGGATGGTTTTTTTATTGCCATCATTCATCGGTAAGATTGTTTATATTAGAGAAACTTATTTCTTACCATGAATAATCAAAACAATAGGATAAAAATTACAGAAATCCTGCTTTTTTGTATTGCCGTCTTTTTAATTTTCAGAAGCAATACAGGAAGATCTGTGTCGGATAGAATAATCTGCTGTCAGGATTCTGTAAATATAAAAATTGACGTCCGGTTTATAGATAACGGGACCTTTACTTTAAATACATTAGAAAAACACAGGGCTGCAAACATTTTTATTTCTCCGCGAAAAAAGAATGATATACCCGTAAGCAAAAATGCAGTGTATTCAAAGCCCACAGTATTTGAATCGTACCGGCTGGTAAAAGAAAGTACGCTCATCAAAAGGTTTATCTGTTTTGATAAAGATCTTCTCTCCTTTGATTTCTCTCCTGACAAAACAGCTTACACAGGCAATCCGAAAAATGATATTTTAAATCTGCTGATAAAACATGATAACGATTTAGGCCTTTATACAGAAAATGATTACAGCAGTTACTTCTCAGAAATGGAATCTGAGCATAAAGACAGAATGGATCTGCTGAAAAATTATGAACAGTTGTTCAGTAATGAGGAGCTGATTGTTCTGAAAAATTATCTGCTTTCCTATTTTTATTCCCGTATTTTCTATATCGATTATTCAAAAGTGAATATTTCTTTACTGGGCAGTACACTTGATGGGTATCAGGAGAAGCTGCTCAAAGATTACCGGAATATTACCTCCGTCAATAGTCTTACAGATAAAAGAATAATGTACGGACTTCTGAAATATTCCGGGGCAAAGAAAAAGCTTTTCCCAAAAAATGATCTGGAACTGCTCCCTTACTTAGACCCGTCACTGTATAAAACAGAATCGCTGGACGGTTTTATACTGGATTATCTGGATACATCAGACCAAATTTCAGAGAAAAGGATAGCTATGGAAAAAGCAAAACCCTATATGCTCCACCCGGAATTCTTCAGTAAGATGTTTAAAAAGACCGATCCTAAGATAGAGGCTTCAGTTTTTTTCAGATCAGATCTTAGGAAGATAAATTTTAAAGATCTGATCAGAACAGATAAAGACCTTGTTGTGATAGATGTCTGGGCCAGCTGGTGCGTTCCGTGCATAGAAGAGTTTCCGGCTCTCGTTAAAATGAAGGAAAAGTACGGCCAAAAGGTTGAATTTGTATCTGTCAGTATAGACAAAGACAAAGAGAAATGGAAAAAGGCTGCTGAAAAATATAATCTGGATACGAAACATTCCGCTGTAATTGACAATTTTGAAACCAGTGCTTTTATTTCCGGATTTAAGATCGGCGGAATTCCGAGATTTATTCTGTTGAATAATAAAAATGAAATTCTTTCAGAATATTTTAACAGACCTTCTGATGAGTATTTCGAGAAATTCCTGAACGAAAATTTAAAATAACAAAAACCGTTTGTGATGTACGGTTTAAATACCCCTAAAGTGTAATTGACTGATAATTTAAAATAAAGGAACTTTAATCATCTAAAAATACCGATCATGAAAGTTATCAAAGACAAATTATCGAAAACAGTTTCAGGAGACAGCATCAGCTTTACAGATACCCCAAACAAAGGAGGGAACATCATTCCTGAATATATCATTATACACTTTACTGCCGGAAGAGGGGCAGACAGTTCCGTAAGCTGGTTCAAGGATCCGGCCGCTAAAGCTTCCGCACATCTGGTTATAGACCGGGAAGGGAAGATTACCCAGATGGTAGAGTTTAACAGGAAAGCATGGCACGCAGGGAAAAGCCGCTGGGCGGAACGCTCAGGTTTTAATGATTTTTCCATAGGAATCGAACTGGATAATCCCGGAAGACTTACCAATGTGAACGACAGGTTCTATGCCTGGTTCGGAAAAGAATACCCGAAAGAATTTGTAGTCAGGGCAAAACATAAGCACGAAGAAAACGATTCCTACTGGCATAATTTTACAGAAAAACAGATGGATTCCTGCTTCCGGGTCTGTAAACTGCTGATGGAAACCTATAACATTAAGGATATCCTGGGGCATGATGACATTGCACCTTTCAGGAAAAATGATCCCGGACCTGCATTCCCGATGGAAAGTTTCAGAGCAAAATTATTGGGAAGAGAGGATGATACCGCAGACATCTATATGGTAACAGCAGATCTTGTCAACATAAGAAAAGGAGCCGGAACCGAATATGATTCCATGATGAAGCTTAAAAAAGGTACTCAGGTGGAGTTTATCAAAAGTAAGCTGGGCTGGTTCTACGTCTATGTCTTACTGAAGCCGGTAAACGGGGAAGAACCTGTATATGGCTGGATCAACAGCGACCTGCTGAAGAAAGCATAATTTACATACAGACATAAACAGAAGTCCCTCAATGAAAATTGGGGGACTTCGCTGTTGCTATATCTTGGTTCTCTTCAGTTCAATCACGTTATTGCTTTATTCAAGATGAAGGCTGAATAATATCTGTTCGGATATTAATGAAAAATTATTCAGATTATAGATTATTTTTTTGATAAAAGGCTTTAAAAATTTAATTGTCAAAAATAAAATTGGCTAAAATTTTCATATTATTTTTGTTTAATTTTTAAATTAAAAGGCTTTTTTATAATTGATATATTTTTACTTGTTTTATTTTCACACTATGCTAATTTAGGATAGAATTATACAAAATTATTTAATAATTAAAAAGCAAAAACATTATGAAAAAATTACTATTCACATGCGCAGTTATAATAGGAACTCTTGTTAGCGCTTTTCCATTTAGAAGTTCTTGCGGAACAGTTTTTCAAATTAACGATCAATGGGCATCGAACGTTACAATATCATATTTAGAAACAGCATTAAAAGAGCTTAATGCTAATGCTTGTGGAGTATATCCATCAAAAATTATTTTCTACTATTCAAATTAGTCGTAAAGACATATAAAAATTCGGGCTATTTTGACAACAAAATAGCTTTTCTACATTATGAAAAAAAGGATATTATTTTTACTTTTTCCACTTTATATTTTTATGGGGAAAGCCCAGAAAAGTTTTTCCATGGAATATGTAGCTGCCTATACATTAGAGTATAAAAATATAAATGCTCCTAATGCGAAAAGCGAACTCACTACTTTTATTTTGTTGATGAACGATAAAGAATCTTATTTTAAAAGTATGAATGTATATGTTGGAGATTCTTTAAAGTATTATAAAAAGCTTAAAGAAACAGGAGACACTTATACTGATTTGAAAACTTTTTCTAATTATATGAGCGAATACCCAGAAAATATAGGAGTTACTTCCGGAAAGATATATGTAACAACACCTGTTACCACAGCAAATGTTTCTTATGAAGAACCGAATAACATAGAATGGAAATTGATTAATGAGTTTAAGATCATTGGAAATGCAAAATGTCAGAAAGCAATTACGACCAAATATGGAAGAAACTGGATTGCATATTTTAATCCACGTATTCCATTAAACTTTGGTCCTTATAAATTCAATAAACTTCCGGGTCTTATTATAGAACTCTATGATGAAAAAAACAATTTTCATTACAAATTATACAGATTTAAAAAGCGAAAAGATTTTTGCCCGTTTGCTAATTCATACAAAAATGTTAAGCCTTCAAAAAAAGAAAACGTTTATCAATGGAGAAAAAATTCATTTCTGAAAACGGATTATTCGGAAATTTTGGATAAATCAACAACAGATCCGGAAACCATCCGGCAGCTCAATCAAAAATCAAGAAAAATGTATGATCAGTACAATCCTATAGAGCTTAGCCCAAACTAAATAAAAAAGTCCGTTTCACAAACTGTAAAACGGATTTATTCTTACTTCTATATCTTGGTTCTCTTCAGTTCAATGATATTATTGCCTTGTTCAAGATGAAGGCTGTCTCCTTTTACTCTGGCCGTCATATCATCTTTTTTATAGATGGTCTCTCCATCCTTTGTTTCCGATTTAGGAAGGGTGAATGTCTTTTTATTGCTGGTTATCGCTACCGTGCTTTCTTTAGGATCATTTTTGAAGACTACTTTTACGAGAGTTCCGTCTGTCGCTTTATAGACGAAATCTGTTTTCTCAGTTTTCTGACCGTTTACCTCTGTTGTGGAAGAACTCTGCGTTAGCGAATCAATCTTCCCGTTATTATCGGTAATTACAGTTTCAGAACTGTCTGTTTTGATGATACTCTTGTTTCCGCTTTCGCTTTTTTTGCAGCCCGTTAATGATAATGCAGCTGCTGAAACTGCTATTAAAAGCCCTTTTTTCATGATATTTTATTTTTTAATGGTTCAGTATGATTTGTTTTAGAATTGTAACCAAAAATTGATTAAATTTAATAGAAACAAAAAACAAACCAACAACCATGGATTCAGGCCTTAAAATTACACAAAAGTGTAATTGACTCCACTTTGTTTTCTGCTGAAATTTGTCTTAAACAAAAAAACAATGAGCATCTCAATAGCCATAGTAGAAGACGAAAAAAACTACAACAACGCGTTGAAGAAGGTCATCAATTACCAGGATGACATGAAAGTGACCGCCCAGTTTTTTGATGGAAACGAGGCCCTGAAAAATCTCTCCAGTATTTCTCCGGATGTAGTGATGATGGATATTCAGCTTCAGGATATGCTCGGTATCGAAATTATTGAGAAACTGAAAAAAGATATGCCCAATACCCGGTTTATCATGTGTACCAGCTTTGAAGATGATGAAAAAATCTTCAATTCCCTGAAAGCAGGTGCCATGGGTTACCTGATCAAAGGAGAAAGCATGGACAAGATCCTTTCCTCCATCCGGGATGTCTATAATGGCGGTGCACCCATGAGTTTCTCCATTGCCAGAAGAGTATTAAGCCACTTTGAAAAAAAGCTTCCCGAAATTAAAGGCTTCGATGAACTTACCACACGTGAAAAAGAAATACTGGAACTTCTTTCACAGGGCTTACTATACAAAGAGATTGCCGATAAAAAATGCATCAGTACAGATACCGTAAAAAAACACGTAGGAAACATCTACCGTAAACTGCACGTCAGCAATAAAGTAGAGGCCATTAATAAATTTAACCAATTTAAAAACTGAAAGATTATGAAGACAATTTTAAGCAAAAATCTATTATGGATATTACTGTTATTTTTAGGAATTATAAGTTGTAAAAAAACAGATGTAATTAATAAGCCGGACACAAATCGAACAGAAATTGCCGGTGAAAGCAATGATTCGATAAAAATAGGAAACAAATTAGAGATTATAAATGATCCTACTAAATCTATTCCTGCGGCCGATGTTAATCTAAAGTTTGGAAATGAATTGATTGCCAAATTTCAGACTGGTCTTTCAGTACATTTTAAAAATGAAAATAATATCATTAAGAAAAAAGTTGAATATTTTAATTCATATAGACTAGATCCTAAAACATTACAATTTTTTTTCGAAAATAATAAAAATGTTTTAGGTTCAGAAGGATTGAGGTTTACACTTGTAGAAATTAATAAATCTAACTATAATAATATTATTGATTATAGTAATCTTTCAAGTAATGATAATGATACTTGTCTTTATATTATAATTTCTTATGCACATCCTAGTCATCAATCGTATAAAGTAGATGAGAATTATATATCATTTAATTTGAAATCAGGAACAAACCCTATAAAATTAAAAGATAGTGACTTTAAAAAAATATTATTAGAATTTAAAAAAAGTTCAATGAAAGTATTTGATAATTATTATTGTAGGATTGATGATGAGCTAAATTTAAGTTCTAATACTCGATCGATTATTTATTACTGGAAAGATTTGGAAGAACTGATGAAAAAATCTGAAAGTTCAAACTCAATTGATTTTCAATTTGCAGAAATTATTGATGTGGAGGGATTTTTAACAAGAAACCCAACATTACTCGTGGGAAAAGAGGATTTATATAGAAAGTTTTTTAAAGGTAGAAATGATCAATTAACATTACTAGGTAAGATTAATTTTGATATTATTTCTAAAAAAAAGCAGCCAAGCATAGGCTATTTTGATATGGGAGATCTAAGACCTTAAAAGAATGATTATTGGCATAGCCTATAAAATTGTATTGTTGTTAGTAACAATGAAATCATATATTTTGAGCAGGAAAGTAAGTTTACCTGCTCAAAATTATTTGTTTATTTATTTACTCATCTCTTTCCTAGTTGAAATAACTTCTTTTTTAATGTATATAATTCATCCGCAATCTAAAAACGGATTGTTGTATAACTTATATAATGTTTTTTCTGTTTCGTTTTTTTGTTTTTATTTTTCACAAGTTTTAAAATATAGATTGAAAAAAATTACGTTTTTAACAACGATTATTTCTCTCCTTTACATTTTACTTCTTACCCATTTTCTAGATTTTGATTTTGATAAAAATATAGGCATCACAATTTTATTATTTTATATAATAAATTCACTTTTATGGTTTTATCAAAAAATATTTTTTTTTGACGAATATAAAATTACTGATGATCCAACATTTTGGATTTCTACGGCTTTGTTAATGTGGAGCTGCTTTTTTCTTTTTAGAGTTACTCCAATGTTTTATTTTGCAAAAGAAGACGATGAATTTCTTCAGTTTTTAAGAACAGGACAAAATATTATTAATATTGTAATGTACATAATGTTTTATATCGCGTTAACAAAATATGAAAAGAAACTAAAATCATGACGCATGTTCAAGATGAAATAAAATTAGCTTACATTATTGCAATTTCAATAATGATGATTTTTGTTTTATTTGTTATTTTCGTTGTGTTAATGTATAATAAAAGACAATTAATACATCTTAGAGAAAAACAACTCAAAGAATCTGAATATCAAAACCAGCTCCTCCAGAAAGAGCTTGAAAAACAAAAATCCATAGAGAAAGAAAGGCAACGTATTTCCCACGACATGCATGACGATCTCGGAGCGGGAATCTCAGCATTAAAACTCCAGGCAGAATTCCTTAAACAGAAAGCAGATGATGAAGATCTTCAGAACGATATCAATGAGCTCCTGAAAACCTCGGAAGAAATGAACCTCTCTATGCGGGAAATGTTGTGGAGCCTGAACTCGGGTAACGATACGCTCGGAAACTTTATAGACTATGCCGTACAGTATACAGACAGTTTTCTGAAAAAAACCAAAATAAAACTGTGGACAGAAAGCATAGACGTGATCGCAGACACTCCGATTTCTACGGAATTGAGACGCAACATGTTTCTATGCCTGAAAGAAGCGGTAAATAATGCCTATAAGCACAGCCGGGCAGACAGGCTTAAACTCTCTTTTTGTCAGGATAAAAATTTCTTCCTGATGAATATAGAAGACAACGGAACGGGAATTCCGGAAGAACATTCCGAAGGAAACGGGCTCCGGAATATGAAGCGCAGAATGCAGGAGCAGGAAGGAGAGTGTCAGATGATCAGCTCTGAATCAGGGACCCATCTGGTTTTCAGAATTTTATTATATATTTAAATATAGAACCTAAAAACAAATAATATGGAAGCACAAGTAGTATTGAATGATTTGAATAATCATAAAATAAGCACAGAGCTGATGACAAAAATGAGAAATGCATTCTTAGAATCGGATTTAGCGCAGAATGAGAGACTCAATAAGCATTTCTCTCTGTCTCCGGAGTGTCTTAAATTTATTCAGTCACAGAAAGAAGGCAGGGAACTTATTTTAGAGATATCCGAAATCAAAGGAGAATTAGAACTCTTGGTAAGTCTGGACAGAGAATCAGAGATAAGGTATAACTTATTCAATGTAGCAGTTCCGGGAGAAATACAGAACAAAGAATATCATACTTATAAAAATGATTTCGAAAAGAATAGTGCGGTGATATTAGATAATTTTATCTCTGAAAAAACTCAGGGATTGAAAAAGAGAAATACAAGAAAAATTTTTCTCCCTAAAGATCTTTTTATGAATGATGCTCAGATCATTTTATTGCCCGCGTTCGTCACTCTTTTTGATATGGGAGATGAATACGAATTAAAATATTTCCAGCAGCTTACCTATGTCATCAATATAAAACCTAATAATAGCTGGGACCCGGAAGAGTGGTTTGACAGAAATGGGTTATGCCCTCCGGGCTGTTAATATTTTCCGGAATTCAATGTGATAATTAAAACTATAACCGCATCATTTCATCAAAGTGATGCGGTTTTTATCTTCAGAATCACCCTTTTGTGTTATTGACATGGAACCTTTTTAAATGGAAATTTGAGTAAACCAAACTAAAGCATGGAAACTCCATGCCGGGATAAACTTTAAAAACCAATACCATGGATTTGTTGTGTATCATTTTGATAATGGCCCTGACCGGTGTTTTAGGAGGTGTCGTGAATTATTATTCGGATGCCAATAAGCAGACTGAAAGCGGATCTTCAGGCAAACTGAGATCAAAAGGAATATGTATCCTTTTTGGAATTGCCGCCACTATCCTTGTCCCCTTATTTCTCAAATTTGCAGAAAGTAAACTTCTTGATGAGATCAGGGTCTCAGACTGGATTTTAAAATGTGAAAAAACAACAGTTGGCAGTACTCAAGCAAAACCCGCTGCTCATATCCGGCCAAAACAGGATTCATTACAGTCCGGCCCTCTGATTGCAGAACCGGTGACTTCCAAAAACAATCCAAAACCTGAACAGCCTCAGACCGCTTCGGGAGAGAAAAATTCTTTAGCTTCGGATTACCTTCTCTGGGCAGCTTATTGCCTCCTTGCAGCATGTGCGGGTATGAGATTCATTGATCTTCTGATGTCACGGGTAATTTCTAAAGAGTATATAAAACAGGCAGAAACTACAATTAATGAACAGAATAAAGAGATCAAAGATCTGAAGAAAGAGTCGGCAGTTGCCGAGAATAATTATAAGATAAGTGAGCCTCTCCAGCTTCAGGTGGCATCACAGGCCAGCGTGCTGAAGAGTGGGATAAGCCCGGAAGAACAAAGTAAAATGATGCTTTCCCTGCTTCCGCCGGTTACCCATGCCAACGATCCGCAGAAAGGAAGGTTCGGAGGAAAGAGCACTGTCAACGGGAAAACACTCAGCGTTGAGTATGATTCATACATTATACCGGGATTCCTCAATCTGACGATTAAAGTTGCTGCCGGTGAAGGAGAACTCACCAGTGATGTTTACCTGTTCCTGCACAATTCTTTTGCCAAATCCATTATCCGTCTTGAGGGCTACGGAAAAAAAGAAGTGGAATATAAAATCCCTTCTTACGGTGCATTTACAATAGGAGCCATTGTGGATAACGGAAATACCCTTCTGGAGCTTGATATTGCAGAGCTTGAAAACTTTCCTGAAAAATTCAGAAACAGATAGAACCACAGCCAATTTTTAAAACCTTCAGACTCTCCAATATTCCTCAATATTGGAGAGTTTTTATTTTTTGAAAGACTTTGATTAACATAATATTAAAATTAACTAAAATTTAACTTGGATACAACTGATAAAATACTTTAAGGGTACCTCAGAAAAGTCAAAAAATGATTAAATTTGTAGGAACTATAAAAAATAAAAAATGAGTGCAATTTCTTTCATAGAAGCGAGACAAATTCTGGATTCCAGAGGTAATCCTACCATTGAAGTAGATGTATTTACAGAAAGCGGTGCCATGGGGCGCGCAGCAGTTCCTTCAGGAGCGTCTACCGGTGAACACGAAGCCGTAGAATTACGCGACGGAGGTCCTGAATACATGGGAAAAGGAGTTCTGAAGGCAGTTGAAAACGTAAGAGAGATAATTGCAGAAAACCTTATCGGGCAGCCTGTTTTTGAACAGAATTTTATCGATAAGATCATGATCGATCTTGACGGAACTGCCAATAAAGGGAATCTTGGTGCCAATGCCATTTTAGGAGTTTCTTTAGCGGTTGCAAGAGCTGCTGCTGCTGAACTGGGAATGCCTTTATATAAATATGTGGGAGGAGTAAATGCCAATACGCTTCCTGTTCCTATGATGAATGTTATCAATGGTGGGTCGCATTCAGATGCACCTATCGCATTCCAGGAATTTATGATCATGCCGGTAAAAGCAGATTCTTTCTCTCACGCACTGAGAAAAGGAACTGAAATTTTCCACAATCTGAAATCTATTCTTCATTCAAGAGGTTTATCCACAGCCGTAGGTGATGAAGGAGGTTTTGCTCCAACTTTCAAAGGAACCGAAGATGCTCTGGATACTTTGCTTCAGGCTATCGAAAAAGCAGGATATAAACCTGGTGATGATATTATGCTGGCATTAGACTGTGCTGCTTCAGAATTCTATAAAGACGGAGTTTATGATTACCGAAAATTCCAGACTGCTGATGCCGCTCAGTTCTCAAGCAGTGAGCAGGTTTCTTACCTTGCTGAGCTGGCTGCCAAATACCCTATCATCTCTATTGAAGACGGTATGCAGGAAAATGACTGGGAAGGATGGAAAATGCTTACCGATAAAATCGGAGACAGAGTACAGCTTGTAGGGGACGATTTATTCGTAACCAATGTTGAGAGATTGTCAAGAGGAGTAAAAGAAGGTATTGCCAATTCAATCCTTGTAAAAGTAAACCAGATCGGTTCTCTTTCCGAAACAATGGCTGCTGTACAAATGGCTCAGAACAACAAGTTCACTTCCGTAATGTCTCACAGATCAGGAGAAACTGAAGACTCTACCATTGCAGATCTTGCAGTAGCTATGAACTGCGGACAGATCAAAACAGGTTCTGCTTCAAGATCAGACAGAATGGCAAAATACAACCAGCTTTTAAGAATCGAAGAAGCATTGGGGGATACTGCAATTTTCCCGGGTTTAGAAGCATTTAAAGTAAAAAGATAATTGAATTTATAAATAACGGCAAGCGATAATTTTTGTTTGCCGTATTTTATGGAAAGTAGTATATTTAAAAAAAAATAAATAATGTCAGACAACAAAGTAATATTGAATTACGCAGGTAATTCATATGAATATCCTATCGTGGATAGCACTATCGGAGACAGAGGGATTGATATTTCAAAATTAAGAGACCAGACAGGTTTGATCACTCTGGATTTAGGATACAAAAATACCGGAGCTACTATTAGCGATATCACTTATCTGGACGGAGATAAAGGAGAATTATTTTACAGAGGATATCCAATCGAACAGATTGCTGAAAAATCCAACTTTACAGAAGTAATGTACCTTTTATTACACGGTGAATTACCTACTGCCGATCAGTTTACTTCTTTCGAAAACAACATTAAAAAATATAACTTCGTAGCAGAGGAGATGAAAAAAATCATCGATGCTTTCCCTCGTTCTGCTCACCCTATGGGAGTTTTATCTTCTTTAACTTCCGCTTTAACGGCATTCAACCCGAAAGCTGTTAACGTAAACTCCAAAGAAGAAATGGATCACGCTGCCGAGCTGATGATCGCTAAATTCTCTCACCTTTGTGCATGGACTTACAGAAAAACATTAGGTTTACCGCTTAACCACGGAGATAACAGCCTTAACTATGTAGAAAACTTCTACAAAATGGCTTTCAGATTACCTAACGAGGAATTTGAAATTGATCCGGTAGTAGTAGGAGCACTTGATAAACTGTTAATCCTTCACGCAGATCACGAACAAAACTGTTCTACCTCCACCGTAAGAATGGTAGGTTCTGCTCATACAGGTCTTTTCGCGTCTGTCTCTGCAGGGGTTTCTGCACTTTGGGGACCACTTCACGGTGGAGCCAACCAGGCCGTAATCGAAATGCTTGAGCTTATCGAAAAAGATGGAGGAGATGTAAACAAATGGGTAGCAAAAGCTAAAGATAAAAACGATAACTTCCGTCTGATGGGCTTCGGACACAGAGTTTACAAAAACTTCGACCCAAGAGCAAAAATCATCAAAAAAGCTGCTGACGATATCCTTAACGCACTTGGAATTCAGGATAAAGCTCTTGATATTGCAATGCAGTTGGAAAAAGTTGCCCTTGAAGATGACTACTTCGTAGAAAGAAAACTATACCCGAACGTAGACTTCTACTCAGGAATCATTTACAGAGCATTAGGAATTCCTACCGAAATGTTTACTGTAATGTTTGCATTAGGAAGACTTCCGGGATGGATCTCTCAGTGGAAAGAAATGAGACTGAAAGGAGACCCGATCGGAAGACCGAGACAGGTTTACCAGGGTGCTCAGAAAAGAGACTATATCGATATTACAAACAGATAATCACTGTTTTTATCATAATTCAGAATCCCGAAGCTTGCTTTGGGATTTTTTATTTGGTTATTACCAAACATGATAAGTCATTTAAAAAAATAAAACCTGCTTGTTTGATCAGGCAGGCTTTTTCATTTTATGGACACGCACATCTGTCACAGGTCCAGATATAGCATTTTCCTGTAACATCATCCCATTCACAGCATCTTCTGTTTCCCGGAGGCATTCCTCCCATAACGGATTTCTGTTGTTCTCTTCCTAATTTTTGTGCATTTTTCAGCACCGGATTTTTCTTGTTCATGATTTTGTCTTTTGATGTTAATAATTAAATTTTAAAATGATAATTTCTTCGAAATTATATCACTAAGTTATGAATTTAATTTGAATTCCTTTTGCTTTTTTAATCCGTATGTAGATGGAAAATAGCCGGTTGTAGATAAATAGTCAATGTGATTTTTTATTGGGAATAACAAGAAAAAACCCTGCTTGTGAAAACAGAGTTTATTTTTTTGATGAATATTGATTAGTCTTGAAATGATAATAACAGTCAGTTCGCTTAAAGAGGTTTGATAGTGATCTGATAAAGAACATGAGTACCTGAATAGATTGCTTTTAGACGAAATTTTCTGCCTGCTGAGTTTACCTCTGCTTCAGCTCCGCTATTGGCAGCTAATATGTGTGCATTAGTGAAGGTAGTCACATATGAAAAGGGACCTGTTCCATCATTCCATATCGCCTTTAAATGAAAGAGCTCAAAGGTCTGGCCTGTATTCGGGCTCGGAGCAGGAGCAGAGAGATAAACAACCGTTCCTCCGTTGGCAATATGCTTGCTTTCAAGAACAGGAGTTGTCTGAGTAGAACTGTTAGGAGGGTTGATGATGTGATTATGACGGTCATAATCTGCTTCCACTTTTATAGATATAGGTGCAGAATTAATACCACCTGCCTCTCCAACATATTTGACACTAAAAGAATTTTGGGCAAATAAACCGGTTGCTGATACCAATGTCAATAAAGCGGTTAAAAAAATAGTAAACGTTTTTTCCATAATAAATAAATGTAAGGTTATAAAATTTTGATATTGCTGATGTAGTGGCAGCGGGAAAGTGAAACCGTTAAATTAAATAAGTACTTGCCATTCTGTTATAAGTATATAAAGCAAAAAACAGCTGGAAGTACTTATTCAGTTTATTTTCAATACTGATCGCCCGCCTAAAAGGTTTGAAGGGTAATCTGGTAAGTCATATGTGATCCCGAACTGATTGCTTTCAGACGTATTCTGGCCCCTACTATTGTAAAATCTATTTCATTACCGTCATTGGCAGAAAGGATTTGTAAATCATTGAAGGTATGTACTCTCGAAATAAGATAGCCGTTCTGATAAGCAGTCCATGTTACTTTTAAATGGAAAAGCTCATAAGTCTGAAAAGCACTCGAAGCAGGAGGAGAAAGAAAGGCAACAGTTGTTCCGTTGGTAACATATTTGCTCTCAAGAACGGGAGTGGTCTGGGTATAGCTGTTGGGAGGGGAAATAATGTGGGAATGACGATCATAATCAGCCTCTACTTTTATATGGTTAGGTGGAAAACTGTTAAGGCTTGTTTCCCCGACATATTTGACACTAAAAGTGCTTTGGGCAAATACACACGTGACTGACACCATAGTCAATAAGACAGCTAGAAAAAAGGTAAGCGTTTTTTTCATAATAATAAGATTTTAAATTAGTACTGCTAATGTAGCGGTCGCAGAAAAGTAAAGCCAGCCACATCAAGCAAGTGCGTACACTTCAGATATAAGCGCGTAAAACAAAATTATAAGTGAGTTTGGCAGAGTGGTATTTTCTGTGTTTACTGTTTTATACGGATAAAATAACTGTAAATAAAACCTTCCTTAGAGTAACCTGAATATTGAGTAAAATTATGCGGATAAAGCAATTCAAAAGTTTTCCAGATAGAGACCTTTACTTATATTTGTAGTATTGCATAAATCTTTATGAGACTAAACATTAAAAACGAAACGGGAAGGCTGAAGTCAGTAGTGCTGGGCCAGCCTAATTCAATGGGAGCAGTTCCCACCCTTGAGGAGAGTTATGATGCCAAATCATATTACTCCATTGAACACAACATTTATCCTAAAGAAGAGGATATCATCAGTGAAATGAATGCTTTTGAAGCAGTGCTGAAAAAGTATGATGTAGAAGTGCTCCGCCCAAGTATCATCAAAGATTACAACCAGGTATTTTCCAGAGATGTGGCTTTTGTGATTGATGATAAAATGATTATCTCCAACGTCATCGCAGACAGGGCTGATGAGCAGGATGCCTATAAAAATGTTTTTGAAAAAGTAGCCTGGAGAAAGATCATTAATCTTCCCGAAACAGCACATATTGAAGGTGGCGATGTGATCGTATGGAACGATTTTCTTTTTATCGGAACCTGTTTCAGTGAAGATTACAGAAACTATAAAACGGCAAGAACCAACGAATACGCCATTGAAATTTTAAAAGAATATTTTCCGAAGAAAAGAATCATTGATCTTGAGCTGAAGAAAAACGATAAAATCCCGTTTGAAGGAATCCTTCACCTGGACTGCACTTTCAATCCGGTTGGAGAAGACAAATGCCTGATCTACAAAAACGGTTTTGTGGATGAAAGCGATTACCGTCTCATTATAGATATTTTCGGGGAAGAAAACTGCTTCCATCTAAACGATGAAGAAATGTTTGAAATGTTCCCTAATATTTTCTCCATCTCTCCGGAAGTTGTTGTTTCGGATAAGACATTCACAAGAATGAATAATCACCTCCGAAATGAATGGGGAATGACCGTAGAAGAAATCCCTTACAGAGAAATTTCAAAAATGGGCGGATTGCTGAGGTGTTCCACCATGCCATTAGTAAGAGAATAATTTGACCCGATTATTTTCCATATGGGTGATTCTTTTTTCGGTTATAAAAGCTGATGCCCAGCTTTTTGACTGGAAGATGATCTATTCCGGAGATTTCGGTGCTTATCAAAAGTATAATATTAAGACGGCCGTTTTAAAGAAAAACGGAGAAGTGATCAACAGAGTTGAGATTCTGGCAGATAAAAATGAAATCATCACTTCAAATAGTAGGGGAACTTCCTGGCTTATATATGACAGGCAGAACAGGCTATCCCGTATCCTGTCTAAGAATGGGGAATATAGAGTTTCCTATTCCGCTAACGGAATGATACAGGCGGTAGAGAGGGAAAACAAAACCGAATACCGGAGTAGTATTGTAAAAAACTACCGTCCGGATCTCAATAACCCTGAAAGTATCAATTATGAAGGAAATTTCCTGGATATCAAAACCGGGAAGAATGAGTTTTATAAGAAACGTTTTGTTTTTAATTCAAAAGATACATTAAAGAGTTTTAATGAAAATGTTTATGAAGGAGGATATTACAGGATGTATCAGAACGGAACAAAGGTGAGAAAAACACCCCGTGAAGGCGGCTTTGAAATAGACTCTTCATATTATGTAGCCCCGGATAGGCTGAACGGTTATCACCTGATCCGAAATAAAGACAGAGACAGTATCACCAGAAGCCGGGATTCCATTTATATTGAAACCTATGTAAGGGGTAAAATAGAAAGCAGGACAGTAAAGCATAACGATTTGCTGTACAGTGAAGAGTTTTTTATGCCTGATCATGTAAAGAACAGATATATCTATTATACGGCCGATGATGAAAGATATGTTCTTTGGGAAATAAGAACAGCCCATGCCGGCGGAAGAACAAAAAGCAAATATCCGTTAAAAAAATACTATGACCTGATTGACGGAAAATTAATCAGAAATAAAAAGAAGATTAAAAATGAGGTCATCAGAATGCGGGAATGTGGCGGAGCAGCTCCTTATAGCAGAAAGGGAGGACTGATGGCAGAATATGATATTTTTTCACCATCTGTTTTATTTTCAAAGGAAGTCAGCCGCCGTACCTCAGATAACCTTGATTTTTTTGATGTCATTTCGGACGAAATGGAGATATTCTATAATAAAATGAAATCAGAAGAACCCGTAAAAAAGGAAAATTATTTAGGTCAACGGATCTCTTTATCTCCGCGGTTTTATGATTTTCTGACACAGTTTATCTGCAGAGAAGATTATACCGTTGAAATTACGGACGGAAACGGAAAAACTTATACCAGAAGATTCCTTGAACATCCGGATGAGTTTTCAATTATTTTAAATATTTTTAGTAAACCAGAATAAAAAATGCAAACAACAGATACCGTACTCATGATAGAGCCGATTGCTTTCGGCTACAATGCAGAAACAGCAAAAAATAATTACTTTCAGGTAGAACAGACAGGCTCTGATATCCAGTCAAAGGCTTTGGCAGAATTCAATACTTTTGTCGGCAAACTGAGAGGAAAAGGTATTAATGTGATCACTATTAAAGATACGCTGGATCCTCATACACCGGATTCCATTTTCCCGAACAACTGGGTGAGCTTCCATAAAGACGGAAAAGTGGTGCTTTATCCGATGTTCGCTTCCAACAGAAGAGTAGAGCGTAGAGAAGATATTATTGAAAATATCGGAAACCGCGGATTTGAAGTGGCAGAAATTGATGACTGGTCGTTTTCCGAAACCCAGGGACATTTCCTGGAAGGAACAGGAAGTATGATCTTTGACCATGATAATAAAATCGCTTACGGCTCGGTTTCTTTGAGACTGGATGAAAACCTGTTCAGGGAATTCTGTTCAAAATACGGATTCACCCCGGTTGTTTTCCATTCTTACCAGACCGTGGGTACAGAAAGGCTTCCTATTTACCATACCAACGTAATGATGTGTGTGGCAGACAGATTCGTGGTCATCTGTTTAGACTGTATCGATGATGAACTGGAAAGGGAAAAGGTGATTGAAACCATTAAAAATTCCGGAAAAGAAATCATTGAGATTTCTGAAGATCAGATGCAGCAGTTTGCCGGGAATATGCTCCAGGTTCAGAATACAGACGGTGAAAAGTTCCTGGTGATGAGCCAGACCGCTTATCAGTCTTTAAATCCTGATCAGGTAGCTGCCATAGAAAAATACTGTGAGATCATTTATTCGGATCTGAATACCATTGAGGTGAACGGTGGAGGAAGTGCCAGATGTATGCTGGCTGAGGTTTTCCTGCCCAAAAAATAATATATTTCAACAAGTACTATTATTCAAATACTCTTCCGGTCTGGTTTCAGTCCGGAAGTTTTTTATGAAACATGTTCTGTATAAATAAGTTTAGCATTGAGAAAACCAAAAAAAGTTAATTAACTTTGCCCTGAATGTTTAAAATCTGAAAATGAGACAATATTTTCTGTCATTGGCAATTTTCCTGGGAATATGGATAGGAGCACAGCAGAAGACGTTCTGTAACCCGATCAATATCGATTATGGATACACGCCTTTTGAAGTCTTTTCAAAACAGGGAAAACACCGGGCAACAGCCGATCCGGTGATCGTTAATTTTAAAAACAAACTATTCCTTTTTTCCACCAACCAGGAAGGATACTGGTACAGTGATGATATGCTGGACTGGAAATTCGTAAAAAGGAAATTCCTCAGAGACAGTAAATACACCCACGATCTGAACGCACCGGCAGTCTGGGCAATGAAAGATACCCTTTATGTTTATGGCTCTACCTGGGAGCAGGACTTCCCGATCTGGAAAAGTACCAACCCTACTAAAGACGACTGGAAGATAGCTGTGGATACCTTAAAGGTTGGAGCCTGGGATCCGGCCTTCCATTATGATGAAGATAAAAATAAACTTTACCTGTACTGGGGGTCCAGCAACGAATGGCCGCTTTTGGGAACCGAAGTAAAAGTGAAAAACCTTCAGTCTGAAGGCTTCGTAAAACCCATCATCAAATTAAAACCTGAAGATCACGGGTGGGAAAGATTCGGTGAATACAACGATAATGTTTTTCTGCAGCCCTTTGTGGAAGGAGCCTGGATGACCAGACATAACGGAAAATACTATATGCAGTACGGAGCCCCGGCTACTGAATTCAGCGGGTATTCCGATGGAGTTTACGTCAGTAAAAACCCGTTGGAGGGCTTTGAATACCAGCAGCATAATCCGTTTTCCTATAAACCCGGCGGTTTTGCAAGAGGAGCCGGACATGGTGCCACCTTTGAGGATAACTATAAAAACTGGTGGCATATCTCAACCATCTTTATTTCCACTAAAAATAACTTTGAACGGAGACTGGGGATCTGGCCTGCAGGGTTTGATAAAGATGATGTCATGTATACCAATACAGCTTATGGAGATTATCCTACCTTTCTTCCGCAATATGCGCAGGGCAGAGATTTCACGAAAGGACTTTTTGCCGGATGGATGCTGCTGAATTACAATAAACCTGTTCAGGTTTCATCAGTTCTGGGCGGATATCAGCCGAATTTTGCCGTAGATGAAGACATTAAAACCTATTGGAGCGCAAAAACCGGAAATTCCGGAGAATGGTTTCAGACCGATCTGGGTGAGATTTCCACCATCAATGCCATCCAGATCAATTATGCAGATCAGGATGCAGAATTTATGGGTAAAACCTTAGGGAAAATGCACCAATATAAAATCTACGGCTCCAATGACGGTAAAAAGTGGAATGTAATTGTGGATAAAAGTAAAAATACCAAAGATGTACCTCATGATTATGTTGAACTGGAAAAACCGGCAAAAGCAAGATTCCTGAAAATGGAAAACCTGAAAATGCCGACCGGAAAGTTTGCCCTCAGCGGCTTCAGGGTATTCGGAAAAGGAGCCGGTGAAAAGCCTGAGAAAGTAAAAGGATTTGTACCGCTGAGGGCAGATCCTAAAAAATACGGTGAAAGAAGAAGTATCTGGATGAAATGGCAACAGAATCAGGACGCTGACGGCTACGTGATCTACTGGGGTAAATCTCCGGATAAACTGTACGGAAGCATCATGGTATACGGAAAAAATGAATACTTCTTTACAGGTGCCGACAGAACAGATGCCTATTATTTCCAGATCGAAGCCTTTAATGCCAACGGTATTTCCGACAGAACAGAAACTGTAAAATCCGAATAAAATGTTGAGGTCATAATAAGGAAATGTTCTGTTTATAAAAAATAAACAACTTGTCAATAAACGTTCTGAAACCCGGGACGTTTATTTTTTATCCAATTGTTTAAGAAACTGATCAATGGCACTGATCAGGAATGTACCGTTCGGTGCTTGATCCCAATCCAGGTGTCCGCCGTTAAATTCGTAGGATTCATGTTTTACCCGGTGCCTACTTAGCACAGAATCCAGAATATTCTTCTGGCTGAGAGGAACAACACGGTCCGTATTTCCATAATAAGAGAGTGTAGGGGCTGAGGCCGAATCAATCCAATGAACTGGACTGGCATAATCCGTAAGAGAGATATCCAGCGTCGGAGTTTTTGGATCAACAAGCCTTTTTTCCACAAATGAATATTCCTGATATCTTTTAAATCCGGCATCCGACAGATCTGCCGGGCCAACAATATTAATAACTGCTTTTACTTTTTTCTGAAGATCTGCCTGGTAGGCATACAGCATCGATAAATGCCCGCCGGCACTGTTGCCAAGTAGAATAAGTTTAGGACTGTATCCGAGCTTTTTCTCTAAAAACAATGCAGCATCTTTAATATCAGAAATCTGGCCGGGCAGGGCATACCGCTCCTGTGAAGCCAGTCTGTAATTCATATTCACAAAAATATGATCCGGAAACCTCTGCATCAGGGAAAGAGTAAAGAAAGTGAGCTGGGATTTATCCCCGGCACGCCAGCCTCCGCCATGAATAATAATGAATACCTCTCTTTCTTTCGCAGATTTTTTTTCCGGAATATAGAGATCCATGATCTTTTCCGGATCATCTCCATAGTGAATATTCTGTTCTTTATTGAAATCCACACCTTTGCCAAGCGTAACCTTTTTCTCTTTACATCCGGTCCAGAGAAGAAATGCGGATAAACAAAGGAGAATAATTTTAAAATTCTTTTTCATAGGGATAAAGATAAAAAATGGATCAGTTTCAAAAGTTTGGAATTTTTTTTAATCGTAAAGGCAAACAGAGAATGAATAGTATGGGAGTGTTTTAAGATAAACAAAGCCGCTTCGCTTATCTTTGAAATACAAAGACCTTGTATTACTTTACAAAGTTTACACCTTTGTTTACCTTATTTATAAGTTGCATCAATATTCTTTGCCCATCCTTGCGCGAACTCTCTAATTTATTCCTCTTATTCAAATCTACTGAACCTTTTGCTCTGCTCCAATTTTTGTATGGGTCAAAGAAGCTGTGATATTTTGCTGTACTTATAAAAACTCCCGCGGGCGAAGCCCGCGGGAGTTCCGGTCTGTAAAAAATATAATTGAGTTGATTATGAATTCTAAAAAAAACCGCCGGCCTTTCCGGCGGTCACATCACAAAAAAAATAATTGATATGAAGAAAGATAACTCTTATCTTGTTCTGCTTTTAATGGCATCCGATGCCCCTTCAATATTCCTTACCTTTTTCAGCTTCTGGTTTCCGAAATTATAGGTAAGACTTACCGTTACACTTCTTCGGTACTGGTCATTCCTGATGTAATTGTAGTTTCCGTTGGGCTGATAATCCTCAATTTCCACCACATTGGTTCTCAGTACGTCATTAAGGTTTACCGCAAACGTCCAGTCGTTCCAGTTTTTCTTGATGCTCAGGTCAAGGCTCATCAGGTTTTTCAGCATTCCAAGCTCAATCTGCTGTTTATCCACAAAGAAATAATTGACTCCCAGAAACCATGTTTTCTTTTTGTCCAGCCGAAGCGTATTGTTGCTCGTCACAATTAAGCTTGTCGATTTTATAGTATTGGTGTATACCAGTGGCTTTCCGTCTTTATCCACAAAAGTTTCACCCGTTGTTGGGTCTCCGGCAAGAGAACCGTTATTGATATTGTGCTGAATTCCTGCATTAAAATTCAGGGTCAGGTACTGCTTGAAAAAGGTCTTTTGAATTCCGACCATCGCAGACATTTCCTGCTTATCCCCGAAATTGGTTCTGATATAGCGCAGTACACTCTGATCGCTTATTGTTCCGTCTACCGATCTGGTATATCCCTGCAGAGGAACCTGTGTGATCTGGTCTTTGAAGTAGGAATGGTTCAGGATCAGGAAATAGGAATTTTTATACATATACGTCAGTTCCTGATTGTAGGTGGATGATGCCTTTACAAAAGGATTGTTCTGGGTATAATTATATTCCGTGATGTAATTTCTTACCGGGTTCAGTTCCCAGAAACTGGGTCTCCTCATTCTGCTTGAAAATGAATAGGATATATTGTTCTTATCATTAATGGCATAGTTGAAGCTCAGGTAAGGTAAAAGATTATTGTAATTTCTTTCGATGACCTGATGCCTTTGTGATTCTATTTTATGATACGGGCTGTCTGCCGTTCCCAGACTGTTGGTAATCTCATATCTTGCACCTATTTTTCCGGAAAACTTATCAGAAAATTTCTTTTCAAAAGTTAAGTAGAGCCCGTAGATATTCTCATCATAAACAAAATGGTTAAGCTCAGGGGTAGTCATTACCTTTTCCAGGTCCTGGTTCGTGTTGTATATGTAATCGTAGGTAAGATTCTTGGTATCATTATCCGTTTTTGTTTTATTGAAATTTCCTCCTGCAGAAAATGTGAAATCATTTTTAAATTTCTGGATATAATCAACTGTTCCTGAGAAGTTGTTGATGATCTGCGGAATATCCTGGATAATGGTTTTACCGGTTCTTGAAAAATCGCCCCAGTTATTTTTACCGGGAAGCATTGTATTGTTATCGGAAAACTGGAATCTTTTATAGATCAGATAAGCAGCATTTACATTCAGTTTACTTCCAAGAGAGTCGATTTTCAATTCATAATTCAGGTTCACCGAATTATTATAATTCCGGGCATCTTCTTTATTTTTAGTTCTGGTATAGCTGGTTATTATATTTCCTTTATCATCCGGCTGGGTAAGGGTATTAAACAGATCAATCGTTGAATTGTAGCTTTTGTTGGCCCAGGAGTTCCAGGATAATGCCAAATTGTTCTTTTCATTCAGCTGGTAATCAATATTTAAATAGCCGCCTATATTCTTGTTCGGATCATCAATATCCCCAACAGATTCATTTTTCAGCTGATCTGTTCCATTCCTCAGAATATAGGTTTGAGGCTGGATATTTTCTCCGCCGTTCAGATTGGCGCTGATTCCCAGTTTATCCTTCCGGTAGTTGACAGAGAAGCTTGCCTGGCTGCTGTTGAATTTATTCTGAGTATTGGACATCCTCATATTTCCATTGGTTCCGTTACTCATTTTTTTCTTCAGAACAATGTTGATGATTCCGTCTGAGGATTCCACCTGGTATTCACTTCCCGGAACAGTAATCACTTCAATTCTCTGAATATTTTCCGCAGGAGTATTTTTCAGAAACTGTGCCAGCGATTCGGCATCCATATTCGTTTTCCTTCCGTTGATGTAGATCAGGGCATTGTTTTTACCGGCAATCTTCAGCGTTTTATCATCTGTTGTAGATAAAAGCGGGGTCTGTTTCAGTAAATCAAAAGTAGTATTTCCTTTGGCAACAGGAGAAGCAGCCACATCATATACAAAACGGTCACTCTGTTTTTTGAAAACCTGTTTGGTCAGTGTGATTCCCTCTATCGATCTGGTTTTTACGGTATCGGATTTCTTTTCCTGTGCGAAAACAATACTTCCGGATATGGCGGCTGCCAATATGATGATCTTTTTCATGTTTTTATTATTTAAGCTGTGATTGAATTAAATTTTCATGATGGTTTAAGTTCTTGATTTTACAGCATCATTAGCTGATTTCATCTCCCTTGCTTTTTTCAGTTTCTGGTTTCCGAAATTGTATGTAACCCCGATATTCAGAAGTCTCGAATACCCGAAATTGGTCACATTATTATAGCTTCCGTTAGGCTGTATACCATTTATTCTGTTATAGTTCTGGTTGAAGAGATCATATACTTCCGCTACTACCGTCCATTCGCCGATGATCTTTTTCAGGCTGATATCAAAGCTCTGTCTGATGCCTAAAGTTCCGCTCTCAACCTTTACTTTACTGCCATAATAGTAGTTGATTCCTAAAAACCAGTCTTTTTTGGACGATAACCGGATCGTATTGTTGATATTGGCAGACATATTGAAGTTTTTGATATCAATCACATAAGGTTCCAGTGTTTCGGTGTATCCGGCAGCAGGAACAGAAGTAGGATCTTTCGTTATGGTACCGCTATACATACTGTATCCGAGATTAACGGAATAGTTGGTCGTCCAGATCTCTTTAAACCAGGGTTTATTCATTCCTAAGGTCAGACCAAACTGCTTGTTATGGCCATAATTGGTTCTGATGTAGCGCAGGAATCTGGTGGTTTCTATAACCGGATCTCCGTTTTCATCAGGAACAGTATTTCCTTCTTCATCTTTTTTAGGACCCGTTATCGTTCCCTGCAGAGGCATCTGATTAGAAGCATCTTCCACATAGCTGAAACTCAGATTGGCATAGAAAGCATTCTTATACATATAGCTGATCTCCTGGTTATAATGCTTGGAAGCCTGGATAAACGGATTATTCTGAGTATAATTATTGGGAGTAAAATACGTTCTTGAAGGATTCAGTTCCCAGAATCGCGGTCTCTTGATTCTGCTGGAAAAAGTATAGCTGATATTATGATCTGAACTGATTGCATAATTGATATTCAGATAAGGAAGAAGATTATTGTAATTTCTGTCGAAGCTGTCTTTCCCCAGAATATCTCCGCTGCTTCGGGTCATTTCATAGCGGGTTCCTATTTTTCCGGATAACTTCTCGTTCAGTTTTCTTTCATACGTAAGATAAGCCCCGAGAATTCTTTCTTTATAGATGAAATGGTTCGTCAGGTCAACATCAGGAACCGGCTTGCCCTGGATAATATCATCCTGTCTGGTATCATTATCCGTATTGGTGTGATTATAACTGATCCCCATCAGCCACGTATTTCCGGAAGCTGTTTTTTTAATGTAATCAATATTCCCTGCGAAATTATTGATGATCTGCGGCACAGACTGCTGAAGAGCAGAATAGGCATTTCCTTTCTTATCATTCAGAGGAAAGCTCTCATTCGTACTTATCTTATCCCTGTTGAACCATAAATGAGAAAGATTAGAGGTAAGCCTGCTTCCGATGCTGTCTGTTTTTATTTCATAATTTAAATTGAAAGAATGATTTCTCGTCTGTGCATCCTCATGGTTAACCGTCCTGTTATGAAGAACCCCGTTCTGCAGATTGGTGACATCAAGAATAGAGTTGAAACTCTTATTGTATCTCATATTATAGGTAAACCCCAGGCTCTGCTTAGAATTGATCTCGTAATCCATATTGATGTTACCCCCGTAATATTTATTGGGATCATCATTAAATCCGTAAGATTCATTTCTGAAGGTAGCGTCACCGTTGGAAAGCGTATATCTCTCCCTGTCGGTCCAGCTCCCCATATTGAAATTGGAACTGAGCGATATTTTACCTTTTCTCATATTAAAAGAAGCTCCGGCAGAAGGGTTGTTGTAATAGCCCTGTTCATTGTTCATCTTCATTGTTCCGTTATAGCCGTCACTTTTCTTTTTCTTCATGACAATGTTGATTACCCCCTCATTGGATTCTACCTGAAATTCGCTGCCCGGTACCGTAATCACTTCAATCTTCTGAATGTCTTCAGACGGAGTTCCTTTAAGCATCTCAATTAATGCCTGGGAATCCATATTGGTTTTCTTGTTGTTGATGTAGATCACCACATCAGATTTTCCCATGATTTTGAGCGATTTTCCATCGATGCTGGAAAGCATAGGGGTCTGCTTCAGAAGATTAAAAGAGTTGGTTCCTTTGGCAATAGGAGAGGACGCTACATCATAAATAAAACGGTCGCTCTGTTTTTTGAAAACCTGTTTTCTGATATTGACAGCTTCAATATTTTTTACTTTCACGGTATCTTTCGACTGCTGGGCAGACACAAATCCACTGAAAAATAGGGCGGCAATAAGAATTTGAGTTTTCATGATCATTATTTTTTTAGTGTTAATAGCTTGTATGATTAGTTATTTAACATTACAAAGATATATAATAAATTCAGTATCATGCAATACAAAGTACTGAAAAATAATTTTAATTAATTTTAACTTGTTGATTTTCAGTTAATAAAAATTATGTTGGAAAATTGAATTGCCTGACTTTTCTGTATAATAAGACAACTGTAACAATAATTTTGTTACAACAAAACATGAAATTTTATGAAAATTAATTTTATTCTCTGTCGAATTGTGCCAGTTTTTTATCTACCCATACCGTAGCAAAAGGGAAAAATGCAGCCAGTAAAGCGAACACAAAATCCTCATCATCCCAGGTGTAAATTTTTCTTGCAGGAAGACAGAGTAAGAGATAAAGTGTAAAAAATAATCCGTGTAAACTACCTACTACACTTATGAAAATAATAGAATACAGATTTTCATCATACCGGATCCAGATCATCGCCACACAATATAATAAAACACAAGAAATAGCCTCTGCAAGACAAATCTGTTTAAACCATTTGATAAGCTTTTCCCGGGAATATTTTGAGAAAAATTTTTCGATGAAATCCATACTTTAATTATATATGATGATAAGCAGCAGACCCCTCATAAGTCTTATTTTTCCGCCCTTGTTTTCTGAAAGGCAAAATTACTTATAAAAACTGCTTCCGTCCAAATATTCAAACACTTCCGGCGGAAGCATCGGACGTACATTTTTGCCGGTTTTGATCATATTTCTGATCTCTGTTGCAGAAAGTTCTATCACCGGAGCCTGCACCATAGAGATGTTTTCGTGCTGCGGGTATTCAGTGCCTTTTTTCTCTCCGTCAAAAATTCTCGGATAAACAATGATATGATGATTTTTGATCAGAATATCAGAATTTTTCCATTTATGAAGACCTTCCAGATTATCTTCCCCCATGATCAGGCTGAAAGAATGGTCAGGATATTTTTCGTGAAGATAAGTGAGGGTGTCTATGGTATAACTCGGCTGCGGAAGAGAAAATTCTACATTGGAAGCTCTCATTTTCGGATAATTTTTTACGGCAAGCTGTACCATATCCAGCCTGTTGTGGTCTTTCAGCAGCGATTTCTTATCCTTGAACGGGTTTTGCGGGCTTACCACGAACCACAGCTCATTCATATCCGAATTTTCCAGTATATAATTGGCAAGGATAAGATGACCGATGTGGATAGGATTGAATGATCCGAAAAATAAACCGATTTTTTTCATTTTGTTTCAGTAGCACACGATAAACTTCAGCGAATGGTTTAATCCCTGAATTTCACGTCTTTTATGTTGAGATAATGAGTGACATTTCCTTTCCAGTGATTTTCCTCCAGCGTAAATGCCAGGTCAAAATTCCTGGTTTTAAAATCTTCAGCGAACTGCCCGAGTTTGAAACCTACACATTCTATATTTCTTCCCGTGGATTCCTGTTTGATATAAAACTTCAGGTGGTTATTGTCTTTACCCATTGTTTTAACATAGCCGGAAAGCTTCTGATTGGTCAGGGTAAAGATCGGTTTCATATTATGAGGTCCGAAAGGAGCCAGTTTTCTGTGGAAGTTGATGAACTCTCTGTTGATTTCATCAATTTTAATTTCGGTATCAATAGAAATGGAAGGCTCTTTCTGGTGTTCCCGGATCTTCTCGGAAACGATACGTTCAAATTTCTCCTTAAATGCATCAAACTTGTCTTTTTCCATGGAAAGTCCGGCAGCAGCATGATGTCCTCCGAATTTCAGGAAATATTCAGAACACATATCAAGGGCCTCGTGAACGTCAAAATCAGAAACTGATCTGGCAGAAGCCACCATTTCCCCGTTATTTCCGTCTGTAAATACAAGGGTGGGTTTATAGTAGGTCTCAATCAGTCTTGAGGCGACAATCCCGATAACACCTTTGTTCCATTCAGGATGATATACAATGGTGGTATGTTTCGTTTCCTGTTGGGATTCGATGATCTGGTTAAGCGCAGAAAGCGTGGAATTCATGTCCAGTTCACGTCTTTCGTCGTTGAGGTTCATAATATCGCTCACAATCTGGTTGGCATGCTTCAGATTATCTGAAACCATAAGTTCCACAGCAGCCTTACCGTGGGAAATTCTTCCGGCGGCGTTGATTTTCGGAGCAATTTCAAAGACAATATTCGAAATTTCAAAATGAGAAAGCTTATCCTCGGGAATTAATAATCTTAATCCCATGTTCCGGGTTTTTCTCAGGATTTTTAATCCCATTTTGGCCAGCACCCTGTTCTCACCGGTCATAGAAACAATATCTGCCGCAATGGAAATCGCAAGCAGGTCCGTAAGTTCAAATAATTCAGCTTCCGGAATTTTATAGATCGTATTCAGCCCCTGGCAGAGCTTAAAACCTACTCCACATCCTGAGAGTTCCTTGAACGGATACCGGCAGTCGCTTCTTTTAGGATCAAGAACCGCAGCTGCATTGGGAATTTCCTCTCCCGGAAGGTGATGATCGCAGATAATAAAATCAATGCCGCGGTCAGCAGCATATTTTACCATATCAATGGCTTTAATACCGCAGTCTAAAGCTATAATTAATGAAAATCCGTTTTCTTTGGCGAAATCAATACCCTCTGTGGAAATACCGTATCCTTCGGAATTTCTGTCGGGGATGTAATAATCAAGGTATTTTTTCTCAACAATCTTGCTGAGGTAAAGGTACATCAGGGCTACGGCTGTGGTTCCGTCTACATCGTAATCTCCGTATACCAGTATTTTATCTCCGTTTTCAATGGCAGTTGCAATGCGCTCTACCGCTTTCTGCATATCAGCCATTAAAAAAGGATTGTGAATATCGTTAAGGTTGGGTTTAAAAAATTCTCTGGCCTTTTGATAATTGTCAATTCCTCTTAAAACGAGAAGTTTAGATTCAAAAGTACCAAAACCAAGTGACGAACTTAGTCTGTCCACAACTTCCTCATCGGGTTCGGGCTTGTAAATCCATTTTTGACTCATTTCACAAAAATAAGGAAAAAAAATAGCATTCTGAAATGATTGTAAATGAAGTTTCATCTTGATGATTGTTAAAAAATATCTATCTTCGCAGTCCAAATTAAATGATTATGAAAAAAATTACAATCTGTCTCCTTGTTTTAGGAGCAATGTATTCAGTTTCAGCCCAGAAGATCAATCTCGGAAAAGCGGCAGGAGTGGTTTCCAAAGGAGCAAAAGCACTTACTTTTACCAATGAGGATGCAATTAAACTTTCAAAAGAATCTGTGGAATGGATGGATAAAAATAATCCGGTTGCAGGTCCTAAAGATCCTTATACCGTTCGTTTGAATAAGCTTTTCGGAAAGCACAAATCACAGGACGGGCTTAATCTGAACTATAAAGTCTATAAAGTAAAGGATATCAATGCATTTGCCTGTGCAGACGGAAGTGTGCGTGTATTCTCTTCATTAATGGATATCATGACGGACGATGAGATTCTTGCCGTAATCGGACATGAGATCGGTCACGTGAAAAATCAGGATACCAAAGATGCAATCAAAGCAGCCTATATGAAAGCGGCGGCACTGGATGCGGCTTCATCTGCTTCAGGTACGGTAGCTACTTTAAATGAGAGCCAGATCGGGCAGATGGCCAATGCATTCCTTGATGCTTCGCACAGTAAAAAGCAGGAATCTGAAGCAGATACCTATTCCTATGATTTTATGAAAGCCAACAATTATAATGTTGTAGGCGCTTATACAGCGTTCAAAAAACTGGCACTTCTTTCTGAAGGAAGCACACAGACCGGTTTCGAGAAAATGTTCAACTCTCACCCTGACAGTGAAAAAAGAGCTCAGGCAATAAAGAAAAGAGCAGAGAAAGACGGTTTGTGGAAAGATCCGGGAACAGTATCTATCCCTAAAACAAAACTGACTAAATAATATATTTAACAGTTAAATATAAATAAAAATACCCTCAATTGCCTTTGAGGGTATTTTTTATCATTCCGGAGATTATTTTTTGCTGATTGACAACGCATATTGTTCCCACATATTATACTATAATAACACTTACTCAAATAATGGCTACACTTACTAATTGGTAATAATAATCTTTGGCAGGAATATTTAAATTAGTTGAAATAAAAATACAAATATGAAAACAAAATTATTACTTCTTGTTTCCCTGGTTGTTTCACTAGGGATCAGAGCCCAGATTGTACAAATTCCTGATGCCAGTTTTAAAGCCAAGTTATTATCTTCTTCCCCGGCTAACTCAATTGCTAAAAACCTGTCCGGAAATTATTTTTCGATAGATGCTAACAACGATGGAGAAATACAGGTAAGCGA
Source organism: Chryseobacterium sp. FR054 (assembly GCF_056844565.1). Classification (NCBI taxonomy): domain Bacteria; kingdom Pseudomonadati; phylum Bacteroidota; class Flavobacteriia; order Flavobacteriales; family Weeksellaceae; genus Chryseobacterium; species Chryseobacterium sp. FR054. The sequence goes on along the minus strand of NZ_JBXDSA010000006.1, from coordinate 36,589 downwards.
AGCACTGCAGGTAGGAGGAATAGAGATTATTGATCCGGATACAGATGTTCCTATTCATGACTATGAAGGAATTTTATCATTTACTAATCTTACAAGTATAAAAATCGATTATTGGAACGTGCCCGGTAATCCTTTTACCATTTCCGGTCTCAGTTCTTTACAGAACCTGGATGTTAAATTTGAAACTTATGAACCTGGAAGTGTAAGTTTAAGCAACTGTATGCTGCTGAAAAATGTGAAAATTTATGGGATTACCCTTACTGCACTCAGCAATACTCCGGTTATTGAGAATCTGTCAATCAACGGTTTTTCCATGCCTTCAACGGTCATGAATTCCATTGAAGGACTGAACAATCTGAAGAATCTGGAATTACTGGGTTTTATGGATTTAATATCAGGTTTAACATTGGATTTAAGCGGTCATAATAATTTACAGAGCCTGTCCGTTATAGGCACCAGCTTAGCGAATGTGGATGTGTCCGGATGCGGATTGCTGCATACGATCACATTAAATTCACCAAATTCATTACAGTTTATAAACATTAATTCCAGTAATTGTCCTAATTTAGTCAACTATTTAATAGGGCAGGATGCATCTGTTTCTGCTCATATCATTTCAGATAATTGCCCGGGGCTGACTCAGTTTATCTGTAATTCCGGAGAAGTATCATTATCACTGAATAACTGTGTAAATTTAGAGACCATAGATGTCCGGAATCTGATCAGTCTTTCAGTAAATAACGATATAAAGCTGCATACAATTAAGGCCCTCCGGTTCCGGGATACTGCTCTGGACCTGTCAGGCAGTGGCTTACAAAACTTAAAACATCTTGAAATCAGTTATATTCCACCTTTTTTTCCCAGTATGGATGATCAGGGGAGCTTAACATCTCTTAATGTACAGGGAATTACAAGTTTAGAAAAATTATACTGTGCCAACCATCAGATATCCGCTTTGAATATCCAGGGCTGTACAAATTTACTTACCCTGGACTGCCGCAAAAATAAACTTACCGGCCTGGATGTAAGAGGGCAGACCCATCTTCAGGAATTACACTGTGGTAATAATTTACTTACTTCATTGCTGATGAAAAACGGAAAGAATGAAATAGCAGACTTCCCGGATAATCCTGATCTGCAGTATATATGCTGCGATGGCAGCCAGGTGGAAGATATTCAGTCTCTTGTTAATGAATATGCATACACCAGCTGTGTCATCAACACGGCCTGTACTGCGGTTTTAGCTAATGATGAGGCTGTATCCGGGCCGCAGGATGAAGATGCTGTTAAAATATATCCGATTCCTGTAAAAAAAGAAATAATGATAGAGGCTTTGTCTGCTATTCATTCAGCAGAATTATATGATGCACAGGGAAGAATTATTCAGAAACAGATTTATAATTCTAAAAATGTAAAGATGAATATTGAAGGTAATCCTTCCGGAGTATATTATTTGAAAATCAATACGGAGAAAGGAAGCCTGATGAAGAAAATCCTTAAAAATTAAAGTTTATATATTTAAAATCCCCTTTCAGCTTCTGAAAGGGGATTTTTGTATGTAATTGAATGTATTTTAAGAATACATTTTTTCTCTTAATTCTTTTACTTTCTTATCTGCAAGATATTCATCGTAAGTCATTTCTCTGTCGATGATTCCGTTAGGAGTCAGTTCAATGATCCTGTTACAGACAGTCTGAAGCATTTCGTGGTCATGGGAAGCCAGAAGAAGGTTTCCTTTGAAATTGGACAGGGAGTTATTCAGTGTCGTAATACTTTCAAGGTCCAGGTGGTTGGTCGGCTCATCCAGAAGAAGGATATTGGCTTTCTGAAGCATCATTCTGCTGAACATACATCTCATTTTTTCACCTCCGGAAAGAACTTTACATGATTTCAGAGCTTCATCACCGGAGAAAAGCATTCTGCCTAAGAAACCTCTTACAAATTCCTCATGACGTTCTTCATCGTTTTTGGTGAACTGTCTCAGCCAGTCAACAAGATTCAGGTCCTCCTGGAAAAAATCGGTATTGTCCAATGGCATATAAGACTGGTTGGTAGTCACACCCCAGGCAAAAGTACCTTTGTCGGCTTCTGCATTTCCGGCAAGAATCTGGAAGAATTCCGTAATTGCCAGTGAGTTTTTAGAAAGTACGGCCACTTTATCTCCTTTTTTCAGATTCAGGTCGATATTAGAGAATAAAAGTTCTCCGTCTTTTGTTTTTTCAAGACCTTTTACATCCAGGATCTGATCTCCGGCTTCTCTTTCCATTTCGAAAATAATGGCAGGATATCTTCTGGAAGAAGGCTTGATATCGTCAATATTCAGTTTGTCGATCATTTTCTTTCTTGCCGTAGCCTGTTTTGCTTTGGCCACGTTGGAACTGAATCTGGCGATGAAATCCTGAAGTTCCTTTTTCTTTTCTTCTGCTTTCTTGTTAGCCTGAGCTCTCTGTCTTGTTGCTAACTGTGAAGCCTGGTACCAGAAAGAGTAGTTACCGGTATAAAGGTTAAGTTTAGCATAATCAAGGTCACCGATGTGCGTACACACCGTATCCAGGAAGTGACGGTCGTGAGAAACCACAATTACCGTGTTTTCATAATCAGCCAGGAAATCTTCCAGCCAGGAAATCGTATCGATATCCAGGTCGTTCGTAGGCTCATCCAGGATCAGTACATCCGGGTTTCCGAACAGGGCCTGTGCCAGAAGAACCTTTACTTTGTCTTTATTCTCAAGCTCACCCATCATCTGCCAGTGCATATCATCCTTGATTCCTACATTGGAAAGCATCGTCTGCGCGTCTGATTCTGCAGTCCATCCTCCCATTTCATCATAGATTACACCCAATTCTCCCGCCTTGATTCCGTCTTCATCCGAGAAGTCTTCTTTAGCGTATAAAGCGTCCATCTCTTCTTTTATATCGAATAATTTCTTATTTCCTCTCAAAACAGCCTCAAGAACAGTATACTGATCATAAGCAAAGTGGTCCTGCTCCAGTACAGACATTCTTTTCCCTGGTTCCAGAGATACATGTCCTGTTGTAGGATCCTGCTTTCCTGTTAATATTTTAAGGAATGTAGACTTTCCTGCACCGTTTGCTCCGATAATCCCGTAGCAGTTTCCTTTGGTAAACATAATATTTACCTCGTCAAAAAGAACTCTTTTCCCGAATTGTAAAGATAAGTTAGATACTGTTAACATATAGTTTTGTAAATTTGGCGCAAAAATACGAAAAGAATTTGGGTATTTCGTAATAATGTAATAGTCAAGTTTTTAATTATGAAGTATTTTTTATATATTTCATTAACGAATATTTTAAAATGATGAAGATTGAGAAAACAGTCAGTATATTAAACAGAAGAGCCCGTTTTGAATATGAAATCCTTGAAGAATTTGAGGCAGGGATGGTTCTGACGGGTACCGAAATAAAATCTTTACGTTCTTCCAAAGCATCTATTACAGAATCCTTCTGTCAGTTTATTGATGGGGAATTATACATCATCAACATGATGATTGACGAGTATAAATTAGGAACTTTTTACAACCATAAAACAAAAAGGGAACGGAAATTGCTGTTGCACAAAAAAGAATTGATTAAACTTGAAAAAAAGTTAAAGGATGCCGGGAATACCATTATACCTTTAAAACTTTATATTACTGATAAAGGGAAAGCAAAGGTGCTTATAGCGCTTGGAAGAGGGAAAAAACTCTTTGATAAAAGGGAAGCGATAAAAGATAGAGAAAATAAACGAAACCTGGACAGAATATTAAAGAAAAGTTAAAAATCATTTAAAAAACTTTGTATATAAAGAAAAATTATATTTATTTTGCATTATCAATTATTTAATCATTTAATTCTATGAAAAATCTAAAATTAGGAATTTCAGCATTGGCGCTTACTGTTGCCTCTACTGTCTTTGCTCAGACTACCAACAACCCGTGGTTGATCGGAGTTGGTGCTCATGGAGAGAACCACAAGGCAGTACAGAACAAATTCAGTAATACGTTTGCTGCTAATAATCTTACGAAGAGAATGTTCAATTTGAACAATTTCTCTATTACACCTCCATTATCTAAATTAACAGTTGCTAGAAACATCGGTAAAGGTTTAGTTATCGACTGGCAGACTACAGTAGGTAATGTAGATAATAAGAGATTCGGCATGGGGAAAGAATTTTTCCTAATGACAGGTCTTGGTTTCCAAGCTAAGGCAGCTGGTCTTTTATGGAATGAAGAGTCTTGGTTTGATCCATACTTAAGAGTTGGTGCAAACTACCTGAGACATGACTATACTGCACTTACATTCCCAAGAAACGATTACAAAGGAGAATCTGTTGCTAACGGTGAAAACGGTAACGAAAACGGTAAAGCTAATCACTTTACAGTAGCTACCGGTGCTGGTGTTAACTTCTGGGTAACTAAGAACTTCGGTCTTGGTGTTCAGGGAGACTACGTGTCAACTCCAGGTGATAAATCAACAGTTGCTAACTTCTGGCAAGCTTCTGCTTCCATCTTATTCAGATTCGGAAACAGAGACAGAGATAAAGATGGTATCCTAGATAAAGACGATGCTTGTCCTGATACTCCAGGTCTACCAGAATTCCAGGGATGTCCTGATACAGACGGAGACGGAGTTCCAGATAAAGACGATCAGTGTCCTGATGTAGCTGGACCAGTTGAAAACAACGGTTGTCCTTGGCCAGATACAGATGGTGACGGTGTTATCGACAAAGATGATGCTTGTCCTTCAGTAGCAGGTCCTGCTGAAAACAACGGTTGTCCTTGGCCAGATCAGGATGGTGACGGTATCTTAGATAAAGATGACGCTTGTCCTACAGTTCCAGGTGTTCCGGAATTCCAAGGATGTCCTCCTCCACCGAAAAAACCAGACGTAGTAGTTGTGAATGAAAAACTAAGAGATATCTTATTCGATTTCAACAAAGCTACGATCAGACCGGAATCTAGTGATAAATTAGATGCTGCTGCTAAGATCATCAAAGATGCTGAAGAAACTAACTTCCTGGTAGTAGGTATGACAGATAAGAAAGGTTCTGTTGCTTACAACTTAAACCTGTCTAGACAAAGAGCTGCTGCAGTAGTTGCTGCGTTAGAAACAAGAGGAATCAATCCGAATACGCTTAAGTCTATCGGTATCGGTTCTCAAGAAGCTGTTGAACCAGCTACTGCTTCTGATGCTGTAAGACAGAAAGACAGAAAAGTTATTGTAAGAGCTATCTCAGGATCTGAGTGGGAAACTTACAAGAAAAATGACATCACTGTAGCTAAGCCAGTTAAAAAGGCTGTTAAAAAAGCTCCAGCTAAAAAAGCTCCGGCTAAAAAGAAAAAATAATTAATTTTTCTAAATAATAAATACCTCCAATTTTTTGGGGGTATTTTTTTTTCGTTCACTTTTAATTAATTTTGTTGAAAATTTAAAAATAAAAATGGGAAGAGCATTTGAATATAGAAAAGCTTCTAAAATGGCCAGATGGGATAAAATGGCCAAAACTTTCTCTAAAATCGGAAAAGATATAGCCTTAGCCGTAAAAGCCGGAGGATCAGATCCTGAAGCCAATCCAGCTTTAAGAAGATGTATCCAGAATGCAAAAGGGGCCAACATGCCGAAAGACAATGTAGAAAGAGCCATTAAAAAAGCAAGCGGTGCCGATGCAGAAAACTATGAAGAAATCACTTATGAAGGATACGGACAGGGAGGTGTGGCATTTTTTGTGGAATGTACCACGAATAATCCCACAAGAACAGTAGCCAATGTAAGAGCTGTTTTCAATAAGTTTGACGGAAACCTCGGAAAGAACGGCGAATTGGCATTTATCTTCGACAGAAAAGGAATTTTTACCATCGATCTGGCTCAGGTGAAAATGGAATGGGACGATTTCGAAATGGAAATGATAGACGGAGGAGCAGAAGATGTTGAAAAAGATGAGGAAGAAGTGATGATCACAACTGCTTTTGAGGATTTCGGTTCTCTGTCCCATAAACTGGACGAATTGGGTATTGAAGCCAAAAGTGCGGAACTTCAGAGAATTCCGAACAATACAAAAGAAGTAAATGAAGAACAGTTCAAGGCCAATATGAAAATGCTTGAGCGTTTTGAAGATGACGATGATGTACAGAACGTTTATCATAATATGGAAATCACCGAAGAACTGATGGACACATTATAAAAAATAATATAGCATTCATATACAGTTAACTTTCAATTAGTTTCTTTGTATAAAATGATGCAATGCCTGTTAAATGAAAATTTAAGGCATTCCATCCGGCAATTAAAAAGCTGAAAATATACGGATGAAAAGAAACGTTGAATTAGTGGTTATATCGGATGTTCATTTGGGAACTTATGGATGTAAGGCTAAAGAGCTGCTGAGATATCTTAACTCTATCCAGCCTAAAACCTTGGTTTTAAACGGCGATATTATTGATATATGGCAGTTCAAAAAGTCTTACTTCCCTAAACCTCACCTGAAAGTGATCAGAAAGATCCTTTCATTGGCGACCAAAAATACAGATGTATATTACATCACAGGAAACCATGATGAAATGTTCCGCAAGTTTACCGATTTTGAACTGGGTAAGCTGAAGGTCTGTAATAAGATCTGCCTGAATATAGATCATAAAAAAACATGGATCTTTCACGGAGATGTTTTTGATGCTTCCGTTCAGCATTCCAAATGGATTGCCAAACTTGGAGGGAAAGGCTATGATCTTTTAATCGTGATCAATAACGTGGTCAACTGGTTTCTGGAAAAGATGGGCCGGGAAAAATATTCATTTTCCAAAAAAATCAAGAATAATGTGAAAAAAGCAGTAAAGTACATCGGAGATTTCGAACTGACTGCTTCTGAACTGGCTATTGATAATCATTACGATTATGTGATCTGCGGACATATTCATCAGCCTCAGATGCGCGAAGTGGTCAATAAAAAAGGATCCTGCATCTATCTGAATTCCGGAGACTGGATAGAAAATTTATCCGCACTGGAGTATCATAATAAAGAATGGAAGATCTTTTACTATGATGAACACAAACATCTGCTTAAAGATGATGAAGCTGAAGAAATTCCGGATATGGACAGTTCTGAACTCCTGAAAATAGTAACCAACTTTTCCTAGATGAAGATTTTATATGCATTTCAGGGAACCGGGAACGGTCACATGGCCAGAGCCCAGGAGATCATTCCTGTCCTCAAAAAATATGCTTCCGTAGATACTCTGATCAGTGGTCACCAGTCCCAGTTAAAAGCTGATTTTGATATTGATTTCCGGCATAAAGGGATTTCTCTTCTCTATAACAAAACAGGTGGGTTATCCTATCGCAAAACATTCACTGAAAATCATTTCCTGAAAGCCATAAAAACAATCCGGGAACTGGAACTTTCACAGTACGATCTTATCATCAATGACTATGAACCTTTAACCGGTTGGGCCGGCAAAATGAAGACGCTCCCGATGATTGAACTGAGCCACCAGGCTTCCATGAGTTTTCCGGAAACCCCAAAACCCCAGAAGGGAGATTTTTTAGGGGAGCTGGTCCTGAAATATTATGTTCCTGTTAAAGAAAAAATAGGCTTTCATTTTGAAAGTTATCATCCAAAGATCAAAAAACCGGTAATCAGAAAAAAGATCAGAAATTTAAACCCTGATAAAAAAGGATATTACCTGGTATACCTTCCCAGTTTTGCGGATGAAAATATTATTAAAATCCTGAAACAGATTCCTGTTGAATGGAAAGTATTCTCAAAATACAGCAAGGTAAAGGTTAAAGTAAAAAACGTAGAAGTTTTTCCTATTGACGAAATACAGTACCTCAGGTATTTTGAAAACTGCGACGGTATTTTATGCAATGCAGGCTTTGAAAGCCCCGCTGAAGCACTCTTTATGGATAAAAAACTGTTTGTTATCCCTATTCACAATCAGTATGAGCAGGAATGCAATGCCTGTGCCCTGGATCTCATGGGAATTCCCAATTCTAAAATTCTGAATCCCCCGGAAATTATAGAATGGGTGGCTTCAGACCATCACTTAAAAGTAAGCTATCCCGACGATATTGAGGAAATTCTTGTAAATGAAGTACTAACTTCTTTTAAAAAGTAAAAATATTATTCTCTATTTATTTTATTTGTGTTAAAAAAATAGTTTTATTATTTGGTAAATTATTTGTTTTTTCAACCATATTTTAAATATGTAAGTATGTTTTATTGATTTTTATTTAAATAAATAAAAAAATGCAAATTGCAGATAAAATGTAGAGAATGAAAAAAATCAGAAAAACGAAGAAAGAGGCAGACAAGCCCATCAGAAATAAGGAACTTACCAAAAAGAAACTCATCGACTCATTTGGAGAGCTTATAGAAAAAGAAGGCTTCTCATTTATCAACCATATGAGAGTTGCCAGGGCTGCGGGCTGCGACAAAAAACTGATTTATGAGTATTTTGGAAATATCAGCGGGCTTGCGAAGGAATACCTTAAAGAACGCAATTTCTGCGAAAAATTATTCAGCGGAAGTAACCGTACCGGTAAAGATGCGTCTTATCAGCGTTTGAAAAACCAGTTTGACAGGCTGATGAAAGACGGAGAAATGCGTGGAGTGATCGCCTGGGAATTGGCAGAAGAACTTCCATTACTGAAAGAGCAGGCTCAGACAAGAGAAAACCTGATAGAAAAGGCTTTTGAAAATAAAGATGAAAATAACAGAGCGATAGAAGCTGTTTTAATGAGCAGTATTTATTATCTTACCATACATTCCCATACTAATGAAACTTCTTTTCTGGGTATTGATCTTAAACAGGAAGAAGGACAGCAGCAGATTAAACGGGCTATTAAGCAGATTGTTGAATGGGCTTATAAATGAACTTAACGCTATGGATCCGGGACAGTATTAAATATGAACTGCATTTTCAGGAGACAATATACCGGTCCTTGAGTAGGATTTTAATAATTAACGGATATAAAAAGACTGCATTTCGGAAAGCAGTCTTTTTTATATTGTATTTCCGCAATAATAAGAGAATCCTCCTGAAACAGAAGTGATGCCTTTATTTTTTCTAGCTCTTCAGAAAAATATCTTCCACATCATCACAGACCGTGCGTATGAGCAGTGCGGATAAACATTCCAGCTATTTTCTCTGGCAAATTTTATGGCTTCCTCCACAAGATATTTTCCCATTCCTCTGCCTTCAAACTCAGGATGAACCAGAACAAAAGAAATAATCAGCTTATTTTCTTCCGGGAAAATGGTGTAGGTAAGTCTTCCTACTTCTTTTATCTCATTATTCAGGGTAAGGACGCCGCCGTTGCCTGATCTGTTGTTTTCGAATCTCATAATCTAAACTTTGTTCTGAAAGTACAAAAAATGCACCGTCTTTGAAGTAACAAATGACAGATAATGTCAATATAACGGATTGATATTTAATAAATTTGTCCGCAAAGCAAAATTTCACTGCTTAACTGTCCTTCCCTGTATAATAATTATAATCTTTAATAATCACACCGATAAACTGTCTCTCCGTCATTTTCACCGGATCTATTTCCAGTTTCAGAATGCTTTTGATCTTATCGGAAAGCCTGGTGATGATCTGCCGGTCATCTGTTTTTAAGGCTTTGGTGTAATTATCTTTGATGATTCTCATATCATTATCAGAAAGTGCAATGACCTGTGGAAATGACGGAACATAGTCCTCATGAATATTTTCCAGGATGGTATGGGAAATATTGATGTTGTTTTTCAGCGAAATAACAGCCGTACCGGAGGCAATGTCTCCCAAACGCTGGTTGTTTTTGGAAACAATCATGGAGATTACCCCTACCGTTCCTACGAAGGTCGTATCGATGAGCCTGAATACCCACCGGATCAGATAATCACCGAAACCGGCCTGGTATCCGTCAATCTTTACAACCTTTATTTTCATAAGCTTTTTGCCGGGAGTCTGTCCTTCCATCAGGCTTTCCAGCACAACCGGGTAGATGTAGACCGGGAAAGTAATAACGGTATAGATGGCGATTACAGACCACTGGTCTAGCCCGTTCAGAAGATACCCCAGATCCAGAATATTGAAAAAAAGATAAAAAATAAAGATAACATAGGCTACCTTGATCAGCAGATCGATGATAAACGCAAGCATTCTTTCACCTATGCTGGCAATATTGAAATTAATATTTACATTTTGAGAAGTATTTATCGCAATTTGAGACATAATTTTTATTATTTTAGCCTATACAATTATGAGAGAAGTTTATTTCATCAAACAAAATAAAGAAAAATGGTTGGGAATTGAACAGGTTATTCAAGGGAAAATAAAAAAAAATCCGGATGACCTGTCTTCACTGTATATCAACCTGATCAACGATCTTTCTTTTGCACAGACCTATTATCCGAAAAGCAATACGACGGTGTACCTGAATCACCTGTCTTCACAGATCTTTCAGAAAATCTACAAAACCAAAAGGGTAGAGGAGAACAGGCTGCTTTATTTTTTCAGAACAGAGGTTCCGTTGTTGGTGTATCAGTACAGAAGATATCTGATGTATGCTTTTCTGTTTTTTATTCTCTTTACTTCCATAGGAGTACTTTCTGCGGTATATGATAAGGATTTTGCCAATATCATTCTTGGAGAAAGCTATGTGAACGAAACCATTGAAAATATTAAAAAAGGAAATGCAGTAGGAGTTTACCAGAGCGGTTCTACCTGGGGAAGTACTATCGGTATTATTTTCAATAACATCAATGTAGGGGCAAAGCTCTATATTTACGGAATTACAGGCGGGGTAGGAACTCTCTTTGCCCTTCTGTCCAATAGCGTAATGCTGGGTTCCTTTCAGTATTTTTTCTATGATTACGGAGCATTGAAAGACAGTGCAAGAGGAATATGGCTCCACGGAGTTTTTGAGATCTTTGCAATGGTAGTGGAAGCCATGTGCGGATTGATTCTTGGGGCAAGTATCCTTTTCCCGAGAACCTTCTCAAGATTCAATTCTTTTAAAAAGGGTTTCAAAGACTCATTCAAAATATTTCTGAGTACCATTCCATTTACGGTTTGTGCCGGAATTATAGAAGGATATGTAACAAGACATGCCTTAAAGATGCCGTTGGCCCTGAACCTTGTAATTATTTTAAGTTCACTGGCCGTTATAGGATTTTACTATTTTGTATATCCTTCGGTAGTTTATAAACAAACCAATAACCGGATCAATGATACAGTTCTATAAAAAAAGAGAATTTGGAAGTTTTATCAGCGACAGCTTCAACTTTTTCAAGCTCTATGGTAAAAATTATTTTAAAAACTATTTTCTGATCAACGGATTACTGCTGATTCTGGCCGTTGCGGTCATTATTTTTGGTTTCAGGGAAATCTTCGGGCAGATAGTTGGCTCTAATCTGAGTGGAGAAACCTATTACTTTGAAAGATATTTTTCCGAAAATCCAGGAATACTGATCGTAGCCGGTTTACTGGTATTTATTCTCTTTGCCGTTCTCACCATTGTCAATTATCTGTTCCCGGTCTTCTATATGAAGAGAATTGCTGAAGGAGCTCAAAAGATAAAAACAGACGAGATCCTGGGAGATTTTAAAAGAAATGCAGGACGGATTTTTAAGATGTGTATCGGGATGATTTTTATTGTACTGCCTGTAATGCTGATCGTATTGGGATTTTCGTATGCACTCCTGCTTGTTTTTATCGGTATCTTCCTCATACTGCTGGTTTATCCCACAGCATTCAATGTATCCTCATTTCTGATGTATGATTATTTTAATGCAGACAGACGCTTTTTAGACAGCCTCAGTTATTCTGTAAGAGCACAGTTCTCTTATCCGAATGGCAATGAAAAATCTCCCTACTGGAAATATTGGGGCGGAACTTTGATCATGTTCATCATTATGTATGCTGTGATGATGATATTTACCTTTGTGCCTGTCTTTTTTCTGTATGGATCATTGCTTACCTCTGCTCCGGACGGAAACTTTGAAGACAACCCTTTTGCAGGCGGATTCATAGGAATTATTGTCTTTGTATTATATGGATTATCAACGCTGCTTTCCCTTTTTCTTTCGAACCTGATGTATGTAAATGCAGGTCTGATGTACTACGACAGCAGAACAGATCTTCATCAGAAAGTGGAACTCGCAGAAATAGATACAATTGGTCTCAATGAATAAAGTGCTTCTTTTTCTTTTCCTGTTTTTTTCACTTGGTTCCGTTCATGCACAGGATGATGAAACAGAACCTGTGACGGAAGTTTATCCGGCAGACTCTTTGTATACCGGTCATTACAGGAATATGCTGCGCGCAGATTCTGTCCTGATCCGGAAGCCGGTTTCAGAAAATACAGTCTATCCCAGGAGCTTTAAGGAAAACCTGAAGTCAAGATACAAAGGCAATGAATTCGATTATTCTGCCTCCAAACCGCGGGAATCTTTCTTCCAGAAGCTGATGAGGAAAATAAGTAAAATCCTTGAGAGCATTTTCGGGGAAACCGTTTTCAGTAAATCCGCGAAAGCGACTGATATTTTTATCCGTCTGTTTGCCATTGTTCTCGTAGGATTTCTGCTTTATTTTATTATTAAATACCTGATGGGGAAAGAAGGGAACTTCTTCTTCGGCAAAAAAAATAAAAAATTAAATATTGAAGCTGAAGAACTGCATGAAAATATCCATGAAATCAATTTTCCGGAAAGTATTGCCCGGTTTGAAAGAGAAGGAGATTACCGTTCAGCAGTCCGCTATCAGTTTTTACTGGTCCTTAAAAAGCTGAGTGATAAAAAACTGATCCACTGGAATCCCGAAAAAACAAATAAAGATTATGCTGCCGAGCTGAAAGCCCCTCATCTGAAAGACGGATTCTCAGAACTCTCTTATATCTTTGATTATGTGTGGTATGGAGAATTCAGTATCGATGAACAGAGCTATGTGAAATTTAAAGACCGCTATCAGGCATTTAAACCGTAACTAAACGAATTAATCATGAGTAAAACCTTCAAAATATATGCTGTCATATTCATCATTGTGATGATTATCCTGGCATTGCTTGAAGTCAATAAAAAAGAAACAACAGACTGGCGGAAAAACTTCGATGTCAACGAAAAATCTCCGTTCGGACTCTTTGTTTTTAATAATGAGGCTAAAGATTTATTTAAAGGAAAACTGAAAAAGATCGATCAGGCACCTTATGACTATTATAGCGGGCATAAAGAAAATGGTCTTCATAATATTGTGGTCATCGAACACAGGATTGATAAAGAATCGTGGAACAAAATACTTGATCAGGTATCAAAAGGCTCCGACGCAATGCTTATCGTAAGCAATATGCCTAAAGAAATATCAGATACAATAGGCTATTTTGATTCCGATATTTCCTTTGCCGAAGAAAATGTATTGAAATTTACAGATAAAAAATATCAGAATGATTTCATTCATTTAGATAAATTTCCTTCCGGAAGAGGTTTCTCCTATATAAAACCAAATATTGAAGTCCTGGGAAAAACAGTGGAAAAAAATAATACGGACCAGGTTAATTTTATAAAGACCAAATTTGGAAAAGGAACCGTTTATGTACACTGCGAGCCGCTATTTCTTACCAACTATTACCTTCTGAAACCGGGAAATACCCGCTATGCACAGGATGTTTTTTCTTATCTTCAGGATAAAGAAACCCTTTGGTTTGTAGATGGCAACAGAAAGGTATCACGCTTTTTTATGAGGTTTGTTTTATCCAATCCGGCTCTCAAATATGCATGGTGGGTATTTTTGGGAGGTCTTGTATTGTTCATCTTTTTCAATGCCAAAAGAAAACAGCGTATAGTGCCTGTCATTGAACCCTTGAGAAATACTTCAGTAGATTTTGTGAAAAGTATAGGAAATCTTTATCTTCAGGAAGGAGACTTCCATGATATGATGGCCAAAAAATCCCAGTATTTCCTGAATAGAATACGAATGGACCTGTTGATAGATACCCAAACCCTGGATATGGAATTTGCAAAAAAACTGCAGCTGAAAACCGGGAAAAGTATAGAAATGATTGAGGAAGCCATCACCCTTATCAGAAAAGCCCAGGACCCATACGCCAGTGTGATGAAAGAAGACCTCGAAAGGATGAATAAACTCCTTGATGGGATATTGAAATAATAAAAATCTACCAATGGATTAGCTGGTGAGGAATCAATAATGTATCACAATCCTGATTATTGCCATATTCTTCATTGCTGATTGATTGAATGAGAAAAAAGAGTCCCAACGGGACGATTTAGCAAAAGATAGGATGAAGTCCTGTCAGAACAGCCATAGGAATAAACCTGTCAGAAAAAACAAAAAAATATGGAAAACTTAGATAACGAAAACTTAGAAATTAAAAGTTCTATTAATCTTAATAAAAGTGAAGACCAGTTTCAGTCCAGAATAGATATGATTGAACTTCGCGCAAGCCTGGATAAAGTAAAAACGGAGATCGGAAAAGTCATTGTAGGACAGGAAAACATGATTGAACACCTTCTGGCTGCACTTTTATCAAACGGACACGTTCTGATCGAAGGCGTTCCGGGAGTGGCAAAAACAATTACAGCAAAATTATTGGCAAAAACCATCGATGTGGGATTCAGCAGGATTCAGTTTACTCCTGATCTTATGCCTTCAGATATTTTGGGAACTTCAGTTTTCAGTGTGAAAAACTCTGAATTCGAATTCAAAAAAGGACCCATCTTCTCCAATTTTATCCTAATTGATGAGATCAACCGTTCTCCGGCGAAAACCCAGGCTGCACTGTTTGAAGTGATGGAAGAAAGACAGATTACAATGGACGGTACCCGATACATTATGGATGAACCTTTCCTGGTCGTTGCTACCCAAAACCCGATTGAACATGAAGGAACTTACAGACTTCCTGAAGCCCAGCTGGATCGTTTCCTGTTTAAAATCAATGTAGGCTATCCTAATCTGGAACAGGAAATCGCCATCATTAAGAATCAGCACGAAAGCAAAAAAGAAGACAAAACAGAAGGCGTTAACCGTGTAATTACCGCTGAACAGCTGAAAAATTACCAGCATCTCGTAAAAGAGATCATTGTAGAATCCCAGCTGATGGAATATATTGCTAAAATTATCATCAATACCAGGGAAAATCAGTTCCTCTATCTCGGTGCCTCTCCGAGAGCCTCTCTTGCTCTGCTTACCGCTTCAAAAGCCTTTGCTGCATTAAGGGGAAGAGATTTCGTAACGCCGGAAGATATTAAAGAAGCCAGTTATGCCGTATTGAGACACAGAGTGATCGTTTCTCCGGAAAGAGAAATGGAAGGTCTTACCGCCGATGAAATTATCCGCCAGATTTTAGAAGGAATAGAAATTCCTAGATAGGCAGCAGGTAATAGTTAGCAGACAGCAGTTGATGGAGAGCCCTGATTTAATTAAAGTACAAAATATTACATATGACAAATTTTAAAGAGCTTTTGGTTTGGAAGAAGTCTGTTCATTTTGTTACTGAAATTTATAGAATTACTGATGCTTTTCCCAAAACTGAAATCTACGGATTACTATCACCAATAAGAAGAGCGGCAGTTTCTGTACCTTCCAATATTGCAGAGGAAAATTCGAGACAAAGTAAACCTGATTATTTACAATTTTTAAAAATATCAAGAGCAAGTTGTGCAGAAATAGAAACCCAATTAATAATTTCAAAAAATCTCAATAATGTTAAACGGGTTAACCAATTCCTTAAACCAATAATATATATTTATCTATAACCTATAACCTATAACCTATAACCTGCAATCTGCTTCCTGTAAACTAATGAAGAACCTATACATCAATACCCGTTTTTTCTTTGCACTCATCGGAGTGGGGATCCTGTATGTTCTGGCATTTTTCTTTCCTTTTCTGATGACCATTGCCCATGTTGCGCTGGTGATTTGTTTTCTTGCAGCTATGGTAGATTATCTGCTGCTGTTTAATCAGAAAAACGGGCTTCAGGCACAAAGAATACTTCCGGAAAAACTGTCAAACGGTGATGAAAACTTCGTCAAAATCGATATTAAAAACAATTACGGTTTTAAGATCAGTACCAAAATTATTGACGAAATCCCTTTCCAGTTCCAGAAAAGAGACTTTTTAATCCGGAAAACAATCGATCCCGGAAGAAATACCTATTTCCAGTACAGCCTGGAACCCAAAGAAAGAGGGGAGTACCACTTTGGAGGTCTGAATATATACGCATCTTCACCTCTGGGGCTGGTGGCTAAAAGATTCAGCTTCCAGAAAGATGCCATGCTGCCTTCTTATCCCTCTTTTGTACACCTTAGAAAATATGAACTGATGGCTTTGCAGAGCGAATTTATGCTGGGTGGAATCAAAAAAATCAGAAAACTGGGGCATACTATGGAATTTGAGCAGATCAAAGAATATGTTCCCGGAGATGATATAAGAACCATCAACTGGAAAGCCACTTCCAAAGCGAACCGGTTAATGGTCAACCAGTTTCAGGATGAAAAATCACAGCGTATATTCATCCTTATTGATAAAGGACGGACGATGAAAATGCCGTTCAACGGACTGAGTCTGCTGGATTATTCCATCAATGCGGCAATGGCTTTGTCACACATCATTCTCAGGAAAGGAGACCGTGCCGGAATGATGACCTTTTCAAAGAAAACCGAAAATAAAGTGGCTGCGGAAAACAAATCAGGACAGCTGAGAAAAATATCAGAAGCACTTTACAACATCAAAACAGATTTTTTTGAAAGTGATTTCAACCGTCTTTATCAGGACGTAAAATATTCCCTTAACCAGAGAAGTCTCATACTGCTTTTTACAAACTTTGAAACACTGGACGGCCTGAACCGCCAGTTGAAATACCTCCGTGGAATTGCTAAAAATCACCTGCTGGTAGTCGTCTTCTTCAAAAACTCAGAACTTCAGACCCTGATCCATAAAAATCCTGAAAACATGCAGGAAATCTATGATGAGGTTATCGCCGAAAAATTTGAATTCGAAAAAAAACTCATCATCCAGGAATTACGCAAATACGGAATCTATACCGTTTATACTCTTCCTGAAAATTTAAATATCGATGTTATCAATAAATATCTGGAGATAAAAGCGAGAGGAATTTTATAACTTTGCGATAAGCAATAAGCAATAAGCAATAAGCAATAAGCAATAAGCAATAAGCAATAAGCAATAATGAAGATAACACTGAACAGAATAAACGACGATTTTCTATTTGAATGTACCAACTCCCAGGGAAATTCCATCCTTCTGGACAATACTTCACAACCCGGAGCAAAAGGAGTTTCTCCAATGGAAAGTGTTCTGATGGCCGTTGCCGGATGCAGCGGTATTGATGTAGTATCCATCCTGAAAAAACAGCGTCAGGAAATTACAGGATTCCAGGCAGAAGTAGAAGGGGAAAGAGTTCCCGTAGAAGATGCCAAACCATTCAAAGCCATCAAAGTAAAATTTCTTCTGGAAGGAAATATAGATCCTAAAAAAGCTTTAAAAGCAGCCCAGCTGTCTTTTGAAAAATACTGTTCCGTATCCAAAACACTTGAGCCGAATGTAGAAATCGGATACGAAGTTCTTGTAAACGGAGAAAAAATATAATTTAATATTCTAAACACAAAAAACCGGACAATCTATCCGGTTTTTTTATTACTCATCACCCATTACTGATTGTTCATTAAAAAGTAAGTCTCGGCTTGAGCAGTTTGGCTACCGTGGCAGTCCATCCCGTCTGATGGGAAGCACCTACACCCCGGCCGTTGTCCCCGTGGAAATATTCAAAGAAAGTAATATAATCCTTAAAATGTTCATCATAATTGAACTTGGCATTTCCACCGTTGAAGGCGCGCTGCCCGTTTTCATCCTTTAAAAATATAGAACAGAGCCTGTGACTGATGTTTTGGGCCACTTCATCCAGGTTTCTCTTATCTCCGCTTCCGGTAGGGAATTCCACCTTTAAGCTGTTGCCATAATAAAAATGGAAACGCTGTAAACTTTCCACGATCAGGAAGTTGATCGGGAACCAGATCGGCCCTCTCCAGTTACTGTTGCCGCCAAACATCCTGCTGTCACTTTCTGCCGGAGTATAATACACCACATTTTCAGATCCGTGTACAGAAAATACAAACGGGTTTTCCTCGTAAACTTTAGACATTGCCCGGATTCCGTAAGTACTCAGGAATTCCTTCTCGTCAAGCATCCGGGTTAAAACTTTCGTCAGCCTGTTCTTACGCAGAATACTCATCAGGTGCTTTCTGCCATGCCCTTCCTCATCCCAGTGCGAAACAAGTTTGGTAAGTTCCGGCTTATTCTTTAAGATCCACTCCATTCTGCTTCTGAAATTAGGCATCTTCTCCAATAATCTGTGATCAACAATCTCCACAGCAAACAAAGGAATCAGTCCCACGATGCTTCTTAACCGTAATGAAACACTTTCCCCGTTGCCAAGCTGAAGCACGTCATAAAAGAAACCGTCTTCCTCATTCCACAGACCTTCTTTGCCGTCTCCGAGGTTTTCCATCGCTTCAGCGATATACAGATAATGTTCAAAAAATTTAATGGCCATATCTTCATAAACCTGGTAATATTGGGCAAGTTCCATCGCAATCCGCATCATATTCAGCGCATACATCGCCATCCAGCTTGTTCCGTCCGCCTGCTCAAGATGCTGACCGTCTTTCAGTTCCATATTTCTGTCGAAAGCTCCGATATTATCAAGTCCCAGAAATCCACCCCCGAAAATATTATTCCCGCTTTTATCCTTCCGGTTTACCCACCAGGTAAAATTAAGGAGCAGTTTCTGGAATACCTTCTCAAGGAATAAAAGATCGGGTTTGCCGTTTTGTTTTTCATCAATTTTGAAAACCCTGAAACAGGACCAGGCATGTACCGGGGGATTTACATCACTCATATTCCATTCGTAGGCAGGAAGCTGCCCGTTCGGATGCATATACCATTCCTTCGTAAGCAGAAGAAGCTGTCCTTTTGCAAACTCAGCATCGATAATAGAAAACGGAACACAGTGAAACGCCAGATCCCAGGTTGCATACCACGGATATTCCCATTTATCAGGCATCGAAATAATATCCTTATTGTGAAGATGATTCCACTCCGTATTCCTTACATATTCATTAAAATTTCTCGGAGCATCAAAATTGGGATCACCTTTCAGCCACTTTCCGATGTTGTAATGATAAAACTGCTTGTTCCATAAAAGCCCGGCAAAAGCCTGTCTCTGTACATTTCTTTCATCTTCATCAGTGGTATCATTCTGAATTTCATTATAAAATTCATGGGTTTCCGCAATCCTTGTATTGAAAATTTCATCAAATAATTCAAAAGGTTCATCCGTTTCCTCCGGACACAGTCTGAAGTCAAAAGTTTTGGACTTTCCCGCTTCGATGATTTCATCAATTAAAAAAGAAGCTTTGGTTCCCTTCTTTTCCGGATTTACAGTATTGCTTCCATAGATAACAAAATCATTAATGCCATCTTTAAAATAGGTATTTTCAGCATGAGGAGCGCCATACAGTTTGGAAGTGTTGGTTTCATTATCACAGAAAACACTCTGTGCATCCGTATTTCTTGAATAAAACTTTTTAATTGAAATACTGTCGTGCCCAATATCAATAGATCCGTCACCGGATGCATTCAACTGGCCTTTGTAGGTATTATAGCCCCATTTCCAGTTATTTCTGAACCAGGCGGTAGGCATTATTACAATCGGGGCAGCATGCCGGCTTCTGTTACAAACCGTTACCCTCGCAAGAATATTATTGTGATCAGCCTTACAGTATTCAATAAAAATATCAAAATACTCATCATTATCAAAGATTCCCGTATCAAAAATTTCATATTCCGGCTCCTTCTTACTGCGTCTTCCGTTCTCTGTAACAAGCTCATCATACGGAAACGCATTGATCGGGTACTTATACACCATCTTCATATAGCTGTGAGTAGGCGTATTGTCCAGGTAATAAAAAATTTCCTTAATATCCTCCCCGTGATTTCCCTGAGGATTACTCAGCCCGAAAAAACGTTCCTTAACGATCTTATCTTTCTTATTCCAGAAAGAAAATGCAAAACAGAAAAGCTGCTTTACATCAGAAATTCCGGCAATACCTTCTTCCCCCCACCGGTAAGCATAGCTTTCGGCATTGTCATGGTTGGTGAAATTCCAGGCATTTCCGTTAGGGCTATAATCTTCCCGTACATTTCCCCATTGCCGGTTGCTTACGTATGGACCCCAGTTTTTCCATTGTATATTTTGTAATCTTTCCTTTTCAACAGTCATATCTCATCATTTTTTTTCAGCACGAAGGTAGTTTTTTTGAAAAATAATTCCAATTTTTTTCATCTGAACAATCCTTAACACATCCCTGAAACTCTTCTGTTTATAGGCTTTTTTAATATTAAATAAAATTTTTTTAAATATTTAAAAGAAAAGAACTACCTTTGCACCATTCGATCATTCAAATATTGAAAATGTTATCAAGAAAGGTTGAGGGATTAGACCCGATGAAACCTTAGCAACCCTTTGCGCAAGCAGAGAAGGTGCTACGTTCTACCAAGATTATTTTGGACAGATAACTTACTGAAGTTCTTTTCAGCCATTTCCTGTGGCATTTTCAATTGTATTAAAATAATAGAATTGAAAACAGAACTAAACTATATTAATCTTTCGTATCAGACATATTCCCAAAAAGAATACAACATCCCGCTGACCTATCAGATCTTCGGGAAAGACCTGTTTACAGCCCCGATTATTCTTATCAATCATGCCCTTACCGGAAACTCAGATGTATCCGGTGAAAAAGGCTGGTGGAAACAGCTGGTAGGAGAAAATCAGGTGGTTGATACCCGTCAGTATACTGTTCTGTGCTTCAATATTCCCGGAAACGGATATGATGATTTTTTAATTGACGATTATGAAGACTTTACACCATCAGATATAGCCAATATATTCCTGAAAGGGCTGGAAGCTTTACAGATCAGAAAACTATATGCCATTATCGGAGGTTCACTTGGTGGAGGAATTGCCTGGGAAATGCTTGCCAAGCGGCCTGAGCTGGCAGAAATATGTATTCCCATAGCCTGCGATTACAGAACCCACGACTGGCTTCATGCACAGTGCCTCGTCCAGAAATTCTTATTGAACAGCCAGGATGAACCTTTACAAAAAGCAAGAATTCATGCCATGTTGTGTTACAGAACTCCACAGTCATTGAACAGCAGATTTCAAAACCACTATGATCAGGAAAAACAAAGACTGAAATCAGAAGATTGGTTAATATATCATGGGAATGTATTAAACGAAAGATTTAGTTTAAAAGCTTATAAACTGATGAATCATTTACTGATGAATATTAATGCAGATGAAACCGCACTGGAGAAAATACAGGCACGAATGCACATGATCTCCGTAGATACAGACCTCTTCTTTCCAGCTTCCGAAATCCGGACGTGCTTTGAAAATTTAAAAAAGACAAAGAAGAATATTTCTTATCACGAGATCCGGTCTATACACGGGCACGATGCCTTCCTGATGGAATATCAACAATTAAATAATATCATTAAAAACATTTTATAGAGAAATGAAAAATGCTAACGAAATAAAATTTTTAAAAAACAGATCAATCGTCAAATTTGAAGGAGAAGATTTCCTGGGAGAAATAGGAATTGACGGACGAATTTTTAAAGCGCTTACCTTAGCACGCATCAGTGTAGGCGTAATCTCTCAGCAAGCCATAGAAAACGGGATTTCTATTCTTGTTCACGAAAGTGATGCTGAAAAAGCAGTAGCCTGCCTTATCGATGAATTTGAAGCAGAAAGAAAATCAGGAAAAGTCTCACAGATTTATAGTATCAATAACGTTTCTGTAATAGGATTTGTAGCGGAAGACTTCAACAAGGTCTTTGCAGAACTGGCGAGAAACAACGTCTTTCCGTTACTTTTAAATCAGGTGGCAGGCGAAAATAGGGTGAACATTGTCGTAACTTCTTCACAGGATGAAAAAACCAAAAATATTATAGAATCTGAAATATTCAAAAAACCAAAGACCGTTCATCTGGCAATTATTGGTCACGGTAACGTTGGGAAAACCCTGATAGAACAGGTTCTGGAATCTTCAGATGAAATTAAAAGACGCAAAAAAATAGATCTTAAAGTAGTTGCTGTTGCCAACTCAAAGAAAATAGCTTTCAATAAAAAAGGTTTTGATTCGAACTGGAGAGATGAGGTCCTTGCCGCAGAACATTCGTCAGACGTTCAGGAGCTGATCAGTTTTTCCAGAGAAAACCAGCTGGAGAACCTTATTGTTGTGGATAATACAGCAAGTAAGGATTTCGTTAAAAACTATCATACCCTTGCTGAAAACGGTTTCGATCTGGTTTCTTCCAATAAAATATTCAATACCCTTCCCATCGAAGAATACCGTAAACTAAGATATACGTTAAGCAAAAACAACAGACGTTATCTGTACGAAACCAATGTAGGGGCAGGCCTTCCATTAATTGATACCATCAAGCTGCTGCACCTTTCAGGAGAAAATATCACAAGAATAAAAGGAGTATTCTCCGGAACACTGAGCTACGTCTTTAATAATTTTTCTTTGAGAAACGATAAGTTTTCAACAATTATCAGCGAAGCGTTGGAAAAAGGTTACACAGAACCGGACCCGAGAGAAGATTTATCAGGAAATGATGTAGCAAGAAAACTACTGATCTTGGCAAGAGAATTAGATTTAATCAACGAATTTGAAGATATCAGTATTCAGAACCTGGTGCCGGAAAGCTTACTTTCAGTTTCAAAAACAGAATTCCTTTCGAGACTTGACGAACTGGATGAAGAATATCAGAAGATCAAAGAAAATCAGGAACCCGGCCATGTATTGAGATATGTCGGTGATTTGCACGGTGACCTGCAGAAAGATAAAGGCGAATTGGATGTAAAACTGATCTCTGTTCCTGCCACTTCAGCATTGGGACAGTTAAAAGGCTCAGATTCCATCTTCGAAATCTACACAGAAAGCTATGGCGAAAATCCTATCGTCATCATGGGGGCCGGAGCCGGAGCACAGGTAACCGCAAGAGGTGTCTTCGGAGATATTTTAAGAGTAAGTGAAACCAAATAATTAATGTAATAATAGATCAATGTAACAATGTAGCAATGTAACAGTTTACCAATATAATGATCGTTACCGTTGTAGTTATTTTGAGCCAAATGCAGAGTTTTGTTATCATCCATTATTACACTGCTATAACCGATATATTAATTACCAGGAAGAGTCCCGAAGGGACGATTTAGCCCAGGATAGAACGCAGTCCTATCTATCAAAATTACCCAAATTATTAAAATTGTCAAACAATCCCAATATATATAATGCAGCACCATTCGTGCTACACGACCAAAATTAAAACTATATGGAGAATTTCGAAACATCAGCCATAAGAACCCAGACCGAAAGGTCCCAGTTTGATGAACATTCCACGCCGTTATACCTTACATCCAGCTTTATTTTTCAGGATGCGGAAGATATGAGAGCGAGCTTTGCCGAAGAAAAACCAAAAAACCTATATAGCCGTTTCTCGAACCCTAACGTCAGCGAATTCACAGAAAAGATCACTAAAATGGAAGGTGCAGAAGCAGGATATGCATTCGCAACAGGAATGGCAGCTATATACTCCACATTTGCAGCCTTGCTGAACGCGGGAGACCATATTGTAAGCTGTCAGTCTGTTTTCGGATCTACTCACACATTGTTTACAAAGTATTTCCCGAAATGGAATATCGAGACCACCTATTTTAAAGCAGAAGATGCAGAAAATGTAGAACAGTACATACAGCCTAATACAAAGATCCTGTACCTTGAAACCCCTACCAATCCGGCTATTGAGATTCTTGATCTCGAATTCTTCGGACAGATTGCCAAAAAACACAATCTGATTTTCATTGTAGATAATTGTTTTGCAACACCTTACCTTCAGCAGCCTGTCAAATATGGTGCAGATATTGTTGTACATTCTGCAACGAAGCTGATTGACGGACAGGGAAGAGTATTAGGGGGTGTAGCAGTAGGGAGAGAAGATCTGATCAGGGAAATCTATCTTTTTGCAAGAAATACAGGGCCGGCAATGTCACCTTTCAATGCATGGGTATTGTCAAAAAGTTTGGAAACATTGGCGATCCGCGTAGAAAAACATTGTGAGAATGCATTGAAAGTGGCAGCGTTTTTAGAAAGCCACCCCAATGTAGAATTAGTAAAATATCCTTTCCTGCCATCTCACCCAAGCTATGAAATTGCAAAAAAACAGATGAAGCTGGGCGGAAATATCGTAGCGTTTGAAATTAAAGGAGGAATTGAGGGAGGAAGAAACTTCCTGGATAAGATAAAAATGTGCTCTCTTTCTGCCAATCTTGGTGATACAAGAACGATCGTAACACACCCTGCATCAACCACTCACTCAAAACTGACAGATGAAGAACGGAACGAAGTGGGAATCACCGCAGGCCTGGTACGCTGTTCAGTAGGTCTGGAATACGTAGATGATATTATCGCAGATCTAAAGCAGGCATTAGACTAATTCAATAAACAGAGCCCCGAAGGGGCGATTTAACAAAGCATAGGACGCAATCCTATGCTCTATCAAAAAAATATGAAAAATTCAGAACAATTATATAAAGCCCTATCCGAAAGAATATTAATTCTCGACGGAGCTATGGGAACCATGCTTCAGCGGTACAGATTCGAAGAAGAAGACTATCGTGGAGAACGTTTCAGAGACTGGGAACATCCTGTAAAAGGAAACAATGACCTTCTTTCCCTTACACAGCCTCAGGCCATTGAAGAAGTACACAGAAAATACCTGGAAGCAGGAGCAGATATTATTGAAACCAATACCTTCTCCGGAACAACCATTGCAATGGCAGATTATCATATGGAAGAACTGGTATATGATCTTAATTATGAATCAGCAAAAATTGCCAGAAGAGTATGTGATGAATTTACCGCCCGTAATCCTGATAAACCAAGATTTGTTGCAGGATCCATTGGTCCTACCAACAGAACGGCAAGCTTAAGCCCGGATGTGAATGATCCCGGTTACAGGGCAATTACTTTTGAAGAGCTTAGACTAGCCTATAAACAGCAGTGTGAAGCCTTGCTGGACGGAGGTTCGGATATTCTGCTGGTAGAAACCATTTTCGATACCCTGAATGCAAAAGCCGCATTATTTGCAATTGACGAGATTCAGGAAGAAAGAAATATTGAAATCCCGATCATGGTTTCAGGAACGATTACTGATGCTTCCGGGAGAACACTGAGCGGTCAGACGGCAGATGCATTCCTGATTTCAGTATCACACCTGAACCTGTTGAGCGTAGGATTCAATTGTGCACTGGGAGCCGACCAGCTGACACCTTACCTGGAAACACTGGCTCATAATTCAGAATTCTATGTCTCGGCCTATCCCAATGCAGGACTCCCGAATGCTTTCGGGAAATATGACGAAACACCGGAAGATATGGCCCGCCAGATCAGAGAATATACAGAAAAAGGATTAATCAATATTATAGGAGGATGCTGTGGAACAACTCCCGATCATATCAAAGCAATTGCAGAGCTGGTGGCAGAATATCCGCCAAGGAAATTGAAGAAAGTTGTTTGATTTAATAGATTTTTTAAATTAAAACAAGGAATGGAGGCTAGGTTATAAATATTATCTTTAAATAAACCACAAAATTTAATATAATGGAAAAGCCGGGTTACCTAAAAGATTCAGAAGATGCCAAACTATTTAATGAACTGAGAAAGAAAGTGAACCAAAGAGTAGAAGCCATTCCGGAGAACCGGGATATCTATATTAAGATCAAAGCGGTAGTACTGCCTTTGATCTATTTTGGGCTGTACCTTTTTGCTGTATTCAATGCAGATAAACCCTGGATCTATATTTCAGGTTTTATCTTAATGGGAATTTCCTTAGTTCTGATCTATCTGAATTTAATTCATGAAGCCGCCCATAATAATATCTACAAAAGCAAAAAACTCAATTCACTGGTATTGCATCTGTTTGATTTTGTAGGAGCCAATTCATACATCTGGAAAAAAAGACATATTGCAAGTCATCATGCCTATCCGAATGTGGACGGATGGGATACCGATATCGAGCAGAGCGGTTTATTGCTAATCGTTCCGTGGATCAAGGCAAAAGGAGTTCAGAAATACCAGCACAGGTTTTTCTTTCTGGTATATCCGCTTTATCTCTTCAACTGGATGTTTATCAGGGATTTCAGAGACTTTTTTGATAAAGAAAGAGTAATTCTGAAAACACAGGGCTCTATTCCGGCCACAGAAAAAATAAAAATGGTGAGTTACAAGCTGTTTTACTTCTTTTATCAGATTGCAGTTCCTATCATGTTCTTTAAAGTATCAGTAGGTTTGGCTTTGGGAGCATGGTTTCTGCAGGTAATGGCCGCAAGTATTTTCGCACTGTTTGTATTATTGCCCCTGCATCCGCTTCCGGACAATGCCTTTCCGAAACTGGATCAGAAAAACGGACTTCCTTTCAGCTGGCTCCGTCATCAGTTGGAGGTCACCAATGACCTGAAAGAAAATAACTGGCTGGTGAGAAATGTACTGGGAAATTTTAACTTCCATGTCGCCCATCATCTCTTTCCCAATTACAGTTATATGTATTATAACGAAATAACAGAAGAGATTGAGGCTTTTGCAAAAGAACATGATCTGACCTATAAAAGGTTTCCGATTTTTAAAGCATTAGGCAAACATGTAGACCTGTTGAAGCAGAATGCAAACAACGCCTACTATATTTTAGAAGAATAAAAATTAATGAAATATTTAAGATTATCAGGCCTTGAGCCTCTTATCATAACACCGGAAAGCAACTTCATCAATGTTGGTGAAAGAACCAATGTGGCCGGTTCCAAAAAATTTTTAAGACTGATCAAAGAGGAGAAATTCTCTGAAGCACTCGATATTGCCCGCCATCAGGTAGAAGGAGGGGCACAGATCCTTGATGTGAATTTCGATGACGGACTCATCGACGGAAAAGCATCCATGATTAAATTTCTTAATCTGATCGCCTCGGAACCGGATATTGCAAGAATCCCGATTATGGTAGACTCTTCCAAATGGGAAATCCTTGAAGCCGGACTTCAGGTTGCACAGGGAAAATGCGTAGTAAACTCCATCAGTCTGAAAGGAGGAGAAGAAGAATTCATCAAACAGGCTAAAGCAATTAAAAGATATGGTGCAGCAGTTATCGTAATGGCATTTGATGAGGTAGGACAGGCAGATAATCTGGAACGGAGAATTGAAATTTCAAAAAGATCTTATGACATTCTTGTTAATCAGGTAGGATTTCCGGCGGAAGATATTATTTTCGACTTAAATATTTTCCCGGTAGCCACCGGAATGGAAGAACACAGAAAAAATGCACTCGATTTTATTGAAGCTACAAGATGGGTAAGACAAAATCTGCCTTACGCTTCAGTGAGTGGAGGAGTAAGTAATGTTTCCTTTTCCTTCCGTGGAAATGATACCGTAAGAGAAGCGATGCACTCCGTATTCCTTTATCATGCAATTCAGGCAGGAATGAATATCGGTATCGTAAATCCCGCGATGCTGGAAGTTTATGATGAAATCAACAAAGAATTGCTGGAACTGGTAGAAGATGTAATCCTCGACAGAAGAGAAGATGCCACAGAAAGACTTCTGGATTATTCCGAAAAAC
Source organism: Chryseobacterium sp. FR054 (assembly GCF_056844565.1). NCBI lineage: Bacteria > Pseudomonadati > Bacteroidota > Flavobacteriia > Flavobacteriales > Weeksellaceae > Chryseobacterium > Chryseobacterium sp. FR054. The sequence goes on along the minus strand of NZ_JBXDSA010000006.1, from coordinate 8,841 downwards.
ATAAATCGGTAAAAAAAGAAAAAACAGAAGACCTTGAATGGAGAACGCATCCGCTGCAGGAGAGAATTACGCATGCTTTGGTTAAAGGAATCGACCGTTTCATTGAAGAAGATGTGGAAGAAGCCAGACAGCAGGCAGAAAAACCCCTCCATGTTATTGAAATCAATCTGATGACCGGAATGGGAGTTGTTGGTGATCTGTTCGGAAGCGGAAAAATGTTCCTTCCCCAGGTCGTAAAATCAGCACGGGTAATGAAAAAGGCAGTTGCTTATCTGCAGCCATTCATCGAGGCCGAAAAAGACAGTACAAGACCAGCCAATGGTAAAATTCTGATGGCTACCGTAAAAGGAGATGTTCATGATATCGGAAAAAATATTGTAAGTGTGGTATTGGGCTGCAACAATTATGAAATTGTGGATCTCGGAGTCATGGTGCCTGCCGAAAAGATTATTCAGACAGCCATTGAAGAAAAAGTAGATGTGATCGGGTTAAGCGGGCTGATTACACCAAGCCTGGATGAAATGGTATACATCGCTTCCGAATTAGAAAGACAGAATCTGGATTTCCCTTTACTCATCGGTGGTGCTACCACCTCAAAGGCACATACTGCTGTGAAAATAGATTTAAAATATAAAAATGCAGTCGTTCACGTCAATGATGCCTCAAGAGCTGTCAACGTGGTGAGCTCATTATTGGGAGACAGAAATAAAGAATATGTTTCTGATCTGAAGAACGACTATTCAGACTTCAGAGAGAAGTTCCTGAACAGACAGGTCGATAAAGATTACGTTTCCATTGAGGAAGCAAGAGACAGTCATTTTACCATTGATTGGGAAAACGAAGAAATTTTTACACCGAATAATTTAGGTATTACCGTAATCGAAAATCAGGATTTGAGAGAATTATTACCTTTCATCGACTGGTCTCCATTCTTCAGAAGCTGGGATCTTCACGGTAAATATCCGGATATTTTAGAAGATGAGGTAGTGGGAGTACAGGCTAAGGAACTGTTCCAGGATGCACAGATTATTTTAAATAGAATTCTGGATGAAAAACTGTTAACAGCAAAAGCAGTCTTTGGGATTTTTAAGGCCAACTCCAACGAAACCGATGATATTCTGATTTTTGATGAAAACAATAACGAACAGGCCAGATTTTTAACCCTGAGACAACAGGCCCAGAGATCAAAAGGAAAAGAATATCTGGCATTAAGTGATTTCATCGCCCCACAAAATACAGGAAAGACAGATTATATGGGCGCATTCTGTGTAACCACAGGTTTTGGAACCGATGAACTGGCGGAAGAATATGAAAAAGCCAACGACGATTATAATGCGATCATGGTAAAAGCACTTGCCGACAGGTTCGCAGAAGCCTACGCCGAATTTTTACACAAAAAAGTAAGAACGGAATACTGGGGATATGCTATTCAGGAAGATCTGAGCAATGAAGACCTGATCGCAGAAAAGTATAAAGGGATCCGCCCTGCCCCCGGATATCCTGCCTGCCCCGACCATCTGGAGAAGAAAACGATCTGGGATCTTTTAAAAGTGGAAGAAAATACAGGCGTTTTTCTTACCGAAAGCCTGGCAATGTTTCCTACGGCTTCCGTTTCAGGATACTATTTCGGAAGTCCGCATGCCAAATATTTCGGTCTCGGAAAAATTACGGAAGATCAGCTGGCAGACTATGCCGTAAGAAGAGGTTGTAGCATAGAAAATGCAAAAAAATGGCTGTCCCCCAATTTAGCTTAATACAATTGCCGGTTAGTTAAAAATATAAACCGTAAGCCGGAAACAGCAAAAATAACTGAAAAGAAAAATGAAGATAACAGATCATATAAAAAATGCAAATGGAAAAACTTTATTCTCCCTCGAAGTTGTTCCACCCCAGAAAGGAATCGGGATCGAAGACCTCTACACCAATATAGATCCCTTAATGGAATTCAAACCGCCTTTCATTGATGTAACGACTTCCAGAGAAGAATATATTTATATCGATAAAGGAAATGGGCTGATGGAACGCCGTATTACAAGAATGCGGCCGGGAACTTTGGGAATCTGTGCTGCCATTCAGCACAAATACAATGTGGATACCGTTCCCCATCTGCTGTGTGGAGGATTTACCAAAGAAGAGACAGAATACCTTCTCGTTGACTGTATGTATCTTGGAATTGACAACGTAATGGCCCTCAGAGGAGATGCAATGAAAGGACATCAGTACTTCGAGCCTACGCAGGGAGGGCATGCCAGCGCAATGGACCTCGTTCATCAGATCAACGATTTGGGAAGAGGTAAATATCTGCATAACGAAGATACCGTTTGTGATGAACTCAACAAATTCTGCATAGGAGTAGCAGGATATCCCGAAAAACATATGGAAGCTCCTTCCATGAATTATGACCTGAAATGGCTCAAACAGAAAGTAGATGCAGGAGCCGATTATATCGTTACCCAGATGTTCTTCGATAATAAAAAGTTCATAGAATTTGTACAGAAAGCCAGAGAAATGGGAATCACGGTACCCATCATTCCGGGAATCAAACCGATTGCCACCAAAAAACATTTGAAAATACTTCCTCAGGTTTTCAAAATCGATCTTCCCGAAGAATTGATCAGTGAAGTGGAAAATGCGAAAAATAATGAAGCCGTAAAACAGATCGGAATAGAATGGGCAGTTTCTCAGTGTCGGGAACTCCTGGATTTCGGAGTTCCGGTATTGCATTTTTATTCTATGGGAAAAAGTGATAACATTAAAAAAGTAGCCGGTGAGCTATTCTGATAAAAGTACCAAAATGAAAGAACCCCTGTCATCGACAGGGGTATTTTTTATATTTATAAGGTATACCATTAAGACTTCCCGTTTAAAAAATTAACGAGGTTAGTTAGGTCTTCCTGCTTGTCAAATTTCGTCTTGTTCGACTTGAAATAAGTCTCCAGATCATCTTTCCTGTCGGATAGTTCCTTAATTATATCTTTCGCATTTTTTGGCTTTTTAATATATCCGTTTGGCGTTTTGATATAATACATAGGCTCATAGGTTTTAAACATAGCCGGCTTTTCACTGTCGTAAGAATCTTTGGCAGGAACCATATCTATAAACTTGGTTTTTATCTTTTTGTATAGAGAATATTTACCGGTAACTATTTCATAGAAATATCCGGATAATTCATCATTGGTATCCATGAATACCATAACATCTTTAGGATTCGTAAACTCTATTTTAGGAAAAACATTGTTTTTAGGTAAAACATAAACCTTGTCATCCTTTTTATACTCTATTTCGTCATTAAAGGTATTATATCTTGCAAGAGCAGCTTCATAATTATCTCCAAACTTAGCCATAACAAATGATTTGTTGATATATGGGCTTCCCTTTATCTCGTCATAGGATAGCGACCTGCTGGAATTTTTGGAATTGATATGATTAAATACATTGATATCAGCAGGAAGTAACGTGTTATTGGACGTTAATGTACTCTGTGCATAAACGGCTACTGTGCATACAGATAAAACGGTGATGAATATTTTTTTCATGGTGGTGAATAAATTTTTAAGTAAAGTCAAAAATATAAATAAATTTAATACTTATAGTATTAAGTCAGTTATATTTTACATTATAACGTTGGATGTCTTTCAAAATCTTTATTACGGTCAAATAAATAACGGTAAGTAGCTAGTTTTCTGGTTACCATCGTATTAAGGCTTTCCGCAATTTTGATCATCTTAGGATTAAAATCTCCGATCCACTGAAGTTCCGTTGTCTTAAAATCCGTGTGTTTCCTTAAATGCTGGGTACCTTCCCAGATCATATAACCATCGATTCCTTTTTTCTGCCATTCAGGAACTACTCCAAATACCAGGCCAACCATCTTTTCATTCCTTTTGAAATTTTTCAGCCACAGAAACCTGAGCTTTTCTGTAATACCGAATTTTCCGTGCAGATATTTGAACCATTGGTTTACATCCGGAAGATTGATCCACATGGCAATAGGCTTTCCGTTTTCATAAACAAACCAGGAAATATGCTCATTAATGATAGGCTTCATGAGTTTGAACATTTTCAGAACCTTAGCTTCTTCCATCTGCTTGCCCTCTCCATGTGAGGCCCATGCACGGTTATAAATTTCTGTGAAATCCTTTGCAAATTTCGGGAGATCATTCTTTTTCAGTGGTTGGGCGGAAATCTCAGGATTCCGGCTGTGTTTCGCATGCATAACCGTAAAAACCCTTGAAACTTCTGCAAAAATAGGTCTGGAAAAACATAACTGCTCAAAATAGACCCGGAAGCCATAGCTTTCAAAAAAATCTTTATAATACGGGAAATTATAATTCATTCCATACAGCGGTTCATTAAACCCTTCCGTTAATAATCCCCAGAACTTATCCCGTTCACCGAAATTGATCGGTCCGTCCATCGCCTCCATACCTCTTTCCTGAAGCCATTCCTTACAATGATCAAAAATAAAATCAGCCGTCTGCTGATTGTTGACACAGTCAAAAAAACCAATACCTCCGGTAGGCTGCTTCTGATGATAATCATGATGAATAAAAACAGCAACTTTTCCTACAGTTTCGGATTGACTGTTTTTGAACAGAAACCGGGCACATTCGCCGTGGTTAAAGAATTTATTTTTTTCCGGATCAAAGATTTCTTTAATCGTTTTATCTAAAGGCCGGATATAATTGGGATCATGCTGGTAAAGCCTTGCAGGAAATTCTAAAAACTCCTTTTTCTGTTTCTCGTTCTGTACTTCTTCTGCAATAATCATAGGCTTGGCTGACAAATAAGATGAAAGATAATGTTTTTCGTTTAAATTAAAATAGATGAACAGATATTATCCGTATTTTTGTGCAAATTAAATAAAAATGGTTGATTTTACTGATAACGACGATGATATTTTCACTGGAAAAGAACATACGCCTATAAGGAAAGATGCTTTTGATAAATCGCCACAGCAAAAAATAGAAAAGATTACACAGCTTTTCGGAGAAATTATGGAGACACTCGGGCTGGATATGACAGACGATTCTTTAAAAGATTCCCCAAAGCGTGTGGCTAAAATGTATGTAAACGAAATTTTCGGAGGACTTCTCCCTGAAAACAAACCCGGAATTTCCACATTCTCCAACAAATATAAGTACCGCCAGATGCTGGTAGAAAAGGATATTACGGTATATTCTTTCTGCGAACACCACTTCCTGCCGATCATTGGAAGAGCCCATGTGGCCTACATTTCAAACGGTGAAGTGATTGGCCTTTCGAAGATCAACAGGATTGTGGATTACTATGCCAAAAGACCTCAGGTTCAGGAAAGGCTTACCATGCAGATTGTAGATGCACTGAAAGAAGCACTTGGCACAAAAGATGTAGCATGTATCATCGATGCAAAACACCTTTGCGTCAATTGCAGAGGAATAAAAGATACGGCAAGCTCTACCATTACGGCAGAATTAAGCGGGATTTTCAGAACAAATCCTATTACAAGACAGGAATTTCTGCATTATGTAGGAAGCCATGCCAAACTTGATTAAAGAATAGATGATGAATTATCAGATCCTGAAAAATATAATAGAGGCTGAACTTTTGAGATTCAGAAATATTTCAGAAGAAGAATGGTCTCGTAAAATTTCACCTGAAAAATGGTCGAAAAAAGAAATTTTAGGTCATCTTTGCGATAGTGCATTAACCAATGTCAGAAGGTTTGTCGTAACCCAATATAAAGAAAACGAAAATATCGTTTATGATCAGGATTTTTGGGTCAAAGCACAGAACTATCAGAATATTCCGGCAGAAGAGATCATCAGCCTTTGGAAATTTCTGAATCTGCAGATCGTTCATACAGTAGAAAATATGCCGGACGAAGCGCTGCAGAGAACCTGTGATACAACCAAGACAACTCCGCAGGTGTTTACACTGGAATATATCATTCAGGATTATATCCATCATCTGAAGTATCATTTAAAAGCAATTTAATTATGATAAAATTTAAAAAAGTCTCACATAAAATCTTCATCACAACCATTATCTGTTGTGGCTGAAGCTATTTTGACTAATTTTTGAATCTTAATCATTAAATCTTTTAATTAAAAAACAAATGCAGCTAAAAATATACAACTCGCTTACAGCGGAAAAAGAAATATTCAAACCAATTTTAGAAGGAAACGTTGGAATGTACGTCTGCGGGCCCACCGTGTACAGCAATGTACACTTGGGAAATGTGAGGACTTTCCTTTCCTTTGATTTTATTTACCGTACCCTGATGCATCTGGGGTATAAAGTAAGATACGTAAGAAACATTACAGATGCAGGCCACCTTACCGATGACGGAAATGTAGAAAACGACAGATTTGTAAAACAGACCCGCCTTGAAAAACTGGAGCCTATGGAAATCGTGCAGAAATATACCGTAGATTTCCATAAAGTATTGGATATGTTCAATCTGCTTCCTCCTAATATCGAACCTACCGCTACGGGACATATTGTAGAGCAGATCGAACTGACTCAAAAACTTATTGAAAGAGGCTTCGCTTACGAAAGTAACGGTTCCGTTTATTTCGATGTGCTGGAATATAATAAAAGAGGACTGAACTATGGAGAACTTTCAAAACGTAATATAGAAGAACTTTTTGCCAATACCCGGGATTTGGATGGGCAGGGAGAAAAGAAAAATCCACAGGATTTCGCCCTTTGGAAAAAAGCTTCCCCCGCACACATTATGAGATGGAATTCTCCCTGGGGTGAAGGGTTTCCGGGATGGCACCTTGAATGTACAGCAATGAGTACAAAGTATCTGGGAGAAACTTTCGACATCCACGGAGGAGGAATGGATTTAAAATTCCCACACCATGAATGTGAAATTGCTCAGGGCAAAGCTTGCAATGATGCTGCTCCGGTAAACTATTGGATGCATGCCAATATGCTGACGATGAATTCTCAGCGTATGAGCAAATCTACCGGAAATTATATCCTTCCGATGCAGCTGGTAACCGGAGAAAACGACTTCTTCGAAAAACCTTTCCATCCGTCAATCGTTCGTTTCTGCTTCCTGCAGGCACATTACAGAAGTGTGCTGGATATTTCCAACGATGCAATGATTGCCAGTGAAAAAGGTTTTATCAGATTAATGGAAGCCCTTAAAGTATTGAATTCTATTATTCCGGAGGATGAGAAACAGTCAGGATTCAGCCTTCAGGATTGGAAAAATAAAGCATACGAAGCACTGACCGATGATTTCAATTCCCCGGTGCTTATTGCTCACCTTTTTGAAGCCGTGAAGTACATCTTTGCGTTGAAAGATGAGAAAGAAACGATCTCATCCGAAGATCTTGAAGATTTGAAATCTACCCTGAATGCTTTTGTTTTTGACGTATTAGGATTGCAGGCAGTAGAAGAGAACAACTATGAAAAACTGGATCAGACCCTGAAAGTTTTAATAGAACTTAGAAATCAGGCCAGAAAATCCAAAAACTTCGAACTTTCAGATCAGATCAGAGATAAGTTGCTTGCTGAAGGAATAGAGTTAAAAGACGGAAGAGAAGGAACAACCTATGTTCTGAATTAAAAACTGCAAAATTTCAATTTGATATAATTCCGTAGGAATTCAGATGGGGTATTCATCAGGATTCTTACGGAATCTTTTTTATATGAAATCTGTCAAACTACTTTCAGATCATCTGTCCTGTCTCTTAATATGAAACTTTTCCACTTTCATATTCATCAGGAGCTTTTTCCCGCTCTCCGCTCTTACTCCTCACGCCATGCTTTGCCCCTTCATTCCTTTTGCTTTTCCGGTTCCGGCTGCGGGGTAACCGCTGCGATCGGGGCTAGGGTAGAGTATACGGTATCATAATCAGTCTGCCTGCACCTCTTTTCTCAATTATTTTTCAATAGCAGCTATGCCTATTCTCCAGCCTTCTTATAATAAAGTCGTTTCACACAGGCATAAAAATTCTGCTTCATAGCCTATACCTTATATATATAATATGAGCACCAAAGAACATTCATAGAATATTATCCTTAATCAGTATTGAATATTCTCCTCCTTTATTCAATAGAGAACTCGCTTTAACCCATTTAAAAAATATTCCTCCCTTCATCCGGCCTCCGTAAAACCCCCGCATTAAAAATCTTCCGCATATACTGATTCCGCCCCCCCCGCTTGTCTTACCCTGCTAAAGTTTACGTCTTTGTTTACCTTAAAACCACACGCTGTTATTGATCTTGTCTGGCTTTGCGCTTAATAAAATCCGGCAATAGTTTTCCCGATCCCGCCATCCATTCCTATCTTATTTTCCATCAAACCCCAGGCATATCCTCAGTGTATTTTCATCCCCCGGCCCATTATCAGCCTGTTCATAACCTGAGCTGATGATCAACCCTTTCACTGTGGATAACTCCGGATATCCTGTAAAGTGCATAAAATAAGAGCATTACACGCCATAGTTATCCACAATGTATCATTAGTGTAAATTTTATGTTAACTCAACTTGTTTTGCGTTATAATAAGTTGTTATCTTTGCCCCACTGAAAACGAGAGTTGCTCAGTAAGCGCAGAAGACATTAATAATACTCTATAATTAAGCAAAGACATCTCTTAAAAACTTTTAGAAAATAAAGTTTGTGAGATTTGTTAAAAAAGCTTACCTTTGCAGTCCGGTTTACCGGGAAGCGCAGGAGTTAAAGATTGAGGTTTGGGAGGATTTAAGGTTACGAAAAAAAACTTTAAAATTTTCTTCAAAACATTTGGTCATTACGAAATAAGTTATTACTTTTGCACTCGCAAATACGGAACGAAACGACAGAAAGTAGTGAAGTATGAAAGCGGAAGATATAAAGATC
>NZ_JBXDSA010000005.1:324928-375875 GCF_056844565.1 Chryseobacterium sp. FR054 | reverse complement strand
TTTCTCCACTGCTCATTGCCATTCTGATCCAGGTACAGCATCCAGAAGGTTTCATCATCTTTTTCTATTCTTCCTTCGGCCTGAGTGTAACCGCCCAGTAAAATGCCTTTGGAGGTTTTATCATCCGTGGAATGGATCACACTCATCCCCATCAGGATATCACGGTTCCCGAAATTGTAGGATTTCTGCCACTGTTCTTCCCCTCTTTCGTTTAAAGCAACGAGCCACAGATCAGTTCCTTCTTCTATGCCCTCCGTTTTGTTGCCTGATCTTTCGGACCGGGATTCTCCACCGATAAGGTAGCCAGTAGAAGTTAAAGCCAGTGTTCTCAGATGGTCATCTCCTTTTCCTCCGTAGTTCTTTTCCCATTCCACTTTGCCGTTTTTATCCAGCTTTACGATCCAGTAATCGCCTTCACCGAAATTTTCGGTCTGCTTTGAAACAGCTGATAATGAATTATCTATAACTGAAGTCCCTGTTGAAACTCCATTACTCATTACCGATTGCTGATTACCCATATTAACCTTATCACTTCTTGAATATATCCCTAGTAATACACCACCATCACGGGTGGGAATCATTTTCTCCACTTCATCTAATCCTTTTCCACCTAAAATCAACTGCGAAAGTTCTTTTCCGTTTTTATCCAGCCGGATGATCCAGGCATCTTTGGAGCCATAGCCTTTGGAGGAATTCTGCACATTTCCGGCGACAAAGAATCCCAGGTCGGTGGTCTGAACGACTGCTCTGGCTTCTTCATCGGAAGCACTTCCCAATGTTTTCTGCCATAATTCATCTCCGAATTCATTCAGCCTTACCAGCCAGATATCAGATCCTCCTCTGGAATCGTCTTTTTTATCCAGTCCTTTCCCTGAATAAGAAGTTCCTGCTATTAGGAAACCACCTTCCTGGGTGGAAACGGAAGCGGAAAGATAGTCGTGATTCTGTCCTGAAAGATATTTTTCCCAGACCTGTTCACCCTGCTGGTTAAGTTTGACCAGATGGAAATCGTAGCCGTTGTTTTGCTTCTGGCTGTTAGCAGCTTGTGATTGGCTTTTGGTCTGGATAGAACTCCCGGTGATCAGATATTGCTGATCGATGGTGGTGGTAATCTGGCTTAAGAAATCCTGGGTAGTGGATCTGAGGTCTTTCTGCCATACTATTTCCTGAGCAGGAAAAGTAAGGACAGCACATACAGCCAGAACGCCTGCATATTTTTTTCTCATGTATTGATGTTTTTTTAAGTTAATATTAATATTTGTAATACCTGTATAAATTTAACGCTTTTTAAGACGGCGATAACAATTGAACGGGGATTTAATGTTATTTATTTTATCAATTTTATGCTTTTTTTGGCACAGAAATAAAGATCCTCATCTTCAGACAAAGCTATGGCTTCAAAGCGACAGAACGTGTCGTGTTTTTTTGAAATTATATTTCTCTGAAAATTATCCGCTAGGTACAATAATGAAAAAACTGCAACCTGAAGGTTACAGTTCTTTTTTATTATACATTGCCCTCTGATAAAAGGACTGTTCTGCTATTTTCTCTTCCGCTTCATTAATTGCCGTGAGCAGATTATTCCTGTTATCCGCAATTTCGCCTAAAACCTTCGACATCAGTTCCCATACCGGCTTCATTTTTTCAATCAGCTCACTACCTTTCGGGGCCAGTTCAATCAGTCTTCTGCGTTCGTCCTGTTTATCTTTTTTTGAAAGGATAAGCTTCTGTTTTTCGAGTTCTTTGAGCAGACTGATGGTAGAAGGATGGGTATACCCTATTTCATTGGCAATCTCTACTACCCCAAGTGTTTTTTTATGATGCAGAGTGAATATCACAGGAAACCATTTGGGTTCAAAGTCAATGCCAAAGGCCTTATAGATTTGGGCACCATCTTTTCTCAACTGTTCACTGAGCCGCTGAAGCCTTGTAGATATGGCCAAAATGCCTGATTCGTCAATTATATTCATACGCCTGTGATGTTTAAATGATAAAATGCATTATCTGCATTCATTAAAGGGAAACGCACCGGAAGTTTTTCCTTTTCAACCTTATTGAAATGATTACGTTCATAGAAACGCATAGCCGCTTTTAAAACATCAACGGTTCCCAAATAAATGTCATCAATTTGCTTTTCAGCACAGAATTGAATAAGAGTTTCCAGTAAATGCTGTGCAATATTCAGCTCTTTTCCTCTGAATTCTTTTTTCACAAACATTTTTCTCACAGCTCCCGCCCTTTCATCAAATTTAACCAAAGCTATCGAACCTACCAATTCTCCATTTGCAAAAGCTCCCCAAAAGTTTCCGCCACATTCCATATAAAAGTTATCAATCTGCATGAGATCAGGCTGATCTTCTATGGTAATCGGTATATTAAACTCATTCTGCTGGATATTCAGAATCAGATCTATAACCTGTGGTGAATATGAATTTCCTATCTGCCGGATTTCTATTGCCATAATATTTTATTTTAATAATCAAAACTACGTAGTTAACTACATATATACAAACAAAATCATATTTTTATAAAATTTTTAACTCAGCTTAAATACTTGAAGCTATTGCAAACTACTGTATCTGTGCGATATATTTAAATGTTTATATTAACTTCAATTCGGAATAAGATTAACCATTAAATGTATATCGTATTATAGAAATCTATAACATTTGTAAGATGCTTCAGTTATTTTTCGAATAAAGCCTTCAAAGTCGGGACAATCTGTGAGAAACAAAAAACGTATGCCATTTCTGACATACGTTTTAATTTATCTGAAGCGAAATTATTTATTTCCAACCGCCTCCAAGAGCCTGATAAAGCTCTATACCGGCTTTCATTTTACTGTATTCTGCATTTGAAATATTCAACTCTGCATTCAGTGAATTTACACTGGCATTCAATACTTCAAGATAGTTGGCCATACCGTAGTTTACCAGCTCCTGGGAATAATCTACCGATTTTTTGTAAGCTTCCAGTTCTTTCTGTTTCAATTCTATGAAAGAATCCTGTACTGAAAATACCCTGATGGCATCAGAAACTTCTTTGCCGGCTGTAAGCACTGTTTTTCTGAAGTTCAGATAAGCTGTTTCCTGATTGGCCAGGCTTACATCATAATTGGTTTTGATCTGTCTTTTATTGAGAATAGGCTGTGCCAGACCTGCTACCACGTTGGCAAAAAGTGAATTTACACTGAACAGGTGGTCAAGGTCTACCGATTGCAGTCCTCCGCTTCCCGTAAGTTTTAAGGTAGGATAAAACTGTGCTTTTGCAGCATTGGTCAGTTCGAAGGCATTCATCAGGTTATACTCTGCTCTCATCACATCCGGGCGGTTTGCCAGGAGCTGGGCAGGATATCCCAGTTTCACATCAATCGGAAGTGTCTGGCTTTCCAGTGTAGATCTTTCGATAGTGTGTGAAGGTTCGCCCATCAGAAGACTCATGGTATTTTCAAGAAGCTGGATCTGGGTATCCATATCAATCAACAGGGATTTTGCATTTAATACCAGTGCCTCACTCTGCTGTACCGCTACTTCCGTAAGGTTTCCGGAAGCCTTTAATGCTTTGGTGGTTTCCAGGTTTCTTTCTCTTACGGCAATGGTTTCTGTAATGATCCGTTTCTGAGAATCAAAGGTAAGCAGCTGATAATAGGCCGATGCAATAGATGCTACAAGATCACTTTTAACAGCTTTATGTGCTGCTACTGTTCCTAAATAAGTGGCAAGCTGAGCCTTTTCCTGTGCTTTCAGTTTTCCCCAGAGATCGGCTTCCCAGCCAATGCTGGCGGTAATGTCAAACTGGTTGATATAACGTCTTTCTCCAATGATCTGTCCAAACTGGGTATTGATAGACTGAGTCTGGAACGTATAGTTCGGACCTACTGAAAGCGTTGGCTGATAGGCTGCTTTACTCTGTTTTAAATAAGCTTCCGCAGAACCAATGCTCTGAAGGGCTATTCTGATATCCAGATTGTTTTCTAAAGCTTTGGAAATATGCCCCTGAAGTATAGGATCTGTAAAAATTTCTTTCCATGAAACATTCGCAATCGTAGTACTGTCTGAAGGAAGCATATCTGTACGGAAAAGCTTTTCGTCCACAACATTCTTCGGTCTCTCATACTCTTTCCTGGCCATACAGGAAGTAATGGCTCCCAGTATGACAGCTGAAAAAGTTATTCCTTTTATAATGTTTAATAAACTCTTCATTATATAAAATTAGAAGTTAGAAATCGGAGGCCGGAAGTTAGATTTTTAATAAAGATCTAACTCTACTGCCTCAAATTTTTAATTTTTATTCTGCTAAATTGATGTCTTCTCTCTTGATCGGTTTGATTTTTTCCTGAAGGGTCTCAAAGATCACATACAGTACCGGGATCACAAATAATCCTAAAATAGTACCGATCAATAATCCGATTGCTGCTCCTGTTGCAATGGATCTGTTCCCCACCGCACCAATACCGCTTGCCAGTACCAGCGGCAATAATCCGAAGATAAAGGCAAATGATGTCATCAGGATTGGTCTTAATCTGGCTTTTGCCGCATTGATGGCCGACATAACGATGGTTTCCCCGTGATGTCTTCTCTGAACGGCAAATTCTACAATAAGGATCGCATTTTTCGCCAATAATCCAACAAGCATAATCAGAGCGATCTGGAAATAGATATTGTTCTCCAGCCCCATGATCTTCTGTCCGAAGTAGGCTCCCATTACCCCTAAAGGAAGGGAGATCACAACAATTAATGGAAGAATATAACTTTCATACTGAGCAGAAAGAATAAAGTAAACGAAGATCAGACTTAATGCAAAGATCAGAAGGGTCTGTGAACCGGAAGCCAATTCTTCTCTGGACAGTCCCGTAAATTCTACCCCATAGTTTTGGTTCAGTGTTTCTCCGGCCACCTGCTGTACGGCAGCAATGGCATCCCCGGAACTGTATCCTGCGGAGTTGGCTCCTGTAATTTTCACCGAAGTAAAGAGGTTGTAACGGCTTACAGACTGTGGCCCGTATGCTTTTTTAAGGGTTACAAACTGTGAGATCGGGGACATTACACCGGAACCTGTTCTTACATAAAGCTCATTCAGGTTTTCAATGTTCTTTCTGTTTTCAGGAAGCGCCTGAACCATTACTCTGAACTGTTTTCCGTATTTTGTAAAGTCAGCGGTATAAACTCCTCCGATGTATCCCTGCATCGTTGCCAGGATATCACTTACAGAAACTCCCAGCTGTTTGGTAAGAGGAACATTGATCTCCATCTGATACTGTGGATATTTTGTATTGAATGAAGTCTGGGCGAATTCAATTTCCGGTCTTTCCATCAGTTTACCGATGAATTCATTGGTTTTGTTGTCAAGATCAACATATTCACCACCGGATTTGTCAAGAAGCACCATCTCAAACCCTGCACTGCTTCCGAATCCGGGCACACTCGGCGGCTGGAAGAATACGACTTTGGCATCCGGTACAGCTCCTGAAATTCCGAATAATTTTTTGGTTATATCTTCGGAGGTCTGCCCATCTTTTTTCCTTTCATCAAAAGGTTTAAGTTTAATGAAAGCAAGACCGTTATTACTACCGTTTCCTGATAAGAATCCTCTACCGGTAGAAATGGTTACATTCTGAACTCCCGGTACTTTCATTGCATTAGCCTGAAGTGTTTTCAGTGCATTATAGGTTCTTTCCATGGAGGCCCCCGGAGGAAGCTGTACATCGGTAAAGATGATTCCTCTGTCTTCCGTAGGCACGAAACCTTTCTTCATTGTACTGCTTGCCCAGAATAAAATTCCACCTGTAACGGCAAAAATAATCAGGGTTACCCATTTATGTCTCAGCAGGAATACAAATCCTCTTCCATAACGTTCGGTAGCTGTTCTGAAGGCAATATTGAATTTATAGAAAAATTTCTGAAGAAAATTCATACTTTGATACTTCTCATGATGTTCTGCGTGAGGTTTTAAGAATAGAGAGCATAAAACCGGGCTTAACGTTAACGCGTTAACCGCAGAAATAATGATGGCTACGATAAGTGTAACCCCAAACTGCTGGTAGAAAACCCCCGTAGGTCCTGTAATAAAGGTTACCGGGATAAATACGGCTGCCATTACAAGGGTAATTGAAATGATCGCGCCTGTAATTTCATCCATAGCTTCTACCGTAGCTTTTTTGGCATCGGAAATACCGTGTTCCATTTTCGCATGGACGGCCTCGACGACTACAATGGCGTCATCCACCACAATACCGATCGCCAGTACCAGTGCGAATAAGGTTAAAAGGTTTAATGAATATCCGAATAAATTCAGGAAGAAGAAGGCTCCCACGATAGATACCGGAACGGCAATGGCCGGAATCAGGGTTGACCTGAAGTCCTGAAGGAAAATATATACTACGATAAACACCAGGATAAAAGCCTCGATCAGGGTATGTACCACCTTTTCAATAGAAGCTTCAAGGAATTCATTGGTATCAAAGTTAAAGGTATATTTAATTCCCTGTGGAAAAGTACTTTCCGCAGATTTCAGATAGGTTTTGATATTTTTGATGATCTCCTGGGCATTGGATCCCGGTGTCTGGAAGATCCCCATACTGATGGAAGGATAATTTCCGTTTTCCCCGATCCCGCTGTACGACTGGCCGGCAAGCTCTACTTTGGCCACATCTTTCAGCATCAGATTCTGTCCGTCATTCAGTGCTTTAATGATGATATTATCATACTGTTCCTTATCATTGAATTTTCCGACATATTTGATGATATATTCAAATGAGCTACCGCTGTTTTGCCCGATAGAACCGGCAGCCGCTTCTCTACTCTGCTCGTTGATCGCATTGGTTACATCCGTGGGTGTTACTCCATAGGCAGCCATTTTTGCCGGATCCAGCCAGATTCTCATCGAGTAGTTTTTACCTCCGAAAACGTTGGCATCCCCTACACCATTAACCCTTTTAAGGTTTGGAATAACATTGATATTCAAAAAGTTCTGAAGATACACATCATCCAGGTCTTTATTTTCAGAGTAGAATGACATATACATCAGGGCACTGGTCTGCTGTTTCTGGGTTACCACCCCTGAACGGGTTACTTCAGAAGGGAGCAAAGGTGTTGCTCTGGCTACACGGTTCTGCACGTTTACCGCTGCAATATCCGGATCGATTCCCTGTTTGAAGAAAACCTGAATGTTGGCAGACCCGTCGTTTCCGGCAGAAGAAGTAATATAATCCATTCCTTCCACCCCGTTGATCTGTTCCTCCAGGGGAACAACCACGCTTTTCATTACCGTTTCTGCGTTGGCTCCTGTATAGTTTGCGGTAACACTTACCGTAGGCGGTGCAATATCCGGGTACTGGGTAACCGGTAACGAGACGAGTCCTAAAATACCGAGAATCACAATCAAAATTGAGATTACGGTAGATAAAACCGGTCTGTTAATAAAGTTTTTTATCATTAGAATTTCGGTTTTATAGATTGAACAAGACTATCCATTTTTACAGGTTTACGGATCACCGGTGTACCTGGCTTCAGACCTCCGATGCCGGCAGCAACTACGGTTTCCCCTTTATTGACTCCTGATTTGATAAGAGCCATATTGTCGATTCTGTCGATCACATTCACGACGACATTTTTAGCGGTATCTTTTTCCACTTTGTATACGTAAACGATTCCCTGCTGTTCGTAAGTAGCACTTTCCGGCACTACCAGAACATTATCGTAATGCTGAGGGAATCTGATGGTTCCGCTGTTTCCGTTGCTCAGGAGTTTCTGGGCATTGCTGAAGGCAACCCTGAACTGAATGGTACCTGTACCCGGATCGATCTGACCTGTAATGGCTTCAATCTTTCCTTTTTCGGGGTAAAGGCTTCCGTTTGCCAACTGCAGTTCCACCATAGGAAGGTTTTTGATTTTTTCGGGCATAGAGGCTCCCGGTGCTTTTTCAAGGAAGTCGAAGTATTCTTTTTCGTTCATTGAAAAGTAGGCAAAGATTTCAGAGGTATCGGAAATCGTAGTCAAAGGGGTCTGATCGCTCGGTCCTACCAAACTTCCCACTTTTAACGGCAGTTTTCCGATAACTCCCGAGATAGGCGCACGGATAATAGAGTATTCAATATTGGCTTCTACACCTTTGTAATTGGCAACAGCCTGTCTTTTGGCAGCATTAGCCTGCTGAAGCTGGGCCTGGGCCTGGGCTAAATTGGCCTGAGCCGTCTGTAACTGAACGCTGCTGATAATGTTTTTCTGAACCAGTGGTTTCAGCTTATTCACTTCCACCTGGGCCGCATTTACTGAAGCCTGAGCCGCAGCAATAGTAGATTCGGCAGCACCGATTCCGGCTTTGGAAGCTGCTGCATTTTCGTTCAGAATATTGGTTTCGAGACGGAATAGAGGCTGCCCTTTGGTAACGTACTGCCCTTCATCTACCAATACCTGAGTAATATATCCCTGGATTTTTGCACGGACATCATTGTTTACCCTCCCCTGAATGGTAGCCGGGAATGTCTGATAACCCACTATATTTTTTGCCTCCACGGAAACCACCGGATACGGTTTGGCACCGCCCTGTTTCGGAGCTTCTTTTTTGCAGGCGGTCAGTGAGAGCGCTGCAATAGAAAGTATAACTAGCTTATTATTCATTTTATAGTTTATTAAGAGATTCCTGAATATTTTTTATGTTTTTATTTAAAAGTGCTTTGTAAGCTTCTATTCTTTCATTGTATCCATCGTCCTGATTTTTTTTAAAATTGTTTAAGTCATCTAGTAGTTTTAATTCGTCTTCCATTTTCTGAACTATTTTTTCAAACCGTATCCGTTTATAATCTTCATTGATGAAAAAATACCGTTTCCTTTCGTCCATCTTATTGTGATCTACGATCAGCTGTGCATTCAGCAAGAGAGATATACTGGTGGAAACAGAACTTTTGCTCGCAGAGAGCACTTCAACAAACTCGTCAAAAGTAATTCCTACTTTCTCATAATCGAAAAGAAGGTAGGAATAAATTTTTGAGGCTAAAGGGGG
This sequence comes from Chryseobacterium sp. FR054, assembly GCF_056844565.1. Classification (NCBI taxonomy): domain Bacteria; kingdom Pseudomonadati; phylum Bacteroidota; class Flavobacteriia; order Flavobacteriales; family Weeksellaceae; genus Chryseobacterium; species Chryseobacterium sp. FR054. The sequence goes on along the minus strand of NZ_JBXDSA010000005.1, from coordinate 366,875 downwards.
TAAGTTGAAGATAGTGCCATAAAATTTTACGGCATCCTGAAAAATTTTTTCATCAATTTCTATACTTTGATGCATAAAATAAAAATTTTAACAAAAGTAGAAATTAGTTCAGAACCAAACGAACAAAGATGATAGAGTTTATAAATAGGGGGTCTTTTAAAAATTCAATGAAAATAGATTTAACTTTTTCCTCAAATTATAATCTTCTCATAAGCTTTCCTCATTCCGTCTGCCAAAAGAACTTCGCCACAGTAGGAATATCCTTTGCTTTCAAGAATCTTCAGCATAGCAATATTGTCATAATTGGTGTCTACTTTTACACTCTGAATTCCATGGGATCTGGTAAAATCTTCAATATGATCAAAAAGTTTTTTTACCATACCCTGGCCGGCAAATTTCCCGTCTACCGCGACTCTGTGTACGACCACAAATTCTCCGTTACTCAGCCAAGCTCCTTCAATTTTGCTGTAAGCAGGCTCGTCATTCAGAATTAAAGCGGCATATACCGCAATTTCATTATCTACTGTCATAACATATCCGAGTCCTTTTGCAATGTCACTTTCTACGGTTCCGAGGTTGGGATAGCCATTCTGCCATTGTGCGCTTCCGTCCTGCTTTCTTCTTTCAATAGACTGCTGAATGATCTCCCAAATGAGATCTCTGTCTTCAATTTCCGCTTTTCTTAGTTTTGTTTCTGAATTCATTGTTGGTTGTTTATATAAAATGAAGAGATTAATCTGTATTTCAGGTTTTGGCTAAAGCCGTCGGATGATTTTTTCAGGCGGTCTGAAGCCCTCCTCTGTTGAATAATGGTTCATCATTACAAAATTCAATGCAGGAATACTTAATCTCCTCTTTTTTATTTTCTAATTATTATAAATGCGTTGTTTTTTTAATTACGGCGGATTAGAAATTTTATATTCCTTCCAATTAAAATATTGCTTCGGTTTGAATTAAAAAAACCGAAAACTAATTAAAAAATTAATTTTCGGTCCGAAGTAGTAAAATTTAAAATTATGAAATTGTTTTTATTGATTTTCAGCTTGTTGAAGATAAGCATCAATAATCTGAAATGCTTTCTTCTCGTCTTCTAAATCTACCATAATTTTCAGCGACGTTGCGGTAGGCGTTGTCGTAAAGGTGAGGTAATTATTTTCGACGGTATTTGTAATTTGGGCATCATCCAATTTAGACTTAATTAGCTGGATTTCTGAAGGTTTATCACTTTCAAAAACCGATACTCTCGTACTTCTTTCCATATTCTATATCGTTTGAGTATCTAAATTTACGATGTTTTTTTTAAAATTACAAATCTTTGGTTTTAAATTTTATTAATATTATTTTCAATTTTGTCTAAAGCCATCTGAATTTCTTCTTTGGTAACATTCAGATGAGGTCTGAAACGAAGGGACTGATCACCACATGGAAGTATGATCAAACCGTCTCTGAACAGCTCGTTCATCATCTGATTTCTCTGTTCTCCTGAAGGCAGATCAATGGCACACATCAATCCTCTTCCTCTTGCATTGGAAATTTTTTCAGGATATTTCTGAGCCAGTTCTTTTAATCTTTCCAACAGGTAGTCTCCTACTACTCTTGCGTTTTCAACCAGGTTTTCTTTTTCAATCACTTCCATTACCAGCTGGAAACGAAGCATGTCGATAAAGTTCCCTCCGAAAGTGGAGTTAATTCTTGAGCTTTCTCTGAAAACATTGTTTGGTACTTCATCAAATTTTTCTTTGTTGGCCAAAACTCCGCATACCTGGGCTTTTTTACCGAAAGAAATAATATCCGGCTTAGCGGTGAAATGCTGGAATGCCCACATTTTCCCTGTAATTCCGATACCGGTCTGCACTTCGTCAAAGATCAGAAGAATGTCGTTCTGGTCGCACAGGTTTCTTAATCCCATCAGGAATTCATCTCTGAAATGGTTGTCTCCACCTTCTGCCTGGATAGGCTCAATAATGATGCAGGCTACCTTATCAGGGTTCATCAGGATTGCTTCTTCAATCTGAAGAAGGGCCAGTTTTTCATTTTTAATGGTTTCTTCCAGATTTTCTTCTGTGATTGGGAAAGTCAATTTCGGGTTTAAGATCCTCGGCCACTCAAACATTGGGAAATATTGGTATTTTCTTGGATCTGAAGTATTGGTTAAACTTAAAGTATATCCGCTTCTTCCGTGGAAGGCCTGTCTGAAGTGGATGCAGATTCCGGCTTCTGTCTGAAGACCTTTTTCAAAATTTTTACGGGTCTTCCAGTCAAAGCAGGCTTTCATGGCATTTTCAACGCCTAAAGTTCCTCCTTCGATAAAAAATGCGTACTGTAATTCTTCAGGGATCACTACTCTTTCGAAAACATCCAGGAATTGGGCATATTCTTCGGAGTAAACGTCTGCCAGAGTGGGTTTGTTTACAGCCATTCTGCCTAGCCATTCTGATCTTTCAACAAGATACGGGTGATTGTAACCAATGGAAGCGGATGCAAACATGGAGAACATATCCAGATATTCTCTGTCTGTTAATTTATCATATAACCATGATCCGTGAGATCTTTCGATGTCCATCACGAAATCAAAACCGTCTGCCAAAACGTGTTTTCCTACTGTTTCTTTTACTTTATTTGCTTTTATATCTAATGTTTGTTCCATAATAAATTGATGTGTGATTTAATAAGTGGGTAACTAGAAGATCAAAAAATGAGGTTCATTATTATCCCGGTTATTAATTTTTAAATGTGGGAATTGGATTAAAGAATTGAGAGACCGAATGATTTTTCAAATCTCTCAATTTTAAATTTTCATAGTTAAATTAAAACTTTTACAAATCAAACTTAATCCCTTGTGCTAAAGGAAGTTGAGCTGTATAATTTATAGTATTGGTTTGTCTTCTCATGTAGTATTTCCAAACATCAGAACCGGATTCTCTTCCGCCTCCTGTTTCTTTTTCACCACCGAAAGCACCACCGATTTCCGCACCGGAAGTTCCGATGTTCACGTTAGCAATACCACAGTCTGAACCTGCGTGAGAAAGGAATAATTCCGCTTCTCTTAAATTCTGGGTCATGATAGCCGAAGATAATCCCTGCGGAACATCATTCTGAATAGCAATAGCTTCTTCTAATGTTTTGTATTTGATTAAGTATAAAATCGGTGCAAATGTTTCGTGCTGAACGATTTCATAAGAGTTTTTCACTTCTGCGATACACGGTTTAACGTAGCATCCTGATTCGTATTCTTTTCCGCTCAGTACGCCACCTTCAACGATGAATTTACCACCTTCTTTTTTACATTTTTTGATGGCTTCCTCGTACTGATTAACAGCATCAACATCGATAAGCGGTCCTACATGGTTTTTTTCGTCCAGAGGATTTCCGATTTTTAACTGTCCGTATGCTTTTACCAGTCTGTTTTTCACTTCATCGTATACACTTTCGTGGATGATCAGTCTTCTGGTTGTGGTACATCTCTGTCCTGCTGTTCCTACCGCTCCGAAGACAGCTCCGATGATAGACATATCGATATCTGCATCTTTAGAGATGATGATCGCGTTATTTCCTCCCAATTCAAGGATTGATTTTCCGAATCTTTCTGCTACTTTAGAAGAAACCATTCTTCCTACTCTTGTAGAACCGGTGAAAGATACCAGTGAAACCCTCTTGTCATCCACTAATCTCTGTCCGATTTCGTGATCTGCCACCAATACGCTTGAAATACCTTCAGGAAGGTTGTTCTCCTTCAATACTTCGGCCATAATGTTCTGGCATGCAATAGCACACATCGGTGTTTTTTCGGAAGGTTTCCAGATGGTAACGTTCCCACAGATCCACGCTAAAGCAGTATTCCATGACCATACGGCTACCGGGAAGTTGAACGCGGTAATAATTCCCACTACGCCAAGCGGGTGGTACTGTTCGTACATTCTGTGACCTGGTCTTTCCGAATGCATGGTATATCCGTGAAGCTGTCTGGAAACACCTACTGCAAAGTCGCAGATATCAATCATTTCCTGAACTTCACCAAGACCTTCCTGCAAAGATTTTCCCATTTCATAAGAAACAAGTTTTCCAAGATCGTCTTTATATTCTCTTAATTTCTGGCCTAGCTGCCTTACGATTTCCCCTCTCTTAGGAGCCGGGATCATTCTGAATTCCTGAAACGCCTTCTGAGCGGTTTCAATTACTTTGTCATAATCACTTTGTCCGGAAGTCTTTACTTTGGCAATCAGTCTGCCATCTACGGGAGAAAAGCTTTCTATTGTTTTTCCTGAAGCAAAATATTTCCCTCCTGTTGAAGTTCCCTTATTTTCTTCTTTGATCCCAAGATTTTTGAGTGTTTTTTCGATTCCGAAATCCTTTACTTTTTTAGACATAAAATGTTACTTTTCGTTCCTCTAAAGATAAAAATATTATGCGAACCTCAAAATTTTAATTTTTAACTGACTTTTTATTTGGACTAATTATAAACATGCTTATCTTTGTAAGGTAATTTTTAACAGAAATGGAAAATTCTCAGGATAACAACAACAACTCAAAATTCATGAAGTGGTTCAAACGTGTGGGATGGGCAGGATTTGCCTTTTTTACCATTAAAGGTCTGATCTGGCTTGTGATATTCTATTTCGGAGCCGATACGCTTCAGAGTTGTATAAAATAAGAAAGCAGAGAATTGATCTCTGCTTTTCTTTTGGTTGTAAGGTTAACTGAATTGATATTTTCCGGAAGTATAAAGGATTTTCACCTGTTATTCTTCTTTCTTTTTCCGTCCTGAATTTACCAGACTCTGATGCAGCAGATACTCAATCTGTCCGTTTACGCTCCTGAACTCATCATTGGCCCATTTCTCCAGAAGTTTATAGGTAGAGTCATCAATCCTTATAACAAAGGATTTCTTGCTTTTATTTTCTGAAGAATTCTGAGTTTTTTCTGATTTCATTTTCTAAGTTTCTCTAAGATGATGATCTGAATTATTTTAAAAAAGGAAAAATCTGTTTTTAAAATATAATAATTAGTTATTTACATTAATTGTAAAGTGTACCTGCATTCAGAATGGGAGTTGCAGCTTTTTCACCGCATAAAACCACCATTAAGTTGCTTACCATCGCTGCTTTTCTTTCATCGTCTAATTCTACGATATTTTCTTCAGAAAGCTTTTTCAGTGCCAGATCCACCATACCTACCGCACCTTCTACAATCTTGGTTCTTGCGGCTACGATGGCAGTTGCCTGCTGTCTCTGAAGCATAGCTCCTGCAATTTCCGATGCATAGGCCAGATGGGATATTCTCGCTTCCTGAATAATAATTCCAGCTTTAGAAAGACGGTCTGTAAGCTCCTGCTCCAAAATAGAGTTGATCTTGTCACCGCCTTCTCTTAAAGTGATCGGTGCATGATCATCCTCCAGATTGTCATAAGGGAAGCTCATCGCCAGGTGACGTACAGCAGCTTCACTCTGCATTTTCACAAAGTCGGAATACCGTTCCACATCAAATGCAGCTTTATATGTGTCTCCCACTTTCCAAACCATTACTACTGCAATTTCAATAGGGTTCCCCATTTTGTCATTCACTTTCAGAGTCTGCCCCTGAAGGTTTTCCGAACGCAGGGAAATTTTCTGGGACGAATACAGCGGATTGATAAAAAACAATCCGTTATCCTTCACTGTTCCCACATAACGGCCAAAGAAGTTTAACACTCTTGAATGGTTCGGCTGAATAATCATCAGACCTTTCAGGAAAAAACAGGATAAAAGAAAACACAGCATTGCCACTGCTACAAGCGTAATGCTCTGATCAACTCCGGAAATAAAAAGGTAAACAGATGCTACAAACAGGATCAGACAGATCACTAAAGTCAGATAGCCGGACATCGGTTTTAAAACTTTTTCCATAACAGTAAATTTTAATTTGATATTATTTTGATATCATAAAGATACAAATTAATCACTAATAAAAACTATGGATGCTGATTTTTTTAGAATGGATTTCTGAAACATTTTAAAATAACCTGAGAGTTTGGATTAAAGAATTCAGGGATAAAAAGACTTGAAGGAGGAAGAGAGAGGCTGGAAGCTACTTCCGGTTATAATATTCAAATGTATATCACCCGAATGAAGTTAAAATATTGCAATACTGGAAAAAAAGTTCTGAAATAAAGGCATAAAAAATCCCGGAACAAGCATTCCGGGATCTTAATTTTATTGTTTTATAAGTCTATTTCTTTGTCAGTCCTTTGAACTTGAAATAAGAAACTACTGCCAGTAAAGTCATCGTTGCCAATCCTATGTACACCCAGGCCGGAACCGGAACCGGATCTCCTGCCGCATAAGAGTGAAGCCCGCTCAGGTAATAGTTTACCCCAAAATAGGTCATTACCATCGAACAGAATGCAAACATTGTGGCTACGTGGAATGCCCATCTGCTTCTCAGTCCCGGCACCAGTCTCATATGCAGTACAAATGCATACACCATAATGGAGATGAAAGCCCATGTTTCCTTCGGATCCCAGCTCCAGTATCTTCCCCATGATTCGTTGGCCCAGATCCCTCCAAGGAAGTTTCCTACGGTTAAGGCAAAAAGACCAATTGTAAGGGACATTTCAGATACAATAACCAGTTCTTTCAATGTTGTATCATGGTGTATTTTATAGGTAGGTTTATCTGAAATAATATAGAACACCAGACTGATCACTGCAATAATCATAGACAGTGCAAAGAATCCGTAACTGGATACAATAATGGCCACGTGAACGATCAGCCAGTACGATTTCAATACCGGAACCAGCGGCGTGATCTGTGGATCAAGTGCTGATCCGCCATGAGCAAACCCCATCATAATAACCGCCACCATAAATCCGGCTGCCGGAATCAGGGCATTGGCATTTCTGTACAGAAGGAATCCTGCCGTGATACCTACCCACGAAATGAAAATAATCGCTTCATATCCGTTACTCCACGGTGCGTGTCCTGAAATATACCATCGTGCAACAAGCCCGAGGAAATGGAATACATATCCTGCTGCACCTACTATAATGATCGCTTTAATTACTTTATTTAAGATCCTGTTGGGTTTAAACAGGTCGAAAAATCCTAAAATCATCAGTAATCCTCCGATAAGGGTATAGAAAATCAACAACTTAAAGTTGATGTTCACCTTATTCATGAACACTTCAAGATCTACTTTAGATTTTGAAGGAACAACAGCTTTCCCCCATTTCTGCTGATAATCTGAAAGTTTCGCCAGTTCAGCATCCGCTTTACTCCAGTCTCCTGATTTCTGCGCCTGCAGAATTTCGGCAAAATAAGGTCCCATTACCTGCTGAGATTCCATATCCGGTTCCAATTTCTGGTCAAGCCACGAATGCCATGTATGGTTGGCATCATTTTTCACAGGAACAATTCTCATGAACTGGCCACTGAAAAACTCATTGAAGATCTGAACCCTTTCGTTAAGTTTAATCAGCTGCTTATCATATTCTGTCTGTTCTGCCGGTTTTTTGGCAAATGCAATATTATAGTCTCTTTCCAGAACATAGGTCATCATCCCTGTTTTTTTATCAACCGGGAAAAGGTTAAGCAGAGAAGTATATCCGTCTTCATTAGCTTTGGCTTTTTCCAGAAGTGGTTTTACAGCTCCAACACTGATCAAAGGGACAGCTGTCCAGCTTTCTGTATCAGTATTGATAGATAGAAACCATTGATTAGCATCCAGGGATTTCCCGTCGGTTCCTTTAAAGCGGTCGTGTTTGTACAGTTTTCTCAGAACTTCCAGTGCCTGAGTATTCATCGGAACAATTCTTCCTTCAATATTCTGAACCAGAAGATATCCGAATTTATCTGCATGCTCTTTACTGATCTTGTTTCTGGCAATAATCTCATCCGGAGAAATCAGTCTCATTTTATTGATCGGCGATGCAGCAGAATTCTGTGCAGATGCAGTTGCTTCCGGAGCCAGAGCGTGATTATGTCCGTCTGCTTCCGTATGAACGTGTTCTCTGCTTCCGTCAGTTGTGCCGTGGGTTTCAATTTTCTGAGCGTTCAGCCCTAAGCTTAAGAAGATCAGAAGTACAGCTGCCGCTTTCTTTTTATTAACATCAGAAAGCATTTTATTCAGTTTCCAGAAATGAGTTCCTTTCCAGAAGAAAATAATGAACATTCCTAAAAATAAAAGAGCATATCCGATATAAGAGATCAAAGTCCCCCAGTAATCGTGGTTTACGGAAAGAACCGTACCCATTCTGTCCGGATCAAAGCTTGCCTGGAAGAAACGGTATCCGCCGTGGTTAAGAACATGGTTCATATAGATTTTATAAGGCGTTTCTTTGCCTTCATCAATGATTTTAACATGGCTTTCATAGGCGCTCGGAGATGAACTTCCCGGATAAGTCTCCATAACGAAATCATCCAGTTTCAGGGCAAATGGTGTATTGTAAACTTTAGGTCCGAAACCAACCATAATATTCAGCCCGTCCATTGTGATCTGTTTGTAGGCATTCGGGTTTCCTTTTTCAACCGAAAGTTCAACCAGTTGTTTTGTTTTTGGCCCCTGCAGCTCAATTTTAAGCATATCAGGAACATTCATGTCTTTCTTTTTATCTCCTTCAAAAGCGATCAGTTTTCCTTTTTTAAGACCTTCTGGAACAACAAGTTTAAGTTCATTAATGCTATAAAGGCTTCTCAGCGCCAAAGGCTGGAATTCATCCTTTTTGGTATTTCCGGTAGCCTGAGTTGCCATCGTCATGAAACTGGCATCAACCGGAGTTTTGATAAAGAGTTTTCCGCCTTCACTTTTAAATTCTACGGCCCCTTCAATCGCTCTGTTAAATGTTACCAAAGTTCCGTTGATGGATTTCGTTTCTCCCGGTTTGATGTAGATATTCTGTCTTCCTGTGTTTCCGGTAGAAACCAGGTGCAGATATTCCGCTCCGTTAGGTTCAGCAACTAAGCTGTCTTTTTTTCTCTGTACGTATTCCTTAGCGATAACTTTCACTTCTTTTCCGTGGAAGTCATAAGTGGCTTTAAGGTCTTTATGCAAAGGTGACATCAGATAAGGAATATCCTGATAATTAAGAACATCTCCTTTTTCTTCGATCTGAATTTTCAAGAAATTTTTATCCGTTATGATCTCATTGGAAGTTTCTCCTTCCCGGATGTGCATGGTTCCTTCAAAACTGATGTACCTTGTGATGGCACCACCAATAAAGATGAATACGAAGGCAAGGTGAAACATCAGAACCGGCCATTTTTCTCTTTTCCACAGTCTGTATCTTCCGATATTTCCTATGAAATTGAGAATGAGCAGAACCATAATCAGTTCGAACCATTTTGCTTCATAAATTAATGCTTTTGCTGCTGGCGTTCCATAATCGTTTTCAAGGAACGTCGCATAAGCCATCGAGCCTGCGTACACCAGTAACAACACAGCCATTGTTCTGGTTGAGATAAGAATATCTTGGAGCTTCTTCATGATTTATTATACTTGACATGCAAAAATAAGGATGAAAAACTACAAAGAGGTTAAAAAAAGCTGTTTTTTGTCACTTTAGAGCCGTTTTCGCTTATTTTGAACCGTTCTTAATAACATGGGAAACATTGAGGAAAATTCAATTTTGAAAATCATAATTAGCTGGATTTATAATACCTATCCGGGCTATTGAAATCTTCTATATCTTACTCTTTATTTTACAAAGCTGTTCAGTCTTTTAATCTCCTGCAGAAAAGATTAAACAAGTTTATTTTATAAGCTTTAAGGGCATAAAGTTACGACAGCAGAAATCCAAAACGTTTGAATGAGTTCAGAAACGGATCTCCATTTCAGTATTACAACTGAAATTTCAGAACGTGTAAATAAAAATTTGGGTGAAAGTCCCTGCGCCTTTATCCGTAAACATTTCAAATTATTAATGAAACAGAAGGTCTTCAGGATATTAAGCCAGGTTTCGTTCTGAGGTATGATGCTTATGAAAAATGTTTGATTTTTTCCTTAATTCATCTTAACACTCAAAGGGTCTTAATGTTTTAAATAAATTTTAACAGGTTTTTAGCTTAAATTATCCCCGATAAGCACCGTAAATTCAAAAAAATAACCATAAATTACGCTTTCTTTTTGAGTAAAAAAAGATTCTTTTAATGTTGAAAAAACATTAAATTTGCCCACATTGATATTATGGATAAAAAGACACAGACAAAACCAACAGAAACGCCTGATACAGGCAAAATCTTATCAAAGCCACGTATATTTTTCGGGCTTACTTTCATTCTTTTTTCTGTGGTTCTGGCATTCTCGTTCATCTCCTATTTAATGAACTGGAAAGCAGATCAGAGCCAGGCAGGAACCATGCTTGACAAAAGCATAAAATCCTCCAATATTTTCGGAAAGGCCGGTGACTGGCTGGGAAATATTTTCATTTTTGAAAGCATAGGGATCGCTTCATTTATTATCGCTTTTTTATTTATGGTGGTAGGTACCCTGATCCTCAAGAAAAAAATATTCAAACCGTGGAAAACGATCGGCCATTCTCTGTTTTTTATCTGCTGGTTACCTATTTTTATGGGAGCCATCACCAAAGGCCAGGGCGTTATGGGTGGTGTTTACGGATATCAGATCATGGATTATCTCAATGCCATCATCGGAACCGTTGGGCTGTGGGTGGTGCTGGCGGCAAGTATTCTTTTATATTTCATTCTGGAATTCAATCTCCGTCCAAGCTCAATTAAAGCCAAACTGGATACCATCAATGAAAATACCATCGGAAAAGTAAAATCGATGATGCCTAGTTCTGATGATAATTTCGAAGCAGATGACGAACTGGAAGAAGAAGCTGAGAATAAGATGCCCAATGTTACGGTAACTGACGTGTCCGGTCAGCCAGAACAGGTAAAAAACAAACAACCGGAACCGGTACAGGTTCCGAAAGGATTCCCTGAAGCGGAGCCGGTAGCAGAGGTAGAAACTATTGTAACCCCCAACCATACTTCTTTTGAAGATCACAGAAAAGATCAGTCTCAGCCTTTGAACCTGAATCTCAACACAAAACCCTCTGTTCCTGTTTCAACTCCGGAGCAGGCATTTGATATGAGCCCGGTTTCTGAGGTTAAGCTTCCGGTTCCGCCCTTAAACCCGGTTCAGGAAGATATTAAATTCAATGTGGAAGTAGCCCCTGTCATAGATATTCTCGACGATTCAGACAGAAAATCCCAGGAGCTTGTTGAAAAGCATGGCCTGTATGATCACAAACTCGATCTTGCCGGATTCCAGATGCCGACCATTGATCTTCTGAAAGATTACGGAAATGAAGAAATCTCCATCAACAAAGAAGAGCTTGAAGAGAATAAAAATAAAATCGTAGGTCTTTTAAAGAATTTCAATGTAGGGATTGCTGAAATCAAAGCTACCATCGGACCTACCGTTACATTATACGAAATCGTACCGGAAGCGGGAATCCGTGTGGCAGCCATTAAAAAACTGCAGGATGATATTGCCCTGAACCTTTCCGCTCTTGGAATCAGGATTATTGCCCCAATGCCGGGAAAAGGAACCATTGGAATTGAAGTCCCGAGAAAGAACCCAACTATGGTATCTATGCGGTCTGTGATCGCCTCTCATAAATTCCAGAATACGGATATGGATCTGCCTGTTGTTTTCGGAAAAACCATTTCCAATGAAGTTTTTATGGCCGATCTCGCAAAAATGCCCCACCTGCTGATGGCTGGAGCTACCGGACAGGGTAAATCGGTGGGTATCAATGCCATTCTCACCTCTCTCCTTTACAAAAAACATCCGAGTGAACTGAAGTTTGTAATGGTAGATCCTAAGAAAGTAGAACTTTCCCTGTATTCAAAAATTGAAAGGCATTATCTGGCTAAACTTCCGGATGCAGAAGAAGCCATTATTACAGATACCAATAAAGTAATCAATACCCTGAACTCTCTCTGTATTGAGATGGATACAAGGTATGACCTTCTTAAGAATGCTTTCTGTAAAAACCTGAAAGAATACAACAAAAAGTTTACGGAAAGAAAGCTTAACCCTGAGAACGGACACCGCTTTCTCCCTTACATTGTACTGGTAGTAGATGAGTTTGCGGATCTGATCATGACCGCAGGAAAAGAAGTTGAATCACCGATTGCCAGACTGGCCCAGCTTGCCAGAGCAGTAGGAATCCACCTGATCGTGGCTACACAGAGACCTTCCGTAAACGTAATTACAGGGATGATTAAAGCCAACTTCCCTGCAAGAGCAGCCTTCAGGGTAATTTCCAGCGTAGACTCAAGAACTATCCTGGATTCTCCGGGTGCCGACCAGCTGATCGGTAAAGGAGACATGCTTTATTTTAACGGAAATGAAATTCTAAGACTTCAGTGCGCCTTTGTTGATACTCCGGAAGTCGAAAGGCTGGCAGAATACATTGGTGAACAGAAAGGATACGCTTCTGCATTCCTTCTTCCTGAATATGTTTCTGAAGATTCATCCGGCTCAGTAAGTACTTTCGATCCGAATGAAAAAGATGCTTTATTTGAAGAGGCGGCAAGAATCATTGTTTCTACCCAGCAGGGATCTACTTCTATGCTTCAGCGACAGCTGAAACTGGGGTATAACAGAGCTGGAAGAATCATGGACCAGCTGGAAGCAAGCGGCATTGTGGGAGGTTTCAACGGAGCCAAAGCCAGAGAAGTTCTCATTACCGATCTTCACTCTTTGGAACAGTTTTTGGAAGATCTGCGTAGTTAAAGGAAAAAACAAATTGTTTTCAGCCTTAGGAATAAAAAATCTAAAGATTATTAAATAAAGAAAATGAAAAATATTATTTCAAAAGTGATATTGGGAAGTTTTGTTGCAGGTGCAGTTGGATTTGCTCAGGCACAGAAAATTGATGCAAAGGCAAAAAAGATATTGGATGATATTACCGCCAACTATAATTCTAAAAAGAATTCCTACTTCAAATTTTCTTTTGGAAGCGGAGTAAACGGACAGGTAAACAAAACCGAACCGGGAATCTATTATGCCGCAGGAGAAAAATATAAGCTCAAAATCATGGACACAGAACAGATCTATGACGGGAACAAGATCTACAACATCAATGCAGATGATATGGAAGTAACGATTGCCAAACCTAACGGAAGCAGCTCTATGTTCTCCCCTATCAACTATCTTACAACCTACAGAAATGATTATAATGTAACTTATAACGGCAAAAAGACAGTAAACGGTGTAAATGCGGATTTCATTAAACTTACCCCTGTAAAATCAAACGGAATAAAATACGTTTATCTTTTTGTAGATTCTGCAAAGAAACAGATGGTAAAACTTGAACAGCACGGAAACAACCAGGACGTAGCGGTAATTGCCATTAAAGAATATAAGGAAAACCAGGAACTGGACCCTAATATGTTCGTTTTCGACAAGAATAAGTTCAAAAATTACGTGATCACAGAACTTTAAAACCGAAAGACCAATCTGCACATCTGCAGTTTTACTTTTCGGTAGTAAAGAAAAATATAAAAATTATAAGAGCCACAAGTAAACTTTGTGGCTTTTTGATTAATTTTGGCGCATGTTAAAAATACTAGACCGATATATCATAAAAACCTTCTTTGGACCGTTTTTCTTTATATTCAGCGTATTGTTTTTCATTTTTATTGTAAACATTATCTGGGTTCAGTTGGGGCAGTTTATGGGTAAAGGATTAAGCTACTGGCAGATCCTAAAACTTCTTTTTTATCTTGGGGTAAGCGTTATCAGTATGGTACTCCCGCTTACCATTCTTCTGGCAAGCATTATGTCTTTTGGAGAATTTGGAGAACGGTATGAGCTTGCGGCCATGAAAGCTGCCGGAATTTCTCTTACAAGGGTGATGGCTCCGCTATTTGGGGTATCAGTCATCTTGGCAGTGATGCTTTTTTTCTTCTCCAATAATATTATTCCGGATTTCCAGAAAAAGGCAAAGAATATGCTCTTCAATATTGCACAGACCAAACCTGCCCTTAACTTTACACCGGGCCAGTTCATTGATCAGCTTCCCGGATATATGGTAAAGTTTGATAAACTATATGGAGATAACGGTGAAAATATTGAAGGCGTTTTTGTTCACAAAAAAGCCAGCACTTATGAAAACCAACAAACCATTGTTGCCAAAAAGGGGCGATTTGTGCCTGCACCTACCAGAAACTATCTAAAACTGGAGCTATACGACGGCTATGTATTTGAGGATAATTTCGCCGGAAAAGGTGAAAATGTACGAAGTAAACAGCCCGATCAGGCCATCAAATTTGATACATTGGTTTCTCTTTTTGATGTAAGTGACCTTATCAATAAAGCCATTGAAAAGGAACAGATCACAGACGATTACCGTTTCCAGACTTACGGACAACTGAATGAAACAGTAACCAAAAACAAGAAAGATAATGCCGCCTTTTTTACCAATGTCGGAACTGATGTCTTAAGCCGTACCAATTCACTGGTAAGCTATATGGATAAAAATGTGAAGTCCAAAGCAACTCCCAAGCCCCAGATCAAAATGGATTCTTTAAAGGGAGACAAAAAGCTGGAGCTTCTTTACAATTCCTATAATAACCTGGAAAGCCTGAAAACAACAGCCGCTGATAAAAAGAATGAATTCAGCTCCAATATAAAATATTTCAGTAAGGTTGTGATTTATCAGCAGAGAATTATTTCCTATTCTGTAACCTGTATCATCTTCTTCCTGATCGGAGCCAGTCTGGGATCGATCATCAGAAAAGGAGGAATGGGACTTCCCGTGATCATAGCAATTATTATTTTCATTATTTTCTATGTGATGAATCTCGGGATTGAAAACGTATCCTGGGGAGGAAAAATGAGCCCTTATCTGGCTGCCTGGCTGCCGAACCTGATCCTTCTTCCTTTCGGAGTATGGATGACGTATAAGGCCCTTACCGATTCGCAGCTGTTTGATGCAGAGAAATACAAAGCCTTCTTTAAACCGGTTACAAAGCTATTTGTAAAAACGAAAGAACATACAAGGTATCAGTAATTGATAAAAGTAGAATTAATAATACAGGCCCGGCGAGATCCGGGTCTTTTTTATTCATGGAATTGTGGTATTTCATCCTGTTTTTTCATACCCCATAAAAGATTATATTTACAAAAATTGTTAAAAATA
Source organism: Chryseobacterium sp. FR054 (assembly GCF_056844565.1). Taxonomy (NCBI): domain Bacteria; kingdom Pseudomonadati; phylum Bacteroidota; class Flavobacteriia; order Flavobacteriales; family Weeksellaceae; genus Chryseobacterium; species Chryseobacterium sp. FR054. Next base: position 351,745 of record NZ_JBXDSA010000005.1, on the reverse strand, counting down.
ATAATTACATGAAAAAAGCACTACTATTTAGCTTATTTACAATCGTCTCTATCAACGCATATGCACAGGAAGACGGCAATACGGATTATGAACTGAGAAATGATGAGAAACCGGGTTATATCATTGATAAAAGCGGTAAAAAGATTGAAGGAATTGTCAGACTGAACGGAGACGAAAGAAATCCGTGGGATAACCAGAAGAAAGTAAAATTCATTGCGACAGCAGATATTGACAAGACCAAAAAGAAACAGAAGTTCAAAGGTTTTGATGCGGACGATATTAAGGGGTACACCGCTATTGATGCAGACAACAATGAAAGACATTTTGAAACCATTAAATATACCAATACAAAAGAAGGGTTCAATACCGCAACCGGCGGACTGAGCGGAAACCTGAAAGCATTCAACAATCTCACCAAAAGTACACAGTTCGCAGAAGTAGTTACAGACGGAAAGATCAAAGTATACAAGCTTTACGGCTACCCTACCACGTTCTCTGCAGGCGGACAAATCGCAGCCGCTGACAAAGAAAATGAAAGAATGAGAAATTTCCCTTCCTATATTTATACCAAAAAAGGGGGCAAACTGGAAGAGCTTACGTTCGCCAAAGCCAAAACCATCATTGCAGACTGCAGTTATGCCAAAGGGAAATTAACCGCCGGTTCTTACGCTTCTCTTAAAAATGATGAGAAAAAAAGATCAGGACTTGGGAAGCTGATCAAAAGCCAGATTGATGATGTCATGTCAAACGTTCCTGAAATTGTGGAAGAAGTGATTGCAGATTATAACGAAAACTGTAAATAAACAGATACGGAGATTTCTCACAGGAATCTCCGTTTTTAATACCATTCTTACAAAATATGAAAACAATACTATTCATTACAGCATTCCTGGCGGTCTTTATGTCCTGTAAAAAAGCAGATACCGGAGAAACTCACCTGCCATCTTCCGGGGCAGACAGTTCTGCCGTTAAAAAAACTTCCGGACAGGCAGATTCATCAGACCCGACTGATGATATTAAAAAAGAATATACCAGGCTGCACACACTGTTGGAAACAAATAAGCTTACTTCAAAAGGATTTACCTACAATTGCAACGAAGAACCTGCCGGAGAGGTTACCTTTTATTCAGAAAAAGACGGCATTAAAGTGATCCGGCATTCTTACACGGAACACAGCCATTTTTCGGCTACCGAACAGTATTTCATCAGGAATGGGGAACCGTTCTTCATCTTCAGGGAAGAAACCGTATGGAATTTCGATGGCGGAACCCCGGAAAAACCTGTTACCAAAGATGATATTACAGAAACCAGGATCTATATCCTGAACGGAAAACCTATCAGATGTCTCGAAAAGAAATACAGCATAAGATCCAACGGCTCAGAAAAACCGGATCCTTCTAAAATTGCGGGCAAAGAAGTACCGTGTAAGACCGATGATCTTATGAAAACATACAGATTGCTCATGAAAAATAAAGATCAGAAAGAAAACAGAGAATGTCTGTAAAAAACAAAAAGAGGTCCCCCGGGAAACCTCTTTTTTATTTTCAAAAACTGAAAATTACACTTTCATAATTTCAGCTTCTTTTGTTTTAAGATGCTCATCACAAAGCTTTACATATTTGTCGGTATAAGCCTGAATTTCTTCTTCCACTCCTTTTACTACATCTTCAGAAACTCCTTCCAGTTTTTTCAGTTCTTTCAACCCGTCCTGTCTTGCATTTCTTACCGTTACTTTAGTCTGCTCAGCTTCTACTTTAGCCTGTTTTGCCAGCTCCTTTCTTCTTTCCTCCGTTAAAGGCGGAACATTAAGGATAATATTCTCTCCGTTATTAGAAGGGGCAAAGCCTAAGTTTGAATTGATGATTGCCTTCTCAATCGCGTTGATAGCCGTTCTGTCCCAAGGTTGAATAGAAATTGTCATGGCATCCGGAACAGATACGTTGGCAACCTGGTTGATAGGAGTCATTGCTCCATAATATTCCACCATTACATCCTGAACCATAGCCGTAGAAGCACGTCCTGCTCTGATTCTTTGAAATGCGTGATCCAGGTGCTTTACAGCTGCATCCATATCCTGCTTTACAGATTCTAATATAAGATCTAATTCTTCCATTATTATATTATAGTTTGATAAATTGCACATTAATTATGAAATGATAAGTAATCAGTAATGAGTACTGTTAAAAATCTTTACTCTGCGTACTACGTTCTATAAATCTACCAGAGTCCCTACATTTTCCCCTTCCACGATCTTTTCCAGGTTACCGTCTTTATTCATATCGAATACAATGATCGGAAGCTTGTTTTCGTGGCTTAAAGTAAAGGCCGTCATGTCCATTACCTTGAGGTTTTTCTCAAATACTTCGTCGAAAGATAATGAATTATATTTTACGGCATCAGCATTCTTTTCAGGATCGCTGTCATAAATTCCGTCTACTCTGGTTCCTTTCAGGATTACATCTGCCCCTATTTCAATTGCTCTTAACGTTGCAGCGGTATCTGTGGTAAAATACGGGTTTCCTGTTCCGGCTCCGAAGATCACGACTCTGCCTTTTTCAAGGTGTCTCACCGCTCTTCTTTTGATAAAAGGTTCTGCTACCTTGTCCATTTCAATAGCAGACTGAAGTCTTGTTTTGATTCCCGCATCCTCCAGTGCTCCCTGAAGTGCCATTCCGTTGATAACCGTTGCCAGCATTCCCATGTAATCTCCCTGCACTCTGTCCATCCCTTTCGCTGCACCTGCTACTCCACGGAAAATGTTTCCTCCTCCAATAACGATCGCTACTTCGCATCCTTTATCCACTACTTTTTTGATCTCCGCCGCATACTCCTGCAGTCTTTCATTGTCAATACCGTATTGTCTGTTTCCCATTAAGGCCTCACCACTCAGTTTTAGAAGGATTCTTTTATATTTCATCTTTAATTTTAATAAATTTTATTGGAGCTGATTTCCCCGAAATTTGATTTTGCAAATATAATCATTAAAAATATTGGTAAAAGAAAAATATTTACACACAAATAATGTCAGAAATATTTTGATAAGTACGAAAAAGGATTATTTTTGCATTAATTATAAATTGAATTGAAGAAAATTGTCATTTTTTCATTATTTCTATCAGGAATTGTTTCTTATGCACAAACAGGAACAAATGTTTATCCTTTCTTAAACATCCCTGTATCTGCCAGACAGGCTGCCTTAGGCGGCGATGCAATTTCCGTCAGAGATCATGATGTTTCCTTTGCCATTGCAAACCCGTCCCTTCTTAATAAAGATTCAGATAAACAGTTATCTGTAAACGGTGCTGCCTACCTTGCCGATTCCAAATACGGAACCGTGGCCTATGCCAGGGATTTCGATAACGGACATATGGCCACCATCAATGCAAGATATATGAGCTATGGCAGCATTCCCAGAACCGATGAAAGCGGTTATGAAAACGGAAACTTCAAAGCTTCCGATGTAGCCATTGGTGCAGGGTATGCCTATCAGTTTGAAGAAGACTGGACTATTGGAGGAGGAATCAATTTTATCACTTCAAAAATAGACAATTATACTTCTTCTGCTATTTCAGGAACGGCGGGAGTTACTTATCACAATAAGAAAAACAAGGAAACCCTTTCATTGGTATTAAGGAATTTCGGATTTCAGCTGAAATCATTCAACGGAACAAGAGAAAATCTTCCGTTCAGAGTGGATCTGGGGTATACCAAAATCCTGAAAATGATTCCGCTTGCCATCACCATTACGGCGCATGATCTTCAGCAGTTTGATATTTCAGATCAATATAATGTGAACGGGCAGGAAGTAGGTTTCGGCAGAAAGCTGGCAGACCATTTTTCCGTAGGAGCAGAACTTTTCCCTGAAAAAGGGTTTAATATCAGACTTGGATACAATGTAAAAAGAGGTAATGAGCTGGCCGTGGCAGATCAGAGAAACTTTTCGGGGCTTTCCGGAGGTTTCGGAATCAAATTAAGAAAGTTCCGTATCGATTACGCTCATGTACGTTACCATAACTCTTCCAATGTGAACCAGATAGGTGTTTCCATAGACCTTAGCAGCCACGCAGGAGAATAATTTCACCCTATAAATCTGCATTCTTATGTAGATTTTTTTCTTTACAGACTTGGTTTTTTAAAAAAAATCTTGAAATTTGCGGTATGAAAAAACCTGTAATAGCTATCGATGGGTACTCGTCTACCGGAAAAAGTTCAATATCTAAAGTCATTGCCGATAAACTGGATATTATACATCTGGATACCGGTGCGCTTTACAGAGGCATTACATGGTTTGCCATACAGAACTGTATGAATGAAGACGGCTCTGTTGATCTCCCGAAGCTCTTCTCATCCTTAGACCAGATCGAACTTGAGTTCAGAAACAATGATAATGAGCTGGTTCTTTACCTCAATCATATTGATATTTCCAAGCAGATCCGTACCACTGAAGTTTCAGACAATGTAAGTATTGTAGCCAAACAGAAAGAAGTAAGAGACTTTCTTCTCCAATCCCAGCGAAATCTGGCAGAAAAAGGAGGTATTATTATGGACGGACGTGACATAGGGACAGTAGTTCTGCCAAATGCAGACTATAAATTCTTCCTTACTGCCAGTATTGATGAAAGAACCAACAGAAGATATTTTGAATTGGCAGGTTTGGGAATAAAAACAGACAGAGAACAGGTAAAACAGAACCTTATTGAACGCGACAAGATCGACAGTGAGAGGGAAATTGCCCCATTGAAACAGGCAGAAGATGCTATTGTAATCGACAATACTTCGCTTACAAAAGAAGAAACCATAGACCTGATTTTATCCCATATCAATAAGATTTAACACTTTTTAATAGGCTGCCACTCTCCTTTGGTATGCAAATTGTACATTTTGACACAGTAAAAAACTAATTTTATTAACTATTAAAAAAGCTTAAAATGTCTAGAAAAGGAAAAAATACAGCAGGTATATTGGCAGGACTTCTTGCAGGTGCTGCAGCAGGTGTAATCTTAGGAATGCTTTATGCCCCTGAAGAAGGTAAAGAAACAAGAAAAAAAATCAAAAATAAAGCAAACGACCTAAAAGACCAGGCTAAAAACAAATACGGTGAGGTTTCTGAAAAAGTAAAGGACCAGTACAGCAATATTTCTTCTACTTTCAAAGAAACAGCCAATAATGTAGCCCATACGGTAAAAGACGGATATGATAAATACAAGGATCAGATCGTTTCTAAAACTGCAGACGTAGTAAAGGATGTAGAAGCTGAATTGAATGATCTTAAAAAATAAGTAATTTATTTTTTGAGTAAATTATGGGAAGGAACTTTTTGTGCGAAAGTTCCTTTTTTTGTAACTTTAAAAAAAAACAATGATAGAGACTATTAAAGAATATGCCTCGAAGAGAATAGATCTTCTGAAAATTGAAGCCACCGAAAAATCTTCTCTTTCCGCAGGGCTCATTACCTACTTTGTAGTGCTGCTTGTTGCTTTTGCTTTTTTTATTATCCTTTTCAATTTCGGAATTGCCTTTCTTATCGGCAAAGCTCTGGATAATACTTCTTACGGTTTTCTGATTGTTGCTGCGTTCTATGCTCTTATCATGGCATTTGTGGTTGCTTTCAAGAATAAAATTGTCAATACGGTTGCAGACCAGGTTATTAAATTTTTAAATCATTAAGCTATGGGCAGAAAATATGAAAGCATCGAAGAATTAAGGAGAAAGAAAAAACTGCTTCAAGGCGAAATAAATGATCTGGAAAATCTTCTTACCTTTAAGAATACAAAGGAAAGTTTAAGTGCCTTTACCAACGGACTGAGCGATCAGTACCTTCAGGAAAAAGTAGATGATGACGGCGATGAAAAGGTGGTTCTCCGTAAAGACGTTATTGCAAGACAGCTTACTTCTGAGGTGAAAGATCTGCTGATCAATAAAAATACGGCAGTAGGTATTGCCAGCACTGCATTGGGAGGAAATGTTACTGACGGGCTTATTAAACTTGGGGTAACAGCGCTCGTTGGCAATTATGCAAAAAAGAACATGAAAAGTCCCAACTGGAAAAAGAAACTTCTGGGGGCCGCTATGATCTATCTCGCTCCTATTGCACTGAAGTATGTCAGAAAAAAACTTGAAGAATATCAGAAAAACAAAAGTGTTTCCAGTATGGAACAGCTGATATAAAATAAATATAAGATTTCAGATTTCAGACAGATAAATGAATAATACCCTATCAGGATCTGAAATCTGAAATCTTATAAATTTAACTTCTGAAAAGCTGTCCCAGCACAATTCCTGCTGCCATAGAGACATTCAGGCTTTCCGTAGACTGTGATTTTCCGAATCTCGGAATCGTTACACACCTATGAAGTAATTTTTCTGTTTCAGGACGCATTCCGTTTCCTTCATTGCCGAGAATAAGATTCATTTTCTCCGGCTTCTCAAACGAATAAATACTTTCCCCTTCCATATCTGTTCCGATATTTACGCTTTCCGTTCCGGACAGATAGTCCACAAGATCTGTATAAACAGTATTTACCCGGGTAAAAGATCCCATCGTCGCCTGTATTACTTTTGGATTGTAAACATCTACCGTATCTTCGCTGCAGATGATCTGTTCAATGCCGAACCAGTCTGCCAGGCGGATAATTGTGCCCAGATTTCCGGGATCCTGAATCCCGTCCAGAACGAGTTGTACCTCTCTGTCTTCTTTTATTTCCCCTTCAGCAAGATAGCATACCGCCACGGAATCTTTCGGGGTTTTAAGAAAGCTGATCTTTTTCAGCTCATTTTCAGTGATCTGGATAACAGGTGCATCTGTACGGCCTAATTTTTGCGGATCCGTAGAGAATATTTCCTTAATTTTAATGTTTGAATCGAAAAGTTCACAAATGATTTTATTACCTTCAACCAAAAACAAATTGTATTTTTGTCTGAACTTCTTTTTATCTAAAGACTGTAAAACTTTTATTGTATGAGCTGTAAGCATTATAAGAATTCTCCTCAAAAATATTATAAAATTATCTCATTTGCAACATTTGTTGGCCTACTTTACGCATGCAGCACAACCAAAAAGGTTCCGGATGGCGAATATCTGCTCACCAAAAACAATTTTGAATTCGAAGATAAGAAAGAATCTTTTGATGAAGAGCTGAAAGATTATGTACAGCAGAAGCCCAATAAAAAGCAGCTTCTCTTTATGCCGTTAAGTCTCGGTTTTTATAATATGGCTAATCCCAAATATGATACCCTGCTTAATGAATACATGACGTATCCCAGTGAAATGAGAGATCAGAAACTGAGAGATTCCCTGTTCATCAAATACGGTATGAAAAATAACGTGGGAAAAACGCTCTTTTTAGACCGTCTCCTTCACAATTGGGGAAGCCCGCCTGTTATTCTGGATCAGACAAGAAGTGAAAAAAGTGCTGAATCTATTGAGAAAAGAATGGTTTACAGAGGTTTCTGGAATTCAGAAGTCAACTTTAAGCATGTGCTTGATTCTGCTTCAAAAAAGGCTGCTGTCAATTATTTCATCAGGCACAACGAACCCACTTATATTAAGGACTATTACTATAATATTACAGATCCTACCGTTAAAGGCCTTTACTGGCAGAAACTAGACAAGAGTCTGATAAGATCCGGCCAGATTCTGGACCAGACCGTGCTTGAAAAAGAAGCGGCAAGAATTACCGACCTGATGAGGGAAAAAGGATATTACAGGTTCAACAGCTCCAATGAAGAGGTGTCCTTTGTTGCCGATACCTTAAAAAATAAAAAACAGGTTCCTCTCGTACTTGAGATCCACCGGGATTCCACAGACCGTCCTTATAAAATCTCCACAATCGGGAATATAGATGTGGCCATCATAGAAGAGAATGGTGACTACCCTAAAAATACGGTGAAAGACAGCCTGCGGAGAATAAGATTCCATAGAGTGAACGATAATTATAAAATATCATCACTGTGGAGATCCGTTATCATAGACAACAAACAGGTATATGACCAGAAAAAACTGGATCTTACCAAAAGAAATCTTCTCGCAATGAACAACTTCAGCCTTGTAAAGGCAAGAGATTCCCTGAGAAGAGGTGGCGGTACAGCACCTAATGACAGTATTATCGATGTTCTTTATGTTCTGAAACCTCTGCCTAAATATGAACTGAAGGTAGGAACCGACGTCAATTATTCCCAGATTCTGAATCTCGGGGTGTCCCCTTCCGTAGATCTTACCACAAGGAATGTCTTCCGAGGGGCGGAAAACCTTTCAACGAGTCTTTCCGGAGCTTTCGGGTCCATAAGAAGTACCAAAGATATCAGTAAAAGAGAACTGGCTTATGAAATTTCAGCCCAGGCGTCCCTCAATTTCCCGAGGCTGCTGCTTCCTTTTGATTATTATAAGCTTCTTCCCAAAAGATATACTCCAACTTCCTCTATTCTTTTAGGGGCATCGGTACAGAATAATATCGGCCTGGGAAGGGTAAATTTTAATACGGGACTTAATTATCAGGCCAATGTCAACGATCAGGTTTCACACAGACTTACCCTGTTCAATACGCAGGTCAGTCTTACCAAAAATAAAGATGCCTATTATGATTATTTCACGAACGATGAAAGAATCAAGGATGATATGTTCAGAAATTATTTTGATTACACGGCTAATATTCCGGAACTGGCGGATATTGAGAACAAGTACCTTTCAGGGCAACTCAGTATTGATGATGTTTCAGAAATGATTCTGAAAAACAATGCTTACATAGGTTCACTGGATAAGAAAAACCAGGATCTTCTGCTGGCATTTATGGGATCGCTTGTGAATAAGGACAGACAAACTCAGGATATCCTCATTTCTTCCATGATCTATAATTTTGTTTACAGTGAGATTGGTAAAAAAGATTATCCGAATGCCTTCTATTTTAACGGAAAAGTAGAACTTGCAGGTAATATTTTAAGCATATTCAATCAAAAAAGAGATGCAGGAGGTGTTATCACGAATCCTCAGAGAACAATTTTCGGACTCCCATACGCCCAGTTTGTGAAATTTGATATCGATACCCGAAAATATTTTAAATTCAATGGCAATCAGACTTTAGTATTGAGACAGTTTATCGGTCTCGGTATTCCTTACGGAAACTCTACGGATATGCCGGTTATTAAGTCTTATTTCAACGGTGGATCCAATGATATCAGAGCCTGGGTAGCTTTTGGAGGGCTTGGACCTTCAGATTCCCAGATTGATGAAAGAGTGCGTACCTATATGACGAACAATGTGAAACTCACCACAAACATAGAATACAGGATTCCCTTTAATGAAATGTATGAAGGTGCATTATTTACGGATATAGGAAATACATGGAGCCTTAGAAAACCCGATGGAACCGGAGGTTATGGTGATGAATTCAAATTCAACAAATTCCTGGGACAGGTTGGAATCGGAAGCGGTGTGGGATTAAGACTGAATATTGCCTATATCACTCTGAGACTTGATCTTGCTTACAAAATCTATGATCCGAATAAACCGGATGGAGACCGATGGAGATTTAAGAATTTCCAGCCTTTCAAACCTACACTGAATATTGCATTCGGATACCCTTTCTAATCCGGAGAAATTCCCAATATAAAATATACTACGGCAATCACTCTGGCGAGAATCTCCCGGAACTGATTTCTGTAGTAGCTTTCGGGCTTTGTTACGTCCTGTGCATCAAATCCCAGCGCATTCATATTGTTGTTTCTTGCAAAAAACAGGGCACGGAGATTATGAAACCCTTGTGAAACAATGATCACGTCTGTTTTCTTATATACATCCTTGCAGCGTAAAATACTTTTATAGGTGTTAAATCCTTTCGGATCTTCTACAATAATATCTTCCGGAACCCCTTCCTGATAAATCAAATAATTCTTCATTGCAGCAGGTTCATTATACCCTTTACTTTTTTCACCGCTTACAATAATCTTTCTGATTTTCCCGTGATGGTAAAGAAGTGCGGCAGCATCCATCCTTTTCGTAAAATAAGGGTTGGAAAGTCCTGATCTCATTTTGGGAGAAGTTCCCAGGACCAAAGCAACTTCTCTCGGCGGGATTTTTGAAATTTTGGTATAGGTACGCCCGTTCGTCAGTCCGAAAACCCAGGCATTGCAGAGTATGATCAACAGAACTCCCATTTCTATTGACACAAAGGTTAAATTAAATATGTTCCTAATAATCCTCAACTAAGATCAAAGTTAAGCTTTATTTTTTTACTTTTTGCTATTGACATGCAGGCTAATATTTTCCCCTGTGCTTCTTCTTTCTCTGTAAGGTATTCATTTTCCAGAAGCTCTACTTCTCCTTCCTCCAGATAACACTCACAGCTTCCGCATATCCCGGATTTACAGGAATAAGGAACCGGAAAATCCTGAACCAGCAGCTGCTGCAGGATCTTTTCACGATTATCCGGAAGCTCCACCTGATATTCTTTCCCTAATGCTTTGAATTCCACTTCAACATTTCTGATCAGCGGAAACTCATTTTCTATCGGGTAAATATCATCGTTAAACTCTTCAAACAGTTCAAAATGTATATTTTTTTTGGGAATGCCGTGATGATAGCAGGCATTAGCCAGTGTTTTGATCATTTCTCCCTTTCCGCAGATCAGTACTTCATCTACCGCATCCCAGATCGTAGATTCTTCATCCGTATCATCCAGATGAAGGATCTGATTGATGATCAGGCTTAATTTTTTCCCGTCCAGCCTTCCATAAAAAAACTGATCTGCCGTTTTTTCCTGTGAGAAAAAGTAGAAGATCTGAAGTCTGTCTCCGCACGTTCTGGCCAGGTTATCCAGCTGATCCCTGTATACCACTTCATCTGAACTTTTATTTCCAAAGAACAGGAACAGCCTGGTGCGTGGCTCATTGTGCAGAATATTTTTAAAATGACTGAGAATCGGAGTGATTCCTATGCCGGCAGCAAAAGCAACGATCGTTCTGAACTCACTGGGCTTTGAAACCAGTGTAAATCTTCCGGAAGGTTCACTTACCAGCATTTCATCTCCTTCACGGTAATGTTGAAACAGCTGTGAAGCTTCTCCTTCAGGGGAATTTATCTTTATTCCGAGACATATTCTTTTCTCATAAGGTGCTGAAGTCATTGAATAGTCATTGATGACTTCCTTTCCATGAGCCATAAACTGTATGCTTACAAACTGGCCGGCTTCAAATCTGAAATTCTCCTCAAGTTCTCCAGGAATTTCAAACTCCAGGGAGAAAGTATTTTTGGTCAGTTCTTCCTTTTTCGTTACTTTTAACCGGTGAAACCGGATCAGTTTCCCTTTATAGATTTGTTGTTTCATACTTCAATCCAAAAATAGACAAAAAATAATTTATGAAGAAGATAATTTTATCCACGCTTATTCTTTCCGCGCTTTACAGCTGCAAAAAAGAAGGTGGCAAAACAGATGCCACTACGCCCACGGATTCTCTTTCTACTGTGGAAAAGACCTCTGCCGAAACCGGTGCTTATACACCAAAAGAGTTTACAGCTGAAAATGTAGGAAAATATTTAGCTCAAAATAATGATACACTTTACGTAACGAACTTTTTCGCAACCTGGTGTGGCCCGTGTATGAGAGAAATTCCTCATTTTAAAAATAAAATGCAGGAGCTGAAAAACAAACCTGTTAAATTTACCTTCATCAGTCTGGATGATAAAACGGAATGGGACACTGCCGTAAAAAACTTTGCCCAGCAAAATGATCTGGCCAGACATATTATTCTTCTGGATGGCCAGCAGCTGGATCCTACTTTTTTTACCAATAATTTCAAACAGTGGGACGGAGGTTCAATTCCTTTTACCTATATGAGAAAAGGAGATAAGATTGACGAATATCCGGGAATGATGACGGAAGAAGTACTGAACTCAAAAATCGATGCCCTGCTAAAATAATATATACAGAATTCTTTCTGAATAATGTCAAATAAATTCAAGATCCTGTGTCTGGTTTTAACAGCCGCCATCATTTTGGCCGTGGTAATTAATCTGAACACAGGATTTTTAAACTTAAATCTTCAGGATTTTTTCATAGATTCTGCCAACAGCCAGATTGCAGAGATCAGGGTCAACCGCATTCTGGTCATGCTTCTTGCCGGGATTTCTATTCCCACCTCAGGATTTCTGATGCAGGAGTATTTTCAGAATCCATTGGCAGGACCCGATATTCTGGGAATTACCTCGGTGGCCAGCCTGTCCGTTGCCTTTTATATTTTCTTTTCTCATGATATTCTGATTCCCGAATTTCTGCAGAACAGTTTTCTCAGCTTATCTGCGATTGCCGGAAGTCTGGTACTGATGCTGGTTCTGCTCTCTATGTCGAACAGATTTCAGGATAAATCTTATCTTATTATTTTCGGGTTCCTTGTTTCTGCTTTTGCAGGAGCCATTGTTTCCCTTCTTCAGTTCTATGCGGAAAATCAGAGTCTGAAAAATTATATCTTATGGTCATTCGGAGCCAACAATCTGGTTTCCAGAAACCAGATCTACGTACTTTCCATTCTGGTTTTCACTGGATTATTTTTCTGTTTTAAAACGATAAAACCATTGATAGGAAATTCTCTGGGAACATCCTATGCTCAAAGCTTAGGGGTGAATCTCAGTCAGCTTAAAATCCTGATCATTGCAGCTTCTTCCCTGTTATCGGCATCCATTACCGCATTTTTAGGTCCTATCTTATTTATAGGAATTATTGTACCTCATTTCTGCAGGCTGATCTATAATCCTTCAAAATTATGGCAGCAGTGGATCCTGAATATGTTTCTGGGAATGCTGATCATGCTTGTTTTTTCTGTCATTTCAGAGAAAACCCATATTCCGCTGAATGTAATCAGTTCTGTGTTTGGGATACCTGTTATTCTGATGATGCTTCTGAAGCAGAATAGAGTTTAATCAGGTTGGGAAAAACGCTAAGGCGCTGTTTTTTTTTAATATTATACCGTTTTTAAGGCGCAAGGATTTTATCTCCGATAAAATTTTATAATAACATTGTTTAAACTTTTTGCGATATTAAAAAGTATATAATAAGTCTGTTTAAACACCTTTAATATCTAATTTCTTATCGTGCAATAAAGTTTAAAGATGTTTAGCTATTATTCACAATAACTTTTGTAATCATAAGTATTCTGTACTAAAAAATTTTATTGCCTAGAAAAAGACTATTATCAGCTTATTAATATACACAAAATTATTGTAATTTAGAATGTTGCTAGGCTGGAAAAATCATATTATAACAAATTAATAAATAACACTTGCTGAAAATCTTTGATTTTCTTGCGCCTTAAAAACAGCATAATATTTAAAATCTTGCACCCTTGCGCAATCCAACAAAAAACAAAACAAAAACACAATGACAGAAAATGAATTATCAAAAATTGTTTTTGATACAGGACTAAAAATTCACAAAAAGCTTGGAGCAGGTCTATTTGAACACGTCTATGAAGAATGTCTGTTTTATGAACTGAACAAAACAGGATTAATCGTAGAAAAACAAAAAATTCTGCCTATTATTTATGAAGATTTGAAAATTGAAAATGCATTCAGGCTTGACATAATCATAGAAAACAAACTGATACTGGAAATAAAAACAGTTGATTACATTACTAATATCCACAAAGCCCAACTTTTAACTTACCTAAAGATGACCGGCTGTAAACTGGGATTATTACTTAATTTTCAATCCGATCTTTTTAAAACCGGAGTAACAAGAGTCGTTAATTATTTATAGGGTGTGTCTAATAAAATTAGGGTTCATAAAATTCTTTGCAGCATAAAAACAGTATTTTTGCAATAAAATAGACATTTTGTATTAACAAAGCCAATATGCACTTACAGATCAGAAAAGCCAACATTGGATACCAAAAAACTTTAATTTCAAATGCAGATGCCGAGTTGAAGCTGGGTGAGGTGTGTCTTCTGATCGGAAATAACGGGGCTGGAAAAACAACACTGATTAAATCTATTCTTCACCAACAGTCTCTTTTAGGTGGAGAAATCCTGATTGACCATAAAAATGTAAGAAACCTTTCGGTAAAAGAAATCGCGGAAAATATTGCAGTGGTTTTTTCAAAATCGAATATTCCTCAGCATTATACCGTTGAAGATCTCATCTCGTTGGGCAAATACATCTACTACCCTTTTTATTTCGAACTGAAAAAAGAAGACCGTGAAGAAGTTAGCCATATCATAGAGGAGCTTAACCTTGTTCAGTATAAGCATACCCCTCTTAAAAATCTTTCAGACGGAAATCTTCAGAAAGCATTCATCGGCCGGGCTATTACGCAGAATTCCCCGGTGATTATCCTCGACGAACCCACTACCCATCTGGATGAAAAAAATAAAATAATTATTTTAAAAACTCTCCGTAAACTGGCTAAAGAGCAGAACAAAATCATCCTGTTCTCTTCCCACGACTGGCGGCTGGCCAAAGAATTTGCCGATAAAATATGGTACGTAAAGGATCAGCAGCTTTTTTCAGGAATTGTAGAAGACCTCCTTCTGCAGCATGATGAGCTTACCAATGTATCTTTATTTCAGGTCAGTGACCGGTTTGTTCCTCCTTCCATATCTGCACCGCAGGTTTATAAAGAAATGCTGTACTCTTTACTTCAGAAAAACTTTGAAAAAGATCTTTCTCCCCTTCATTTTGATTTTCAGAACCCCATTTGGGAGGTTCACAACAACAACTCCACACATCAATGCGAATCTTTTGAAGAAATTATAAATTTCATTAAAAACATTCATTAATAGCTGGTTTTCTTTAATTAATTCACATACTATGCATGCATAGTATTATGCTTGTCATACAATTTAACCATCTTATTATCAGATTATTAACAAAATTTAACGTTAATAAATACTATGCATGCATAATATTCACTAAATTTGGGTAACACCATTAGTACGAAAGATGGATAATAACAAGGAAAAAATAGAAAACGTAGATCTCATTTTGAAACAGACCTGGTTAGCTGTTTCTAAAATGTACACAGAACTTGCACAGGAGCATGATTCTACGGCCGTACAGGCCCTGACTCTTCTTAAAATTGATCCGAAAGAAGGAACAAGAAGCACCAACCTTGGCCCCAAGATGGCCATTGAGCCTACTTCCCTCACCCGGATCATTAAACTCCTGGAGGATAACGGCTATATCTATAAGGAAAAGACGACAACTGATAAAAGGGAGGTCATCATCAAACTTACGGATAAGGGGCTGAACTCAAGAAACATGTCTAAAGAGGTAGTAGTGAACTTTAATAAGAAAGTGATGGAGAAAATTGCTCCTGAAAAGCTGGAAACCTTTAAGGAAGTCATGTCTGAAGTGATGAAAATTGCCAATGAATTATTAAACAACAGAAAATAAGTGATCATAAAACCGTAAGGTTATTTATGGCTTTTAGAAATAATAAAAATTTACATATGAAAAGAAGAATCAAACATGTAACGGTTCTTGGTTCAGGAATTATGGGGAGTGGTATTGCAGCACACTTTGCCAATATCGGCGTGGAAGTGTCACTTTTGGATATCGTTCCTTTTGAACTGACTGAAGCTGAGCAGAAGAAAGGTTTGACCAAAGATGACAAAGCGGTAAGAAACAGAATTGCCTCTGAAAACTTTGAAAAACTGAAAAAAGCAAGTCCGGCACTCCTCTATTCGCCTAAATTTGCAGACAGAATAAAGGTAGGAAACTTTGACGACGATCTTCAGAAAATCAAAAACACAGACTGGATTATTGAAGTAGTTGTAGAAAGATTGGACATTAAAAAGTCTGTTTATGAAAAAATAGAACAATTCAGAAAACCGGGAACATTAATTTCTTCTAATACATCCGGAATTCCAATTCATCTGCTAACGGAAGGAAGAAGCGATGATTTCAAAAAATATTTTGCAGGAACCCACTTCTTTAATCCTGTAAGATACCTTCCTCTACTGGAAATTATCCCAACTCAGGATACCGATCCTGAAATTGTGGATTTCTATATGAATTACGGAGCCAAGTTCTTAGGTAAGACAACCGTTTTAGCCAAAGATACTCCGGCATTCATCGCCAACAGAATCGGGGTTTTCTCTATGATGGATCTTCTTCATAATGTACAGAAGCTGGGGCTTACCGTTTCTGAGGTAGATAAATTAACAGGTCCGGTAATCGGCCGCCCAAAATCCGCAACATTCAGAACAGCTGATGTAGTAGGTCTTGACACTCTTGTCATGGTGGCCAACGGTGTTCGCCAGAGCGGTGCTGAAGCCAACGATTTCAACGATGTTTTTGCCCTTCCCGATTATATCCAGAAAATGATGGATAACAAATGGCTGGGCTCTAAAACAGAACAGGGATTCTATAAAAAAGTAAAGAATGCGGAAGGCAAATCTGAAATTCACGGATTAAACCTTGACACTCTTGAATATGAACTTCAGGGCAAATCTTCATTCCCTACCCTGGAACTTACAAAAAATATTGATAAACCGATTGACAGATTCAAAGTCCTGATCGGAGGAAAAGATAAAGCAGGAGAACTGTACAGAAAATCTTTAGGTGCTCTTTTCGCTTATGTTTCGCATAAAGTTCCTGAAATCTCTGATGAAGTCTATAAAATTGACGATGCCATGAGAGCCGGTTTCGGCTGGGAAAACGGACCTTTCGAGATCTGGGATGCCGTAGGTGTTCAAAAAGGTATTGAACTGGCTAAAGATGCAGGGTATGAAGTTTCAGACTGGGTAAAAAATGTGGAAACTTTTTATAAAGTAAATGACGAAGGACAAAGCATTTATGTTGATAAAAACTCTGGAGAATATAACAAAATTCCTGGACAGGATGCTTTCATTATCCTTGACAATATCAGAAAAAACAAAACCCTTTGGAGCAACTCAGGAGCTGCTATCGAAGATCTGGGTGACGGAATCATCAACTTTGAGATCCGTTCTAAAATGAATTCCTTAGGTGGTGAAGTACTTGACGGACTTAACCGCGCCATCGATTTAGCCGAAAAAGAATACGACGGATTGGTGATCGGAAACCAGGGAGCGAACTTCTCCGTAGGAGCCAATCTTGCCATGATCCTGATGATGGCCATCGAACAGGACTGGGATGATCTGAATATGGCCATCGCCTACTTCCAGAAATCAATGATGAGAGTACGATATTCATCTATCCCGGTAGTTGTTGCCCCTCACGGAATGACTTTAGGAGGCGGATGTGAAATGACCATGCATGCAGACCGAGTGGTTGCAGCAGCAGAAACATACATCGGGCTTGTAGAAACAGGTGTTGGTGTAATTCCTGGCGGTGGAGGTACCAAAGAACTTACTTTAAGAACTTCAAGAGAATTCCACAACGATGACGTTAAAAATAACAGACTCCGTGATGCCTTCATGAATATCGCTATGGGTAAAGTAGCTACATCAGCCTATGAAGCTTACGATATGGGAATCCTTGAGAAAGGTAAAGACATTGTTTCCGTAAGCAAAAACAGACAGATCGCCGAAGCTAAAAAAGTAGCCAAACTATTGGCAGAACAGGGATATACTCAACCGATCGAACAAAAAGTAAAAGTTCTTGGTAAAGATGCATTGGGAATGTTCTACGTAGGAACCGACCAGATGCTTACCGGAAACTATATCTCCGCACACGACAAGAAAATTGCCGATAAACTGGCCAACGTAATGGTGGGAGGAAATCTTTCCGAACCAACTGTCGTAACGGAACAGTACTTACTGAACCTTGAAAGAGAAACATTCCTTCAACTTTGCGGCGAAAGAAAAACTCTTGAAAGAATTCAGTATATGTTACAAAATGGTAAACCGTTGAGAAATTAATGAGGAGCTCCGTAGGAGCGAACTGTTAATAGCTATGAATAATCTACAATTTTGAAGAGCCTCGTAGAGGCGACCTGTTAGTTTTATGGCCAATACCTATACACAGATTTATATTCAAATTGTTTTCGCAGTAAAAGGAAAACAAAATCTGATTTCAAAAGAGAACAGAGAAGAATTACATAAATACATCACAGGTATCGTTAGCAACAGAAATCAAAAATTATTCGCAGTTTTTGCAATGCCAGACCATGTTCATATTCTTGTAAGCATGAATCCGACATTATCAGTTTCAGATTTAGTAAGAGATATTAAAGCAGGTTCTTCAAAATTCATAAATGAAAGTGGATGGATCAATGGAAAATTCAATTGGCAGGAAGGGTACGGAGCTTTTTCTTATTCTAAAAGCAGCGCTGATTCTGTTGTAAAATATATTTTAAATCAGGAAGAACATCATAAAAACAAAACTTTTAGAGAAGAATATCTGGATTTCATGTCAAAATTTGAAATTGAATATGATCCGAAATACTTATTTGAATGGGTTGAAGACTAACAGGTCGCTCCTACGGAGCTCCCTGAATTGCAAAACAATACAAACTATAAACAGTTTACCTCACGAGGCAAAATCTCTCAAAAACAAATTAATTAAACAAAAAATATGAAAACAGCATATATAGTAAAGGGGTTCAGAACGGCCGTTGGAAAAGCTCCAAAGGGAAGTTTAAGATTTACAAGACCCGATGTAATGGCGGCAACCGTTATTGAAAAATTAATGGCGGAGCTTCCGCAATTAGATAAAAACAGAATTGACGACCTTATTGTAGGAAATGCGATGCCGGAAGCTGAGCAGGGACTTAACGTTGCCCGTCTGATTTCCTTAATGGGACTGAATACAGATAAAGTTCCGGGAGTTACTGTAAACAGATACTGTGCATCGGGAAGCGAGGCTATTGCTATTGCTTCGGCAAAAATCCAGGCTGGAATGGCAGACTGCATTATTGCAGGAGGAACAGAGTCTATGTCTTATATTCCGATGGGTGGTTATAAGCCGGTTCCAGAAACGGATATTGCAAAAACCAACCCGGACTATTACTGGGGAATGGGTTATACTGCGGAAGAAGTAGCCAAACAATATAATATATCAAGAGAAGAACAGGATCAGTTTGCTTTTGAATCTCATATGAAGGCTTTGAAAGCCAATCAGGAAGGAAAATTTACCAACCAGATCGTTCCCGTTCCTGTAGAATACAATTTCCTGGACGAGAATCAGAAAATGCAGACTAAAAAGTTCGATTTCTCTGTGGATGAAGGACCAAGAGCTGATACTTCACTGGCAGGTTTAGCCAAATTAAGACCTGTATTTGCCAACGGAGGAAGCGTTACAGCCGGAAACTCTTCACAAATGAGCGACGGAGCGGCTTTCGTAATGGTAATGAGTGAAGAAATGGTAAAAGAATTGGGATTACAGCCGGAAGCCAGATTAGTGGCTTACGCTGCTGCAGGTCTTGAGCCAAGAATTATGGGAATGGGACCTATCTATGCTATTCCAAAAGCGTTGAAACAGGCAGGTCTGGAATTAAAAGATATCGAACTGATTGAGCTTAACGAAGCTTTTGCCTCTCAATCGGTAGCCATAAAAAAAGAACTGGGATTAAACCCGGATATCCTGAACGTCAACGGAGGAGCCATCGCTTTAGGCCACCCGCTTGGATGTACCGGAACCAAACTTACCGTTCAGCTTCTTGATGAAATGAGAAGACGAGGCAACAAATACGGAATGGTATCCATGTGTGTGGGAACGGGCCAGGGAGCGGCTTCTATTTTTGAACTACTTTAATTAATTATAGATTTTAAATTATAAATTTTAGATGAGTTTCAAAGAAGATAATTTGATTCAAATAAAAACATTTGATTTTGCTTTAGGAATAATAAAATTTTACACTGAATGCAAATCTCAAAATGAGTTTATTTTATCGAAACAAATTCTTCGATCCGGAACTTCTATCGGAGCAAACGTAGAAGAAGCTATTGCGGCACAGTCTAAAAAAGATTTTATATCAAAACTTTCTATTGCCAATAAAGAAGCCAGAGAAACAAGATACTGGCTGAGGCTTTATCATTCTTCAAATCTTGTTCAAATTGATATCGATCCTTATTTAAAAGAAATAGAAATGATTATTAATATTTTGACTAAAATCATTAAAACATCATCTGAAAATTTATAACGACAAAATCTAATTTAAAATTTATAATCTAAAATTTAAAATAATAGCAAATGAGCAATATACTTAAGGGTGGAGAATTCCTAATCAAAGAAATTCCTGCAAATGAAATCTTCAGCATTGAAGAACTTAATGAAGAACAAAAAATGCTTCGTGATTCTGCGAAAGAATTTATCGACAGAGAAGTTGTTCCTCAGAAAGAACGTTTTGAGAAAAAAGATTATGCATTCACAGAAGAAACGATGCGTAAACTGGGAGAAATGGGACTGTTGGGAATTGCTGTTCCTGAAGAATACGGAGGCCTGGGAATGGGGTTTGTAACCACAATGCTTGCCTGCGATTATATTTCAGGAGTTACGGGTTCATTGGCCACAGCCTACGGAGCACACACCGGAATCGGAACCCTTCCGATCGTTCTTTACGGAACCGAAGAGCAGAAAAACAAATACCTTCCGGACCTGGCAACAGGAGCAAAATTCGGAGCTTACTGCTTAACTGAACCGGATGCAGGTTCTGATGCGAACTCTGGAAAAACAAGAGCTAAACTTTCTGAGGATGGAAAACATTATATCATCAACGGACAGAAAATGTGGATCTCCAATGCAGGTTTCGCTGATACATTCACTCTGTTCGCTAAGATTGATGATGACAAAAACATCACTGGTTTCGTTATCAACAGATCTGAACTTGAAAATCCTGAAAGTCTTACCTTCGGAGAAGAAGAACATAAACTAGGTATCCGTGCCTCTTCTACCCGTCAGGTTTTCTTCAACGATATGAAAATTCCTGTTGAAAACTTACTGGGAGAAAGGAACAACGGGTTCAAAATTGCTTTAAACGCACTGAATGTTGGCCGTATCAAGCTGGCGGCGGCATGTCTTGATGCACAGAGAAGAATTTTAAACCACTCTATCCAGTATTCTAACGAAAGAAAGCAGTTTGGCGTTTCTATTTCCACTTTCGGAGCTATCAGAAAGAAACTTGCTGAAATGGCAACCGGAGTTTTCGTAAGTGAAGCAGGGTCTTACAGAGCAGCAAAAAATATCCAGGATAAAATTGATGAGCTGGTAGCAGGAGGAATGGATCATCAGGCAGCAGAGCTTAAAGGTGTTGAAGAATTCGCAGTGGAATGTTCCATTCTTAAAGTTTTCGTTTCAGATCTTGCCCAGCATACGGCAGACGAAGGAATCCAGGTGTACGGAGGAATGGGATTCTCTGAAGATACCCCGATGGAAGCGGCATGGAGAGATTCAAGAATTTCCAGAATCTATGAAGGAACCAACGAAATCAACAGATTACTGGCTGTTGGAATGCTGATTAAGAGAGCGATGAAAGGAGAACTGGATCTGTTATCACCGGCAATGGCTATCAGCAAAGAATTAATGGGAATCCCTTCATTTGAAGTTCCTGATTATTCTGAATTTATGAGCGAGGAAAAATCGATTATTGCCAACCTTAAAAAAGTATTCCTTATGGTTTCCGGAGCAGCCCTTCAGAAATATATGATGGATATTGAAAAACAGCAGCACCTATTGCTGAATGCGTCTGAGATCCTTAACCAGATCTATATGGCAGAATCTGCCGTATTAAGAGCTGAAAAGCATTTTGCCCCTGATTCAGTAGAAGCAGCAATGGCCCAGCTTAACCTTTACAAAGCTGTTGAGAAGACCATCGTTGCAGCTAAAGAAGGAATTGTTTCTTTTGCAGAAGGAGATGAACAGAGAATGATGCTTTCGGGATTAAGAAGATTCACGAAATACACCAACCATCCAAATGTGGTGGCACTTACTGAAAAAGTGGCTGCTCATTATATTGAAAAAGGAGCTTATTAGTCTTTTATACATAAATTTGATTAAAGCGTCTCATCTTTTGAGGCGCTTTTTTTTACCCCGTATAATAGAAAAACCTGTATCTTGTTATACCATTGAAAGAAACATGAAAATAATAACATCTGCAATACTGATATTAGCGCTTTCTGCCTGCAGCAAGGAATCCGGTAAAAATAATACTGACCCAATTTCCCGGACAGCATCCTGTACCTGTAATGAAGATATAAAAGCAGATACTGCCGTTTTTGCCACAAATGTCCGTTTAAAAAAAGAAGCTGAAAATTACGTACTGATCTTTCGTTGTGCCTCTGTCCTGACAGGAACAGCCTCAGTAAGTGATGTCAATGGAAACAATGAACATTGTGAAGCGATATACGAGGTCGGCTGTATTTCATCAAATAATACCCGGCTGCAGCTATCCGAAGATTTTACATATTTCACAGATCAGATTCAGCCTCAGCCTCAGTTCTTTGAAGAAGTAAAAGCTGATGAAAATTATTATTTTGAATTTACACTGGGCCAGGATAAAAAAATTAAATCCATTGCAAAACTGAATATAAGATAATCCTATTCATCAGTTTCATTCTGCATATATCTGATGAGGAATGTAATATTTCCGGCTCATGAATTGTCTTATAATATCAGGAACTTCTGAATAACAGAAGACTCCGGTATTTTTCTTTATCTTTAATTTAAAATTACAACACATGAAAGCTTTATTATTTCCTTTATTTATAATTTCAGCTGCAGTTTCCGCCCAAAAAAACGATCACCTGCCAATGATACCGAAAACAGATACTCTCAGGATTTTAAAACCGGGAAAGCCCGAAATCATTCCTGTTGAAAAACTCAATACTTCCACCAGAAAAGACTATAAAGAACTGTATAAAATCCTTACCGTAAAACCGGACACTACACTTTATATGGCATTAAAAGAGCCTAAAAAAGATCTTTCAAAATACAAAATCCCCAATCCTGTCACTCCTGAAATACCTAAAACCGAAATAAAAAAGACAGAACCCTCCAAATAGCAAAAAAACAAATTAAAAAAACTAATACTATGGGAAAATTTATAATTTCAAAGATAGCCAATAATGATTTTCAGTTCAGTTTAAAAGCCGGAAACGGACAGGTTATTTTAACCGGTCAGGGGTACACCTCCAGAGTCTCCTGTGAAAACGGAATAGAATCTGTAAAGACCAATTCCCAGGATGACACAAAATTTGAAAGAAATACAGCAAAAGACGGCCGGTTTTATTTTAATCTTAAAGCCGCAAACGGGCAGATCATCGGAACCAGCCAGATGTATGAGTCCGGAAACGGACTGGAAAACGGCATCGGATCCGTAAAAAACAATGCTCCGGCTGCTTTTGTGGAAGATGAAAGCAGCCAATCATAAGATATAAAATAATCTTTATAAAAATGCCTTGTTTTTTTAAGGCATTTTTTATTTTTGTACTCTATTTTTACATAGAATGACAAAAGAAGAACTGCTGCACAGAGCAATCAAAATAGCTGATAAAGCACATAAAGGACAGACTGACAAATACCACGCCCCTTACATTGCCCACGTCATGCGGGTAATGGAATACGGAAAAACCATGGATGAAAAAATCGTTGGAGTACTCCACGATGTAGTGGAAGATCATCCCGCAGAATTCAGCTTCGATTATTTAAGAAGTGAAGGCTTTCCGGAATACATTATTTTTGCGGTAAGCTGCCTGACTAAATTCGATCCGGAAGAAGACTACGACGAGTTCATCAAAAGAACCGAAAGATCTCCTCTTGCCGTAGCAGTAAAGCTGAATGATCTCCGTGATAATATGGACCTCAGAAGGGTAAACAGAGAACTTACTCCCAAAGACATCAAAAGATTCAACAAATACCTGAAAGCCTATCGCTATCTGATCGAGAAATATTAATCCGCTCCCGGGAAATCGTATGTTTTTGTAGGATGGTCTGTACCGTCAATGTTAATATTTAAAGCAAGATAAATAAAATGAAGATTTTTATTTCCTTTTGCTTCAAATTCACGTTGCCACAGGTAACCTGTCAGAATTCCGAAATAATCGTCGATCTGGTACCCGAATCCTCCATACACCCTGTTTCTGGCAAAGGTTGGCTTCATTGGACTTACCAGGAATATTTCGTCATAAGCATTGGCAAAAACAGTTCCTTTTTTGATGCTTTTTGAATTCAGGGGAACACTTACATTCAGGCGGTATCTGTAACGCATTCTTTGAGATGCTTTATCAGTAGCAGGTTCATAAAACCAGCTTTTCTCTGCTCGGAAACGGTTTTCGAACTTCACAACACCTTTTTTGAAGTCGATTACATCCTGAAGCCATACCCTGAACTCTTCCCTGCTTAATGTATGATCTTTGTAGTTCACGTATCTTCCAAGCCCCACAAATGGCTTATGATTCTTGGTAAGGTTATACCCTATTCCTCCTTTGATTTC
The DNA here is from genome assembly GCF_056844565.1 of Chryseobacterium sp. FR054. Lineage (NCBI taxonomy): Bacteria > Pseudomonadati > Bacteroidota > Flavobacteriia > Flavobacteriales > Weeksellaceae > Chryseobacterium > Chryseobacterium sp. FR054. The sequence goes on along the minus strand of NZ_JBXDSA010000005.1, from coordinate 327,409 downwards.
GTAATAATCAGGATACGTATAATCTTCATTTCCCCTGAGCTGGCCTTCCGCATAGAGGAAAAATTTGGGATGAAACTTATACGTTAGAGTCACTGCATTGAAGCTGGAAATATGTTCCTGTGCTTTGAAAAAGGCCAAACTGAAAAGTAAACTCAGGCTTAAAAAAAGTTTCATAAAAATTTTTTGCAAAAATAATAGATTTAACAATTTATTAATATTAACTTTCATTAATATCATATTAATATTTACTTAATATCAATTGTATAGGAAAAGCCTATATGAAACCATCTTCGGGGCATTTCCACTCCAAAAGCTTCGGTATATTTTGTATTGGTCAGGTTGTTGATCAGAACATACACGGAAAAATCTTTTTTGGCAAAACTCAGCTTTTCATCTACAAGATTATAAGTCCCCAATCCAAGACGTTCGTTATATCTGTATACCACTTCGTTGGTGAAACTTTTCAGGAATTTCGTTTCCAGTTTTGCGATAAACTGATGCTTCAGATTATCGAGAATATATCTTGAAACAAATTCATTGGACTCTTCAATTTTGCTGTCTATGTAAGTGTAGCCTACCGTATATTTCAGCCAGTCGAATACTCTGTGGCTCACCTCTGCCTCAACCCCTTTTGTATCAATTTTTCCTACATTCTGAGCATACCATACCGGATCTTTCAGTGTTTTTTTAACCCAGTCTATGGAATTGTCAGAATTCCTCATAAATCCACTCACTTTGGCCAGAATCCTGTTATTCTGGAACTGGTAACCGACTTCTGAAGAAACGGCATTTTCAGGAAGCAGATCAGGATTTCCCTGCTCCGTCTTACTTACATAATACAGGTCGGTAAATGTAGGAACCCGGTGTACTTTGGCAATATTTCCGTAAACCTTGTGGTTAGGATTGAAATTATACCCTACGTCCAGCCCCGGATAAAAGAAGTTTCCTTCTTTAGAATAATTCGCCCACGAGATCCCCGGGCTGATGTTCAGTTTTTTATCCAGGAATGAAAAATGATGTTCAAAGAATACCTGGGATACGAAACGGTTTCTTTCCCCAAGATTATTACTGGCCAGAAGCTCTTTTCTCAACTCTACCCCGATACCGGTTGTCCCCAGCCCCCATTGGTAACTGCTGTTTACCTCTCCGCCTACATTATTTCCGATATGCATATTCCGGTAGCCATCCGGCTTGTTCCTGTCATAGAGGTACATATCCTGCCCCCTTCTCCAATATACATTTGAACTGAGCTTTAAATTCCCGAACTTCTGCTGATGGGCAAGGCTTACAACAGATGCCTGGGTTTCCTCATACTGTTCCGTTGCCGCTTTGGAAGCGTAGAACCCGTTAGCCCCGAATTTCTTTTCAGAAAAACCGGCCTGCAGTTTAAGATCTCCGTTTTTAATCCCCAGTCTGCTCTGATAAAAAACATTTCTGATCTCGTAATCGGTATTGTACATATAGCCCTGCGAGGTTGCCGAATTGGCCTGAAGTGAGTTGGAAAACTTTTCATTTCCCATCTGCGCATTGAATCCGAAACCGTAAGTTTCATAATCACCACCCTCCGCACTTATTTTCACCCGTTTTCCGGGATGGATTTTTGTAATAATATTGATCACTCCGGCATAAGCGTTCTGGCCAAACCTTCTGGCAGCCGGCCCTTTGATAATCTCGATTTTTTCTACATCTTCCAGATCCACTGGAATATTCATGGAATTATGCCCCGTCTGCGAATCATTCATCCTGATCCCGTTCAGAAGCAAAAGAACCTGTTCAAAAGAGCTTCCCCTGAAACCGATATCACTCTGTACCCCATTGGCTCCTCTTCTTCTGACATCCATCCCCGGAACCTGCTGAAGAATCTCATCAATACTTTTTGCCGGAGAACTGATAATATCTTCCCGGGTAATTACTGTGATATTCTGGTTGGCACTTTTATAGGGAGTGGAAATGAATTTTCCCTGAAATTCAATATTTTCAATATCCGTGGTTTTTTCCTGTGCACCCGCCCAAAACACCGATCCCAGTAAAAATAGGCTTCCAATCTTTTTGATCATAACTCTGTCCGTTTTTATCCTTAAAGTCAGTTTCTTTAATAACGGCATCAAAAGTAAGGGAGATCACCAAGACAGCCAAATGATACTTGTCATAAAAACCGCTGCCTAAACCTATGCCTTCAACGGCTTTTAATTCTTAAAAAGAATTGATTATCTTAAAAACCTGCTGAGAATCTTTGATTTTTCTACGCCTTAAAAACAACAGAATACTTTAAATTCTTTGCACCTCTTGCGTTTTCCCAACAAAATACATTAAAAAAATCTGCATTATCTGCTATATCTGCGAGACAAAAAATTCCACACAGATCTGTGCAATCCGAGGCATCTGGGGGAAATTAAATTTGTATAAATAGGATAATATATTTTTTGTAACGCAAAGTCTGACTTCTTTGCATATATTTTAGGGTGTAAAGTGTAGAATCAA
>NZ_JBXDSA010000005.1:0-324828 GCF_056844565.1 Chryseobacterium sp. FR054 | reverse complement strand
AACAATCGGTTGCAAGCCAAAGAATTGTTGAGAATCTTTGATTTTCCTGCGCCTTAAAAACAACAGAATACTTTAAATTCTTTGCACCTCTTGCGTTTTCCCAACAAAATACATTAAAAAAATCTGCATTATCTGCTATATCTGCGAGACAAAAAATCCCACACGGATCTGTGCAATCCGAGGCATCTGGGGGAAATTAAATTTGTATAAATAGGATAATATATTTTTTGTAATGAAAAGTCTGACTTCTTTGCACATATTTTAGGGTGCAAAGTGTAGAATCAACTTTGCTGATTCAATGAAGCGGATGGCTAGCCTTCAGCCTATTTTCGATTCTTAAAACAATCGGTTGCAAGCCAAAGAATTGCTGAGAATCTTTGATTTTCCTGCGCCTCTTGCGTTAAACCAACAAAAAACTGCATAATCTGCCGGATCAGCGGGAGATCATATTATTTTAAGTGACTAGTCCTAAATAAGCGTTACAGATTAATAGGATAAAATTATTAATAATTTATCAGATAGTTGTCGGTTTATTTCGACAACTATCTTTGTTTTTATAGGTTCTTATTTTGACAATATCTTGTTTATGCATTAGTTCAGGTGTTTTCATATAACAAGACCAATGTGGTCTTTTAGTATTATAAACGTGAATAGCCTCTTCTACGAGTAAATTCATTGTTTGTAGATTAACTTTGTAATCTTCTAGTAAAAACTCTTGCTTGAGTATACCATTTACTCTCTCTGCAATGGCATTTGCATAAGGATCATAGCTTTCAGTCATCGAAGGTTTGATATTTTTCTTTTTCAGTATTCTCTGATAATCGTTACTGCAATACTGTAAGCCTCTGTCGGAATGATGAATTAAACTTTTGTTATATTGTCTTTGTTTTATAGCCATATTCAATGCTCTGACAGCCCCTTTGGTTGCTAAACTATCAGATACATCATATCCCATTATTTTTTTGGAATAAGCATCTGTAACCAAAGCTAGAAAGCAATTTCTATCCCTACCTCCAATATAAGTGATATCTGAAACCCATACCTGCTCCGGATGTTCAGGAACTATATTTTCAATCAGATTCTTATGCTTTCTGAACCAATGATGGGAATTTGTGGTTATTCGATAGTTTCTCTTAGGTTTTATGAGCATACAATTGGCTTTTAATATACTGAACAGTTTATCTCGCCCTACATGCAGTGACTGTAGGGATGCTTCTAGTATATGATAAATTTTTCGTGTACCCAAGCGTGGCATCATAGCTCGTAGATTATTAACCATCGTAATAACCAGATCGGATCTATCCTGTTTTTCTGTCGTAATCCAAAAGCTTCTATAATAACGCTGCCGGTTGATCCCGACCAATCCACAAAGATAACTTATCGTTTTTTTTGTTTCTTTGTTGAGATGTTGGATTGATCGGGGAAGGAGTTTTTTCTTACCGGAATCAAATATTCTTCCTCCGCCAGGTCTATCAATTTATCCAAAATAACTGCTTTGTCTTCAGACTCCATTAAACGTGTTTCAAGATACTGGTTGTGACGTTCCAGACGTGTTAATTTTTCTTGCAGCTCCTTGATCTTTTGTTCTGGTGTTTGCATAGCTTTATATTGTGAGCGGTTGTCTATATCAAAGGTACCATATTTTCTTCGCCATTCCGTTATTGTTCCATGACCTTGAATACCATACTTACGCATAGCTGCACGATTGCCTATGCTGCCACTCTCTACTTCTTTTACCACTGCCAGTTTAAAGGATAGACTGTAATCCTTTTGGCTACGTTTTACATACTGATTTTTAAATGGTTCCATAACATTACTTTTTTTATGTAACGCTATGTTAGGACGAGACAAAGGGCGAAAATAAAAAAGCCATCTCATAGAGACAGCTTTTGTGAGGGAGTAATTATTATCTTTTTCTCATTAAATGTGTAACTAGATCTCTGAAAAATTTTCTCATTTCTATATTACATATTTATGAATGCAATTTTAAATAATTTTAAAATATAAAGCAATAGCAACCTGGGAAAAAAATAGTTAAAATTGCAAAGAAGACTGAAAATAACATAACAATACAGCAACCATATAATCTTATGACTATTAAATACTTATTCCAAAGCTGCTTTTCCAAAGCATTTGCAGGGGTAAAAATCCAACCTGACTTAATTCTGTTGGAAGACCTATTTTTAGCCTGCTATTTTCACTAAAAATTCGTAATTTTGTGGGTCTTAATTTTACGATAAAAACAATCTCTCTTCTTTATTTTTTATAAACATTCCCGGATGCAGAATATAAAGTTGAAAGCGGGATTACATAAGGTTTAAGAAAGAAAAACATGGCTAAAACAACAGAAATAGACATAAAAAAACAGATATTCGTTAAGAATGCCCATCTTAACAATCTGAAACACATCGATGTACTGATCCCGAAAAATAAACTGATCGTGATCACCGGTGTTTCAGGAAGCGGAAAATCTTCACTGGCTTTTGACACCATCTATGCCGAAGGGCAGAGAAGATACGTGGAAAGTCTGAGTTCCTACGCACGCCAGTTCCTGGGAAAATTAGAAAAACCAAAGGTGGACGACATCAAAGGACTTGCTCCTTCCATCGCGATCCAGCAGAAAGTGATTTCCTCCAACCCCAGATCCACCGTAGGAACCTCTACCGAGATCTATGACTATTTAAAGCTTTTATTCGCAAGGATCGGGAAAACATTTTCTCCCGTTTCCGGTGAGGAAGTGAAAAAAGATTCGGTATCTGACGTGGTGGATTTTATCAGAGCTTCCAAAAAAGATACTCCATTTTTACTGACCGCTCCCCTGGAATATGACGCGGCCAACTTTAAGGAAACCCTGAACGTTTTAAAACTGGCAGGATTTACCAGACTGGAAATCAACGGAAACCTTGCCGGAATTGAAGATCTTGAAAGTTTCGGCTTTGCTCCCGAAAAAGGAATGATCATCAACCTGGTGATCGACCGTTTTTCTTACGAAGAAGATGAAAGTTTCCTGCAGCGTCTTGCCGACTCTATCCAGATGGCTTTTTACGAAGGACGCGGCTACTGTTCCCTGAAAAATACGGATACCGGAAAGATAAAAGAGTTTTCCAACAAATTCGAGCTGGATGGCATTGAATTTCTGGAACCGAATGTTCATTTTTTCAGCTTTAACAATCCTTACGGAGCCTGCCCGGCCTGTGAAGGATACGGAAAAGTAATCGGAATAGACGAAGACCTTGTCGTTCCCAACAAAACCTTATCCGTTTACGAAGATGCCGTAGTTTCCTGGAAAGGAGAAACAATGAGCGAATGGAAAAAGGAATTCATAAAAAAAGCAGGCGACTTCCCTATTCATAAGCCTTATCACCAGTTAACAAAAGAACAGAAGAGTTTCCTCTGGAAAGGTGACGGGAAAAGCAGTTTCCCTTCCATCAGCAATTTCTTTAAAATGCTGGAGGAAAATCTGTATAAAATTCAGTACCGCGTTATGCTTTCCCGGTACAGAGGGAAAACTTTATGCCCAACCTGTGAAGGATTGAGACTGCGTGAGGAAACAAGCTGGGTAAAAATAGACGGGCACAACATCCAGTCGATGATTGAGCTTCCGCTGGATGAATTATTCCCACTGATGCAGGGTCTTCAACTCTCCGAACATGACAGGGAGGTGGCAAAAAGACTGATGTACGAGATCACCACCCGTATTGAGTTTTTATTAAAGGTCGGTTTAGGATATTTAACCCTCAACAGAACCTCAAATACGCTTTCCGGAGGTGAAAGCCAGAGAATCAACCTGGCAACAAGTCTTGGAAGTTCACTGGTGGGATCAATCTATATTCTGGATGAACCATCTATCGGACTTCATTCCAGGGATACAGAAAACCTGATCGGTGTTTTAAAAAATCTCAGAGATTTAGGCAATACAGTGATCGTGGTGGAACATGACGAAGATGTGATGAGAGAAGCCGATTATATTATTGACATTGGCCCGGAGGCAGGCTATCTTGGAGGTGAGCTGGTATTTGCCGGAGATTACAATGATCTTAAAAATGCCGATACGCTTACTTCAAAATATCTGACCGGAAGACTTGAAATTGAAATCCCTGAAAAAAGAAGAAAAGCCAAAGAGTGGATTCACATCAAAGGAGCAAGACAGAACAACCTTAAAAACATCGATGTAGATGTTCCTCTGGAAAGTCTTGTTGTGATCTCAGGAGTTTCCGGAAGTGGAAAATCTACCCTGATGAAAGAGATCTTAACCAATGACATCCAGATCCAGCTGGGAATGGGCGGTAAAAAAGGCGATTACGATTCCGTAGAATTTCCTAAGCGCCTGATCAAAAATATTGAACTGATCGACCAGAACCCGATCGGAAAATCTTCACGATCCAATCCGGTAACCTATCTGAAAGCATACGACGACATCAGAGATTTATTCGCCAAACAGAAAGTGGCAAAAATGATGGGGTATAAACCTAAGCATTTCTCTTTCAATGTAGATGGCGGTCGTTGTGACGAGTGTAAAGGAGAAGGGGTCATCAATGTATCCATGCAGTTTATGGCTGACATTGAACTGGAATGTGAAGTATGTAAAGGAACCAGATTCAAAAGTGAAATCCTCGAAGTAAAGTTCGATGAGAAAAGCATTTCAGATATTCTTCATATGACGGTAGATGAAGCATTGGAGTTCTTTAAAGATAATCATGAAGAAAAGATCGTTACTAAGCTGAGACCTTTGCAGGACGTAGGCTTGGGATATCTTCAGCTCGGCCAGAGCTCTTCTACTCTTTCCGGAGGTGAAGCACAGCGTGTAAAGCTGGCTTCGTTCCTGGTAAAAGGGGTAACAACGGATAAAACCTTATTTATCTTTGATGAACCTTCCACAGGACTGCATTTCCATGATATCCAAAAGCTGCTGAAATCTCTGCAGGCCCTGATTGATCTGGGGCATTCGGTAATAGTTATCGAACATCAGCCGGATATTATCAAATGTGCAGATCACATTATCGATATTGGCCCGGAAGCAGGAAAATACGGTGGAGAGGTTGTTTTTGCCGGAACTCCGGAAGAACTGGCTAAAAATAAAAAGTCCCATACTGCGAAATATATTAAAGAAAAGCTTGAAAGCTAAAATACAAACAGAGAGTCAACCGAATGACTCTCTGTTTTTTTAATGAAATGCGTTTTTAGACATTATATAAAAACGGGCTTTGCTTAATGTAATTCACAGCTTCAATCTGAGAGACCAGAAATTCCGCCAGATCCACGGCATTGATGCTCTCTCCTCTGCAGTCTTCAAGACCTGTTTCCCAACCGGAATGTTCCTCAGTCAGATGGATTAAGGGGAGCCTTACCAAAGTCCAGTCCAGATTGCTTTCTGAAAGAAGTTTGTATTCTTTCTGTTTATCGTGAGTGGTTTCAGGATAATGCTGATACATCCAGTCCGTGGCCATTCTTACTCTTTCATTTTTCCGGTCGGAAGGTGTATTTACGCTTAAGCCAGTCGTTACAATGTATCTTTTCACCTGATAAAAATCCATCGCTCTGATGATATTTTTTGCCGCATCACTGAATATAGACGGCTCATCTTTTGGCTGCCCCAGCGTACTGATAACAGCACTGCACCCTTTAACCAGGCTGTCAATCGCATTAAATTCTCTTGCATCACCTTGTATGATTTTTATTAACGGATGCTTTAAAGTGAAAAGATCAGGATTTCTCAATAAAAGTTTTATCTCATATCCTTCTTTAATAAGTTCCTGTACCAGGAATTTTCCTGATTTTCCGGTTCCGCCGATAACGGCTATGATATTGGATTTCATAATGATTTTTATTTTTGATTATTGCAGCCGGCTTTAACTCCGTTGAGTAGCTGCTCCGTTTAAGATAGCAGAAGTTTTCAGAAAATACTTTTCGATGGTTCTGCAAAAAAATAAGTAATAACGGCTCAGAGAATCTGAACCTTAGATTTTCAGAATACCTGAGCATCTGAAGTATAGGATGATATTTACAAAGCGAGTTTGATGGCCTAAAGATAGAAAATTTTCAGATTTATCCGGGATTTAAAAAGGTTCTAATAAAAAAGACTGTAAATTTTAACATTTAATTCATGTATCGTATTAAAAATATCACTACATTTACTATGTAATACAACTAAAGTGAAAACATTTTTTGTCTTTTTCAGCTTTGAAATGGCAATTAAATTTGAAATAAAAATTTAAGCACAGCATTGTCGGCTGTGCTTTTTTATTGTTGTCTAATTAAAAAAATGAGATGTATTATCTATTGGATCCGCTCCTAAAGAGCGGATTCTTTTTTTTGTTACAGAATGGAAAGAAATCGGATCAAACGCAAAAGGGATTAGAAGCAGCAGTTAGTGTTTTTCCAAAACCTAACAGGTCTTTGAGACCTGTTAGGTTTTTGGGATCCTGCATACATTTACCTCAAAGGGGAACAGAGAATTCTTTCTAGACTTGGTTTGAGTCTCTGCCGTGAATAAAATTATTAGTGTTTTTCCTAAACCTAATAGGTCTTTGAGACTTGTTAGGTTTTGGGATCCCTGCATACATTTACCTCAAAAGGGAACAAAGAATTCTTTCTCGACTTGGTTTGAGTTCTCGGCATCAATAAAATTATTGGTGGTTTTTATAAACCTAACAGGTCTTTAAGACCTGTTAGGTTTTGGGATCCCTGCATACATTTACCTCAAAGGGGAACAAAGAATTCTTTCTAGACTTTGGTTTGAGTTCTCGGTATCAATAAAATTATTGGTATTTTATAGAAAGCCTAACGTTAAAACTTTCGGACAAACCTCAGCAGACTATATAAATGGTACCATAGGATCTATACTGACTGACGGCAAAAGACTTCCGCCGGCCTCTTCCTATGGAATGGACCGAAACGGAAAAGAAAATAGAGAGAATATCCTGCCTGATGTTGTGGTAAAGTCTTCTGGAAAAAATACTGATGCTGATGTTGCTGCCGCTTCAAAATGGATATTGAAATAAGTGGATTTTATTTAAATAATTTGTAAATTTAAACATTTCCAGGCCCCATAGTTCAATGGATAGAATAGAAGTTTCCTAAACTTTAGATCCAGGTTCGATTCCCGGTGGGGCTATTTTTATATTTGATAAATTAATGGTATCCGGTCTGTAATTCCTTACTTGCACCCCATTAAACAGGTGGCCCCGACCAATATATCATTTCGCCATGTGTATTGACTTGTGAAAAACCCAGTTTCTTTAAAAGATGAATTGATCCCAGATTATCTATCGCACATTTGGCGGTTATTTCTTTGACAATTCCCGTTGAAAAAGCCCATCCGATCAAGGCTTTCGATGCTTCTTCCGCATAGCCGTTTTTCCGCTCCCGTTCAATGATTCCGTACCCGATATCTACGCTGTTATTGGTAAGATTTAATCCCTTAAATCCGGCATCTCCGATAATCTCCTTCGTATCACCTTTAATAATCATCCAGGATTCAAATCCCGTAGGATTTTCCACTGTGGACAGGTTATTAATTATTTTGGGCAGTGTTTCCAATACATCATGATCAGGCCAGCCTGTTCCTTTCTTTAATCCCATTTCGTACAGATCCGTAAAATCATCATTCAATATATTCTGACAGATTTTTATGGTAAACGGAATAAGAAGCAGCCTATCGGTAATAAGTTTATCTGGTGTTTTTTTCAAAGGTTTGTCGTTTTTTCAGCTCACAAAGCTATACAGTTAAAAAAAGAAAATTAATCATTTATTTTACAATACATTTCCGTGCTACTCACTGTAAATACGGTAAGAAGTCGGTAAATTAGTCAATAATGCAGAAGATGCTTTGTTTAAATAATTGATCCATGAGGAGGGTTTAAAATTTACAGATCCTGAAAAATCCGCATCATAAAATTTTCTGTCCAGTTTACTGATCGAAAGATATACATCCTGAAGACAGTCATACAGATCCCGGTAATCATGGTAATAATAAAAATGGGATGTTCTGGAAGCAACCTCCATTAAAGCACCAATCGTTAAGTCTGTAAGGTTTTTATTCTTAATTTCCGCTCCAGCAATCTCAAGAGTCATAATGATAAAAAAATCTGCGCCCCCCTGCCCGCCTGTTTCTACTTTCTTTTTTATCTGAACTATTAAGTCGTCTATTTTATCTGTAATATTTTTCATAGTCATTTTTATTCTGGACTGACGTTACTATAAATTTCCATTTGTTCTATTGATCTCACTTCAGGAAAGCTAAAAGAGTCATTATCAAAATTTAAATTAGGAATCGGGTAATCCAGCTCTTTGGCCAGAGCTGAAACAACAGCATACACTACAATTAAATGATTGGTGTCAACAGGCAGCCATCGGACAGCATTCACTTTTATTTCTAAATGGCGGTTATTATATTTTCTTTTATAATAATCATGAAATATATGAATTCCCAGCTCACAGGCCTGTTTCCATTTCACGTCTGCATTATAGACAATAGATAATTCTGTTCTTTGATCAGAGTAAGAACATTCAAGATCAATTTCAAAAAAAACACCTCTATTTCCGGTTTGTTTTCTTAACGTATGAATCATGGTTGGAGTTTGATGGATAAATTACGTATTTTTTATATAGTAAGCTCCCCATTTTTAAGATAAATTAAAAAAGATTGAAATAATTTATTCCGTACATGCATTTGGTCACAGAAAATATAAGTATATTATTTTAACTATGAGAAAAGAATTAACACTCCGGCAATTACAGCGTGCCACACTGGAAAGCCAGGGATTAACAAAACCTCTTCCATTCGGGAAAGGAAAAGAAGCGGCGCTCCGTGCTTTGGAACATCTCGGGTATATACAGATAGATACGCTCTCAATGGTTGAGCGTGCCCATCATCATACACTGTGGACGAGAATTCCGGATTACCGGCCTGATTATCTGGAAGAACTGGTAAAGGAACGTAAAGTATTTGAATATTGGTTTCATGCGGCTTCTTACCTTCCTATGAAAGATTTCCGTTTTGCTTTACCCCGGATGCACAGCATCAGACACAATGAATCTCATTATTCCGGAGCAGACCCTAAAGTTATGCAGCATGTTCTTGATGTCATCCGTATTGAAGGTCCCAAAAAGGCCAGAGATTTTGAAAGTGAAACTAAAAAACCCGGCAGCTGGTGGAACTGGAAACCAACAAAACTTGCTCTGGAAAAGCTTTTTATGCAGGGAGATCTGATGATCTGCGGTCGGAACAGTATGCAGAAAATGTATGACATCCGTGAAAGGGTACTGCCGGAAGCTGTCGATACAACAGAACCCACTTCTCCGGAGCTGGCTGAATATCTTGTAAAAACCCACCTGCGGGCTTACGGCTTTACAACAATAAAACAGATCACGCATCTCAGGAAAGGAGAAATACTGAAAAAAAATGTCAGTGAAGTTTTACAGTCCATGCTTCAGGAAGGAAGTGTTCAAAAAGCAGATATAGCAGGTCTGCCTCCTGTTTTCATGCTGAATGATATCACTGAAAAGATATTTAAAAAGCCGGCAGCGGGAATTCAGCTGTTATCTCCTTTTGATAATTCTGTTATTCACCGGGACCGCATCAGACAGCTTTTTAATTTTGATTTTCGCCTTGAATGCTATACTCCCCAGAAAAAAAGGCAATACGGATATTTCTGTTTGCCTATTCTGTCCGGAGATGTTTTTATCGGCCGTGTAGACTGTAAAGCACACAGGAAAGATAAACAACTCGAGCTGATCCATCTTCATATTGAAAACTCCGCTGTAAACACAGATTTATGGATGGAGCCTTTTATCAGGACCGTACAACGTTTTGCTGTGTTTAATGGCTGTGAATCTATAATTATCACAAGAGTCAGCCCGGCTGAATTTACAGATCCGCTCAGACAGCTCCTGAATTCGCTACCAGGTTTTCCAGCCTGAAGCCGGTTTAAAGCTCTTAACATCTTGGAATGCCTTCATTGAAATACGCAGGGCCGTTGAAATATTCCAACGGCCCTGTCTCTCTAAAAATCACTTACTGAAGCCTCAGATCTCTGACCTGAAATTTTTATGTAAAGGATCATTCAATCCCGATCTGTCCCACAATCGAATACAAAATTTCTATTTTCAGCTTCAGACAGTTTCATTTCTGATATGTAAAATTCCACCTTATTTTTTAATTATTTTTTTCGATACTGAAGTTCCGTTCCTGAAAGTTCCCTGTAAGATATAAACTCCTTTAGGCAGTCCTGAAATATCGATACTTCTGTTGTTTTCTGCTGTCAGAACAGTTTTTCCATCCAGAGAATTCACCGTTATCTTTTTAATCTCTTCTTTTGATTTTAAAGTAACCCTATCTTCACCCGGATTCGGATAGACTGAAATATCCGCCTGCCTGTTATCTGTTTCTGCAGTAGATAAAGCTCCGGGAACAAGGTAAGATAATGATTTTGTAGTATTGGTTGTTCCGTTAAAAGTAAAAGAATTAATCGCAAAGCTCAATACAACCCCTTCATTCTGGCTGATCCACTGATAAGATTCATTTGTATAACTGGCCTGTAAAGATCCGGGCATAGTCTGCGTAGCCGTTCTCATTCTTTTCACTCTTATTACATTGGAAAAAGTTCCCACAGGAGTAATGACAGTTCCATAAGCATCGGCCGTGAATGACACCTGCCCCGATTCACTGGTATTGGTGGCAGCAGAAACCACGTTAAACTGATAGCTATCATCAAACTGCTGAAGATAGGTAATCGGAAACTTATACTCAATCAAAGGATCGGTATAGGTTGAGGTTCCCTCTCCCATTGCCGGGCCAAAATAAGATCCAAGCATAGTTGCTTCAGTATCCGTCATGGAACTGAAATCATATACTTCTGCCTGTGACGGCTTGGTTATCCTGTTGGCTGCGGGAAACCTGAAGCAGTTGGCCTGACCCGGACAGGCATTGGTAGTGGTTGTAACAACATTTACCCCGCTGTATGCAGAAAAGTTCCAGGTAATATTTGCTCCCGCCGGTCCTGCACTGATCGAGGTTGCTGTAAAATCATCAGAACGGAAGGTAACCGGAACGTTGGTACGGTCTACCCCTGCCCTTGTTATCGATGGCTGGGCATACCCCAAAACCCCGATAAAAACAAATAAAATAAAGTTTAGCTTTTTCATTTTTTTAAGTTTACTGAAGTGATTTATAATGAAGTGTTTTTTTATTACAAATCTATATTTTACCTCAGCTACCAATCAATCCTTAAAAAAAAGGATTTTTTTATACCGGAATTCAGGTATTTTTTTTATCAGAAGAAAACTTTATTTTATGGAGAATGAGCAATGATATCACTATGGGTAAAAAAAAACACCGGGACTGCCTAGAAAAACAGTCCCGGATATGGCAAAAAAATATATTCTTTTTTCAGCAGGTCAGAATTTATATACAAATGCGTTAATATTCATTCCTGCTCCAACAGACGCAAATAAAACCACCTCATCTCTCCGGATCTGATGAGAAGGAAGCTCTCCGTTTAAAATCATCTTTAGAAGAGAAGGAATGGTCGCAACGCTGCTGTTTCCTAATTTTTCAATAACCATCGGCATAATATTTTCCGGCATCGGCCTGTTATGAAGCTGATAAAAACGCTTTACAATAGCTTCATCCATTTTTTCATTGGCCTGATGAATAATGATCTTATTGACATCATCAATTGAGAAACCGCTTTTTTCAAGACACAGTTTCATAGCTTCCGGTACGTTGACCAGGGCAAACTCATAGATTTTCCGCCCATCCATCTTGATGTATTTTGTATCGGGACAGCTTTCATTATTGTATGATTTTCCGAAATACAGATAATCTTTTTCGCTGAGAGTATAGGAGGCAGACAGGTGCGACTGTATACCGCTCTCATTATTACAGGCTTCCAGTATAACAGCGCCGGCACCGTCAGCATAGATCATACTGTCTCTGTCATGAATATCTACCACCCTGGAAAGAGTTTCCGCCCCAATCACCAGACAGCGCTTAGCAATTCCTGATTTGATAAAGGCATTGGCCTGTATTACCCCTTCTATCCATCCGGGGCATCCGAAAAGCACATCATAGGCCACACAGAAGTTATTTTTAATCTTTAAAAGATGTTTTACTCTGGCAGCCAGGCTTGGAACGGTATCTGACTGAACAGTCCCGAAACGGACATCTCCGAAGTTATGGGCAAATATGATATAATCCAAAGTTTCAGGATCTATCTTTGAATCTTCTATCGCCTGTTGGGCAGCTATCAACCCCAAATCTGAAGTTACCTGATGGCTGGAGGCATATCTCCTCTCTGCAATTCCTGTGATCTCCTTAAGCTTTTGGGCAATGACAGCATTAGTCTCTTTTAATGACTCGCCGCTTTTATTGATAAAATGATGCTGATCAAAAAATAAATTAGTGATGGTTTCCGGCGGAATATAGTTTCCTGTTCCTATTATTTTGCTTGTCATGAAAATTATATTCCCTTTTAATTCTTTTCATTATTGAATTGAATGGGTTTATAAATATAACGTAAATTATTTCCTTATTGTATCCGGATCAGAAATATTTCATTTTATTAACTATACTTTGCATATCACTTCATCTTCCGTAATCAGATTGTTCTTCAGCTGAAAGACTGTCTGAAGCTCAGTGGTGTCTCAGACGTTTTCTTTTTAAACAGTCTGTTGAAAGACTGCGGATGTTCAAATCCCAGGGCATAGGCAACTTCAGATATCGAAAACCCGGTAGAAGTAAGATACTCCTTTGCCTTTTCGATAAGCTTTTCGTGAATATGCTGCTGAGCATTCTGCCCTGTAAGATTACGAAGCATATCACTCAGATAATGCGGTGAGAGATTGAGACTGGATGCCAGATATTCCACGGTAGGAAGGCCGCTGTTCAGTGTTTTTTCCTGATTGAAATAATCATCCAGAACCGTTTCCATTTTAGACAGCAGATCACCTCCCGCAACTTTCCTTGTAATAAACTGTCTTTTGTAAAAACGGTTGCTGTAATTCAGCAAAACCTCGATGTAGGAGACTATCACATCCTGACTTATCTCATCGATAGCTGTATTGAGCTCATTTTTAATATTGTCCAGAAGTCCGGTAATAATTATTTTTTCCTGGTCAGACAGATGAAGGGCTTCATTGGTATCATAGGAAAAGAAACCAAATTTTTTAATATTTTTCGCCAAAGGATAACTGCGGATAAAATCGGGATGCACCAGCAGTGTATAGCCGGAGTATTCCGCTTCCGTATCGGTAAAAATGATCTGTCCCGGTGATGTAAACATCATTCCTCCTTCATTGAAATCATAATATCCCTGCCCGTACCCCATTTTTCCATTCTTCGAAAACTTATAGGAAATCTTATAAAAATTCAGGAGGAAACTTCTGTTCAGCAGCTCATCATTGACGTTCATTGTGGTATTGTCCACCAGACTCACCAGCGGATGAAGCGGTTTGGGAAGCTGTAACAGAGCGTGCAAGTCTGATATGGATGAAATTTTCAGAGGAATGTGTTCTTTCTTTTCCATAGTATAAAGGTAAAAAATTATTCAGGTAAAAAACAGCATAAATCATATATCTATGCTGTTGTATTCATGCATTTATCTAAAGAAACCGCTTTCCCAGCTGCTCTCTGAATGCCTCATCTCCCAATTCAAGACGTTGGGCATATAAAGCACCGGCATCTTCTCCTGCTACATATCTCAGTTTTTTCTTACCGTCCGTAGCGGCTTCATAAACTACTTCTGCAATCTGCTCCGGTGAAGACGCTGCTTCCATCATACCTTCCATATTGGAAAACATGGAATTCAGCATTCCTTCGTAAGCGGGACTTACCGCTGAATCCAGGGAACGTCCTGCAAAATCAGTCTTAATTCCACCCGGAGAAACGGTCTTAATGGTTACGCCGAACGGATCAAGTTCAAAAGCCATACTTTCGCTCCAGCCTTCCAGCGCCCATTTGGTCGCATGATAAGTTGATCCGAAAGGAAATGCAATCAATCCGCCAATAGATGTTGTAGAGATAAATATTCCTTCTTTTTTCTCCCTGAAATACGGAATGAAAGCCTGGGTAACCCGTATTACCCCCAAAAGATTAGTATCCAGCTGCTTCAGGATCTGCTCATCCGTAAGCGCCTCCAGGGGTCCGATAAGACCATATCCTGCATTATTAAAAACTACATCTACTCCGCCTGCATCTATGGTTTTTTTTACTGTTGACCGGATCTGCTCAAGGTTGGTCACATCCAGTGGAAGTACCGTTACATTTTCCAGAGTGGCAAGGTCTCCGGCAGCCTCAGGGTTTCTCATGGTTGCAATTACTTTCCATCCTCTGCTTTGAAATAAGTGTGCCGTTGCTTTTCCCAGGCCCGTAGAAGCACCTGTTATAAAAATTGTTTTCATTGTATTTTCTGTATTTAAATTACAGGACAAAGTTCTTCCAAAGAGAAAAATAAAGAGTTACCAAAACGGGGAAACATGTAACCAAAACGGATTTCTATTCTGTTCTTAATTTTCCAGTCGTTTTTTGTAAGTTTGCTGATCATTATGGCAGCCTATATTCTTGAAAACACCAATATCAGTACACTTTCCGTATATGATCTTCTGAAGCATACCGGAAACAGTGCATTTATAGAGATCAGAGAATTTCATGATATTTATCCGCTTGCCATTGAAAATAATGCGGGAGTATTTACCAAGAGAAGTCTTCAGGACTTCCCTTCTGTTTCTGTCAGCCAGATCGGTAATTCTGTGGTGAGTACCTGCACCTGTCACAATACGCACAATAAACTCTGTGAGCATCAGGCAGAGGTCATTCACAGTATTTTAGAAGTCCATAACTTTAAGATTTTTTTTGATCCCTTCATCCGTAGAAAGCTGCTTCTTTCCAAAGCAAAAATTTACGGATTGGACCGTGAGCCTGATCTTGATATTTATTTCCGCATTGAATATCTTGACGGAAAAATTGAGGTGCATCCCAGAATTAAAGAAATGCTGCCAATAGATGATCAGACTTTTAAACAGCATTTGCTGCCACAGCGTTCTTCAGTTATTGAAGGGTTGGCTCTCCGGGAAACAGACCGGAAGAAAATACTGGTCATTGGCAGGCACCGCTATTATAATCATCTTAATTTTTCTCTGATGGAAACAGAGATCACTCAGGCCGGAAAGATTAAAAATCCTGTAAATCCGGTGGATGCCATGCAGCTGATCTGGAAAGCGGAAAAGTCTTCTGAGGTTAAATTTTATACTGCGGTTTCCTCTTTTCAGAATAATTATAATGAGGATTACACGGCGTCGGAGTTTGAAGCTCTCAGGCTGATCGTTCGTAACCCACTGAATCTGGATGTGTATTATCATGACAGGGATCTTTCGGAAACACCGTCGGCCAAGTCTTTGGTTCCTGTAAAACTTGAAATCCTGCAGGCTGAAATCCAGCTGAATGTCTTTAAAAAAGATCCTTTTTATGAAATTACGGGAGAGCTTGTTTTCAATGATATTTCTGTTCCTTTTAAGAATGTAATCCTCCGGAACGAATGTTTTGTTTACAGCAATAATACATTCAGTTTTGCAGATCATCCGGATATGCTCAGGATCATTAAATTCTTTAAGGCCAATCATGAGATTCTGCTGGTTCATGCTTCAAAATACGAAGAATTTATGCAGACTGTTCTTTCTTCTCTTGAGCAGATCATTCACATCAATTACAGCTACATACGGCAGGCAACTCAGGCACAGATTGAAGAAAAAAACTATCATACGGAACGGATTATCTATCTCCGTGAGCAGGGAAATTATATTGCCATAACTCCTGTTATGAAGTACGGCATGGCTGAGGTTCCGGTGTATTCCAAAAAACAGCTTTTTGATACTGATCAGAACGGAAATCCGTTTAAGGTCAACAGGAACGAACATGCTGAGGCCCGGTTCACCTCACTGATTATGCAACAGCATCCTGAGTTTGAAGAGCAGATGAGCGGTTATGAATATTTTTACCTTCACCTGGATAAATTCCTGGATGAAAGCTGGTTCCTCACTGCATTTGAAACCTGGCAGAGTGAAGGTATTGTAATATTGGGCTTTAATGAACTCAAAAACAATAAACTCAACCCCCACAAGGCAAAGATCAATATCCGGATCACCAGCGGAATGGACTGGTTCAACGCCAAGCTTAAAGTAAGTTTCGGAGAAAAAGACGCTGCCTTAAAGCAGCTGCACCGTGCCATCCGGAACAAAAGCAAATTTGTACAGCTTGATGACGGTACGCTCGGTATTCTTCCTGAAGAATGGATTGACCGTATTTCGGCTTATTTTCAGGCAGGAGAAATTAATGAGGAAATGCTCAGAATCCCTAAAATCAATTTCACCGAGGTGTCTGCGCTTTTTGAGAAAGATGTATTAAGCCTTGAAGCACAGCAGGAAATCGATTCCTACTCCTTTCAGTTCTCATCCGTTAAAAATATTCCTCAGATCTCTGTTCCTGATGGATTACAGGCTGTATTAAGGGATTACCAGCATGCCGGACTGAACTGGCTGAGTTTTCTGGATGGGTATAATTTCGGGGGATGCCTTGCTGATGATATGGGACTTGGAAAAACAGTTCAGATCATTGCCTTTATTCTCTCTCAAAGGGAGAAACGGGGCCAGGCGACTCATCTTGTAGTGGTTCCTACTTCTCTTATTTTTAACTGGCAGGAAGAGATCAGCAAATTTGCTCCTTCTTTAAAAGTCCTGGTGCATTATGGTGCCGGCCGGCCAAAAACTTCAGATCATATGTCTGATTATGACATTGTGCTTACCAGCTACGGAATGCTGCTGTCTGATATCCGTTTTCTGAAGAGCTTTTATTTCAGCTGCATTTTCCTTGATGAATCGCAGACGATTAAAAACCCTGATTCCGAGCGGTATAAAGCAGCCCGTCTTCTGAAATCCAGGAACAGGTTTGTTCTTACGGGTACCCCTATCGAAAACAATACGTTTGATCTTTACAGTCAGCTTTCTTTTGCCTGTCCCGGATTATTGGGCAGCAAACAGTACTTCAAAGATATTTATGCAGTTCCTATCGATAAATTTGAGTACAGCAAACGCGCTTTGGAGCTTCAGCAGAAAATACAGCCGTTTATCCTCCGCAGAACCAAGAAACAGGTTGCCAGAGAACTTCCTGAGAAAACAGAGATGGTGATCTACTGCGAAATGAACAGTGAACAGCGTAAAATTTATGATGCTTACGAAAGAGAACTGCGTGAATTTATTGCGGCTAATGACGATGATGACCTTAACAGGAACAGTATGCATGTTCTGACCGGACTGACCCGGCTGCGACAGATCTGTAACTCGCCTATTCTTTTGAAGGAGGGATACTCCGGCGGGCATTCTGTGAAGACAGAAATACTGATGGAGCAGATCGAAAGTAAATCAAAAGAACATAAAATCCTTGTATTCTCCCAGTTTACGGAGATGCTGGATCTTTTGAAGGCCGAACTTGAAGACCGGAATATCTCTTTTGAATACCTCACCGGACAGACAAAAAACCGCGGCAAAACTGTAAAAAATTTCCAGGAGAATGAAAAGATCCGTGTTTTTCTGATCAGTTTAAAAGCCGGAGGTGTAGGACTGAATCTTACGGAAGCTGATTATATTTACCTGGTGGATCCGTGGTGGAATCCTGCGGCAGAAAATCAGGCTATTGACAGAAGTTACCGGATCGGACAGACGAAAAACGTTATTGCTGCCCGCCTGATCTGTACCAATACCGTTGAGGAAAAAATTCTCACTTTACAGAAGAAAAAAAGCGAACTGGCCCGGAATCTCCTTAAAACAGACGGAACGGGTATTCAGAAACTGTCTAAAAATGATCTTCTGGAAATCCTGGATTCAAAGATCTGATAAAAGAGACTGTTTAAAAGACTTTGCTATTACCCTTGACAGTATCTTGAGAATCCTCTGCAAGAATTGTATTTTCGCAGAAGGCATTAAGCAGGAATGCCTTTTCCGTGCATCCCTGCTTAATGCCTTTCTATTTGAGTATTTGGGTTGAAATGATTGCAGTTATTGAAATTCCTATCGCAAAATACTACATATCAGTAATTTAATTAAAAATATCAATGGAAAATCAGGAATATACCAAAAAGAAAAATATCTTTTTCAATGATGATGTCGTAATAAAATCAGTTTATTTAGCATCATAAGAAGCTGCTAAAAACTTCTACATTCATCGGATAGTGTCCAATTTAATAATCTTATTTTTTGATTGTTCCCCGTATCAGGTTAATTCATCAAAGCAGCTTATCTAATTGTTCTTTCCAAAATCTTTTCATCGTATTTATCAATAAGAACGTCAAGTCTGTTAGTGTCTACTTTTCCCTCAGGTGTAATAACCTTTTCCTTTAAAAGCCATGTGGTCAATTTTTCCATACTCTTTTTAGAATTCATTCCTAAACCTGCAATTACTTTAGAAAAATCAGTGGACTGTAATTTCTTCTTCTCCTCAATAAAATTTAAAACATAGTAATCATCCTGATGATATTGTGGGGTTTCATTATCAAAAATTTTGAACATTAATATTTCATCCCCATTTAATGTATAAAATGAATATTGTGTAACATTAATCTTCTCGGACTTAAGAATAGCTTTACCATCCAGTAAAACATTATCCCCTTTGATTTCAACTTTCTGTGCACTTAGGAGAACATTAACTAATAGCAGGCCTAAGGTAATAATTTTTGTCATTAATTTTTTTTGCAAAAATATTAATTATATTATCATTTTATCCATATGATTTACTTTTTCAAAGAATTATTTTTACAACTGTTCTTCAAACTGCATGAATGTGAAGATATATTGAAAATCTAAAACGTATAAAAAAGAGGCTGACCTTTTTTGGGCAACCTCCTTTTATTTAAGGATACATGATCTTTTTGTCAAGTTCTATGGGATTATTGAATCGTTTGATGTTCTGTCTCACTCTTTCATTTATCTCCCGGCTATTGGCAGTATTCACTTTTGTTCCGTCGTTCAGGAAAAACTGATCGCTCTGCACTCCGTTCCTGATAAAGTTAACGGGAGATTCGTAGAATGTAAGTTTCGTTGTTTTATATTTTTCCCAGGTCACCGGAACACTTCTTTCTTTCGACATGTCGATGAACATGTTTTTAACCGGTTTATCCAGCTTTACAGATTTTACCAGCTCAAACTTATAATTGTTCCTGCTATCGTAAAGTTCTACGATAAGTCCGGGAAGGCCATGGAATTTATAGGGCCCCTCCTGGAACGGAATATCTTTGGCAAACCAGGCCGTCCATTCTCTTCCGCCATAGTTTGTTGTTGCTTTCTGAAGCAGGAGATTTTTCACCTTTTTATTTTCCCCGGTCAGTTTCCACTGCTGAGAATCTTTGGTCTGAAGTTTTAAAACAGTACTTTCCATAAGATCATATTCATCATAATTTTCACTTCCTGTTTTATGATAAATAATGGTGGAAGTATTCAGTTTGGCATCTTTGGGAAACTGAAGATTATTGGCAATCAGAGAATCTGCAATAAAGAAGTCTCTCTGGTAATACTCTACTTTTTCGGGATGAATATCCAGATGAAAATTTTCTTTGGTAAGCACTTCCGAATCTGCATCTTTTTTGTAAATGACATCGTAAATAAATCGGTGGGTCTGAGATTGGGCCCAAAAGCCGGCAGCCATCACTGCCATTAATACTGTTTTCTTCATGTTATTATTTTTCATTAAAAAAATCAGCCTTTAAAACCAGAACAGAATATTGTAAGAAGCCTTTACTGGCGGTCTGATCATGAATTCACGGCTTTTAATTTTCTGTAAAATAAGTTCAATTTTTCAACAGGTAAAAATTTCACCAATATAAAGTTTTGATAAATTTCAGGGTCGAATGTTAAAGATAACGGGGATATTTTTAACAATTAAGGAATATAAAACTGTTTTAGTTAAAAGTCTCTTAAATGCGGATATATCAGACAATCTCAGTCTCTGTAAAAAACAAAAACCGACAGAATATGGCCTGCCGGTTAAAAAAACAAAAATTGATATGGATATGATTAGATATGTGTCTATTTTTTTATAATTTTTTCCGTTATAATCCTGTGATCTTTGGTATGAATCTTTAACAGATATGTTCCTGCTGCCAACCCATACATGTTTACATCAGCAGAGTTTCCTTCCGATAGTTTTCTGCCTGCCAGATCATAAATTTCATATTTTTCAAGTTTCTCTTCTGTTCTTATGGTTAAAGAACCTGATGTAGGATTCGGGAATATTTTTGCGGAAGCTTTTCCGCTGACTTCCGCAGTTGCAAGATTTTCAGCCTGCACATTGACGGTATAGTCTTCTGCCTGCCCTATGAACCAGCCTGACGGACACGGAAGATTTTCCAGGGTTCCCATCCACGAACTGGATTCATACGCTTTTACCAGCCTGAAGCGGGTTTGCCCCAATAAGGCATCAGAAGGAATGACAATCGTTCCTGAAGTAAGTCCCGACTGTCCATGACCAACAGGATCGGAATTGTCCAAATATCCCAGGTTAAAAGCTTCATCCGCATCAAACTGGTTATTGTGGTTAAAATCTATGTAGGCATAAGCAGAAACCGTGGTCTGTCCGTGAGTTCCACCTGTTACTGTAATAGGATAAGAGCCGCCCCTGTTCACATCAAATATAATGTCTGTGAAGTTTTCCAGCACTTCTGAGCTTCCGTCGATATTGCTGTCATTGGTCTTTCCTGCAAACTCTACCCTGCTTATTTCGCTTACCGTCTGCGTACTGATATTTTCAGTTCCGCAATAAGGAGCCGGAAAACCGGTGTTATTTCCTGAAATTACAACGGTATAGTCTTCTGCCTGACCGGATCTTAAATTTGTATCACATGCCGTACTGATGGAGCTGGGAGCATCCGGATCAGAATATGCTGCTGTATTATTATTTTTAAGCACCCTCATTCTGGTAGCTCCTGAAGAAGCATTCGCGGGAACCATAATGGCACCTGTTACTGTAAAAGCATTCGCAGGATTCGCAGCCCCCAGTCTCCCGATGTAAAAACTTTCTCCGGCATCATTAAAGTTACCATTGCGGTTGAAGTCTATAAACACAACAACATCGCTTGGAAATGTACTTGAAGGACCTTTCACAGAGATCGGATAACTGTTTCCTGCCTGCAGGTCTGCAGATATTGAGGTAAAATCTTCATATACCGGTGTGGTTCCCGACTGGAACGGCGATGTATTGCTGATGTTTCCAAAGCTGACGTGGGTAATCATATTACTGTCTGCCCCATATTGAAATGCAGGACTGCAGTACTGCGCATCCGTCATTATATAAAACAGTACAGCTGCAAGGGTAGATAATCTTTTCATGTATTCCTTAATTTTCTTGAGACAAAATTATATTTATTTAGAATTAATAAAAATAATAAACTAATGATTTTTATCAGATTTTGGACATTAGAAGTATATTATTGAAATAAATTAACGTATCAGATTAAAAAACAATATATTAATAAAAACAGGTAAGCGAAAGGTTAATACTGCTGCTATTTGAAACTTTGGCCCCATACTATAAATCGGAATTGATTTGAAAAATAAACCGGTATACCTAGTCGTGCAACAAAACCTGCTCAATCTGTATGTTCTGCGATATTTCCAAGAAACAATATGATGATTTTCAATAATTTACAACAAAGCTCTTATGTTTCCTGTGAAAATCTGTGGATATTATTTTTGCCACGAATTTTTGAATTGTATTTGTTGCGGATTTTACAGATTGACTGTATAGGTTTTGGCTAAAGCTGATGGTTTTTATTTTTATTTAGGCGGGCTAAAGCCCACCTTTATTGAATAAATCCTACACATTAAGAGATGTTTACCGGTATTTCCATCTCGCTGATCCAACAGATTGAGCAGATCTTTTATTCTGTGAGAAATAGAAATCGCAGATATCTAAAGACTAATGTGTACTTTTATATACTTAGGCGGGCTAAAGCCCACCTCTATTGAATAAATCCTACACATTAAAAGATGTTTACCGGTATTTTTATCTCGCTGATCCAACAGATTGAGCAGATCTTTTTATTCTGTGAGAAACAGAAATCGCAGATATCTAAAGGCTAATGTGTACTTTATATACTTAGGCGGGCTAAAGCCCACCTTTATTGAATAAATCCTACACATTAAGAGATGTTTACCGGTATTTTTATCTCGCTGATCCAACAGATTGAGCAGATCTTTTATTCTGTGCGAAATAGAAATTGCAGATATCTAAAGGCTAATGTGTACTTTTATATACTTAGGCGGACTAAAGCCCATCTCTATTGAATAAATCCTACACATTAAGAGATGTTTACCGGTATTTTCATTTCGCTGATCCAACAGATTGAGCAGATCTTTTATTCTGTGAGAAACAGAAATCGCAGATATCTAAAGGCTAATGTGTACTTTATATACTTAGGCGGGCTAAAGCCCACCTCTATTGAATAAATCCTACACATTAAAAGATGTTTACCGGTATTTTTATCTCGCTGATCCAACAGATTGAGCAGATCTTTTTATTCTGTGAGAAACAGAAATCGCAGATATCTAAAGGCTAATGTATACTTTATATACTTAGGCGGGCTAAAGCCCACCTTTATTGAATAGATCCTACACATTAAAAGATGTTTACCGGTATTTTTATCTCGCTGATCCAACAGATTGAGCAGATCTTTTATTCTGTGTGAAATAGAAATCGCAGATATCTAAAGGCTAATGTGTACTTTTATATACTTAGGCGGGCTAAAGCCCACCTCTATTGAATAACCCCTACTAATCAACACGAAATTTGTCTCTAAAAAAACTTTATGGTTTAAAAAAAACACATTTTCAGGTATGAATTTATGGTCCCCAAAAACAGGAGAGATTACACCAATCTATAATTATGGTGATGACATAGTTTGAATAAAGCTTTAAAAGGCTTATTGTTTTTATGCACGTGAAAGCTGATCAAGTTTTTTAAGCAATGTCGGAATTCTGTATGGCCCGTGCATCTGCTCTACTTTTTTCAGAATTTCGTTAGCGTCAGCACCTTTCACAGTAAGAAACATGGGAGTTTTACTTTCGCCACGGAAAATAGTCCGGCGCAGGGAATCCGGTGATGCAAACTCATTCTTGGCAATTCCGATAATGGGATATTTCTGATCGAGAGCATCGTACAGATAGCCGCCCAGGCCAATTTTCCCATCATTATCAAGCGTAACATAGCCATCCACAATAATGCTGTCACCTTCTGCTAACGGTATCTGCTTCAGAAGGCTGAGAATGCAGGGAAGTTCTCTTTTATAAAATGCTCCGCTTTCATAGCCGGAGCTGATCTCTGTTTTTTCAGTAAAAATTCCGGATTCTTTTTCAGAAGTCCAGTCTTCAAATGCAATACATACCGTATTGGCGTGATCCTCATAATAATAGGTATCAAAAGCGTAAATCATTGTATTTTCAAGTTAAAAAAATTCACCAAAATGCCACAAAATCCCGGATGGATCATGTACGAAGCATTCTTTTCCCCACTCCATCGTTCTTACAGGAGTAAGCCTGGATCCTTTATATTTTTCAGTAAAATTCAGAGCCAGAAGTTCTTTGTAAAATCCTTCGGTATCCTCAACTTCCATAAAAATCATGGTATTGTCCACCCATTCTTTGGCATAATAGTCCTGAAGGTAAAACCCGGTTTCATCTTTTTTAAACAGGGATAATTTAGGTTCGAGGATGAATTCTTCAAATCCCAGATCTCTGTAAAAATTACGGCTTATTTCGAAGTTCTCAGCGCCAATAAACGGGCGGATTGATTTTACATGCTGTTTCATCGTGTTCTGTTTTTCCAGGTTGACCAATCCATTTCAAAACGGATCTCTCTTTTACCATGCATTCCGGTTTCTTTCCAGCCTGACTTCCGGTAAAATATTTCTGCCCTTGTATCGGGGGCTGTTCCCAACCAGACCTCTTCCCGGGTCTGAACAAAATACCAGTCTATCATCTCATCGTGAAGCTTTCTTCCGATTCCCAGTTTTTCAAAATCGGGATGAACAAAAAGTGCCCAGATATTATTTTCTCTGAGATCAACAATTGAAAATCCTGCAATTTCAGAATCAATTTCCGCCACCCAGCCTTTTCCTCTTTTAAAAAGAAAGTCTTCACAGTCCCGGTCGGTAACCAGTCCCGGATCTGACAGCACATTTTCTTTTACAGAGTTTCTGATACGCTGAATGTGAAAAATATCTCCCGGAACTGCTTCACGGATCTTTATATTCATAAGAATTTATAGGATATTAAGAGAGAACACAGAGAAAATATCCCTGTACTCTCTGTTCTTTATTTATTTTTTATCTACAACAATTCTTTCTGCCCTGTTGGCTATTTCCCAGGCTGTTGCAAAAACAAGCTGTGTTCTTTTTTCCAGCAAAGGATAATCAATTTTGTCGGGATCATCTGTCGGACGGTGATAATCTTCATGAATTCCATCGAAATAAAAAGCTACCGGAACATTATTCTTGGCAAAGTTATAATGATCTGAACGGTAATACAGCTGCTGGGGATCATCCGGATCATCATATTTATAGTTCAGTTCAAGATTATTGGTTTTTCTGTTCGCAGCTTCATTAATCACTTTAAGCTGAGAGCTCAGCATTTCGGAGCCGATCACGTAAACATACTGTTTCCCTCTGTTATCCGGATCATCACGTCCGATCATATCTATATTAAGATCTACTACGGTATTGGCTAACGGAAAGACCGGATTGCTGGTATAATACTCTGAACCGAACAGCCCATGCTCCTCTCCGGTTACATGAAGAAACAGAATTGATCTTTTAGGTCCTTTTCCAGCTTTTTTGGCTTCCTGGAAAGCTTTTGCAATCTGCATTACGGCTACGGTACCGCTTCCATCGTCATCAGCACCGTTATATACAACACCGTTCTTGGTTCCTACATGGTCATAATGTGCAGAAATCACTACAATTTCTTCAGGTTTTTCGCTTCCTTCAATAAAGGCCAGAATATTTTCCGAATCCGGAAGATTTCCACCACCTCTTTTCTTCATAAATTCCGACGGAACCTTCTGATAATAGGACCCAAGTGCTTTCGGATACGATATTCCCAGGCTTTTATAATAGTTAATCATATACTCACCCGCTTTTTTCTGGCCAGGACTTCCCGTATCTCTTCCCTCCATTTCGTCTGAAGCAATGACGTATAAGTTTTTCTTTAATTCATCTGCTTTAATCAACTTATAAGCAGACAGAAAAGCTTTATCACCTTTAGCAGAAGAGGAAGACTTAGACGGTGCTCCTTCAGCCGTTTTTGACGTTCCGCAGCTTACCAGAACAGCAACAGAAAATAACGGTATAAGTAGTTTTCTCATAAAAAAATTATTTGCCTAAAAATAACAAATTTTATTCAACCAAAATGATAATGCTTATAATTTGCTTTATTTATTGGGATTATCATCATATTGACTACCTGTATTCCGCATTCAGCTTTATAAAATTAAGATATAATTAATAAATATCCAAACAAAGAAAACAAATCACAAAAAATTAACACTTAAAATAAAAACATGATAACATTTTTATTATATTTGAATTAAATACAGAATAGATGGAAAAAATTTACGGATTTACTCATTATTCATTTTTCACAGAAATGTCTGACCTGGCGGCCAGGCATAAGAGTTTTGATCTTTCCCTGGGGCTTCCCGATTTCGACATTGACAGCCGTCTGAAAACATTTTTAAAAGAAGCAGCAGATCATGACAGTCATCAGTATGAGCCGCTGGCCGGAAACCCGTTCCTGATCAAAAACATCATACGGTTTAATGCTGCCCGGAAAAACAGTCTTCTGCTTAAAGACCATGAAGTGACCATTATCCCATGCGCAACCTTTGCTTTACATACTGCACTTAAATCTGTTTTAAACCAGAAAGATGAAGTCATTATCATACAGCCCTCCTATTATACCTACGGACCTTCTGTGGTGATGAACGGCGGTATTCCTGTTTATTATGATCTTGATCAGCATTTTGCTGTGGACTGGGAAAAATTTCAAAAATGTATCTCTAAAAAAACCAAAGCAATTATTGTTAACTCTCCACAGAATCCTACCGGAAAAATATGGAAGCAACACGACTGGCAACAGCTCTATGAACTGATAAAAGATCAGGAGATCTATCTGATTTCAGAAGAAATTTATGACACCTACTGTTATGACGGCAACGAACATTACAGCTCATTGCTGCATCCCGGGCTAAAAAACAGGACCTTTTGTATTTTTTCTTTCGGGAAAATGTTTCATACTTCCGGCTGGAAGGTAAGCTATCTGGCTGCATCTGAGGATCTGACGGCAAAATTCAGATGTCACCAGCAGTATATTTCTTATAGCGCCAATGCTCCTGCACAATATGCACTGGCCAGGTACCTTGAGATTTTTGATCCTTCGGAGAATCAGAGGCTTATGCAGAAAAAGAGAGACCTATTCTATGAGATGGCACAGAATACTCCTTTGGAAACCGTTGAGAAAGCGGAAGGAAGCGTTTTTCAGATCGTTAATTTCAGAAACGTTTCCAAAACCATGACCGATGTGGAATTCTCCAAATGGCTGACTGTTGAAAAGAAGACGGCCTGCCTTCCACTTTCAGCATTTTATCATTCGAGACAAAATTCTGATTATATACGGTTCAGTTTTGCCAAAAAGGATGAAGTGATCATTCAGGCAATGGAATATCTGAAAAAGAATCTTTAATCCCTTTATTCCTCACAAATCTATCCGGACATTTTTCTTTGTCAAATTTTGCAGATTGAGCGGATGATTCTGTTATAAATTTCTTCAAAACCACTAAAAAAGACACCGCAAATGCAGTGTCTTTCAAAAATATTTTTCTGTTCCGGATTAAAGAGCCAGAACTCTTACATCAATCCTTCTGTTTTTGGCCTTACACTCATCGGTATCATTAGCTGCACATACAGGATGCTGTGAGCCATATCCTTCTGCTTCCACCCTGTCTGACGAAATTCCCAATTCAAGAAGCTTAAGTTTAGCTGTCTGGGCTCTCAGATTGGAAAGCTTCAGGTTACTTTCTTCGTTTCCGGTATTGTCTGTGTATCCCCCCAATTTGATTTTAAGATCAGGATAAGCATTCAGAATCTCTGCAAGACTGTTCAGCTGTACTTCCGATCCTGCTCTCAGATCGCTTGATCCTGTTTCAAAATAAAGGTTTTCAATGGTATACCAGATATTGGGATCCAGCACAGATTTATCTTTTTTATTTACAGCAGTATAAAGCCGATATAATTTACTGCCTTCACCCATAGCAATTGTTTTTCCTCCTTTCAGCTTAATTTCCTGAACATTGCCGGTTTCATAAACAAAGTCACCGTTTTCATTAAGATGTCCTTTGATTTCTCCCGAAGTAACAGAAACTGACTGAGGATCTGTATGAACAGATGTGGTTCCGGCAGCGGATACACCTGTTAAGCTTTCCAGTTTAGCCTTTCTGTTGGCTTCAATCTTATCTTTATGTAATACCGCCAGTGTAGGAGCAATAACCAGTGAAACAATAGACATCAGCTTGATCAGGATATTCATAGAGGGTCCGGAAGTGTCTTTAAACGGATCTCCGACAGTATCTCCGGTTACAGAAGCTTTATGAGGTTCTGAACCTTTGTAATAGGTCTGTCCGTTGATATCCACTCCTTTTTCAAAGGATTTTTTGGCATTATCCCAGGCTCCCCCGGCATTATTCTGGAACATTCCCATCAGAACCCCGCAAACGGTAGCTCCTGCCAGAAAGCCTCCCAATACTTCAGGCCCGAAAATAAACCCGATCAGCAGCGGAGATACAATAGCAATTGCTCCGGGAAGCATCATTTTCCTGATGGAGGCATCGGTAGAAATAGCCACACATTTTTCATATTCAGGCTGTGCTTTTCCTTCCAGGATTCCCGGAATTTCCCGGAACTGTCTTCTTACTTCCTCTACCATAGCCATTGCTGCCTGTCCTACTGCTGTAATGGCCAGAGAGGAAAATATGAAAGGAATCATCCCTCCAACAAATAGTCCTGCCAGAACATCCGCCCTGTAAATATCGATACCGTCGATGCCTGCAATTCCAACAAAAGCTGCAAATAGTGCGAGTGCCGTTAATGCTGCAGAGGCAATTGCAAATCCTTTCCCGGTAGCAGCGGTTGTATTTCCTACTGCGTCAAGAATATCTGTTTTTTCACGGACTTCTTTCGGCAACTCGCTCATTTCGGCAATTCCCCCCGCATTATCAGCAATCGGCCCGAATGCATCAATGGCAAGCTGCATGGCTGTGGTAGCCATCATACCGGCAGCGGCAATCGCAACCCCGTAAAGTCCGGCACACAGGTATGAGCCGTAAATCCCTCCTGCAAGTACAATAATCGGAAGCAATGTAGACTCCATGCCCACGGAAAGACCGCCGATAATATTGGTTGCATGCCCGGTGGAAGACTGCCTCACAATACTGGAAACCGGTCTTTTACCCATGGCAGTATAATATTCTGTAATGATACTCATTAAGGTCCCTACAACCAATCCTACCATAATGGCCCCGAAAACACCCATTTTGGTAAATTCGTGTCCTCTGAGAACCATCGTTTCCGGAAGTGTATAGGTTACTAAAAAATAAGAGGCTATGGCCGTGATTACGATACTTCCCCAGTTCCCCAGATTCAGGGCATTCTGAACAGAAGACGTAGATGAACCTTCATTATCATTGATTCTTACGAATAAGGTTCCTATCATAGAAAATATAATTCCTGTTCCTGCAATAAGCATTGGCAGAAGAATCGGGGCAAATCCACCGAAAGCATCATCAGAAATGGTTTCTCTTCCCAAGACCATCGTTGCCAGCACGGTTGCTACATAAGATCCGAAGAGGTCTGCCCCCATTCCTGCTACATCTCCCACATTATCTCCCACATTATCTGCAATGGTAGCCGGGTTTCTCGGATCATCTTCGGGAATTCCCGCTTCTACTTTTCCAACCAGGTCAGCTCCAACATCTGCTGCTTTTGTATAGATACCTCCTCCCACTCTGGCAAAAAGAGCAATAGATTCTGCACCTAAAGAAAACCCGGTGAGAATCTCAATGGTCCGTTCCATTTCATGGGAATCTACGGTGGCTTCCGGAGCAAAGATCTGCTTAATGATCAGGAACAGAGCACCCAGTCCTAAAACAGCAAGTCCCGCTACTCCCATTCCCATAACGGAACCTCCGGTAAAGGAAACTTTAAGGGCTTTCGATAAGGATGTCTTTGCAGCTTCTGCGGTCCTCACATTAGCTTTGGTAGCGATCTTCATTCCAATAAATCCTGCCAGAGCCGAAAATACAGCACCTACGGCAAAAGCAATTCCGATACTCCAGTGAGAGTTGGCATTACTGGAACCCATTACGGCCAGAAGGATGGCCACTACTACTACGAAATAGGTTAAAATCTTGTACTCGGCCTTTAGAAAAGCCATCGCACCGTCAGCGATATGTCCGCTGATTGTTTTCATTTTTTCATTTCCGGCATTCTGTCTGCTTACCCAATTGCTCTGCAAAAAAGTATACAACAGTGCAACAACACCAAAAATTGGCACTAACACAAATAGATCCATAGTTTAATATTTTTTTGGTAATAGAAAATTAAATATAATAAATAATTATCACTAAAACGTTAAAAAAAATCAATAGTTTAAAGCCGAAGTGATATGAAGGTATGGAACCGGATCTCTGTAAACTGCCAATAAAAAAGGATAAACGAAGAATCGTTTACCCTTTTTATATGATGAAAATCAGTGGATATTAACCGCCGAATTTATTTGCATAATCTGTCTGGGAAGCTTTGATCACTTTCTTAGCGTGCTCTGCCCCGTAAATTTCGTGGATTCTGCATTTTGCAGGCTCATCCGGAAGGTTTTTGTAAGTAAGGAAGTAGTGCATCAGTCTTTTCACTTCAGCTTCAGGTAGTTCGGAAATATCTCTGAAATGTCCGAAAGCATGGTCTCCGATCATTACGGCAACGATTTTATCGTCTGCCTCTCCACCGTCGATCATTTTGAATCCGCCGATTGGAATAGCTTCCATTAACAGTCCTCCTGAGTGAATATTATGTGAGCTTAACACACAAATATCAAGCGGATCATGATCTCCCATAGTTACATCATCAGCACCTGCTTCTACGGCAAGTTTCATTACTTCATTGTGGCAGTATGTTCTCGGTACAAAACCATACAGAGCAGGGATAATATTGGAAAATTTCTGAGGCCTGTCTACCTTCAAAAATCCTGTTTCTTTGTCAACTTCATATTTAATGGTATCTGAAGGAACGATTTCTACAAATACGTTTACAACATTTGGCGCATCTTCTCCTGCAGTAATTCCGTGCCACGGATGTGCTTTAAAATTTGGAATCATTATTTTATCTGTTATTTTTTAAGTTATTATTAAAATTTCTCGTCTAAGATCTTCTATCGTGGCTGCAATATAGTCTTCACCTTCCATGTAGTTCATGATAAAGATAGTCTTGAATTCATCCAGATCAGCATTCCCTTTCAATCCTTCATAGGTTTTATGAAGAAGATCTGTTACCGCATTTTTGGAATCAACAATATTCTTCCATGAGTTCTTCGTCAGATAAAGCTGCTGTGAAGAGTTATACTCAAATTCTTCGCTGATTGCTTTTTCAGTAAGGAAAATAAATTCATGAACGGCAAGGCCCTTATCAAATTTCTGAATAAGGTTGGACGGTTTCATTCTCTCCATAAAAAGCGTCATTCTTTCATAGGAATGGGCCTTATTCTCTGTATTTGATTTTACGGAAAGAAGTTTGATCTCCTGATTTTTAAGGGTAATGTACGAATGTACAAACTGTCTCAGCAAAACCAAAAAAGGAATTGCAATGATTAATGCAAATGCATAGGGTAAATATCCTGAAAAACTAGCCATAATTTTAGACTGCAAAATTACTAATTATTTTCCGGGTTCTAAAGATTTTTTGCATATATCGGTAACGGAAATTTAAAGACAGGGTTACAATGGAATAAAATATCTGAAGATATCCTGAAAACCTGTTTTATATTCAAACTTATCCACGTTTTTCTGATGGTTTTCATTTATTCTTCAGCTAGGTTTTTATATTGAAACCGATTAATAAATTCATCAACAAATTGTCGAAAAAACAATAAATTCACAAATAAAAAGCCGTGCGGGCCTAGCGGTACATTTTTTTAAGAAGCTTATTTTCAAGGAAGGCATATTCATGGAGTTCTGCTCCAAAACTTTTAAAAAACACCTGTATACCCCGGATATTGCTTCCCATGAAGTTGAATGATTTTTCATGAATGTAGAGATTCAGAATCCTGTCTATCACGAAAGATGCCCCGTTTTCATTTTTATACCGTTCATCATTTACCAGGCTCAGTAGTGAAAGCTGCTCCTTGTCTGAAACCAAAACGGCTAAACTGATTAGTGTCTCATTAAAAAAAGCTCCACAAAGCTTAAGGGTATTATTTTCGGCAAGGAAGAACAGGTAATTTTTAAGCTTTTGCCAGTCTGATTCTTTGGAAAGACCTTTCAGATGATTACCGAAAAAGAGAATGCTTTCATCATTCAGTTCAATCTCTTTATAATGAAGATGCTGAGCCATTTTAGCGGTAGATTTCCTCCCTTTAAAGTACTTTTTCCTTCTTAATATGACATAATCTGAAACGGGAATGATATAGTTTTTTCTTTTTTCAGGCTCCGTCGAAAATGTATTGTACTGGTTGAAAGAGTATAAAAAGAGAATATATTTCTTTTTTAAAAATTTCAGGAACAGATCATTGATTCCCACATCATCAGTTTTTGAAAAAACTCCGAGTTGCTGGCAGAAAAGCGGCATATTGACAAAGTTAATTCCTATTTTTTTATCCATATGAACCGGCATTACAGCTTCATAATCTCCATATACCAGAATATGCCAGCTGCCTGAAAGCTGATCTAAAATTTCCTTCCGGGCGTACCAGTTTTTCTGTTCAGAATTTTCCAGGCACTGGGTATATTTTACGAAATCAATCTCGCTGTATTTCACTCTTCTAATCATAATAATCCTTCGTCTGAGAAACTCAAGTATGAATTCTGCGTAATAATAATATGGTCTAAAAGCTGGATATTCAGTATTTTTCCGGCTTCTTTTATTTTTTGTGTAATGTGTAAGTCTTCCTTGCTCGGCTTCAGGCTTCCTGAAGGATGGTTGTGGGCAATAATGATTCCCGTTGAAAAATGATCAAAAGCAGTCTTGAATAATATCCTTATATCCACAACAGACTGGCTTATACCGCCCTGCGTAAGCTGTGCTATGTGAATCACTTTATTGCTCTGATTGAGAAATATTCCCCAAAACTCTTCAATCCTGAGATCTGACAACTGATTTTTTAACAGGAGATAGGCATCATTACTTCCAAGTATTGTTGTTCTTTCGGGAATCTCCTGAACAGCCCTTCTCCTCCCGATCTCTAAAGCTCCGATAATGGAAATGGCTTTGGCGATCCCAACCCCTTTAAACTTCATCAGTTCTTTGGTAGAAAGCTGGCTTAGCTGATGCCAGCTGTTATTGACGGAAGAGAGAATTTTTCTTGCCAGTTCTATGGCTGTTTCATCTCTGCTTCCGCTCCCCATAATAATAGCCAGCAATTCGGAATCAGAAAGTGAATTCCGGCCTTTCAGCAAAAATTTTTCTCTGGGTCTGTCGTCTTTGGCAAGATTTTTTATGGGCATTTTTCAGGTTATTAGATTAGTAGAAGGCATATAAAATAACCGGCTTTTCAGAACGATCAAGGTATCCTGCAGTTTCTTTGAAAGCATTGACCGAAAGCATCGGGCATCCTAAACTTAAACAGGCCGGGGCTGATGATTCTTTATCCGGAACACATCCCAGAGAATGCAGTACAATGGCTCTTTCCATGGCTCTGCTATTGGAAGCATCCAGTCCATTCATCCTGTAAGCTTTTCCGAATTTCCCGTTATAGCTCTGCAGAATTTCGTATTTCCCAAGTGAAGACTGATATGAACCTTCGGTATTACTGAATGCAAGACCATCCGAATTCCGGATTACAGAACCGGAGCCATGAGAAACGATTGCTTTCTGCAGGATTTTATTCTTTTTCAGATCATATACGAAGTAACGGTATTTTCCCGAATAAGTTTTGAAGTTGATGAAGACAGCGATTTCCTGATTATAGTTTTTGTCTTTCAGAAATTTTTTGATCTCCAGTATCCTTTTTTCCGGAATACCTTCGGAAACAGAAGTTCCCTGTGACTCAAATCTGGTACAGGAAATCGTCATAAAAAGGAACAGGAATATCAGTTTTTTCATCATCAGAAACAGTTTTATTCTATGATCATACCATCTTTCATCACCAGTTTCCGGTCTGTGATTTCGGCAAGACCGGGATTATGGGTTACAATGACAAAAGTCTGGTTGTATTTATCTCTCAGGTCAAAAAATAACCGGTGAAGATCATCTGCGTTTTTAGAGTCCAGGTTTCCCGTAGGCTCATCTGCAAAAATGATTTTCGGCGAATTGATCAAAGCTCTGGCTACCGCTACTCTCTGAGCTTCTCCACCTGACAGCTGATTAGGTTTATGGTGGAGCCTCTGCTCTATCCTCAGATCTTCAAATAAGGCATAAGCTTTCTCAATAGCTTCTTTTTCATTGGCCCCGCCTATTTTTGTCGGGAGCAAAACATTCTCCAGAGCAGTAAATTCCGGAAGAAGCTGATGAAACTGAAATACAAAACCGATATTCTGATTTCTGAATTTGGAAAGCTGTTTATCATTCATATTGATAAAAGATTCTCCGGCTATCGCTATTTCGGTACCATATTTATTGGAATTGGTTGGCAGATCCAGCGTTCCCAGGATCTGAAGCAGTGTAGATTTCCCTGCTCCCGACTCCCCAACGATAGAAACCACTTCACCTGTTTTGATGTGAATATCAACGCCCTTCAGTACTTCTAAATTTCCATATGATTTATGGATATTCCTTGCTCTAATCATGATCCAAAAATAGTGAATAAACATAAATATACGAAATGTTTCAAAGCAAACATTCTAATTTATTTTTGATGAGATTGAAGTAAATATTATCTTAATAATTCATCAATCTTTTTTATCATTTCTTTAAATTCTGCTTCATTATAGCCAACCGAACCAAACACCACTTTTCCTTGTTTATCTATGATATAGTTTCTGGGAATATATTCTTTGGCAAAAAGAGAATATGCAGATCTGTCTTCATCCGGATAAATAGGCAGCTGAAATCCTTTTTTTGCCTTAAATTCTGCTATTTCACTTTGAGAATGCTCACGGCCAATGATAAGTAAAGAGAATCTTTTATCATCCTTATATTTTTCCCATATCTCTTTCTGTAAATGAGGAAGCTCAAGCATACAGGGTTTGCACCATGTTGCAAAAAAATTGATCAGAACAACTTTCCCTTTCAGGTCAGATGATCTTATAATTCCGTCTTCATTTTTAACTGTAAAATCAGGAATGCTCCGGCCTGTTTTAATTTCCTGAGCCGGTAAAACGATATTGAAAAGAATGGATACGATAAGAATGGATTTTTTCATCTCTGCTTTTTCACTAACTAAATATAATAAGTATTTCTCAAACAACAGGGAAATAAAATACATTTATCATCCATAAAAATGGTAAACAAAAAAGCCTCCCGAATTGGAAGGCTTTTATATTCTGTTCAGAAAATTACAGTAACAGCGTTAATGGATTTTCCAGATACATTCTTAAGGTTTGTAAGAACTGGGCACCGGTAGCTCCGTCTACTACCCTGTGGTCACATGCCAGTGAAAGTTTCATGGTGTTTCCTACAACGATCTGACCGTCCTTAACGATCGGTTTCTCGATGATCGCTCCTACTGAAAGGATGGCAGAGTTAGGCTGGTTGATGATACTTGTAAATGTTTCAATTCCGAACATTCCCAGGTTTGAAACAGAGAATGTAGAACCTTCCATTTCATTTGCCTTAAGACCTTTGTTCTTCGCTCTTGAAGCCATATCTTTTACCGCTGCCGAGATCTGCGTATAGTTCATCTGGTCTGTATTCTTCAGTACAGGAACCACAAGCCCGTCCGGAATAGCTACCGCTACACCGATGTTGATGTTTCCTCTGTTGATGATCTTATCCCCTGCCCAGCTTGAATTTACCTGCGGATGTTTTCTTAAAGCAATTGCTGTTGCCTTAATGATCATATCATTGAAAGAAATTTTGGTATCCGGAATAGAGTTGATCTCTTTTCTCGCCTCAATTGCCTTATCCATATTAATCTCCACCATCAGGTAGTAGTGAGGTGCAGAGAACTTACTTTCAGAAAGACGTTTTGCGATGATGTTTCTTACCTGTGAGTTTGGAGTCTCTGTATCTTCACCCTGAACGAAGTTTACAGCCACCTGAGCCGCAGCACTTGCAGCAGGAGCTGAAGCAGCCGGTTTTGCAGCAGGCTGATAGTTTTCAATATCTTTTTTAACGATTCTTCCGTTTTCTCCTGATCCCTGGATACCGTGGATATCCACTCCTTTGTCCTGAGCCATTTTTTTAGCTAAAGGAGAGATCGCTACCCTGTCTGAAGATGAAGAACTTACAGCCGGAGCTGCTTTTTCCTCAGCCTTTGTTTCTGTTTTTTCGGCAGGTTTTTCTGATGACAGGGAAGCTGCTTTCGGAGCTCCTACCCCGGAAACATCTGTTCCCGCAGGCCCGATAATAGCTAAAACCGAATCCACCGGAGCGGCACCGCCTTCTTCTACTCCCTGCTTCAATAATACCCCATTGAATTCTGATTCAAAATCCTGTACGGCTTTATCGGTTTCGATTTCCGCCAGAAGGTCACCTTCTTTTACGGTATCGCCTATATTTTTGTGCCATTTAGCTACCTTACCTTCAGTCATTGTATCAGAAAGTCTTGGCATGGTAATCACTTCTACCCCAGCCGGAACTTCTGCAACAGTCTGTTCAGCAGGGACAGGAGTTTCTGTTTTAGGCTCTTCTGTTTTTTTCTCGTCTGAGCCGGCACTGGGAGCAGCAGCTCCTCCCGTTAATCCTGAAATATCTTCTCCTTCATTTCCGATAATAGCCAAAACAGAGTCTACGGCAGCTGCACCACCTTCTTCTACACCA
Organism: Chryseobacterium sp. FR054; assembly: GCF_056844565.1. Taxonomy (NCBI): domain Bacteria; kingdom Pseudomonadati; phylum Bacteroidota; class Flavobacteriia; order Flavobacteriales; family Weeksellaceae; genus Chryseobacterium; species Chryseobacterium sp. FR054. The sequence continues at coordinate 288,619 of NZ_JBXDSA010000005.1, read as the reverse complement.
ACGTATAAAAGAGTTCCTTCTACTTCAGATTCGAAATCCTGAACAGCTTTATCTGTTTCAATTTCAGCTAAAATATCTCCTTCTTTTACTTTATCACCTACTTTTTTATGCCATTTTGCCACTTTACCTTCCGTCATTGTATCGGAAAGGCGGGGCATCGTAATTACTTCTGCCATAATCTATATTGATTTGAGATTCGAGATTTGAGATTTGAAATTTGAGATTCGAGATTTGAGATTTGAGAATCCGGAAATTTCAAATGTCAAAATTCAATGTCAAATGTCAAACGTCAAATGTCAAATTAATTTTTATTTATTAATTTTCTAATTTATCTAAGAACGGATAGTCTTCCTGAGCATACACATACTCATAGATCTTCTCAGCATCCGGATATGGAGAATTCTCCATAAATTCGATACACTCTTCAACAAAATCCCTTGATCTGTTATCCATAGCTTCCAGTTCTTGTTCCGTAGCCCATCCGTTTGCTAAAATTCTTTGTTTCACCAATTCGATCGGATCGTCGTTTTTGTGAACTGCAACTTCTTCTTTAGAACGGTAAGGTTCAGCATCAGACATAGAGTGCCCTCTGTAACGGTATGTTCTTGCTTCAATGAATGTAGGCCCGTCTCCTCTTCTCGCTCTTTCGATAGCTTCGTAAGCAGCTTCCGCCACTTTTTCAGGATCCATTGCGTCTACGGCAAGGCAAGGCATTTCGTACCCAAGACCCAGTTTATAGATATCTTCGTGGTTGGCTGTTCTTTTTACAGAAGTTCCCATCGCATACTGGTTGTTTTCTACAACAAATACCACAGGTAGCTTCCAGTTCATAGCCATGTTGAATGTTTCGTGTAAAGACCCCTGTCTGGCGGCACCATCTCCGAAGAAACAGATATTTACAGCTTTTCTGTCGAAATATTTATCTGCAAAAGCAATACCTGCTCCCAAAGGGATCTGTCCTCCTACAATACCGTGACCTCCATAGAAACGGTGCTCTTTGCTGAAAATGTGCATAGAACCACCCATACCTCCTGATGTTCCGGTAGCTTTACCGCAAAGTTCAGCCATGATTCTCTTAGGATCCACTCCCATCGCCATTGGATGAATGTGGCATCTGTAAGCAGTAATCATGCTGTCTTTCGTTAAATCCATTGCATGTGTGAAGCCGGCAGGAATAGCCTCCTGACCGTTATACAAATGTAAAAAACCTCTGATCTTCTGTTTTAGATAAAGAGAACGGCATTTGTCTTCAAACCTTCTCCACATAGTCATATCTTCATACCACTTCAGGTATACCTCTTTAGAAAATTCTTTCATGTGATAGCTCTTGCTTATTTATGATGAAATATTTGAGCAAAATTATAAAAAAAACTTTGTTTTTATCGTATACCTACTAATTGTTTTTTTGTGTATAGTGTTATATTTGAATTTTAAACCTGAACATGGAAGAAAAACAACCGTCATTAGTACATAAAATTTCAAAAGTCATATCCGATTTTTTCAATCCTTTAGTTTCTCTGTTTATTTTTTACGTTTATATGAGCGTAAGGGAATATTCGCTTAAAGACTCTCTTTTTTATTTTGTTCCTATCCTTTTAATGACTATCATCCCTGTCATTATCTGGCTGATATGGAATGTAAAAACCGGAAGATACACGAATATGGATGTATCTGACCGTGTACAAAGGAAAACCTTATATATATTTGTAGCAGGCTGCTTAATGAGTTATCTTATTTTTCATTATGTAAGGAACGGCTATATTGATCTGGTGATGCTGTTTATTCTGATTCTTCTTATCACCATGCAGATCAGCAATTTTTTCATCAAAAGTTCTATGCATACCTCTTTCAATATATTTGTAGCGGCATTATTTTTCAGTATGAACTGGAAGATGGGTATGATCTGGCTGGGTATTGCAGCGCTGGTAGGAATGACAAGGGTTATTTTAAAAAGACACACGGTAAAAGAAGTATTTATGGGGGCAGGAATAGCATTTCTGGTATCTTTTCTCTATCTTTATTGCAATATACAATTTCAACATTAAGAATATCTATGAAAATTAATCATCTTACGTCTGCGGAAGAGAACTTTATGAAACTGTTCTGGAAGCTGGAATCTTTTTACCTGAAAGACGTTATGGAGCAGCATCCCGAGCCGAAACCGCATCAGAATACCGCTTCCACCTACTTAAAAATACTTGTTGAAAAAGGGTATCTTTCCACAGAAAAAGAAGGCAGAATATTCAAATACTCTGTAATTGTTCCTATGGAAGAATACAGAAAATTCCTGCTAAAAGAGCTTGCTCATCATTTTTTCAATGATTCCGGAAAAGAAATTCTTGAATTTTTATTCAACGAAAATTTAATTTCACAAAATGACCTGAAGGGTTACTTTGATCTTAAGATAGAAATAAAACCAGCCAAAACCGAAGAACCTAAATTTGAGATCGCTGAAGAAGTCCTCAATCCTAAAAAGGTAAAGAAAGGTAAGGAAAAAGAGAAAAGTAAGGATAAAGAGAAGAAGAAAAAAAAGAAGAAAGACTGATTTACTTTATCAGTTTTTGAGGAAAAGACATAAAAAAAGCGGCTTAAAAAAGCCGCTTATATTTTTACCAACGATTTCCGCCTCCGCCACGGTTGTTACCATAGCCTCCGCCTCTGTTGTTGTTATTTCCGTAACCTCCGCCTCTGTTGTTATCGAAGCTTCTTCTTGGTTTTTCTTCTCTTGGCTTAGCTTCAGATACGTTCAAAGTTTTTCCGTTGAATTCTTTCTGATTAAGAGCCTCGATAGCTTGCTTTCCTTCTTCATCACCCATTTCGATGAAACCAAAACCTCTAGAACGGCCGGTTTCTCTATCGGTAACGATTTTAGCTGATGATACGTCACCGAATTCTGCAAATAGATCATGCAACTCATATTCTTTAGTTGCGTAATTGATGTTTGAAACAAAAATGTTCATTTTGAATAAAATTAAAAAATTAATAAAAATTTGGGTATATAAAAGAAAAACAACATAAATTAATGAACAAATATTGATTCCAAATATAAACGTATGCAAGATACAATTAATAATTTCAAATCAAAGCTTTTTTTGACCCGTTTCTCACATTATGTTGAATTTAAAATTTAAATTGATTGAAAAAGGAAAAATATTTATTGTTTTTCAATAAATATTTACCGATATTTGTTTTCATAATTTTTTATTAAAATATGAAAGCAATGGAAACCAATACCAAAAGAATTCTTTCGATCATGCATGTTATTTCATGGATCATCTTTATCGGGGCCTGTATCACCGCAGGAGCACTTACATGTTCTTACATCATTACCGTAGTGAAACCCGAAGCAGCAAAAAACCTTTATAAAGGCATCAGCTTTTACCGGCTGTACCAGTCCGACCCTCAAATGTATTTCCGTACGGTAACTGTTATTATTTTTCTGGCGTGCTACAAAGCATATCTGGCTTATTTTGTGGTAAAAATTTTCCTGAAGCTTAATCTGGCAGCACCTTTCAGTGAGGAAATCAGGATGATGATCTCCAAAATCAGTTATGCCGCCCTTTCAATCGGTCTTATTTCCCTTATCGCCAGTTCTTATTTTTTCGATAAAGAATCGGTAAGATCAGGAATCTCCCCCGTTGAAGATCTTTATGAATATATAGGATCCGGAGCGGAATACCTGTTTTTCGGCGGGATCATTTTTATCATTGCCCAGGTATTTAAAAGAGGTATTGAACTTCAGTCCGAAAATGAATTAACTATATAAGAAAGATATGCCGATTATTGTAAACCTAGACGTTATTATGGCCAAAAGAAAAATGTCACTGAATGAGCTTTCGGAAAAAGTAGATCTTACGCTCTCCAACCTTTCTATTCTGAAAACAGGAAAAGCAAAAGCTATAAGATTCAGCACACTTGAAGCCATCTGCAAAGCCCTCGACTGCCAGCCAGGTGATATTCTGGAATACAAGGAATAAATAAGATAAAACCCCGGAGAGAAAACTTAATGTTACGGTAAAACCCCTGTCGCATTCCTCTCCGGTTTATTTACTTCTTATTTTCCAGGATTTAGACTTATATTTAGAGGCATCAAAATCTGATATGAAACAGCATACCACCAATTACATCAATACCCTTATTGAAATTGCCGAAGACTGTCCGGTATCAAAGGCACAGACTCCTCTTGAAAAGAAGGAAAAAACACTGGCCAATCTTCAGTATGAAATAATTTCAGAACATCCGTATCAATTTTCATCAGATGATATCCTCTTTGAGTGTTTTGCTTTGAAGAATGATGTTGCAGAAAGTGAGAAAGAAGAAGAAAGAATCCGGTTTTTCTCAAAAGGACAGGCCTGCCTGCGATGCTCTCCGCTGGCCAAACGTTACGGATTCGGGATTCATCATAACCAGGAAGGCAAAGTAGCTCTTTTTCCTGTCGAAAGCGAAACCTATCAGCAATTACTGAATAACCCTTCGGTTACCAAAGTAAAAGCGATGCGTTCCAAAAGAAAATGATTGAGAAAATGAATGATTTTCTTCAGATCAATAAATAGTATTTCTTTGACAAACCCGCTTTTTAACATTAAATTTGTCCTGCTAATTATTAAAAATATGAACTATCATACCAGAAAATGGGTAAAACCCGAAGACCTGAACCCCAACCACTCTCTTTTTGGAGGAAGACTTCTCCAGTGGATTGACGAAGAGGCCGCACTGTATGCCATCATCCAACTGGAAAACACAAAAGTAGTCACCAAATTTATCTCTGAGATCAACTTTGTAAGCTCTGCCAAACAGGGAGATATTATAGAAATAGGAATTGAAGCTGTTCATTTCGGAAACTCTTCCGTTACCCTGAGGTGTGATGTACGAAACAAAATGACCCACCAGACCATTATTACCGTTGATAAAATTGTTATGGTAAACCTTGATGCAGACGGAAATCCCTCTCCTCACGGAAAAACCCAGATTGAATTCGTAAAAGACAGGCTCAGCAAACCATGAAGATCTTTATAAAGAATATGGTATGCAACAGGTGCATTGCCGCTGTTGAAAAAATCTTTCACGACGCTGAAATACCGCTTCGTTCGGTTACACTTGGAAAAGCGGAAACAGAAGCTGACGTTTCCGGTAAAATCATGCAGCAGATTGAGGAAAAACTGCAGGAAACAGGTTTTGAAAGAATCAAAGATTCGGCTCATCAGCTGATTGACAAGATCAAAAACCTGGTCATCATTAAAATCAGCGGGCTGGATATTGATGAGAACTTTCTCCTCTCAGAATATTTAAGTTCAAAGCTGCACAAAGATTACAGCTCTCTTTCCAAAACCTTTTCTCAAAATGAAAACATCACGCTTGAACAGTTTTTTATCCTTCAGAGAATAGAAAAAGCGAAAGAACTTCTGCTGTATAATGAGTTCAGCCTTACTGAAATTGCAGGTAAACTCGGCTACAAAAGTGTACAGCACCTTTCCACACAATTCCGCACTGTTACCGGCTTTACCCCTACTGAGTTCAAGAAACTGAAAGAACACAACAGAAAACCGCTTGACAGTGTTTAAGTGAAAAATCTTCCCGAACCGGAGTGTTTGAATAATCCGGTAAAAAGAAATATTCCTTTTTAAGCACTCCGGTTTTTACGCCTCACCCCTGCTTGTCTTTTCCCAAATTTTATAACTATTATCCTCAAATCTATAACAGCTTTAATTTTTGATTCCGGAAATTTGTATTATAAAATTCAAGGATCATGGAAAGACAATATAATATCCTCGGAATGACCTGTTCCGGCTGCCAGAAAAAAATATCAGAAAAACTCAACAGTATACCCGGTGTAAAAGCCGATGTCAATCTGGAGAACAATACGGCAACCATCAGTTCCGATCACGAAATTGAGCTTTCAGCTTTAAACCAGGCTTTATCGGAAATAGGAAAATACAGCCTGGAAGACCCTGCAAAACCTGAAAAAACTTTTGTAAAGCCCCAGGACAGGGTTTCCCCTTCTTCTGTATATTACTGTCCGATGGAGTGCGAGGGTGAAAAGGTATATTTTAAACAGGGTGAAAGATGCCCGGTCTGCAATATGTACCTCGTTCCTATTGAAGAAAAACATGCCAAAGATCCGAATCATAAGCGGGCTTATTCATCATCAAACCTTCCGGAAAATTTTAAAGACAACATTGGAAAATACTATTGCCCGATGTTCTGTGAAGGTGAAAAAACCTATGATTCAGATACCGGCTGCCCGGTCTGCCATATGCATCTGGAACCAATTACCGATGAACTTATAAAGAATGCTTCACAACACGGACATTCACATTCACATTCACATTCACATGATCAGCACGGGCATCATCAGCATGAAACCCCTAAGGTAACGGATGAAATGGCGGGAAGGTACTACTGCCCGATGTACTGCGAAGGCGATAAAACCTATGATTCCAATGTAGGCTGTCCGGTCTGCGGGATGGATCTGGTTAAATATCCGGAAAAGAAGACTGCAAAATACACCTGCCCGATGCATCCGGAGATCATCAGCAACGAACCGGGAAGCTGCCCCATCTGCGGAATGGATCTTGTCAGAATGCCTGACAGCGGAGACGATGAAGAAGATGAAACCTATAATATATTAAGGAAGAAATTCTTTATTTCGCTTGCTTTTACCATCCCGGTTTTTATCCTTTCAATGGGCGGAATGTTTATCAATTTTCCTTTTTCTCATCAGACTCAGGGAATTATTGAGTTTATCCTGACGCTTCCTGTCATGTTTTACTCAGGGTGGTTTCTGCTGAAGAGAGGCTGGATCTCTTTCAAAACCTGGAATCTGAACATGTTCAGCCTTATTGCATTAGGGGTTGCCGCAGCGTTTATCTTCAGTATAACTGCCATTGCATTCCCGGGTATCATCCCGCATGAGATCCGCGGGCACGGCAGTGAAACACCGTTATATTTTGAGGCGGTCTGTGTTATTTTAACCCTGGTTATCTTAGGACAGCTCATGGAAGCGGCAGCTCACAAAAAAACAGGAAATGCCATTAAGGAACTCATGAACCTTTCCCCTGATGAAGCCAATCTCATGGTGAACGGAGAAGAAAAAAGAGTACTCCTTTCCCAGGTTAAAATCGGTGATCTTCTAAAAGTGAAACCGGGAGAAAAGATCCCCGTAGACGGAAAGATTGTTGAAGGAAATTCAGTTGTAGACGAAAGTATGATCACCGGAGAGCCCGTTCCTGTTGAGAAAGCTATTGATGACAAAGTTTCTTCAGGAACGATCAATGGCAACCAGGTTTTCATTATGAAAGCTGAAAAGGTAGGTGATGAAACCCTTCTTTCACAGATTATAAAAATGGTGAATGAAGCAAGCCGGAGCAAGGCCCCTATTCAGAAACTGACCGATAAAGTTTCTAAAGTTTTTGTTCCGATAGTCATCGTCATTGCTGTACTTACCTTTATTTTATGGCAATTTTTTGGACCGGAGGGACAAAGAAGTCTTTTTGCATTCGTTAATGCCGTAGCGGTTTTAATTGTTGCCTGCCCGTGTGCATTGGGTCTTGCAACCCCCATGTCGCTGATGGTAGGAATCGGAAAAGGAGCTAAAAACGGGATTCTGATCAAAAATGCGGAAGCTCTTGAACAGATGAATAAAGTAAATGTTCTGATTACCGATAAAACAGGAACACTTACAGAAGGAAAACCGTCTGTGGAACATATTGAAACTGCAGGCAGCGAAGACAAAAACGAAATGCTGAAACTGGCCTTTTCACTGAATCAGAATTCAGAACACCCACTGTCGAATGCTGTGATCAGAAGAGCAAAAGAAGAAAATATTTCTGCTGAAAAAGTAGATCAGTTTGAAAATATTTCAGGAAAAGGAGTAAAAGGAAAGATCAACGGAAAAACAGTTTACTTAGGAAATGAAAGCCTTCTGACTGCTCACAACCTTAATATCCCTGACCAGATAAAACAAAAGGCAGTAGAAGTACAGTCAAAAGCGCACACCATTTCCTATATTGCGCAGGATCAGACCGTACTGGGCTTCATCAGTTTTACCGACAAGATCAAGGAAAGCTCTAAAAAAGCAGTCAGACAGCTTATGAATGAAGGGATTGATGTCATCATGATGACCGGAGATAACGAACATACAGCAAAAGCGGTTGCTGATGAACTGGGAATCATACACTTTAAAGCCAGCTGCCTTCCTGAAGATAAATTAAACGAAGTAAAAAGGCTTCAGCAGCAGGGCAAGATTGTAGCCATGACCGGTGACGGAATCAATGATTCACCTGCTCTCGCCCAGTCTGATGTGGGAATTGCGATGGGAACAGGAACCGACGTAGCCATTGAAAGTGCAGAGATCACGCTTCTGAAAGGTGATATTCTGGGGGTAGCCAAAGCAAAACTTCTGAGTGAAAAACTGCTTAAGAACATTAAAGAAAACCTCTTCTTTGCATTCATCTATAACGTACTTGGGGTTCCGGTTGCCGCAGGACTGCTGTATCCTTTTTTTGGGATACTTCTGTCCCCGATGATTGCAGCAGCAGCAATGAGCTTCAGTTCACTGTCCGTAATTCTGAATTCACTGAGATTAAATTCCGTGGATCTGGATATAGAATAACCTGAGTCTGACGTAAAAAATTAAGGATAAAAAGCCGGAAGAAGGGAGAAAGAGGACAGAAGTACCTTTATTTACAATACTGAAAGCTATTGTAAAATCTGAATAATTCTGAAAAAGGCACCCATCTCATTATTGATGACCTTCAGAACTTCCCTCTTCCGGCTTACCCCGAACTGAAGCCGGATCACAGTAGGTCTCATAAAAATATAATTTGGCTGAATATTTGTTTTTTTCTTATAACCTCTAAAATAAATGATTTAAACTTCATCAGAGATTTGATATTGCAGCAAAACTAAAAGCTGTTAATGCCAAAATCTGACGTATTATATTTTAAACTTTATCAAAAAGGTTCTGAACTTAAATATAATATCATGAACAAAGCAATTTATACAGGCTGTTCCGGATTTTACAATAACGACTGGAAAGGGACATTATATCCTGAAAATACTCAGAGTAAAGAATTTCTTACCCTATATTCACAGGTTTTCAATTCGGTAGAAATCAATTCTACTTTTTACCGTAAGCCAACGGCCAAAACCCTTTTGAAATGGTATGAAGAAACTCCGGGTCATTTCAGGTTTTTCGTCAAGATCCCCAAAATTATTTCCCATGAAAAGCGTATGAAGGAGTCTAAAGAAGAAATTATGGAGTTTTGCCGCCACATTGCAGAGCATTTAAAAGAAAAACTATCAGGTTTTTTATATCAGTTCCCTCCGTCTTTTAAAAATACGCCTGAAAATCTGGAACTGATCCTCAACAACCTTGATTTCGGATATGTTAATACCATTGAATTCCGTCACCGTTCCTGGTGGCAGGAAAATATCTTTACCGTATTAAAAGAACACCGCATTATTTTTTCCGGCGTCAGTTTTCCGGGCGATCTTCCGGAAGACATCATCAACAATCATCCTGAAACTCTTTATTACAGGCTTCATGGGAAACCGGTTCTTTACAAATCCGAATATAGCCATCATTTTCTTGATCATCTTGCAGAAGAAATACTGAAAACGGAAAAGAAAGTTTTTATATTTTTCAACAACACATGGGGAACAGCAGCCATTAATAATGCTTTGTATTTAAAAAAGCTGTTAGAAAAGAAAGGCATTTAGAATTCTCATTTTTCAACCAGAACATCTACATTAATAGAAGGTTCACCCACTGAAAACTTTTTCCATTCTCCGAAATAGTTTCTGTAATAGGTATTCTTTGAAAATGCAAAAATATTTCCTGCCAGATAAAGTTTTCCTTTAAAATCTTCAGAAACTCTCACTGAGACAAAAAAATCTTCATGAGTCCAGATCCCTTTGTCACTCACATCAAGAGAAACCGTATTATTTTTAATATCATCCTTAGTAACTGTCATTTTCAGCGTTTCATTGGCCAGAGATTCTCCCGGAAAACCATTTTCAGATTTCTGAATATCAAAGATCAGTGTTACAGGCTGTTCCAGTGTGAAAAAAGCCAGGTTAACATTAATTCCCTTCACCTTAGCTCTTTTAGTATTCTTAACCCTTATAGCATATTCCCTGAATAATTTGGACGCATCTTCCGAGTTGTAACCGCAGTAACTTCTCTTCGCATTTCTGGTTCCGAAATTTTTCAGAATGTATTTTTTAGGGATAATTTCCACCTTATCTATTTCAATAGCCTTCTCTTTAAGAACAATCGTATGGTTTCCCAATGCTTCAAACGCCGAAACACTCATCTGAAAAGGTTCATAACCATTCACTGCTATTTTTAAGATTTTATTTTTTTCAATGCCCTCAAGGTTAATGATGTACTTTCCGTCTCTATCTGTAACATCTCCGATATCTGTATTTTCAACCCCGATTCTAGTATCGGAAAGCGGAGATTTCTTTTCGGTAACAATTGTTCCTGAGATCTGTTGAGCGGATAATGTTCCCGCTGCCAGCAGCAGAAATATATATTTGAGTTCCATGATTTCAAAATAAGTTCCGAATATAAGAAGAAATAGCACTATTCTAGCAGACTTAGAGCCTGTTTAAATTTTATTCAGACGCTTAATCATCAGATGTTTTATTGAAATTCCTAATAGATTATGTTTGAAATTACTTGTTGATTAAAAAGATTTCACGCAAAGCTGATGAATAATTACGCTTTATTTTAAGTGGACAAAGTGATGCGACTTCTTTGCTTCCTGGAAATATGCATAATGAAGCTAAAGCCTATTGCGTTAGGAAGACAAAATCATAAGTATATTATCTTTTATTCAAATAATCTGATTTAGAAATTTAAACAGGTTCTAAAAAAATAATGATTTTTGCAGGCAGAGGTAGATAAGTTGGAATTAAAATAAATCACCAGGGAAAGAAGAATATGTTATTCATCAGAAAAAGCAATAATAGAAATATTTTCAATATCAATAAATGTTAAAAAATAAAGATAATCAAACATAAACTGAATTTTAATATCTCAGTTTAAAAAACACTGAAAAACAAGCACCTTAAAATAACCTTAAAAAGAATATTTTTAACAAACACTGGCATATATTTTGTTAACATTTAGAAGTTAATTTTAACGATTTTTTAACAATTTAATTTTCCATTATCTTTATGAAAAAAATTTTTGCGGAAAAGTCAACAAATAAGACTTTTCTAGGGATGTTTGCATTGGTGAGTGCAACTTCATTTTTATTAAACAGCTGTAATTACAAAACTGAGGTGAAAGATACCGAACAGGTGATTTCACAGGAACATCCCCCCGCAGAAATAGTCCCCGGGCCTGATGAGGAAACCCCGGATCCGGACAAAAGGGTCATCTATCTTACTTTTGATGACGGACCCAACCAGGGTACAGAAAATCTCATTAAGATTCTTAACAAAAGAAATGTATGTGCTACTGCGTTTTTAGTAGGGAAACATGCTTATGGGAGCAAAAAGCAAAAAGATGATATGGAGCTTTTAAAAAGCAATCCACTGATTGAACTGGCCAACCACAGCTTTACACATGCCCACAACAAATACACCGATTTTTATAAAAATGCGGATGCAGTAGTCCGTGATTTTGATGTTGCCAAAGACAGCCTTAAACTTTACGATAAGATCGCAAGAACCCCGGGAAGAAATATCTGGAGACTCAACAACATCAATGTAACTGATATAAAAAGTTCTGCCGCAGCTGCCAACGGACTGAAAAAAGCAGGATATAAAGTAATCGGATGGGATCTTGAATGGAGACCTTCCCAACACATGACCCTGAAAGGCAGCCATGAAGCAATGCTGAAAAAAGTAGACAGCATTTTCCTGAATGATCTGGAAAAAACATCAAGACATCTGGTTTTCTTAACCCATGATCAGTATCTCAGAGATGCTGACTCTATTAATGAACTCGACATGTTTATTGAAAAGCTGCAGAAGAGCAATAAATTCGTATTCAGAAAAATATCACAATATCCTAAGATTAATGAAATCCTGAATTAACTGTAACAGGATAAACCAGAGATAACAGAACCGCCGGTTTAAGACCGGTGGTTCTTAACTATTTTACAGATTCATTAGTTTTTTGTTTTTATTATTCTGAAATTTGCATTTATGGATATTAAAGTAAATTATAACGCAGTATTACAGCAGCTTCCGGAAGGAGTACAGCTGGTAGCCGTGTCAAAAACACATCCGGTTCAGGCCGTTCAGGAAGTTTACGATTTGGGGCAGAAAGTATTCGGGGAAAACAAAGTACAGGAACTGATGGAGAAATACCCTCTCCTGCCGAAGGATATCCGGTGGCATCTGATCGGGCACCTGCAGACCAATAAGGTAAAATACATTGCTCCTTTTATTGATACCATCCAAAGTGTGGATTCTGAAAAGCTCCTTTCTGAGATCAATAAAGAATCCGGAAAACATGAAAGAAAAATAAAAGTCCTTCTTCAGGTAAAAATTGCTGAGGAAGAAACCAAATCCGGACTTGACATTCATGAAGCCGGAAACCTGTTTGAAAAATACCTTAACGGGGATTTCCCGAATGTTGAGATAACCGGACTTATGGGAATGGCGACGTTTACTGATGATGAGCAACAGATCAGAAGAGAGTTTTCAACCTTAAAAGCACTTTTTGATGAATTTTGTCAATCAAAAACACTGAAAACCTTATCAATGGGAATGAGTGATGATTTTCCTGTGGCGATTGAATGTGGCGCGAATTCTGTACGGGTAGGTTCTGCCATTTTCGGCAGAAGAGATTATTCAAAATAGAATTTTTAGGTATGGTTTTTGCTAATAATTGAATCAAAAAATCTAAATTTGCAACTATGCAAAAAATCCTTATTGTAGAAGACGAAAAAGCAATCTCAGGAGTATTACACAATATTCTTTCTGATGAACTTACTGATTATGAATTCATTATCGCCGAAGACGGCCTTGAAGGTTATAAACAGATCGAAAAAGAAGATTTCGCACTGGTGATTTCTGATATCAAGATGCCTAAGCTTTCGGGGACTGAACTTTTGAAACAAAGTATGGTTCTGAAGCCTGAAACCACTTTTATCATGATCTCCGGCCACGCGGATATCGATTCTGCTGTTTCCTGCCTGAAGGAAGGTGCATATGATTTCATCTCCAAGCCGATTGACATCAACAGGCTGATCACCAGCGTAAAAAATGCCCTGGCTAAAGAAACCCTGAAGAAAGAAAACAAAAATCTCCAGACTGAAAATAAAACTTTAAAAAGAAAGGTCAGCAAAAAATACCAGATGATCGGTGATTCTCCTGCTCTTAAAAAAATCCAGGATATGATCGAAAAGGTAGCGGCTTCCGACGCAAGAGTTCTGATCACAGGCCCTAACGGTGCAGGAAAAGAATTGGTAGCTCATGCCATCCATAATCAGAGCGACCGTGCAAGAGGTCCTATGGTGGAGGTAAACTGTGCAGCTATTCCTTCTGAACTTATTGAATCTGAACTGTTCGGACACGTAAAAGGTTCGTTTACCGGAGCAATTAAGGATAAGCAGGGAAAATTTGAGCAGGCTAACGGCGGTACCATCTTTTTGGACGAGATCGGAGATATGAGCCTTATTGCCCAGGCTAAAGTATTAAGGGCTCTTCAGGAAAGCAAAGTTTCTCCTGTGGGAAGCGATAAGGAAATCAAAGTGGATGTAAGGGTAATTGCGGCTACCAACAAAAATATGCAGAAGGAAATTGAGGAAGGAAAATTCAGAGAAGACCTTTACCACAGGCTTTCTGTGATTGAAATTTACGTTCCGCCTTTAGATGAAAGAAAAGAAGATATCAAACTATTGGTAGAGCATTTTTCCGGCATGATTGCAGACGAGCATGGTACTGCCGTGAAAAAATTTGATGATAAGGCTATTGATGCGCTAAAAGCTTTTTCATGGACCGGAAATATCAGAGAACTTAGAAATGTGGTGGAAAGATTAATTATTCTTGGTGGAAATTCTGTTTCCGCAGAGGATGTTGCAAGTTTTGTAAGGAAATAATTTAATTAAACATTAAATAAATTATAAAAATTTGCAGTAGCCTTACTGCAAATTTTTTTTTGAACTTATTTCAGATAATAACTATATGAATCATAAAATACGATGAACTTTTTAAACAGAAACTATACGAAAGAATGCCTGACGCTGGCTCTGCCTGTAATGCTTACGCAGGTGGGGCAGGTCTCGGTGAATTTATTCGACAATATTATTGTCGGAAAACTTTTAGGAGCGGATGCACTGGCTTCCGTTTCATTGGGGAATGCTGTATTTTTCTCCATATTCGTTCTGGCGCTGGGGTTTTCATTTGCCATCCCCCCGCTGGTTTCCGAGGCGCATTCCAAAGAGGATCATGCGACCATCAATTCGGTATTCAGCCACGGATTTGTTATCAATATGTCTGTTGGGATCATCCTGATGGGGCTTCTGTTCCTGGGAATGCCCCTGCTCTATCATTCCGGGCAGCCGGAAAAGATCATTCCGAACACGGTGGATTTTCTCAGCATTATGGCGATCAGCATGATCCCGTTTATGGCTTTCCAGACCCTGCGTGAGGTTTCAGAAGGTCTTTCCTATACGATTGGGGTTACCAAAGCCACCATTATCGCCAATATCATCAATATTGTCCTGAATTACGTATTGATCAAAGGACTCTGGATCTTCCCGGAAATGGGCGTAAAAGGATCTGCATTGGCAACACTCATCTCAAGAGTTTTCATGGTGGTTTTCCTGTATTTTGTACTGGTTAAAGAGAAGAAAACAAGACGCTATATCAAAGATTTTTCATTAAAGATTCAGGATTTCTCCAGAAAAATGTTCGATAAAATGGTGAAACTGGGATTACCGACAGCCTTACAGATGTTCTTTGAGGTAACGGCTTTCGCAGGAGCTGCTTTCATCTGCGGACTGATCTCTGCGCATGACATTGCTTCTCACCAGATCGCGTTGAGTATGGCTTCGTTTACCTTCAACCTCTGTGTAGGCTTCAGTGTGGCATCAACGGTAATGATCGGAAGAAAGCTTGGGGAACAGAACTTTACTGAACTGAGAAAAGTAGGGATCAACAATCTGAAAATTGCATTTATTTTCATGTGTATCTGCGGACTGGTCTTCATTTTAGGAAGAAATATCCTCCCTACATTCTTTACCAAAAAAGAGGAAATTGAAGTCATTACTTTAGCTTCAAAACTCATGATTATTGCTGCTTTATTCCAGCTTTCAGACGGAATTCAGGTAACAGCTCTGGGAATGCTGCGGGGATTACAGGATGTGAAAATACCGTCGATCTACACTTTTATCGCTTACTGGATTATCACAATTCCATTGGGATATTTCCTCTGTGTCACTATGAAAATGGGAGCTTTCGGTATGTGGATCGCTCTGGGACTGGGACTTACGGTTTCTGCCGTATTCCTGGTGAAACGGTTTTTAAATATGTCTGCGAAGAGAATTAAGCAGTCATTATAAAAAATACATTTATAAAAATGAACGCGGAGCCCTGAACTCCGCGTTTTTTTTATTTTATTTTACTACTTTTGACACGTCTTATTTTAAACGATACCATGAAAAAAATACTATTCCTGCTGGCTTTATATGCAGGTTCTTTTTACCATTCACAAACCAACAGATTCACCTATCAGCTTCAGTTCCGTAAAGATGTTTCGGAAGGTTACAGGGAAATTGTGATGAATCTGGACATCAGTCCCAAATCCGTTAAATTTTACGATAAAAAATTCGCTGAATATGATTCTATCAATAAACTGGATCGTGGAACGACTTCACATTACAGCACCAGAACAGACCAGATTATTGAGAGAAAACCGGACTCTTTCAAAAATAACTGGTACAGAGACTTCCATGATTATTTCATTGTAAAAACAAATGATGAAATGAAATGGAAACTATTTCCGGAAACACAGGAATACAATGGTTATAAACTTCAGAAAGCCACGACAGATTTCGGAGGCAGAACGTGGACGGCCTGGTTTTCCAACGAAGTGAATATCAAAGAAGGTCCTTACAAATTCAGAGGTCTTCCGGGGTTAATCTTTATCCTCGAAGATGCAGAACAGAATTTTGTTTATAAACTGATCAACAATAAAAAGCTCAGTACAGAGTTCGATACCAAAGATTTTATGGAAAGTCATTATGGTAAGCAGGCTATTCCCATCACCAACGAAAAATTCAATACCTATGTTGAGAATCTTTACGCAGATCCTGTCCGGATCTTTGCAGATGGGGTAAAAAACGGCAACAAAGCCAATTTTAAAAATGAAACGGTAGAATCTATTGAGGAACTGAACAGTAAAAAAGCAATGCTGCAGAATGGCATCAGAGAACGCTATATCTATATTGAGAAAGACAAGCAGCCTGTATTTAACAAATAATCAATTTCCGAATATAGTTCACAGAATTAAGTAAACCAGAATAAGCGGTCACCCAGGCCGCTTTTGTATTTAATCAACTTTTCTTCCCAGAATTTTCAGGCTTCTTTTCACACCGTCCAGAATGGCAACCTCAGGTAATGTTCCCCAGTCTTCAAATCCGAAATTCCGGAAAAGCTTCAGACTCGGTTCATTGTGAAGAAAAATGAGGGCGACCAATGTATGGATTTTAAATTTTGAGGCGTTATCGATGCAATACTGAAGAATTTCCCCGCCATATCCTTTTCCCCGGAAGCTTTCATCGAGATAAATGCTGACCTCTGCTGTTCCGCTGTATGCAGCTCTTTCATGAAACGAACTGAAACTTACCCATCCTACTGTTTTACCTTCAGGATCTTCTGCCATCCAAAGCGGTCTTGTATCCGGATGATGTTCCTCAAACCATTGATGCTTACTTTCTACACTAACTTCGTCTACATCAGCCGTCACCATTCTTGAAGCAATAGTTGAATTGTATATTTCAACAATTTTCTCCAGATCTTCCGGCCCGGCATTTCTGAATCTGATCCCGTTCATTATTTTTTGTTCAAAATTAATAAATTTCAACAACACCCTTAAATAAATTAAATAAAAAGATAAAATTTTAAATAAATAAAAAGAAATACCCCCTAAAAAAACAATACGCGATATTTAATTTATATTTTTTAAAGCCCGGTTTAAACTTCTTACCGTAATTCCCAGATAAGCTGCCATATCTTCTTTTGAAAGACTGACTCCCTGCTGATGCTGAAGCTCAAGAAGCTGTGACAGTGTGTGTTCCGTGGTATAAAGCTGCTGATAAGATGCCCGGCTTGAGGTATTGACGATCCTTTGCGCAAAGACATCGAGCAGCAGATTGTTCAGAACCAGATCGTTTTTGATCAGAGACCGGAAGAAAGGAACTGACAGCGTATAAGCGCTGACCTCCGTCAAAGCTTCAATACTGCATAAACACGGAATATTCCGGATCAGCTCTATCTCCCCTACAATTTCTCCTTTTCCAAGAAATTCAACGATATATTCTTTTCCGTTCTCTTCCACAAAAAAGCATTTGGTGATGCCTTCTCTGATCAGCATGATCCCGGAAGGTTTCCGGTTCTGGATCAGCATATCTTCCCCTTTGGAAAAAGATCTCAACAGGATGTTTTCCTTATTTTCTTCTTTGCTGTAAAGTTTTTCTATATATTCTAAAAATAGCTGATTGGTCCGTAACATATAATATCCGGGACAAATGTCCTTTCGCTGTTTATTTTTTATTCTGAATTTTGCGGTAAGAAAAATACAAAAACTAAAATGAATAATCACATCACCACCATTGCTTTTGATGCAGATGATACCCTTTGGATTAATGAACCTTATTTCCAGGAAGCGGAAAAGGAGTTCTGTACGCTGCTTGAAGATTATCTGCCCCGGCATTCGGTTTCCCAGGAACTGTTTAAAACAGAAATGCAGAATCTCCATCTTTATGGCTATGGGGTAAAAGGTTTTATGCTGTGTATGATCGAAACGGTTAGCAGGGTTTCAGGCGGAACGGCCTCCCTTCAGCTGATTAACAGAACTATTGAAATCGGCCGGGAGCTGCTTCAGAAACCCATAGAATTGCTGGAAGGGGTGACGGAAACCCTGGAAAGTCTGAAAGGAAAATACCGACTGGTAGTAGCCACAAAAGGAGATCTTCTGGATCAGGAGCGCAAACTGAGAAATTCCGGGCTTCAGGAATATTTTCATCATATTGAGATTATGAGCGACAAAAAGGACAGCGATTACAGAAAGCTATTAAAGCATCTGGACTGTCAGCCTGAAAACTTTCTCATGCTGGGGAATTCGATAAAATCTGATATTATGCCTGTTCTGGAAATCGGCGGATCGGCAGCTCATATTCCTTATCATGTCACATGGACTCATGAGCAGCATGAACATACCCTGGAACATGAGCGCTTTATGGAACTGAAAAGCATTGATGAAGTACTGAATTATCTGTAAGTTCCGATTAAGGAGTTTAATATTTCTTTTCAGCATGAAACCATTACCAATCAGACATTTTTACACAGGACTGGTTATTCAGGGTTGTGTAAAATTGTTTTCAGATTTCGTCTGCATTAAAGCTATATCAGAAGAATATATCACTCAATATAACTATCAGGTCGCTCCTACGGAGCTCACCTCACCTTAGATCATATATTCAATTCTATGAACAGAGTACTCCTACAAAGCACTTAAAAAAGCTCAAATACCATCATATTTTTTACAGAAATTTATAAGCTGACCGTCAAAGTCTGATTTTCTTATCCCGGATTGAGGTTAAGTAATAAGGGTCTGTTTAATTTTTTATAAGCGGAGTATTATCTTCAATGATAAAATTCTAAAGTCTAAGCAGGCTCATAAACCTTTTCAGCTTCGGCAGAACTCCAGATATTTCCGGATCATTTCAGAACTGTATTTTTTATCAAAATAAACCAGCCGGTCAGCATACTCCGGGTGTTTCCGGTCTGTATAATAATTGAATTCGGCGATATATTCAATCAGATTTTTTGAAGAGGCATCGTTATCAAGGACCATTTTCTCCAGTTTTATCAGCACGGAATCTATTTCTTTTTCCGTCCATCCGGTTCTTTCCATATTTCTCCGGTTAGCAGAGTTCAGCAGTTCAGGATCGGAATTTTTAAGCGCTTTAAGGCTGTCTCTGTACCGGATATTTTCCTCTACTCTTTTCACATGTTCTTTCTCCATGAAGATGTATTTGTAAAGCTCATCTGCAAGAAACGTACGGGAAACCATGCAGCCCTCCGCTACGGTAACAGGATCATTGTTTTTCAGATGATGAACAAAAAGCTTTTCCAGAAACGGCAGCTTACGGCTGAATACCAGGTATGAAGCATAGGTCTTACTTACCGGGACCCCGTTATAGGCTATATACTCTATTTCTTTGTCGGTTGCTGTTCTGCCTAATTCCGAATAAAGCTTGTAAGCATCGCTTTCGGCTCCTGCAAATCCTCCGACAGATGAAGATTCAACCATATCGCTTAGAGAAAGTTTCTTGTAGATTTTATCTGTTTTTCCGGACAGCTGCCCTAATCCCCAGACCGGAATCAGAAATAGAATATGATATAATTTCATAAGTAGGATTATTAGTTTCTGTTAAACGAAATTTCCATTAAATTATTTTCTCAATCCGCCCATTAGTGTTTCACTAATTACCACAGAATTCCAGATATTCTTTAATAATTTCAGAACTGTATTTCTTTTCAAAATAAGCGAGTCTTTCATAATATTCAGGACGTTTTTTTTCTTTATAATGATATACTTCTGCAATAAGTTCCACTAAGCGTTTTGTTGGGGACGGGTCATTAAGAACGAGCTGCTCAAATTTCATCAGCACTGAATCAAGTTCGGCTTCATTCCATTTGCTTTCTCCCGGATCAAGCTGATCCAACACTTCCAGCTTCATAGGATCCAGATCTTTAAGAGCTCTCATACTGTCGACAAATTTTTTGTCGGCTATCCTCATTTTCATACCGTCTTTTTCCCAAAAAACACTTTTATAGAGTTCATTGGCAAGAAATGAATCATAAATGACACATCCTGACATGATTCTAACAGAGTCGTTATGTTTTAAATAATAAGAAAAGAGTTTATCAAGACCTTTGAGTTTTCTCGCAAAAAATGCCTGCGAAACATATGTTTTTACAATCGGGGTGCCGTGATAAGCCAGATACTCGATTTCCTGACCTGAAGCATATTTATCCGGATCAGCATAAAGCTCAAATACACTGCTGCGCGCTCCCTCATATCCAATAGCAGAAGATTCTGCTCTTTTACTTTCAGACAGTTTTTTATAAATCTCATTGGTTTTGTCAGACAGCTGGCCGAAACCCAGCGCAGGAATCAGAAGTAAGATACAGTATGGTTTCATAAGTACGGTTATCAGTTTCTGCGGAAAAGAAAAGCCCGCTACTGTTGAACGGGCTTTGTCTTCATTTATTTTCTATTTCTTTAAACATTTTTCAAGGAACTGATCCTGTTCCCATAAAAGATGCAGGATATTTTCTTTGGCCTGATAACTGTGTGCCTCTTTTGGCAGAAGAACCATTTTTACCGGAGCTCCCAGGTTTTTCAGGGCCTGGAAATACCTTTCGGTCTGAAGGGTAAAGGTTCCGGGGTTATTGTCCGCATCACCGTGCACCAACAGTAATGGAGTTTTCATCTGGTCGGCATGCATGAAAGGAGACATTGTATTATAAATTTCCGGAACATCCCAGTAATTTCTCTGCTCCATCTGGAATCCGAACGGGGTCAGTGTTCTGTTATACGCTCCGCTTCTGGCAATACCGCAGGCAAATAATCTGGAATGGGTAAGAAGATTGGCCGTCATAAATGCTCCATAGGAATGTCCTCCTACTGCTACTTTCTTTTTATCGATATATCCCAACTGGTCTACTGCATTAATGGCTGCTTCAGCATTAGCAACCAGCTGAGGAATGAAGGTATCGTTCGGTTCTGTTTTTCCTTCTCCGATGATCGGGAAAGCAGCATCATCCAGTACGGCATATCCCTTTGTAGTCCAGTAAACAAAAGAACCGTAATAAGGGAACGTAAAGTCATTGGGGTTCTGGGTATTCTGCCCTGCCGTATTTTTGTCTTTGTATTCCGTAGGATAAGCCCAGATGAGCAATGGAAGCTTTTCTTTTTTAGCTTTACGGTCGTATCCTGCCGGGAGATAAAGTGTACCGGTTAATGTTACCCCATCATTTCTTTTATAGGTAATCACTTCTTTGTATACATCTTTAATGCTTTCAAAAGGATTGGCAAAGCTGGTAACGGCTTCTGTTTTCTGAGATTTAACGTTCTTCCTGAAGTAATTCGGGTATTGGCTGGAAGATTGCTGTGTGGTGAGAATTTCCCCTTTTGCCGGATTCAGAATATCTATAATTTCTTCTTTGGCATTTTTAAGATCCGAGGTGTACAGTCTTTTCTTTTTCAGTGATTTCATATCCATTTCATCGATAAAAGGATGCTGTCCGTCTTTGGTAAAGCCATCACCAATCAGGTAAGATTTTCCGCCTTTCATATCAATCACATATCTTCCATACTGGTTCTTAGTCGTATTGAATCTTCCCGGATCATTGTACACGTCCTGGGAGTTCCG
Source organism: Chryseobacterium sp. FR054 (assembly GCF_056844565.1). Classification (NCBI taxonomy): domain Bacteria; kingdom Pseudomonadati; phylum Bacteroidota; class Flavobacteriia; order Flavobacteriales; family Weeksellaceae; genus Chryseobacterium; species Chryseobacterium sp. FR054. The sequence continues at coordinate 266,990 of NZ_JBXDSA010000005.1, read as the reverse complement.
GTCTTCAATCACTTTCGATTCACCGTTGTTAAGGTCTACCAGGAAAGATTTTGTATTTCTGGTATCATACCATCCTTCGGAAATAACAGCATAATGATCGTTGGACCATTGCGCTCCTTCATATCTCTGTTTTGTTTTAAAGAATGATTTGGGAGATGCTGTAAAAGGTGCTTCCCAGGTAAATATTTCATCTCTGAAATCTGCCTGTTTAGACTGGTCCCCGCCATCCAGCGCTTCTACATACGTTAATGTAGCGGGAGCATCGCTTCTCCATCCCATATTTCTTTTTCCGGTTCTCACAGAAGAAAACCCTTTGGGCATGATTTCATTCAAAGGAACTTCGTTGACTACTTTTACGGTATTTCCTTTCATGTCATATACCGTAGTGGTGAGCGGAAACCTGCTGTAAGGGACAATATAGGAAAAGGGCTTTTTTATCACAACCGCCATCAGATAGTTTCCGTCGGGAGAAAAGCTCAGTCCGGCATACATATCCTTATCTTTTACCTTTTTCAGGGTACCGTTCAGATCAACACTGTAAACTTCCGAAGCGGCAATAACTTCAAAGTTTTTTTCATCCTGAGGATTTTTCAGAAGGTCCTGATAGGTTCTGTTCTGTGAAACTTTGCCGTCTGCAGTAGAAACAATGGGTCCTGTGGGCAGGTCTTTATCTGAATTGATAAGAGCAGGCCTGTTCTGAGGAAGAGTTCTGATCAGTAAATTTTGTGAATCATTGTACCAAAGGTATGGGGTTCCCAGATTGGCATTCAGATTATCATTTGTTATCTTTTTGGCTGTGGCTGTTTCCATATCTACGATCCAGAGTTCCACTCCTTTTCCTGTTGTATTGGTAAAAGCCAGTTTTTTTTCGTCCGGGGAGAATGAAATGGAGGTTATTTTAGGATCGGCAGGAAGATTTCTGACCTGTATTTCATTCTTATCATTTATTTTTCTGATTTTCAGATTATTTGAATAAGTAACCGTACTTGAAATATTGGTGACCGGATTTACCCGTAGCCCGCCCAGTTTCAGTTCCTGCTGGTTGAGATCTTCCAGTGTTTTATAGGTAGGACGGTAGGTAAAAACAATCCAGTCTTTTTTACTGTTCATCAGAACGCCGGGAGGTCTTTCATAATCTGCCAGTTTAAGGATTTCAGCAGATGGTTTTTGGTAAGCAATATTTTCCTGTGCATCATAAAAATTAAGAAATGCAAGGAGACAGATAGTCAGCTTTATCTTCATAAAAATCATTTTTACTAATATAATGAAAATTAAAAGATGTATAAAATTTATTAAAATAATCCCACCAAAGGGATATATTTGATTTTTTTCACTTACATTTATCATTCAAAATAAAATAATATGAAAAATTTAAGAAAATTATCAAAGAGCAATCTGAAAACAATTATCGGAGGAAGTGCTCCTTTATGTGATGACGGGTACAGAGCCTGTGTAGTAGGCAGAACAGAGCACGGATCACCCATCTGGGACTGCATCCCGACTTCATCCCCGTGCAGACCGTAAAATGCAAAAGAGGCACCTCATTTCCGGGGTGCCTCTTTTTATTTACAGATTTTAGCTTACCATTCTGAAGCTCTTCTTCTTTTCTCTATCATATGATCCACAGATATCTTTCCAGCTCCGAATACCATCAGCAGAAGGTAAACAGAAAGGTATACCAGGCTCATTTCTCTATCCTTAAAAGGATCTGCCCCATGTACCATAAAGGCAGCAACGATCATGGTAAAGATCAGAAACCCTAATGAAACCCTTGTAAAAAGACCCAGTATCAGGAGTATTGAACAAACAAATTCAGCAAAGACGGCAAGGATCAGCGAGATCTGCGGTCCCATTCCCAAAAAATCAAAAAAATCTGCTTTCCCTCCTCCGATAAGCATCTGAAGCTTAGGAAAACCGTGAGACAGCATGGCAAAACCAATAAATACTCTCACGACTAATAAAACAAGATCTTTAGGGACTGAGCTGGAATTCGAATTTAAATAGTTCATCTACTAAAAATTTAGACTAAGGTAATAAAAATCTTTTAATACAACGGGATTTCCGGTGTTTTTAGTTTATCTGTATCCGAAATTTTTAAGATCCCTGTCGTTTTTACGCCAGTCTTTTTTCACTTTAACGAATAAATTCAGATGGATTTTTTTACCAAAGAACTTTTCAAGGTCCAGTCTTGCTTCTGTTCCTACTTTTTTAATGGCTTCTCCTTTATGGCCGATAATAATTCCTTTCTGGGTATCTCTTTCCACGTAAATAATAGAATCGATGAAGATAATACCTTCTTTTTCTTTGAACTGCTCTGTAACCACTTCCACGGAATATGGAATTTCTTTTTCATAGTTCAGAAGGATCTTTTCACGGATTGCTTCGTTCACAAAAAACCTTTCGGGTTTGTCTGTAAACTGGTCTTTATCATAATAAGGAGGGTTTTCCGGCAATAATGATTTCAGTTTGGGAAGAATGATCTCCGTATTGAAAGCATTCAGTGCTGAAATGGGAAGGATTTCCGCTTTCGGGATTCTGCCATGCCATAATTCCACCAGTTTTTCCAGTCCTTCCTGATCCGTCTGGTCTACTTTATTTAAAAGAAGGAGTACGGGAACCGGGATTTTATTCAGTTTATCAATCAGAAATTCTGAAGGTTCCGCTTTATCGGTTACATCTACAATGAACAGGAAAACATCAGCATCCTGGAGGGAATCTTTTACAAAATCCATCATTTTCTCCTGAAGTCCGTATTTAGGATCCAATACACCGGGGGTATCGGAAAATACGATCTGCAGGTCATCTTCATTATAAATTCCAAAAATTCTGTGACGGGTTGTCTGAGCCTTTTGCGTTACAATAGCCAGCTTCTCTCCCATCAGTTGATTCAACAGGGTAGATTTTCCGGCATTAGGCTTTCCGACTATATTTACAAATCCAGCTTTATGCATAAAAATAATATTACGAACTGCAAAGTTAGTAAAACAAAATTGGTTTCGGGGTTTATCTCCAATTTTAGAAAGAAAAAAGCGGTATCCGGTAATCAGCCCTCAGAAATGATTTCCAGGAATCCGAATTCTGAAAAATGAAGATATTTTATTGTATTGCATAGGCTAAAACTGATATTTTTGAAGACCAGAATTCTTTTTATGAATATAGACCAGATCCTTGACCGTATACATGTTCTTCCTGAAGCTTCCAAAACCAGTCTGAAGAAACATATTACTGAGGTTTCATACCCAAAACACTTCTGTCTTATGGAGGCGGATAAGATCATTCCTTATGTTTACTTTATCAGAAAAGGTATTGCAAGGGCTTATGCAACCACAGCAGAGAATGATATCACGTTCTGGTTCGGAAGTGAAGGTCAGACGGTTATCTCAATGAAAAGTTATGTGGAAGATAAACCCGGTTATGAAAGCATTGAGCTTCTGGAAGACTGTGATCTGTACAGACTGGAAACAGAGAGTCTCAGAACCTTATTTAACGGGGATATCCATATCGCCAACTGGGGAAGAAAACTGGCTGAATCTGAAATGATAAAATCTGAAGAACTGATTATTTCAAGACAGTTTAAAACTTCTCTGGAAAGGTATAAAGACCTGATAACCCACAGTCCTGATCTCCTGAAAAGAGTACAGCTGGGCCATATTGCTTCTTATCTGGGCATCACCCAGGTAAGCCTGAGCAGAATACGGGCAGAAATTAAATAGCCGGGAAGCCGGAGGAATGGAAGTTATTGAACTGAGTGAATCAGCAGTCTTATTTTATTGATTTTAAAGGTAAAGGTAACGATAACTAAAACCAATTGGGGACTGAGATGAATTCCCGCAATCTTCATCCCTGAAATTAAGCCTGAAAATTCATTTTTTATCATTTGTAAAATTTTTTTTCTTTTCAAATCCTGAAATTTGCAGGAGAAAAATTTAAGAAAATGAATTGGATTATTTTAATCATTGCCGGACTGTTTGAAGTAGCTTTTGCTTCATGTCTGGGGAAGGCTAAGGAAACTTCCGGGACTGAAATGTATTACTGGTACGCCGGATTTCTGGTAACCATGACGATCAGTATGGTGCTTCTGATCAAAGCAACACAGACTTTACCGATAGGAACCGCTTATGCCGTATGGACCGGAATAGGTGCCGTAGGAACAGCCCTTATGGGAATTTTCTTTTTTAAAGATCCCGTAAGTTTCTGGAGAATATTCTTTATTGTTACCCTGATTGGTTCCGTAGTAGGTTTAAAAGCAGTTTCTCATTAATATATCTTGGTTTTCTGTATTTGAAAATATCTATAATTTTTTCTTACATTAGCAAAAAACTAAGAAGATGAGAAAAGCATTATTATTTTTATTAACAGGCGGCCTTTTGACTGCTCAAAGCACAGAACTCTTTAACAACAATTGGTATATTTTCAAAATTGTAACAAACGGGCAGACCATCACCACTCCGGCAATGGATCTTTCCCTTAGCGCTTCTAATTTCAAAACGTTCGGAACATCAGAAATACAGTATAATTCAACGTATTTCAATACCTGCCAGCTGGGTATTGTTTTTATTCCCAATACCAACAGCTTTACAAAATCCGTTTCTGCATGTACGCTTGGGGGATATGGAGGCAGTAATGCGATTGCTGTGGAAAATTATGACAATAAACACTCTGATTTTTTCAACTATCCGGCTATTGGAAGTATTTTCAATTATGAGATTGTAACCAGCGGATCCGGACGTACATTAATTGTAACCAACCCGGCCAACGGAAACCAGGTCTATTACAACAGTTCATTCCTTGCCGCAAAAGAAGCGCAGCCTGTGAAAAATATATTCAGGGTATATCCCAATCCGGTAAAAGAAGATCTGTACGTGGAAAATATCAAAAAGGGACTTCCCGTTAAAATCTTTGATATGCAGGGAAAACTGATCTATGAAACGGTAAGCAATGAAGAAAAGCTTAATATAAAAACAGGAAATTTCCCAAAAGGACAATACATCCTGACAGCTGAAAACTATAAGTCTTCTTCGTTTACAAAAGAATAAACACTTCTATCTATCAATATAAAACCGTCCTCAGTATTCTGAAGACGGTTTTATTATTTTTTGAAAACCACGGGAAGAATTTCATTGTGCCTCAGCCCGTATTTTTTAATTTCCTCGTCGGAGAATTTCTGTGAATAAAAATCCGGTTCGGTTTCAAAACCGGCCTTCCTGAGGCGGTCGAAATAATCCATTCCGTACCAGCGTACATGATCATATTGTCCGAAGTGTTTCTGGCGTTCTTTAGGATCTTTGATCGAGAAATCCTCATATGTTTTTTCCAGTGAGTTTTTCATAGGGACCTGAAAGATTCCCCATCCACCGGGCCTCATTACCCTGTACAGTTCGCTCATTGCTCTGGCATCATCTTCAATATGTTCCAGAACATGGTTGCAGAAAACAATATCGAAGCTTTCATCGGCAAACGGCAGATCGAGGATGTCTGCTTTTACATCTACAATCGGAGAAAACAGATCAGCAGAAATGTAATCCAGGTTTCTCATCCGTTTGAATTTTCTCAGAAACTCCTGTTCGGGAGCAATGTGCAGCACCTTATAGTTTTTAATGAAAAAATCGGTTTCATTCTGGAGGTACAGCCACATCTGGCGGTGTCTTTCAAGGCTTAAAGTACCTGGAGAAAGAGCATTTTCTCTCTGTTTTCCATATCCGTAAGGAAGAAATTTGCGGTAAGACCTTCCGTCAATAGGATCAAAGAACTTATCTCCTTTGAAAAACTGGTAAATCAGCGGTCTGGCCCAGATGCTCATTTTAATCAGCACCGGACGCGGAATTTTATTGAGTAAAAGTTTCGTTACTTTTTTCATTAAAAATCCAATTGGAATGGCTTTTCTTCATCACTTACAATACCCAGAGCTTCATAAACATACTGGAAAGTGGAAAGCAATACCGGCTTACCGTTGATCACCGCCACGTCATGTTCGAAGTGTGCGGAAGGCAGATTATCCAATGTCGTTACCGTCCAGCCGTCATTATGGAATTTTACTTTTTCAGTTCCGAGGTTGATCATCGGCTCAATAGCAATAGCCAGACCGTCTTTGATCACTTTTCCGCTTCCCTGTCTGCCGTAATTAGGAACCTGAGGGTCTTCATGCATTTTTCTGCCCAAACCGTGCCCTACAAGTTCTCTTACTACTCCGTATCCTTCTTTTTCACAATGTGCCTGGATAGCATGGGAAATATCCCCGATTCTTTTTCCTCTTACACACTGTGCAATTCCTTTGTAAAGGGATTCTTTGGTTACCTGAAGCATTTTTTTCACCTCTGGCTTTACTTCCCCTATTTCAAAGGTATAGGCATGATCTCCTACAAAACCATTGAGAATTACCCCACAGTCTACGGAAAGAACGTCTCCTTCTTTTACAATATCTTTATTAGGGAAACCGTGAACAACCTGTTCGTTGGGAGAAATACATAAAGAATTAGGGAAACCTCCATATCCTAAAAAGGCAGGTTCTGCTCCATGATCTTTAATAAAATCGTGCGCCAGTTTATCCAGATATAAGGTATTGATTCCCGGTTTAATTTCTTTTGCCAGCATTCCCAGTGTTTTGGAAACCAGTCTGGCACTCTCCTTCATCAGGCGGAGTTCCTCTATTGTTTTTAGCTGAATCATTGTTTTAATTTACCAATGTATGAATGTAGCAACGCCATCATATCAAACAGATACGCTGCCAGATTATTTATTTGTCTTTTCTACCAGAAAAGTCCTTTTTTCTTTTCTTTTTTAAGTTTAGAATAAGCCAGGACCTCTTTTCCTTCTACCCGGAATTCTATTCTTTCCTGGATGATGTTATAAATTTCTCCCCATCCCGGAAATCCTCCTAAATTTCTGTCGTCAATGAACCAGTCTGCATCCAGTTTTCTGGACTGTGTGGCAGAATCGAACACTTCTCCTTCAAAGCTGGAATTCACTGCATAGAACTCAATACCGTTCTGTCTGCAGAATTCTACGGCCTCCTCCAGTGTTTTCCCGTGTCTGTATGTCCAGAGAATCAGTCTGTACCCTTCTCCCTGAAGTCTTTTAAGGGTTTCAAAAGCAAAGATTTTTGCTTTTCCAATTGCCGGATACGCATCATCTACAATAGTTCCGTCAAAATCAACAGCAATTTTTTTATTATTTAACATTTTGTTCTTTTTTTAGCTTTGCAAAGATAAGAAATAAAAAGAGTGCCAAAAAACGATGACACTCTTAGTTTTATAATTTAATGATTATGTGGACTAACTTTTTACCCAGCTGAACTGAAACTGAAGATCGGGAGTAGAAACCCTGTCTGTGATCTTCTGAAGTCTCGCCGGCAGTTTCATTAGATATTCCTGAGCTTTTTCAGCCTTTTCAGTAAGTCCTTTTACATGTTCTATCTTCCATTCGTCCAGCAGGTCTTTCAGAATATTGATGTAATCCTGGCCTGTGTATACCATACATCTCTGCGCTGCATCTGAGAAATGCCCCCAAAGCTCTCCTGCTTTCTGCCCGGACTGTCTCATCAGGTGGGCAGGCATTACAATTTTTTTGCGCATCATATCTTCAAAGGCAAGAATCATTTCCGAAGGATCAATTTCAAGGATTTTGGCTACGAAATGTTTGTAAGCTTTGGCATGTCTCGCTTCATCGGCAGCAATTACCCCGCACATTTTTGCCAGTTTTCCGTTTCCGGACTGTTTTGCCAGTGTTCCTACCCTACGGTGGGAAATGTTGGTCGCTGTTTCCTGGAAGCTTGTATACACGAAATTTCTGTACGGGTCCATGCTTGTTCCCAGATCAAAACCATCGTTGATCAGGTATTGAGTCGTAATTTCCACTTCTCTCATGTTCACTCTTCCGCACAGGTAAAGGTATTTATTCAGTAGGTCTCCATGTCTGTTTTCTTCAGCAGTCCAGGCTCTTACCCAGTTTACCCAGCCTACGCTTTCTTCCTGATTCACTCCGTCTACTCCCATCAGCCAGGATTCGTAAGAAGGCAGAGCTTCTTCTGTGATACAGTCCCCGATCAGGGTTACAAACAGATCATAAGGCATTTCACGGGCGAAGGTCTGAATTTCTTCCAGATCATGTTTAAAATCATCGCTTGAAGGATCCGGAAGCATATCTGAAGGCTGCCAGATCTTTTCGATCGGCGTTAAAAATTTTTCAAGAAAAGAACCTACTTCCTTTTCCAGAATTCCCATTACTTCTTTCCTAACAAGCTTTTGATACATTGTAACTCTATTAATTTTAAACAGCAAAGATATGATTTATTTATTATTTACCGCATAATAAAGTATGCAACTCATATCATGTCTGACATAAATCATAAAAAAATGCCGGCATGTAATTATAGAACGGCATTTTTTTAACATTATTATTGAATTTTAGCTAACTAAAATATTTCCTGTCATGATTTCCGGAATTTCCACTCCCATTACCTTCAGGATGGTTGGGGCAACATCTCCCAGTTTACCGGGCTTCAGGTTCCAGGTATGGTCTTTATCCATCACAATAAAAGGAACCAGGTTGGTTGAATGCTGGGTATTAGGGGTTCCGTCCGGGTTGATCATTACATCGGAATTTCCGTGGTCTGCCAGAATGAATACTGCATATCCGTTTTCATAAGCAGCTGTGGCCACTTTTTCAATGCATTTATCTACTGTTTCCGCTGCTTTTACTGCGGCTTCAAAAACTCCGGTATGCCCTACCATATCGGTATTGGCAAAGTTTAAACATACAAAATCTGCGGTGCCGTTTTCCAGTTCCGGAACAATAGCATTGGTAATGTCGTAAGCTGACATTTCCGGCTTCAGATCGTAAGTAGGAACATCTTTCGGGCTTGGGCACAGCAGCCTTCTTTCTCCTTCAAATTCTTTTTCCCTTCCTCCTGAGAAGAAAAATGTCACGTGAGGATATTTCTCTGTTTCAGCAATTCTGATCTGGGTTTTACCGTTTCTTTCAAGTACTTCTCCCATAGTATCCTGAAGAACATTTTCGTCGAAAACAACCTGTACATTCTGAAATGTTTTGTCATAGTTGGTCAGTGTAACGTAGTAAAGGTTTAGTTTACGCATAAAATATTCCGGAAAATCTTTCTGAGAAAGAACTTCTGTAATTTCACGGCCCCTGTCTGTACGGAAATTGAAACAGATCACCACATCATTATCGATAATCTTAGCCACGGGCACCACATTTCCGGTTGCCGTGGTATTGACCATAATGACAGGTTTGAGGAATTCGTCTGTTATATTGTTATCATAAGAAGCTTTAATAGCCGCTGCTGCATCCGTAGTCTGAAGGCCTACCCCTTCTACAAGGGCATCATATGCCAATTTTACACGTTCCCATCTTTTATCTCTGTCCATAGCGTAATAGCGCCCCACAATGGTTGCCAGTTTTCCGGTAGTTGCCTCCATGTGTTTCTGAAGCTCTTCGATAAAACCTAATCCTGAATGCGGATCACAGTCTCTTCCGTCTGTAAATGCATGAACAAAAACATTTTCGTTGAGTCCGGATTCTTTGGCTGCCGTTAAAAGCCCTTTGAGATGATTGATATGGGAATGCACACCTCCGTTGGAAACCAGTCCTATGAAGTGTACTTTTTTATTTTCTTTTTTAGCATATTCAAAAGCATCCTGAATGACTTTTTCCTGTCCCAAAGTACCGTTTTCCACTGCCATATTGAGTTTTACCAGGTTTTGATACACCACTCTTCCTGCTCCTAAATTCATATGCCCCACTTCGGAATTCCCCATCTGTCCTGCGGGAAGTCCTACTGCCAGGCCGCTTGCTTCAAGGGTTGTATGGGGAAATTTTTTATAACAGCTGTCGATAAACGGGGTATCTGCTTTATCTATTGCTGAAACTTCCGGGTTCATGCCCAGCCCCCATCCGTCAAGGATTGCTAATATTGCTTTTTTTGACATTTTGTAAACTTTTGTTATACAAATTTACCTAATTTCCGATGAACAGAAGAATTTGCAGTGTTGAATTTTAACTGTGTGCTGAATTTTAATATTCAGTGTAAATTCAATCTTCATTTTGTAACAGTTTCTCATAAAGTCTGCCGGATCTGCATAATCTGCAAGCCAAAAATATTTATAAGCAGCTGTGTATCCGTGGGAAAATTTGTATTAATACTTTTTCAAGCGCAAAGTTCATTTATAGACAATGCTGATTTAAAGCATGCAAAGAGCGGAATCAACTCCGTTGATTCAATGAAGTGATGGATTAGCCTCCGGCTGTTTTAAAATTTATAAACCTGTGAGATTTGAAAGATCTGTCGGAAATTAAAATCTGCGGAAACAAAAATACAGATAATATATAGTTTTGTTTCCGCAGATTATACAGATTGAGCAGATTTTCCAATCTTTATTTATTGATTATCAGACCAGTTTGTAATTTCATAATGTACCGGCTTTGAAGGTTTTTCTTCAATTCTAATATTCTGCCATTTGTTTTTTCCTTTTACATCTGCCTGAATCTCCCAGTTTCCTTTGGTGAATTTAAACTGGGCGGGAAGATGTATTTTTAAGGTAATGCTCCTTTCTCTGGCACTTTTCCTGTTCATTTTAATGGAGGATGGTGTCCAGTTTCCCAATTCCGGCTGGTTTCCGGTAATGTATACCTCATCATTTTTATCAGGAACACTTACAGTGAAAGTTACTTCATGGGTTTCGTCTGAATAGGGTTTGTAAAAATCCTCAAATTTCATTTTTTGATTTTTCGTGTATTCTCTGATATAAGGATCCAAAAAGCCGCTTTCTTTCAGGAATTCCAACGGATCTTCAATATTGAGGATATCATGGATCGCTTTATGTTTATCTTTTTGCCTCATGAAATAAGATTCCGAAATTTTATACCCCATCCAATATCCCAGGTCGTTGGGTCTGTCGTCTTTTTTACTGGTTCCGTATAGCCAGTCTGTGTTATCATCATTTTTCAACCGGGTAACGAATTCTCTGCATAAAGCTTCCAGATGGGCTTCTCCATAACGAAAAGCTCCGGTATTGATATTTTCACCTGAAATCATTTCGCTGATAAAATCAGCACCACCTTCCATCAGGGTATTTTTTAATAAACTGCCATCCCCTTTGATATTCTGCTGAAAATGGATCAGTTCGTGGGCAACAAGTCCCATTACCCCATCCAGGTTATTCAGCATTTCCGTCCCGATAATAATTCCGTCTTTGGAAACTGTCCCCCCGGAATTGAACCGGCCATAGACAAAATAAACGGGAGGAAATTTAGCTTCCGGATGCCAGTATTTCATTGCGCTGTAAATAGCTCTCGCCCTTTTTTCTTTCTGCCCTACTCCGGCAAGAACATTTCGGCTTTTCAGGTAATCTTCCTTCCGTTTTCTGACCATTGTATACAGGGAATCGGCATTAATAATTCTGAACTCTGTAAAGCCTTTTACTCCCGGTGAACCATTTTTCATATAGTCTGCAAACGGATTTTCTTTAGAAGTTTCCATTTTATCGAAAGCTTTCCAGAAACGGTCGGTATCACCGGTTTCAAAGATTGCATTCATCGGATCATCGGAAAATCCCGTCTGTGCATTTACTGTTGCATAAGTGAGAAAACAGGCCGCAAGAATCTGATAGGATTTTATTTTCATGGTTTTTTATGAGTTTTTTTATTTAACAGCGTAAAGTAGGAAAATATTATACGAAAAAACAAAAATTTGTTCAAGAGGTATGGAAGACGGGGCATGGAAGCAGGAAAATTTTAAAAGCAACTTCTCTTCTTCTATTTTCCAGTGTGCTTAAAATGCTCCGGTTTGTTCAATTATTTGTTTCATTAAATTAATTATTATTAATTTTGTTTTATGGATTTACGAGATCAATTGAAGAACCTTTTTCCTGACCATGAGGAGCAGGATTTTGAAATGCCTGAAGAAGAATTCAAGCAGAAAGAACCATTGGTATGCAAGTTTGAGAAGAAAGGCAGAAACGGTAAGCCTGTTACCATTGTCGAAGGCTGGGAAGGCAGTGAAGAAGATTTAAAAAAGATCTCAAAAAAAATAAAAACGACCTTAGGAATAGGCGGTTCTGAAAAGGATGGTACGATTATTATTCAGGGAGCCAACCGTGATAAGATCATGAATATCCTTAAAGAAATGGGATATAAAACCAAAAGAGTCGGCGGATAGACCTAGAAATAGATCTGGGTTTCCGGCATCAGCTTCTTTAATTGTTCTATTTCAGTTTTATCTAATGGATTCCCTGTAAGGATCAATGTTTTCAGGTTTTTCAACCGGGTAATCTCAATCGGGATACTTTTCAGGTTATTACCCGCCAGATTCATACTGGTCATGTTTTTTAAACCTTTGATCTTTGATGAAATTTGGGAGATGTTATTTCCACTGGCATTCAGGTATTCGAGCTTTCGAAGTCTGAAAAGTGTTTCAGGTAATTTCACAATGGCATTCTGCTGAAGTTCCAGGTATTTCAGATTTTCAGGAAAGGAAAGGCTTTCCATATCGTTGATCTGGTTTTCTGCAAGATTCAAAAACTTCAGATTTTTGATGTTGTCTATACGATCTGTAATAAAACTGATCTGGTTTCCCTGAAGGTTAATTTCTTCCAAAGACGGAATTTCCATCAATGCTTCCGGAAACACATTCAGATTATTGGCTTCCAGATGTACAGCTTTTAACCGCTGAAGCTTCACCACATTCGGGTTGATGCGTGTAAGTCCATTGAGATTCATTGAAAAAGTTTCCAGCTTTGTCAGCATTCCGATTTCATCAGGGATAAACTTAATATTGTTTTCATTGACATTCAGGATCGTCAGTTCTTTTAAAGTAAAAATTTCCTGATCCATCTGTTCAAGCTTATTTCCCATGATATTCAAAAAGAAAAGTGACTTCAGTCCGGCAATTTGAGGGGGAAGGTTAAACATGCCTTTTTCCCGGAAACTCATACTGTATACAGTTTTATCACTGCTCAAAGCTTCTTCAATATTTGTAAAGGTTGGATATTTTACAGGGTCGATCTGGGCTTTTGCCTGAAAAAGAAAGAAAACGGAAACCGGCAGAAGGATTTTTTTCATAGATAAAAAGTGTCCGTTGCGGCAGCTTCGCTGCCGCAACGGACGGGAATTATTAATACTTATTTCTTTAATAATTTTACTGTTTTCTGAAACCCTCCTTCAGCTTCGATATTCAAAACCAAAATACGGGATGCTTCCAGCTGCTTCGTAAAGTCAAACTCCAGAGCTCTGTTTAAACCGTTGAACTTCTTTGTATAAACGATTTTTCCATCCATACTGTAAACGGTTACCAGAATATCTTTCAACCCTTTTTCCGAATTGATCTTCACGATTCCGGAAGTAGGATTAGGGGCCACTGTCACAGTAGTTTCAGAAGTCTGGCTATCAATGGTTCCCAATGAACCGTTGGTTCCGAGATTTTCTTTCAGGGCAATGACCACTGTTGCTGATTTCCCTCTGTAATCAACAGTATTTCCTGTGGCATCAATATCCGTTGAAATAGTAGAGTCAGGATGCTGAATAGAGAAGAAGCCAAATTTATGATCCGGAGTAAAGGTAAGTCCCGTTGGTTCTGAACCTGCCGGCATTGAAGCAAACAATCTCACTTTAGGATTTGCCTGGGTATGGTCCGGTGCAATAACCCAGATATAGTTTTTCCCTCCGTCCTGAAGCACCCAAAGGTTTCCACGCTCATCAAAGGTAAGGTTATCGTTTCCATCTCCCCATGCTTCGGTTTTCATTCCCTGAGCGGTATTGAATGAATAAGCCGTAGAAGCACCTCCAACGAATGTTTCTACCTGGGAAGCCGTAGTTCCGTTATCCTGAAGACGGTATACCTTATCAAGACCTTTTGCTGTAAAGTAAATCTTTCCGTCCAGCGGGCTGATATCCACGTCCTCCACTCCGTTGAATCTGGTTCCTCCCAAAGACTGGGCAAGTCCGGCAGTATTGTTCTGGTCTGCCTTTATTTTATTAGGAATCTGAACCCATGTTGCGGTGGTTCCTGCCGGATCTCCGGAAGCATTCAGTCCCTGATCCAGTTTCAGTACATAAAGATTTCCTGAAGACAGATCATTCGGGGTATCCATCACATACTTATATACCATGTGAGTTCCGCCGTCTTCACCATAATAAGCTATGGTTCCGGCATTGTTGATCACTACATTTTCATGGTTCATGATTCCCATCTGCCAGAGCTTTCCTTTGGAACCGTCAGGATTTTTAGAAACGACCTGTGCAGTAGCAGGATCTATTTCCACGAGCCATCCGTAGTCCTTATATCCGTCACCATTCACATCGCTGGATGTTACAGATTCTTCAGCAGTAACAACTGTTCCCCAGGGTGTAATTCCTCCCGAACAGTTCCTGATGGTCTGAACAAGGCTCGGAGCTGAGAAACTTACCGCTCTGGATCTTGTAAGCTGCCAAAGTTTGGTACTTGTATTATAGTTTACTTCTGCCATAGTTACTCCACCCGGATTCGTTTCATGGTTTACGGAAAGGTATCCGTCTGTGCTGCTTCCCGACCTGGCAACATACGCCGTAAAGTCATTCTGCCCGCCTACCATTCCGCCTCCTTCTGTATAATTATCTCCTTCTTTCAGGATGAGCTGGTATTTATGTTCAGCCGGAATAATCAGTTTATTGGTTTGTGCGGTAGGAACGATAGAGGTAAAACAGCTGATATGCGTTCCGTTACAGGCAGTCGGCTGAGGCGTGGTGGTTACTTTAGTTTTCAGATAGGCATCGATTCTGAGATCAGAACTTGTTACGCTTCTGTTGTGGAGTTCAACAGAAATTCTGTTGATTCCGTTTACAAATTTAGATTTCGGGATTGTGAAAAGATTGTATACGTTTTCTGCCGCTCCGTCAATGGTTGTGGATGAAAATGTATTGAACGTAACAGCACCGGCAGGCATATTATCCCTTACCACTTCTACTCCGTTCAGGTAAACAATAATTCCGTCATCTCTCATTACTCCAAGTTCCATTTCATCTGAAAGGGTTGAAAGATTCACGGTAAAATCTTTTGCAAAGTAAGCCGTGACAAGTCCGGTAGCTCCATTATGAATGGTTGTTGTTACAGGATCACCATATCCCAACGGGCCGTTTCCTACCGGCCATGCAGAAATGTCATAGGTTTTGGTTTTCCATTCATTCGGCTGCGCCTGGTCCAGATCTCTGTAACTCCAGGATGAGTTTCTGTCGAAAACAATAGTCTGTGCCTGTACGTTAAAGCCCGCAACTAACGCGAGAGCTCCGATTGCTAGTAGTTTTTTCTTCATTTTTTTGATTTATTAGACCCTGCAAAACTATTTTTTTGAGCCGGCACCTCCGTTAATAGGATTTTAAATATATCCTGATATTTGTTAATTAATCTGGAATTTAATGTTAAGTGGATTAAATAATTGTTAAAATCCAGTGGTCAATGACTTTCATCGCTTCCCTCTTCCAGCCTCAAACCTTTATTCATCAGATATCCTTATCCCGAACTGAAGTACCTTTTAAGTATATCTCCTCTTTTATTTTGCTTTACCCGTATCTGTAAGAGAATTCAGGAAAGCAATAATCTGTCTGATTTCTGCCGGGGTAAGATTCAGTTTATCCGGTGAAAGAGTTTGGTTTTTCATCTTTAAGCCAAGTCCTTCCCCTCCGCCTTCATTGTAAAAATCAAGAACTTCTTCCAGTGTACTGAAAGCGCCATTGTGGAAATACGGTCTGGTAAGAGCAATATTCCGTACAGTAACCGTTTTGAAGGAATAATCGTAGATCCACGACTTTTCTTTTTTTACCGGGCTGCCGGCTCTTCCCAGGTCTCTATCAAGCTCAACAGGAATCTGACTGACAGGCTTTGTAGTTACTCCTAAAACTTCAGACTCATTTTCATTAAAAAACGGGGGAACCAATCCTGAAAAATGGGGCGCAAAGTGGCAGGTTGCACAGTTCGCTTTTCCCATAAACAGATTGTAGCCTTTTTTTACCTCTTCTGAAATGTCTTTTTCATTTCTCATAAAACGGTCGAAATCGCTGTCAAAAGAATATAAGGAAGCCACATACGAACTCAGCGCTTTTGAAAAATTTTCCTTACTGATCTTTCCGTCTTTAAATGCGGAACGGAAAGCTTTTTTATATTCAGGTTTTGTTTTTAATTTTCTGATAATATCTTCGTAACTCGTATTAAATTCATCTTCATTATAGATAACGTGTTCAGCCTGCTGTTCCAGATAAAAGGCACGGAGATCGTAAAAAAACCTTTTGGCAAAAACCGCATTATAAAGTGACGGGGAATTCCTTAATACGGTTTTCCCCTCTACATTGCTTTCAGACTTAGTTTTAAGATCTGTGAAGGCATTTTCCGGAAGATGGCATGCAGCACAGCTCATTTTACCGTTTCCGCTTATGCTTCCGTCATAGAAGATGGCCTTTCCGAGATTACGGAGATCTGCATTATCTTCTGAAGATTTCAGCAATGTATAAAAATAAGGATCCAGAAAATCACTGTTAAAAAATCCTTTACTGCCAACATTCCAGCCTGAAAATTCTTTAAGATCATCCGTTCTGCCGTCCCATTTTCCCAATTCTTCATACAAAGGCTGTATATAGTTTTTATAAAACGCTATACGGTCAAATGTTTCAAAATCTGTATTCTTTGAAAGATAGCTGATACTTCCGGACAGGAGCTGATCTGCCTTCTGTACATTATAATTTCTGAAATAAGGATCATCATGAATATATTTTTTCATTCCTGTAAGGGCATGGGCAGCTTCTTCTGAAATATTCAGGGAACCCGGTGTATCAAATCCCGTAACGCCTAAAGTATAAATCCTTATCAGCTCTATACGCAGCGGAAGTGTTTTATTATTTCCTCTGCTTAATCCGTTCTTTACAGCACTCAGATAAAATCCGGAATAGCTGTTATATAAAAAGTCGGTGATCGTTTTGATCTTTTCTTTCTCCTCTTTGGCTTCTTCAGAGAAGATCAGTTCATCCAGAACCTGCAATCCCTCAGGAGGCAGGGTGTAAGCCGAGGTTCCTGCCGCTTCAATATGAAACAAAGGAGCAGCATTCAGGTGGGCTTTGGTAAATTCAGGATAATGATAGGCTATATAAAATTCAACCTCTTTGAATGAATTTCTGGTATTTTTAAGTGATTTCTGTAATTCTTCAAGAGACAGCCGGTCTTCTGAAAACCCGTAGACATCTGATTTCAGCTGTTCAAGCCTGGTTTTAAAGTCTGATAAACCTTTATTTACAAACGTAAGCTCATTCTTCACTCCTTTATCGGCAGGATTAAAGGACATAACAGCAAAACCGATCAGCAGGATCACAACAAACAGCGGGTAAGATCTCATGAATTTTTTAGCGGCAAAACTATCGATCGGATGTTATCTCAACTTTAATTACAGATTAAAAAATGTTTATATTTTAAATAGGAGATTTTTCACTACTTTTAAACCCCGAAATCAAAATTCATTATTCTTAAAGAAACCGGTATTCTGAATTGCCGGTAAAAATAATGGGGAAGGTTATTGGGAGAGGACATTTTTAATTAAATTCAAAAACATCAGAAACGAAAATAGCATTATGAAAACAAAATTATTGTTGGCCTTTGCAGCTGGTTTCCTTTCTCTTTCTGCTTTTTCACAGAAGAAACAGCAGGAAATGGCTGTGTATGCAGAGAAAAAAGGCAATGATTATTATCTGATCCGCCTGGAAAAAGATAAAGAGATTCCCAATGTATATGTTTATTCAAACGGAACCACCAAGCCTTATAAAAAATATGCCGAACTTAAAGATATTGTTATGGACTTCCCCGGAATGATGGAGTCTAACAACTCTACTAAGGAAGAACTGGTTTCTGTTCTTAAAAAAGGAGATCATTTTTACGAAATCACTTCCCAGAGAAAAGATCCTAAGGATTTTGAAAAAACAACTGTTACCGTATATGAAGTTATCCAGGGACAGAAAAGAATTGTGGAAGAATACGGCTCCATTTATGAACTGGTTTCATCTCCCTACAAAGAAGCGATTTTCATTAATTAAAATAAAAACAAAATATACATATTATGCTAAACAAACTTGCTGCCTCAGAACTTGTTCTGAATGAAGACGGAAGTGTATACCACCTGAATCTTTTACCTGAAGATATTGCAGATAAGATCATTCTTGTAGGAGATCCGGACAGAGTGGCAAAAGTTTCAACATACTTTGATAAGGTTGAAATCAAAAAAAATAAAAGAGAATTCTATACCCATACCGGAACCCTTCGCGGAGAAAGAATCACCGTAATGTCTACCGGTATCGGAACCGAAAACATCGATATCGTGATGAACGAGCTGGATGCGCTGGTAAACATTGATCTTAAAAATAAAGAATTCAAAACAGAACACAAATCCCTGGAATTATTCCGTATGGGAACCTGCGGAAGCGTAAATCCGGATGTACAGGTTGACAATATGCTTGTTACCCGGAATGTAGTTGGACTGGATGGTCTTATGCATTTCTACCAGGACTATAATTTCGAAAATGAATTCTCCAGAAGCTTCCTTGAAAAGTTCCCTTATGAAAGAATCAAGCCTATGCTTTACTTCTCGGACTGGGCAGAAGAACTTGGAGAATACTACAAAGACGCCAGATACCACGGAAACACGGCAACTTTCCCGGGGTTCTACGCTCCTCAGGGAAGACAGCTTCGTCTGAAAGCTGTGGATGACCAATTCCTGGAAACATTAAACGATCTCGGTATCACAAATTTTGAAATGGAAACTTCAGCGATTTATGCTCTTTCAAAATTATTGGGCCACAAAGCTATCACGGTAAACAACGTAATTGCCAACAGAAGACGCGGAGAGTTCTCAGCAGACCACCATGCTTCTGAAAAAAACCTGATTACCTGGGTGCTTGACAGAATCATTAAATAATTGCTCATGGGCCAGAATATTACTTGTCTGATCATCAATAAAAAGATTGATTTAGGGAAAGATGTCGTTCATTTCGAAGTGAATGGCTTCACCTTTGTTCCTTTCAATATGTCCTGTCCACATTTTGAGGGAATAGAAAACTTTGATCTGGCGAGCGATTATATCAAACACCTGGAATCTGAAGCCGATTTTGAAAGTTATCCATATAACCGGGACGATGATCACTGGGATGGGGATATTTTTAAAATGGTCAGAGATCATAAAATTGAAAGTTTTATCATTGAACACAGCTCTGAATGGGCAGATATACCTGTAGACTACTGTTTTATGCAGGTTCTCGATGACAAAATCATTAAAAATGCACTGGTATATAATGAAAGTCAGTTTGCCGGAAACAATTTTGAAAACATTAAAGAAGCCAAAAAGAACTTCGGCCTGAATTTCAACTGGCTTGACATGTATGACCTGTTTCATTCTTATCCCGTTTCGGACAGAGCTTATACTCTGGTTCAAGCAAAAAAATAATTTTCAGCAATTGAAATCTTATGACCTTACAGGCTCCAATCTGTAAGGTTTTTTTTATGTGTTTTTCGCGGGGGGGCTATAATATTGGGGTAATTTGTTGGATTTACGCAATGGAGCAAGGATTTTTTTATCATTATGCTGCTTTTAAGGCGCAAGAAAATCCAGGATTTTCAGCAAATTTTTCAGAACCGCAACCGACTATTTGAAGATTAAAAACAGCCGAAGGCTAATCTATCGCTTCATCGAATCAACGCAGTTGATTCTACTCTTTGCTCTCTGAAATCAACGGTATCAATCATCAACTTTGCGTTTATTTTTTTAATATTAATGAATTCGTTGTAAAAATATTTCCCACAGATCGCAAAGCTTTCGCAGATGATAATGATAGATTCTACCCAATTAATAAAAATCAGTGTATAAAATATTTTCAATCTCGCAGATTCCGCAGATTGAGCAGATTTTTGTTGGATTTACGCAATGGAGCAAGGATTTTTTTATCATTATGCTGCTTTTAAGGCGCAAGAAAATCCAGGATTTTCAGCAAATTTTTCAGAACCGCAACCGATTATTTTAAGATTAAAAACAGCCGAAGGCTAATCTATCGCTTCATCGAATCAACGCAGTTGATTCTACTCTTTGCTCTCTGAAATCAACGGTGTCAATCATCAACTTTGCGTTTATTTTTTTTTAACATTAATGAGTTCGTGGCAAAAATATTCTCATGCAAATCAAGCAGACATCAAGTCAATCTATTTTATTTTTTATTCTTCATGAAAATTACACGGATCAGGATAGGTGAATACAAAATCCAGATCAGAAACCAGTTTTGATGAAAGTATTTTCCGGCCTTCCGTTTTTATTTCTCCGGAAAACGGCAAGTTCTTCTGGGCATGGATCACAGCTGCCTTTGAGGGATGTAAAGGAGCCGTTACATTATAAAGTTTTCCTTCCGTCTTCAGCTCTTCCATTCTTACAATCAGAGAACAGATATCTGCATAATGAATATGGTTGACCGGAGCTTCCAAATTGGAAACATTATAATTTTTAAGAAGCCTGTTATCCCCCATCAGCCCTCCCAATCTCAGAACATTGGCTTGCGGATATTTATTTCTGATCATTCTTTCTCCTGAAACTGCATTTACCGGCAGATCATCTTCTGTAAATTTTTTTGGAAGGTCAGGATAAACGCCTGTGGTACTCATAACAAACAGCTGTCCTTTAAAATCTCCTATAAATGACAACAAATGCTGTATCCTATTATATAAAGAACTTACACAGCAGCTTTTCCCTGAAAGCGGAATTGTAATGATCAGAATATCCAGCTGACCGATGATCCCCCACTGTTTAATTTTCTCATCCAGCTGATAATCCGGAAAACCGGCCAGTGTTGCATTCAGCCCTTTAATGTTCAGCTCTGCAACTTTTTCCTCCGTAGTCGCCGTTGTATAAATAAGATGCGTGCCTGACAGCGATTCTGCAATTCTGGATCCGAGCCAGCCACAACCTATGATTCCTGCTTTTTTCATATTGAATACTGATTTCTGAAAATTTCAGATGGCAGACTGTCAGCTTTTTTTAAAAGCAGTATGAATTACGGAACATGAGTATTCCTCAATTTCACCTCTTCCAGCTTTCAGCCTGATATTAACAACGACAAAATTAACTCAATATCTTTTGGCAATCCCTATTTTACTCTAAAATCTTTCTATCACATTCATTACAAAAACGCCCTAACAACCGTTAGTCGTAAAACTACTACAAATTTCAAAATAGCATTCTATATTTTTTTTAATTGGGCGATAGGTTTTTATATTTGTCTCACTTGGAAGTGATTATTAAAATCAAAACAACACATTGTTTTACAATAAATTAAACCCCATTTAAACTAAATATTAATTTTATATTAACCTAGAAAAAACTATAATAACAAGCCATTTAAATCATTTGAAGAATGTACGATAAACCTCTTATAAAAGATATTTTCCTGCTTTAGCAGGTATCTTTTAGGAAGTAAACATAAATGTCTGACGCAGTTTTTCAGACTGCCAACTCTCTACACCAATCCAGAAAAAATATGTTATGTTTCAGAACAATAAATCTTCAAAAAATCCAGACCGGAAGTCCCTCAGCGAATTATCCGGCCTGGAAACTCCGGAAATACAGCAAACCGGAGAAACCGTAAAAAAGAGTCATCAAAAAATCAAAAAAACGGCAGAAACAGGAAATCAGGCTCTATCCTATGTCAATACCTTTATGAATCAGGCTTCACAGCCCAATACCTCTCTGGTAAGTGAAGGTAAAATATGGACACAGCAACCCACTTCTAAAATCCATAACGCAAGTGCCATCCCGAAAAGTGAAATCCTGGGAATCAACAGGGTGGTAAAACTTGATCTTATTATTGAAGGCAAAATCATTAAACACTTCAAGCATTTTAAACTGACGCAGTCTGCTGTAAAACATCATGAATTCAGTCTGACACTGGCCCACGACTCCCTGGGAAGCGCAGAAAACCACAACCTGGAACAGGCACAGGGATTTCTTGGAAAAAGAATAACGGTTGTTTTCAAATATAAAGATGTGGAAGACAGTCCGGAAAGAAATTTCGTGGGTGTGATTACCGAGGTAGGCTTCAGTCAGGATAAAGGAAGTCTCGGAAATATTATTCTCACGGGATACAGCCCTACTGTACTTTTGGATGCCGCACCCCATATCCAGAGTTTTGGCGGCAAGCAGGAAATCAGCCTGAACAGTATTGCCGATCAGGTCATTAAAGAAGGGCTTGGATCCAGTAAATTTGATTTCAGGGTAGATGCCCAGCATGGAAATATTTCATACAGTTCCCAATACGAAGAGACTCACTATAATTATCTTGCCAGAATAGCGGAAGCTTATGGCGAACAGTTTTATTATGATGGTGAAGTCCTTCACTTCGGGAAACTTCCACCTCAGGAATCCCCTGTTCAACTCGTGTATGGAAGCAGCGTGAATGATGTAAGGATCAGAATGAAAGCCCAGCACGTGAATCCTACCTTTTACGGCTACAACAGCAGCAAAAATGAAAAACTTATTACAGGCAGTTCCAAAATAAACCATCAGTCTGATATTGCCAAACGGGCCTATGAAATATCAGAAAAAACCTTCACTACACCTTCCCTGCGTGTAGCTCCCATCAAAGCATCCAGTTTTATGGATATTGATGCTTCACAAAAAGGCACGGCAGGCAGCAGGGCGGTAGATGTATTCGTTACTTCAGGAAGCACTACCGTTCCGTTTTTATATCCGGGATGTACCGCTGATATTGAAATGCGGAAATCAGACAGCAGCCAGACCGCTTATTTCACGAAGCTGATGATTACAGAAGTAAGCCATGAAGTAGATGCAAGAGGTTATTATACCGGAAACTTTGGAGCGATTGCCGCAGACACAGGATTTATGCCACGCCCAGAATTTCATGTTCCAAGAGCAGATCCGCAGTTTGGTAAGGTGATTTCCAATACAGACCCTTTAAACCAGGGCCGGGTACAGGTTCAGTTCGACTGGCAGAACGGTCCGGATACTACCGAATTCATCCGTGTGATGACTCCTGATGCGGGAAGCAGTGATAAAGTCAATAAAAACAGGGGATTCATGTCTGTTCCGGAGGTGGGTGATCAGGTTGTGGTGAATTTCGTTCATCAGCATCCCGACCGGCCTTTCGTAATGGGAGGAATGTTTCACGGCAGCATCGGCGCAGGCGGAGGAGCGGGAAATAATATCATGAGCTTCAGTGGAAGAAGCGGGGCGGAACTGAAATACGATAACGGAGCTGGATCCATGAATCTGAAAGATCAGGGAGGTGCGAATATGAATTTCGACGGAACCGGGAACGCAACCACCAATGCCAACAGCAATCACACAGTTAATGCCGGAAATACCAATGTAATCAACGTTGGCGGTAAAAAAGACTCTCCTCCTCAGTCTCTGTTGAAAATGGATGCGGCAGGGAATATCACCCTTGACGGAAAAACAAGCATCACACTTCAGGTAGGTGAAAATTCCATTACTATTTCAGGAGAGGGCATTACCGCCTCAGCAGGAAAAGGAAATATAGATAATACAGCATTAGCCGGAGCTTTAGGGATTGCCAGTATGGGGGGCGCTATGGATATTACAACAGATTCAGAGCTTACCATTACGGGCGGACCGACTGCCGTAATGTCTTCAGGCGACACCAATATTATGTAATTCTAAAGCATGAGTCATGGATGAATTAGAATACATTACCCTCAATGCCCTGATGATGTGCGACCAGGGAGCGGCTCCCGATTTCTTCAAGCCTACGTTTAACAAGAAGGTTAAGATTCACGGCTGCCTTGTCGCAACCAATATGGACACCATTCCTCTGATCAATATTCCCTCTTTTAAGATCTGTAAAATCAGCGGTGGTCCCTGCACTCCTACTACCATTCCTATGAGTTGGCAGGATACCTGGCAGGTAAAGATCAACGGAATCAATTCCCTGATCGGGAAAAGCACGTGCAGATGTCCCATAGGCGGTAAAATAGAGTTTATGACCAGCGGGCAGGTTCCTCTTCCCGATGATGCCGCACAGGAAGTAAAAGATATGCAGGACCAGGCACAACGGGAGCTTGACGACAGCGGACAGGGCAACAGTGTTGGGGAAGCAGGCCTTGTAGAAGGTATGATTCCTGTCTGGGGAAGCGGGCGCGACCTCATCAACGATATACAGACCGGAGATGTAGGCGGAAGCCTTATGAATGCAGGGTTTTTAATCTGGGATGTAGCATCCGTCGCGGTAGGTATTTTTTCCTTCGGAGCCGGAACGGTAGCTATGCAGGGCGCAAAAGCCGGATTGAAAGGCGCTATCAAAGCCGCAGCTAAGGCCATTTCTAAAGAAGCGCTGCAGCAGATGGGAAAAGCTGCGATGAAAAAGCTGAGTAAGGAAGCCTTAAAGAAAAGCGTGGATGATGTTGCCAAAAAATTACTTAAAACCTGTGTTTTTGCCTGTTTCCCGGCCGGAACCCCTGTGCATACCGAATATGGCATTAAGAATATTGAAGACATCCTCATCGGAGACCAGGTATGGGCTTATGATGAAGATACAGATACCATAGCCCTTCAGCCGGTGACTGATCTTATCATCAATGAGAGTGACCATACCATCAGTATTTATACGGAAGCTGAAGTGATTGAAACTACAGCAATACATCCTTTTTATACGGAAGAAGGCTGGAAAGATGCTTCAGAATTGGAACAGGGCGACCAAATATTAACGAAAGACCTTACTAAAATTACTGTTGAAAAAACAGAATATAGCTATGAACCTAAAAAAGTTTATAACTTTACGGTAGCCCATTTTCATACGTATTTTGTAGGGCTGCTTGCGTGGCTGGTTCATAATTCGGGAAAATGTTTGTCAAATGTTGTTAAAAAAATTTCTAATCGACTTAAATATCTTGGAAAAACACCAGGTAAAGCAAGCAAAACCGGTCGAGAAGTTTTTGATAGAATGCTCAAGGGCAAGCCTCCAACGGCTAGGATTGAAGACGAATTTGGAAATGCTGTAAAAGAATTTTGGGACGATGGAAATAAAGTTTGGAGAGATATAAAAGAAGCAGATATGGGACACATAGATGATGCTGTAAGCTGGTGGAATAAAACAGGCCGGCACTATGGGGCAAAATCAAAAGAAGTAAGAGAATGGATGTTAGATAGTAAAAACTATGTTTTAGAATATTATAAGACCAATAGAAGCAAAGGAGCAAAACTTCTTGAGCAATATTTACCTCCATTAAAATAAATTTATTATTAATATTAAAAAAATAAACATGGCAGTATTAGAAGCAGAAAAGTATAATAATGTAATTGATTTTGGAAAAAAAGCAATTAGCAGTTTAAAAGAAAATAATCTTGACCGGTTTTCAGTATTAGCTGAAGAAGGATGGAACTGTTTTCCAGAACCAAAAAACAATTGGAACCAAGGATACAATTATGCAAAAATGGTTTACAAAGGCTTTTTTAGCCATAAACAATTTGACCAGGCAAAGATTTGGTTGAATAGAATGATAGAAAACAATAATACTCTTAACTTATTTGATGAAGATGTTTGGTTTGAAACAGCAAAGTATCAATTTGAAACAGCTGATTATAAAGAATCATATAACAAATTAAAACAGGTAGTAGAAGTCGCAGGTTTCAGATATTTTGAAAATGAAGATCCAAAGTATCTTGAATTTTATAAAAATCCTGAAAAATATTTTGAATGATGAGTATGGAATTGTCTGATGAAAAATATGAAATGATAATGGAATCTTTAGAAAAGGGAGATTTCCTTGTAGATAGAGGGATGTTAAAAGAAGCGCTAAAAAAATACATTGAAGCTTTAGAACATATACCAACACCTAAAAATGATTATGAAATAGCATTGCATGTTTACACAGCATTAGGAGATTGCTATTTTAACCTGAAAGATTTTCAAAACTCCTGCAATAATTATAATGAAGCTCTTAAATGCCCTGATGGCTTAAGCCATGGCTATATATGGTTAGGTTTAGGTGAATCATATTTTGAACTTCATGAAGAAAGTAAGGCTCAGGATGCTTTAATGAGTGCCTATATGTTGGAAGGAAAAGAGATATTTAATGGTGAAGAAGACAAATATTTTGATCTGATAAAACCAGGTATTTAGAGACTTATCTACAAAATGAAACACCAAGATAATTGCCAGCAATAAAAGGATTCAAACTATTATTGTGCAGGAAATAACATATAATATTTATAATGATGTTGCTTTAAAAATCTTAAATGATGAAGTAGCCTTAAAGAGAATAAGAATAAAGTTTGAAGATGAATCAAGTAAATCGGTATTGAAAGAAAATACTTCATCTCCGCTTGCTTGGGCTCAATATGCACATGCAAATAATTCATGGTATCCTATCACTATTTTTAACAATAATATACCAGAAATTTGTATAAGTTATGGTTCTGAATATATTGTTGTTTCTTTTCCTGATAAGAGATTATTTGAGATCATGAGTTTAACTTATAAAAAAGTTGATGAAAACAGATTGTTTCTTATGAAGATTTATTTAAGAAAATATAATGGCATTGCACAAAAGCCACTGAAAATCTGAAAAAACTCTAAGCCACTACCCAACCCAATCCCACCAAATCCAAAATGAACATTTCAAAATCCATATTCGGTGAAAATATTCCGCTTCTTCAGTTGGAAAACTTCACACAGTCCTACACGCTGAATGTTGAAAATACTTTTCTGATGGGAAAAGAAAATCCACCCGTTTCTCTGCAAACCGCTTCCAGTCTTGTCATTAAACAGGAAAAAGAAAATGATTTTCTGTATAATACCATTGAATTAACCCATATCACCGGAGATACGGAAAATGACACCATGAAGCCGTTGCTGCTTCAGAGCCTTGCGCTTGCAGACATTTCAAAAAGCCTTTGCATTAAAAGAAATAAGGATGGAAAAATCCTTTCCGCAAAGAAAAAAGAGAATCTCCGGAAAGACTGGGAATTATGGAAACAGGAAAAGCTTTCCTCTGTTTTTCCGGAAGAAAAAGACCGGAATACTTTTATTTCCAATTATGAAAAAGGCCTGGAAGATTTTGATGCGGCAATCAGGAAAAATTTACAGTATATTCTCCTGCTTCCCGAAATATACAGCCTCATTTTCCCACCGAATCAGCATTTTGTATTTCTGTCCGGGCCATTTCAGTTCAGTTCAAGGCTGGCAGGCGGAACGGAGTATATCTATCAGCTGAAACTTGTAAAACTGGATGAGGAAAAAGATATACTTTCAGCAGAACTTCATTCTGTTCTCAATAACGAAAACGATCTGTTCAGGAATCATCTGAAAAAGCTTTATGAAAGCAATCCCGGATTTTCCATCGATCAGTTTGAGTTCAGCATCAGGATCAGATATACCTTTGAAAAATCAACTTCCAGAATTATTCAGGCTGAACTTTATCTCACGGAAAAAATGCATGACCATCTGGCTTATACGATCGGGATGAAACTGGAATCAATATAAAAGAAATCTTCCCGATCATCCCCTTCGATTTTATGACGGTTTTCAGAATCTATAACTAAAATCAGCTTCCAGTCTTTTATGATTTCAGGTTAAAACTCATTAATCATCACATAGAAATGTGTAGAATAAAGGCTTTCCGGGCTTCCTGAAATATTCGTAAGATTAATGGTAATACTTGAAACAGAGGTCATTCTTGGGTTGGAGATCGAAAAAGAAGAGTTTCCGGCAAAATCTCCGGCTGGAGAAACTATGATGGCGGCTCTTGTAGAACCAGGCTGCAGATTGGCAGGAACCGGGATTTCCATGGTTACGGATTTCCCTGCCGGAAGATTGTTTACGGAAACCGAAGGCCATGTTTCAAAGCTGATCTGGTTCTTCTGTACACTTCCTCTTTCACCTACTTTATAGGATCCGTTCACATCCAGTTTTGCAGAAGTATTGGGAGTTCCTGTTCCAATTCCCACATTGGCATTCCCGTTTCCGATAATGATGGCATTTGCCTGGGACGTAGAAGCTCCATAGCCTATTGCCGTAGAAAACTGTCCCAGTGCCTGAGCTCCCGATCCTACTGCCGTAGAATTCTGATTATTGGTCTGTGTATTATATCCTACTGCTGTTTCACTGTTCGAAGCTGTTTTCGCATTATATCCGACTGCCGTAGACTGAAAACCTGATGCGGCCGAGTTTTTCCCCAAAGCAGTAGCATCATTTGTGGTTGTTTTCGCATTATATCCCAGAGCAACAGACTGGAAACCTGATGCGTCAGCGTTATTTCCTATTGCCGTAGCCTCATTTACGGTAACTTTAGCGTTATACCCCACTGCTGTTGACTGATATCCTGAAATTTTTGAGTTGGCTCCCAAAGCCACAGACTCATTGGCGGTTACCGAAGTATTGGTTCCGATGGCAATTCCCTGGTAGGCACTACTGGAATTTCCCAGAGCAATACCATTCTGGGAGGCATTCGCATTGGTCCCGAAACTTACAGAATTGTTTACCCCTAATCTTCCTACCGAAACTGAATTTACTTTAAACACAAGGTCATCAGAAGTATTGGTTCCCAGAGAAAGATTCGTATTCGCCCCTCCGGAATTTCCGCTGTTGGATGCTGAATTGTTCCATGCAGACATAGGCGTAATCCCTCCTCCTCCGTTTGATCCGTTTCCGTTATTTCCGGAAGTTGTAGAAAGCATATTCCATTTGGAAGCATTCCAGTAATAAAACCCTTTTTCAGCTAAAGCTCCGCTGCCATTATTCCATACAATAAGCCCGTCCGCAGGATTCTGAATGGTTGTACGGTCCGTTAATGAAACCAACGCCACACTTGGCAGCAATATTCCTTTATCTTTTGAACTGATCTGAAGCATTGCGGAAGAATCAGGGCTTGAAGTCCCTATCCCCACCTGAGCCTTTGAAAAAACAGAGATTAGCAAAAAGACAAAGAAAGGCGAAAGTTTACATTTTCTGAACATCGTATTGTTTTTGTTTATTTTGAAGGGTGCAAATATACGAATTTTTCAATAAAACAATAATTATTTTGAAAATTCAATAATAAAGACACCTTTGAGTGAGTAAAAACACAGTTAATCACAATAAAATGAAACATTTCAAACCTTTAGACACCCGAAAAACGGCTTTATAAGCTATTTTAAGCAGGATTAAACTTAAAAAAACCTAAAAATAAATTACATTATTCTCAATAAAATTCACCAAAAATTGAGTAAAACAAAATTTATCACCATCTGATGAAACAGTTTTTTAGATGATCATTCACCATTCCGGTTGCCTGCATGTGAGCGTACACCACAGTTGATCCCATAAACTTAAACCCACGCTTTTTAAGATCTTTCGCCAAAGCATCAGAAATTTCCGTTACTGCCGGAATATCAGATAATGTTTCAGGAACGTTATCTATGGGCTTTCCTCCTGTAAAACCCCAGATATACTCAGAAAAGCTTCCGAACTCTTCCTGTACTTCCATAAACCGCTGTGCATTGTTTACGGTTGCTTTTATTTTAAGTCTGTTCCTTATAATTCCGGGGTCCAGCATGAGTGTCTCCGTTTTTTCTTCAGAATAAAGGGCTATTTTCCGATAATCAAAATCATCAAAGGCTTTCCTGAAATTCTCCCGTTTGGAAAGAACCGTATACCAGCTCAATCCTGCCTGGAAACTTTCAAGAACGAGAAATTCAAAAATAGTATGATCATCAAAAACAGGTTTTCCCCATTCTTCATCGTGGTATTTGCGGTAGAGATCGTCTTTCTCACACCATCCGCAGCGAATTTTTTCCATAGAGTTTTATTTTATCATAAACCTGAGCCCGGGGTATAAAATCAGGAAACCGGAAAGAGGCCGGAAGTTATTAACCTAAGTATTAAAAGCCATTTCCAACGGTATAAATCAAAATTTATTCTCCCGCACTGAGGTTACTAAAGATACATCCGATTGAGAAAAGAATAACAAAAGATTAAGAAAAATTTAACAGTGTTCCTATGTTTTAGGAATGGTTCTTGTTTATTTATTACCACACAACAAAATATTTTACATTATGAACAATTCAGAATACAACAAAGCGGAAAATGCAGTTAATAACACAGAAAACTCATTAAAAAATGCAGCAGATAATGCAAAGTGGAAAATTGAGGAGCTGGCGGATAAGGCAAAGGAGTATATCAATGAAAAACGGGCCAATGATGAGGAGGCAAAGCAGGAAGACTGGTTGGACAGGGTGAAAAATAATGTTTCGGATGCATGGGATGATATTAAAGATAAAGCTAATGATGCATGGGAAAAAACCAAAGATGCAGCTGAAGATGTGAAAGCGGAATGGAACAAGAAAACCAATTAAAATTTCAGTCATATAAATATTTTCAAGAAAATGGAGCTTTAAATTGATAAGGCTCCATTTTTATTATGCCCCAAACACAAATTATTGCTACATTTGTAGGAATATAAACATTAAAGAATTATGTCATACGGTTTACTTAAAGGCAAAAAGGGAATTATTTTTGGTGCCCTTAATGAACAATCTATCGCATGGAAAGTTGCTGAAAGATGCCATGAAGAAGGAGCTGAATTTATCCTTTCTAATGCTCCTATCGCAATGAGAATGGGAGAATTGAATGCTTTAGCTGAAAAAACAGGATCTGAAGTAATTGGAGCAGATGCCACTTCTGTAGAAGATCTTGAAAAACTTTTTGATGCCGCTGTTGCTAAATTTGGTAAAATAGACTTCATCCTTCACTCTATCGGAATGTCCGTGAATGTAAGAAAAGGAAAACACTATACAGAAATGAATTACGACTGGTTGGAAAAAGGATGGGATGTTTCCGCGGTTTCTTTCCACAAAGTAATGCGTGTAGCATGGGAAAAAGACTGTATGAACGAATGGGGAAGCATTCTGGCCCTGACGTATATTGCAGCCCAGAGAACATTCCCGGATTACAACGATATGTCTGACAACAAAGCTTATCTGGAAAGTATTGCAAGAACTTTCGGAAACTATTGGGGAGAAAGAAAAGTACGTGTAAATACGGTTTCCCAGTCTCCTACAATGACTACTGCAGGTAGCGGTGTGAAAGGTTTCGGAGGATTCCTGGGATACGCTGAAGATATGTCTCCTCTAGGAAATGCTACCGCCCTGGAGTGTGCAGATTACTGTGTTACTCTTTTCTCTGATCTTACCCGAAAAGTAACGATGCAGAACCTTTTCCACGACGGAGGCTTCAGCAGTTCAGGGGTAACTCAGAAAGTGATTAATAAATATAATATTGAAGGCTAATCAGCCATTCCTATTTTTAATAAAACAAAGAGGTCGTCTTCACAGATGACCTCTTATTTTTGAAGAAAATTCTATATGGTCTTAAATGAAAGTTTTCAATTTACCATTTTAAAGGGTTTCTCTCGAATAATTAATATTTAATTGCCTGCTTCTGCAAAATATGAAAAAAATAAACGCAAAGTTGATGATTAATACCGTTGATTTCAGGTTCTAAAAAAACTTGCTGAAAATCTTGGATTTTCTTGCGCCTTAAAAGCAGCATAATGATAACAAGAACCTTGCTCCATTGCGTAAATCCAACAAAAATCTGCTCAATCAGCAGGATCTGCGAGATTGAAAATATTTTATACACTGATTTTTATTAATTGAGTAAAATCTATCATTATCGTCTGTGAAATGCGCGGAATCTGTGGAAATATTTTTACCTCGAATTCATTAATGTTAAAAAATAAACGCAAAGTTCATGATTGATACCGTTGATTTCAGGGGGCAAAGAGTAGAATCAACTCCGTTGATTCAATGAAGCGGTGATTAGCCTTCGGCGGTTTTAATCTTCAAATAATCAGTTGCAGTTCTAAAAAAATTGCTGAAAATCCAGGATTTTCTTGCGCCTTAAAAGCGGTATGATAATAAAAAAAAACTTGCTCCATTGCGTAAATCCAACAAAGAATCTGCTCAATCTGCAGAATCTGCGAGATTGAAAATATTTTATACACTGATTTTTATTAATTGGGTAAAATCTATCATTATCGTCTGTGAAATGCGCGGAATCTGTGGAAATATTTTTACCTCGAATTCATTAATGTTAAAAAATAAACGCAAAGTTCATGATTGATACCGTTGATTTCAGGGGGCAAAGAGTAGAATCAACTCCGTTGATTCAATGAAGCGGTGATTAGCCTTCGGCGGTTTTAATCTTCAAATAATCGGTTGCGGTTCTAAAAAAATTGCTGAAAATCCTGGATTTTCTGGCGCCTTAAAAGCGGTATGATAATAAAAAAATCCTTGCTTCATTGCGTAAATCCAACAAAAATCTGCTCAATCTGCAGAATCTGCGAGATTGAAAATATTTTATACACTGATTTTTATTAATTGGGTAAAATATATCATTATCGTCTGTGAAATGCGCGGAATCTGTGGGAAATATTTTTACCTCGAATTCATTAATATTAAAAAAATAAACGCAAAGTTCATGATTGACACCGTTGATTTCAGGGGGCAAAGAGTAGAATCAACTCCGTTGATTCGATGAAGCAAAGGATTAGCCTTCGGCTGTTTTTAATCTTAAAATAATCGGTTGCGGTTCTAAAAAAATTGCTGAAAATCCTGGATTTTCTGGCGCCTTAAAAGCAGCATAATGATAAAAAAATCCTTGCTCCATTGCGTAAATCCAACAAAAATCTGCTCAATCTGCAGAATCTGCGAGATTGAAAATATTTTATACACTGATTTTTATTAATTGGGTAGAATCTATCATTATCGTCTGTGAAATGCGCGGAATCTGTGGGAAACTTTAGATTTACCATAAAAAAAGACTGACTTCGAAAAGCCAGCCTGTAAAAAAATAATCAATATGAAGTTTATATAATTACGGTCTGTATAGAATGTGCCGGAGCAGACAGTTTTGCAGACATTCCTTCAATCCACAGATTGGTTTCAATATCATTATCGGAATCATTCATAATTACGGTCACCAGCTGTCCGTTTTCATTCATAAAAGTCGTTGAAGTCAAAGCTGCCCTGTTAGAAGAACTTCCGATTCTCTGTGCGTTCGGCTTGATGAATTTTGAAACATGCCCTACATAATAATATTCGTAGGTATAATGTACTTCACCTGTTTTGGTATCGGCAATAATAGGTGCAAAGCAGAAGTTTCCGACGTGGTTCGGGCCTCCCGTTTCATCCAGAAGCACGTTCCAGTCTGTCCATAAAGCGGTTCCCTTATTGAAATCATTCAGCATATTTCTTCCGTAAAGCTCACCAAGACTTACATCGTAAATCCTTGACATGCTGAACTGTTCTTTACAGCCTTCCGTGAAAGCCAGGAATTTGTCGGGAAATGCTCTCTGGATTTCCGCTAAATTATCAAACAGCTGGGTTTTGTTATTCCAGGTTTCATACCAGTGGTACCCGATTCCGTGAGCATATTTTGATGTTTCAGGATCACTTAAAGTGGTGGTTGCCCTCTGGTAGATAAGATCCCTGTTATGGTCCCAGATCATGACTTTTTTATCTTTATAGCCGTTTTTCCAGAGTGTGGGTCCCAGATTGTTTTTAAGGAAATCTCCTTCTTCCTCCGCGGAATAGATGCAGGATTCCCAGGTTTGCGTAGCCATCGGCTCATTCTGAATGGTCAGGCCCCAGATATTAATTCCTCTTTTTTCATATTCTTTCATGA
Organism: Chryseobacterium sp. FR054; assembly: GCF_056844565.1. Classification (NCBI taxonomy): domain Bacteria; kingdom Pseudomonadati; phylum Bacteroidota; class Flavobacteriia; order Flavobacteriales; family Weeksellaceae; genus Chryseobacterium; species Chryseobacterium sp. FR054. Next base: position 233,297 of record NZ_JBXDSA010000005.1, on the reverse strand, counting down.
ATTTAATATAATAATCGGCCCAGGTCTGGTAATACCGGTTTTCCAGCCTTCCTCCTTTGAACAGGCTTTTGTTGGACTTCATCCATGCCGGCGGACTCCAGGGTGAAAAATAGAATGTAAAATCTTTCCCAATTGCCTTCTGAGCTTCTTTGATCATCGGGATCTTGTACTTTTCATCATGGGCGATACTGAACGACTTCAGAGAAGTATCGTTATCCGTTACATAAGTATAGGAATCACTGGAAAAATCACAGGAATTCATATTGGTACGGACTACGGTGTATCCCAGACCGTTTTTTCCGAAATAAGCATCAATGATCTCTTTCTGCTTATCTTTAGGCATTTTGTAAAATGTTTCTGCAGAAGCATCGGTAACCGCCCCTCCTATCCCGATCAGTTTCTGATATCTGAAATCAGGATCTACAAAAATACAGGCATCCGTTTCTTTCGGCTGTCCGAATTTTTCAAATTTCACGGTTCCTTTGTCTGCCATTTTCTCGCTGGTTCTGGAATTGGTCAGAATCACCTTAGCCGTTTTTCCTGCATTTTTCTTCCAGTAGTTCTGTGCGTTCACGTTCAAGACAGCTCCTGCTGCCAGACAGCTTACGATTAGTTTTTTCATATCTTTCTCTCTTTTCGGACGAATTGTCCTCGCTTCATTATTTTTAATTTATCAACAGGCCAAAACCTATTTTCTCCATGTATTCCGCAGACTTTAAAATCAACTGCAAATATCCTTTTTTTTATCGGGACCAGTTGATTCTTTTAGATTGAACATTCTGGGAGCTGGTTCCAATCATGATGTCAAACTCTCCGCTTTCCCAGTCATAATTCAGTTCATTATCAAAAAATTTAAGATCTTCCGGGGTCAGTTTAAAAGTTACGGTCTTGCTTTCGCCTTTTCTGATGAATATTTTCTGAAAACCTTTCAATTCTTTCACCGGTCTTACCACTTTTCCGAACAAATCTCTTATATACAGCTGTACAACTTCTTCACCGCCGTATTTTCCTGTATTGGAAACCGTTACCTCAACCGTTAAAGTCTGATTACCTTTCAATGCTGTGGAACTCAGGTTCATATCGGAGTATTTAAATTCTGTATAGCTGAGTCCGTAGCCGAAAGGAAATTTCGGATCATTATCCAGATCAATATAGGCTGAAACATAATTCCTGTCTGTATTATTTTTTGCAGGTCTCCCTGTATTGTAATGATTGTAGTAAACCGGAATCTGCCCTTCGGTTCTTGGAAAACTCATCGGCAGCTTTCCTCCCGGATTTACGTTTCCGAACAGAACATCTGCGATGGAATTCCCGGCTTCCGTACCCAGCCACCAGGTGTACATGATAGACGGGATATGATCCGCAGCCCAGTTAAAGATCAGGGGTCTTCCTGCATTGATCATCAGAACGATGGGTTTTCCGGTTTCTGCAATTTCCTTTAAAAGATCTTCCTGAACTCCTGTAAAGCCGATTGTGCTTCTGCTTTTCGCTTCACCACTCATCGCATGGCCTTCTCCTAAGGTCATAATTACGACATCTGCTTTTTTTGCCGTTTCAACAGCTTCTGCAAACATCGACCTGTCATTGTCATCTGCATTACAGCCTTTTGCATATAATAAAGTGGAATTTTTATCGAGCTGATTTTTAATTCCGTCAAACTGGGAAACAATTCTCTGCTGATCATCTTTAAAAGCAACCGACCAGAACCCGTGATTGGCTACCGTTTCTTTACCGAAAGGCCCGATAAGGGCTACGGTCCTGATGGTTTTGGAAAGAGGCAGGATATTTCCCTGATTTTTAAGCAGTACAATACTTTTTGAGCCAAATTCTCTCCCGAATTTACGGTGTTCTGTGTTATTGGTCTGCTCTTTTTGTCTTTTCTCGTCACTGAATCTGTATGGATCATCAAAAAGCCCCATTTCAAATTTCTTTTTCAGGATTCTTCCGGCAGCATCATTTACCCATTTGCGATCTACTTTCCCTTCTTTTACCAACCTGGGAAGTTCTTTCATATAGATATGACTTTCCATATCCATATCGCTTCCTGCTTCAATGGCTCTTTCAGCGGCTTCCCCGGCATCTTTGGCATAACCGTGGGCTATCATTTCCCCGATACTTCCCCAATCTGAAACGACAAATCCCTTATAGTTCCATTTTCCTTTTAAAAGATCTCTGAGAATATATGGATTGGCCGTTGCCGGAATTCCGTTAATATCATTAAAAGAGTTCATAAAAGTCGCTACCCCTGCATCTGCTGCTGCTTTAAAGGGTGGCAGATAGGTTTCGTGGAGCTGTCTTAAGCTCATATCCACAGAATTGTAGTCTCTTCCACCCACTGCTGCACCATAGGCAGCAAAGTGTTTAGCACAGGCCATCACAGCATCAGGACTTCCCAGTCCTTTTCCCTGAAATCCCTTAATTCTTGCGAGTCCAATCTGTGTTCCCAGATAAGTATCTTCCCCGGAACCTTCCATTACTCTTCCCCATCTCGGATCTCTGGCAACATCTACCATAGGGGCAAAAGTCCAGTGAATTCCATAGGCAGAAGCTTCTGTTGCCGCAATCCTCTCTGATTTCTCAATAAGTCCCAGATCCCAGCTGGCGGCCTGCCCGAGATTAACCGGAAAAGTGGTTCTGTATCCGTGGATAACATCCTGCCCGAAAAGTAAAGGAATTTTCAGTCCTGACTGAAGAGCAAGCTTCTGAAAAGCCCTGGTTTCTTCTGCTCCCGCTACATTAAGCATCGATCCTACTCTTCCTTTTTTTATTTCTTCCAAAACTGTTGCAGAATTGGAATTCTGCGGACCTGTTGCATATTCAAATCCGCTGTACTGCACCAACTGCCCGACTTTTTCTTCCAGGCTCATTTTAGACAGCAGTTCAGAAACCTTCTGATCAACGGTCTTCTGTCCGTAAGCATTCATACCCAATGCCGAAAATGCAAGTAAGAAATAAGCCTTCTTCATAATTATTTTATTAAAAAATATAGGTTGCCGCTGAATTTCCGGAGATTTTTACAGCGGCAGTCTTTCCTTTATACTGTATATTAAAATTTTCATCGGTATTACTTCCGTTCTGTACAATCAGTACCGTTTTTCCTTCAGGCGTTTTAAACGCTGCCGTGGAAAGGTGCTCTGTCTGTGTGGAAGCAATACGCTGAGAGCCTGTGGGAACAAATTTAGAGGCATGAGCGATAATGTAGTAAGACACATTTCTGGTAAAGTTCTCACTGTCGGAAACGGTTATTGCTCCTTTACATTCCGTACATCCTCCATCTGTATGCGGGCCATACTGCGTATCATTGGCTACATTCCATTCCAGGGCTGTTTTGCTCCAGTTTCTCATGGAACCGATGATTACGTTTTTAGTATGCCAGTTCAGGTCTTCGTTAAAAGTTCCTTTTGCCCCCGTCCACTGCTCGGTAAAATACAGATTTTTATCCGGAAAAGCATTATGAACCGTACTTAAAGCTGATATATCTCCTTCATACAAATGAAATGCAGAACCGTCGATATACTGATATGCTTCCGGATCTTTCAGGATATCAAGAGCATATTCCGGTTTGTTGCAGTTATGATCGTACACCACAATTTTGGTTTTGATCTGACCGGATTTAAAAGCCGGACCTAAAAAGCCTTTGATAAAGTCTCTCTGCTGTTCGGAAGGCATATACAGGCTGGGATTATTTCCCGGATGTAAAGGTTCATTCTGAGGTGTGATGGCATCAATATGAATTCCTTCTTTTTTCATCCCCTGAATATATTTCACGAAATAATTGGCATAAGCTCCATAAAACTCAGGTTTCAGACTTCCTCCTTTTGATTTTCCGTTGTCCTTCATCCAAACCGGTGCAGACCACGGTGCAGCAATAATCTTTATTTCAGGACTGATCGCCAGAATTTCTTTGAGCATAGCGATCAGGTTTTTATCTTTTGCCAGACTGAACTTTGATAAAGAAGGATCTGTCTGCCCTTCAGGCAGATCATCGTATGAAAAAACTTCTCCGTCCAGGTCTGAAGCTCCGATGCTTAACCGCAGATAACTGACGGAAATAGAGTTTCTATCCTTTCCAAAAAGCTCATTCAGTAATGCTTTTCTTTTGGCAGGTGAAAGACGGTTGATCACCTCCACACTTCCACCGGTAAGGGTATATCCGAAACCGTCTACATACTGGAATTTTTGGGAATCATCAATTTCAATATTCTGAAAATCATTCCTGTTTTGGGTAAATTTTACCGGAGTCTGCTGCTGCAATTTTATGCTCTGATCTCCTTTCGTGAGCCAGAATTGAACTTCCTTTCCATTGTTTCCTGCCACAGGTGTGCATGATGATAAAGGAAAAAGTACCACACCACATAGCAGTGCGGTACCGTTAAAAAAGAAACTATATAAGTTGTGAAACTTCATATTTAGTAGCCTGAATTTTGGGTTAGATTTTGATTGTTATCTCTCTGTCCCTGCGGAATAGGCCATAATAACCTGTTCTGATTGATGTTGCCTGCATAAGGCAGTATCACTCCGTTTCCGTCTTTCTGCTGGGAGAGGATGGCAACCGCTGTCCCTGTTCTTTTAAGGTCAAACCATCGCTGCCCTTCAAATGCCAGCTCCAGCTTTCTTTCCTGAAGCACTTTCTGGATTCCATCGGTTTCAGAGGAGATGGCAACCGGGGAAAGCCCCACTCTTGCCCTTACCTGATTGATGTAACCTGCTGCTCCTGTATAATCACCGGTTCTTACGGCTGCTTCTGCCTGTAATAAAAGGACATCCGCATATCTCAGGATATAAAAATTCTGGGTCCCATCGGTTTTTCTCATTTTATACATGAACGGATAATTATTGCTTGTCCAGTATTTATCAGACCAGCTTACGGGTGAAAATTTAACGGTACTGTTCAGCCGCTGGCTATCTCCGGCATCATTGAATGCTTTTACAAGATCATTGGACGGAACATTAAATTTTTTCCAGTCTGTTCCATAAAACATGGATGATCCCCAGGCCCAGACGGTTCCGGCATTCCCATCCGCTTCAAAAATAGATTCGGTATTGGCTTCGTGGGTTCCGTCAAAAAGCTGATCATAAACCGGAAGAAGACTTACTCCTGAAATATTGGCAGCATACTGTTTTACTTTCATCCAATCCGGATTGGGTTTCGATGCATATACTTTTGCCAGAAGGCCATACGCGAAGTTTTTGTTGGCTCTGTATTTCTCAGTTCCTGAAGGGGCATTGGCAATTGCTCCTTCCAGATCAGCAATAATCAGATCGTATGCTTCCTGAACTGTTTTCCGGGCCGGATACACCTGGCTGTACACTTCATCGAAATTACCAGCATTGACTCCTATTACAGCCTTCGTTACCAAAGGAATATCTCCCCACAGCTGGACAGCATGAAAATAATAAAGAGCCCTGAAAACAGCTGCTTCCGACTTCATTTCGGCCTTTCTTGCAGCTGTAAGCGCCGGATCATTGATATCGTCCACATAATTGAGGATCATATTACAGTCATTGATAAAACCGTACAGATATTTCCAGTCTCTCTCCACATTAGGATTGGTCGCTACAATGCGGTACTCGTCCTGCTGAAAATTCTGAACATTATCTGCTCCTGCGTATGAAATTTCCGTCTGGGCATCTCCGTTAAAAAAATAATCCAGCTGCCAGTATTCATTTCCAAATGCAGTATAGATGGTATTCATCCTGTTTTCTGCATCTGCTGCAGTTTTTAACGGATTATCAACAGAAACGGACTGTTCTGTAATGGGTTCCGTATCCAGAAAGTCATTGCAGGAAACACTTACGGCAAGTACTGATGCACCGAATAAATAATATATGGCTTTATTGATTTTCATTGTAAATAATTTAGAAATTAGCTTTTAAACCGATAATGAAGGTTCTCACCTGAGGATAGGTTCCATAGTCTATTCCGAATACGGATTTCTCGGCTCCGGAAGTATTTCTGTTGGGGCTGAAGGCATTTACTTCAGGATCCATTCCTGAATAATCGGTAATGGTAAAGATGTTCTGTCCGGTTACATATACATTCAGTTTATTCACTCCCCTGAAAGGGTTGTTGAAATTGTATCCCAATGTCACGGCTTTCAGTTTCAGATAAGATCCATCTTCCACAAATCTGTCTGAGATTTCCAGTGCAGAAGCAGAATTTGCTCTCGGAACGTCGGTTATCTGTCCGGGCGTGGTCCATCGGTTAAGAACGGCTGTTGACTGATTTTTATAGTCATTCATCATTTCCAGATCAAAACGGGTTGCGTTGAATACATCATTTCCTACGGAGGCGGTAATCAGAACATCCATATACCAGTTTTTCAGGGTAAAGTTATTGCTGAAGCCCAAAGTATATTTTGGATTGGGATTTCCGATAAAAGTTCTGTCATCCACATCCTGATATCCGTTACCGTTCAGGTCTTTATAGATCATGTTTCCGGTATTCGGGTCTACATGGTCTACCTGATATCCGTAAAATGTACTTAATGCATGTCCCGGCTGAAAACGGATCACTTTTCCTCCTACGCTTTCCATACTTATTACATCAACTGTATTGAGGTATTTCTCGAAATCCAGAATTTTATTTTTGGCAAATGAAATATTGAATGAGGTATTCCATGTAAAATTTTCATTTTTGATATTAGCGGTATTTAATGAAAACTCAATTCCTTTGTTTTCAAGGCTTCCGGCATTTCTATAAATAGGTCCTGATAAATTTCCCATCACGTAAGGAAAAATAAGATCCGTGGTCTTCCTTTTATAGAGATCTGTTGTAAACCGGATACGGTTATTAAAAAGCCCAAGATCCACTCCTACATTGGTATCGGTAGTGGTTTCCCAGGTTACGTCACTGTCATACTGTTTAAAGGTATAGGCAGGAACTCCGTTTGACCAGTACGGATCAAATATGTTAAAATGAGAATAAGCGGGAACTCCTGAAACATTTCCGGTCTGCCCCCATCCTCCTCTGAGTTTCAGTTCGCTGATGGTTTTACTGTCTGCCAGGAAATCTTCTTTAGAGACCAGCCATGAAGCTGAAACACCCGGGAAGAATCCCCATTTCTGACCGGAAGCCAGGCTTGAAGAACCGTTATATCTGAAAACTCCCATCAGGGTATATTTTCCGTCATAGGTATACAGGGCCCTTCCGAAGAACGAAGCGTTTCTTAAAACATCTTTATGCTTATCATAACCTTTTGTTGCCGCCTCATCGTAATCGAACTTTACGGTTCCTTCAGGAAATTTTTCTCCGGCAAAGTATTCATTCTGAAAACTCTTCTGGGTGATCTGTGCCCCACCGAGCAATGAAAAATCATGGATTCCTTTTTTGAGGGTATAGGTTAACGTATTTTCAAAGTTGTATTCCTGATACTGGATGTATTCCTGGGAACCAATTCCGGATTTTGATCTTCCGTAGCTGGTCTGGAACCCATCTGTAAATTTGGTATTCCTGGAGTCTGTCATATCAAATGAAATGCTTGGTCTCCATACCAGATTTTTAAGGACTTTCACATCCAATCCCAAATTACTGAGAAAACGCTGGGTCTGGGTTTTATCTTTCCTGGACTGATAGGCCACCGGATTTTCCCAGGATGACTGATAAGGATTAGGGGCAAACTGTCCCGGCTTGTATCCGTCATTGATCTGACCAGTTACCTGATCGTACACTACTCCATCGGTCGGGATGAAATTAACATCTGTTCCGTAAACCGGCAAGAAACTTGGTGTATTGAAAGCACTTAAAACGACCCCGCCCCGTGCTGTACTTAAGTTATCATTGGTATTGGTGAGTGAAGTAAAGAAGTAATTCACCGATGAGTTTAATTTCAGCCAGGGTGCAAGTACGGCATCCAGATTTACTTTTACTGAAGTCCTCTGAAAATGGGCCGGTTTTATAATTCCTTCAATATCCTGATATCCCAATGCAGTGTAAGCTTTTACCTTTTCATTTCCGAAGGCATAGTTTACGTTATAGTTCTGATCAAATCCCGTCTGAAAAACCTCCTTTCTCCAGTCGGTATCAATCCCTGCATACCTGGGGTTGGTAACAGTGGAAAGATAATCGGAACCGCCATTTGCCTGAATATCGGACATCAGTGTTTTGTACTGATCCAGATTCAGGACATCAATATTTTTTACGGTTTTTGAAATTCCCCAATAGGCATTAAAATTAAGCTGCGGTTTTCCCTGTTTCCCTCTTTTAGTGGTTATAATCACCACTCCTGATGATCCGTTTACCCCATAAATGGCCGTAGAAGAAGCATCTTTAAGAATGGTCATATCCACAATATCATCAGGGTTCAGCCCGCTGATATCATTGGTCTGGATCCCGTCAACCACATACAGAGGGCTTACAGAAGAGGAAATTGAATTGTTTCCCCTGATCTTCACATCAAGTCCTGCTCCGGGTTTTCCGGAGGCCTGAATTACGTTTACTCCGGCTGCCTGCCCCTGCAAGGCCTGTCCCACGCTGTAAATAGGTCTGTTGTCAAAAGCATCAGCTTTTACTGAAGAGACGGCGCTGGTAAGGTTTTGTTTTTTCACTCCTCCATACCCGATCATTACGATCTCTTCAATTTTATTTTCTTTACGAACAGAATCTTTCACCTGGGTCTGCGCATGAAAATTAGCTGTAAAATACAGCACGGCAGCCAGTCCAAAACTTCCTGATATTCTTATATTCATATAGAGTTAGTTTTTAATTCTCAAATTGAGACAATAAAAATATATTTTTTTTTAATTAATTAACATTGTCTTTATAAATATTTTAATTTTTCTTTTATTTTTGGGACTTTAAAGGCTTAAATTTGCATCATAATTCATAAAAAAAGTTATAAAACTTAAAAAAAAGATCCCCAAAATGACTGCCAAGCTCTCCCATATTTCACTTCCTTTGAAACTGACTTTCCTTATTTTTTCAATGGTACTGAATTGTATGGGTTTGGTAATTCTTCAGCTTTCTGAAGCAATCTCTTATGAAAAGCTGGGTTTTTTAGAATCATTTAAAGATCTTCCGATAGCTTTTATTTCTCTTTTTGCCGTTAATTTCATCAGTAAAACCGGAACAAAAAGAGCGTTGATTCTGGCACTGATTATTGTAGGCATCTGCTCTACTCTTCTTCCTTTTATTGAAGATTTCTGGTTTTATAAAGTCTGGTTTGCTATTATCGGAACCTGTTTTGCGATCGGAAAAATATGTGTTTTCGGGATCATCAGGAATAATATTTCGGATGAAAAATCACTTGCCCAAACCATGAACAGTGTGGAAGCTTCTTTTATGATAGGCATTTTTGTAGTGAACATGGGTTTTGGATGGCTGATTTCAAGCCGATATTCCGAATTCTGGAAATTCGGATTTCTGTCTATTGCCCTGCTTTCGGCTGTAACGATATTTTTATTTTCCAGGCTGAAGATTTCAGAAGCCAGGAAAACAGAAACAAAAGGGATCATTTCTGAATTATCCGGTTTTATCAATCCCGTAACCATCGCTTTTTTAGGCGTTATCTTTTTTATTGTGTTTGTGGAACAGGGATTTAATTCATGGCTTCCTTCATTTTACAAGAACCATCTGAACGTAAATTCATTCTTTTCGCTTCAGGCCACTTCTTTCCTTGCTCTTTTTTCTTATGCAGGAAGAACGGCAACAGCCAATATCATTCAGAGATTTTCACTGTCAAAATATTACCTGATCTGCATAAGTCTGATTGTTGCTGTTCTTCTTATTATTCTTGGGGTTCAATATTTCGGATCTGAAAATCCGGGTGTGCTGAGGTTTTTATTTCCGGTGATCGGGCTGTTTCTCTCTCCGCTGTACCCTGTTGTGAATTCAAAAATGATTGCGCAGGTTGATAAGGAAAGAATCAACTTATTTACCTCTTTAATTGTTATTTTTTCATCTCTGGGCAGTTCGGTCAGTTCAATCATTATGTCTGTTCTGTTTGGAAAAGAGCTCTTAGACTATTATCCGCTTTATATATTATTGGCTGTTTCAGTGCTTTTTATGGTAAGTTTGATATATTTTAGGCTGTCAGGAAGGAAAATTTAGAAAATAATTTTATTTTTACTGCCATGAAGATCAAAGACACCAAAAATAAAGAAACCCTTCAGGAGCTTATTGATACAAAAGATTTTGTAGCCCATATATCTGTGGACTGCACCATATTTGGCTTTCACAACAATATTCTGAAAGTTCTGCTTTTAAAGTATCATGATCTTGACCTGTGGTCTCTTCCGGGCGGTTTTGTTTTTAATGATGAAGATCTCCGTGAGGCGGCAGCAAGGGTCCTGTATGAAAGAACCCACCTGAAAGATCTGTTTTTAAAGCAGTTTCATACTTTCGGAAGAATAGACCGTACCGAGAATAATGTACATCAGATCCTGCTCCGCAACAAAGGAATTGAGGTTCCGAAGGACCACTGGATTTTTCAGAGATTCATTACGGTAGGCTACTGCAGCCTTATTGATTTTTCCATTGCCAATACTTTTCCGGATGCTTTCAATGAAAGCTGTGAATGGTTTGAAGTGGATAATCTGCCCAAAATGGCATTTGACCATGACAGGATCATAGAAACCGGACTGGAATACCTCCGCATGAATATCAATACTGAGGCCGCAGCCAGCAATCTTTTACCTGAAAAGTTTACCATGAAGGATCTTCAGCTTCTTTATGAAACGATTTTAGGGCAGAAATTCAGAAGAAATAACTTCCAGCGCAAGATATTGAGTTTAAATATTCTGGACAGGCTGGAAAAGTTTTATGACGGTTCTGCCAACAAAGCTCCTTACCTGTATAAATTCAAAAATAAAATCCATAATTCCGCCCACCAGTATCCGATCTCTAATGATGAGGAATCCTAAGGTCCGGTATTTTTATTCTATGAATTAAATAAAATCATTATATACCTCTGATAATCAATCACCCCAAAGGCTTATAAAAAAATTTTCTCAACCGCCTGAAAAGTGTTATTTTTAAACAAATCAAAAAATCATGTCATATTATCCTCTTACAAGCATCCCTGATTATTACGGAATTGATGCTTTACTTACTGAAGAACACAAACTGATCCGCCAATCTGTAAGAGACTGGGTAGAAAGTTTTGTAATGCCGCAGATTGACCAGGCTGCACAAAACCATACTGACCTTCCCGGTTTAATGAGGGAATTGGGAAAAATCGGAGCATTGGGTCCTTATATTCCAGTAGAGTACGGAGGTTCCGGTCTTGATCAGATCTCTTACGGTCTTATCATGCAGGAACTGGAAAGAGGTGATTCTGCAGTGCGTTCTGCTGCTTCTGTACAGAGTTCTCTTGTCATGTTCCCGATCAATGAATTCGGATCTGAGGAACAGAAGAAAAAATACCTTCCTAAGCTTGCGGCCGGGGAAATGATCGGCTCTTTCGGGCTTACCGAGCCTAATCACGGATCTGATCCTGGCTCTATGGAAACTTATTTCAAGGATATGGGCGACCATTATCTGCTTAATGGTGCCAAAATGTGGATCACCAATTCCCCGCTTTGCGATATTGCTGTGGTATGGGCGAAAAATGAAGAAGGAAAAGTACAGGGACTGATCGTTGAAAGAGGAATGGAAGGGTTTACCACTCCTGAAACACATAATAAATGGAGTTTAAGAGCTTCTAAAACCGGAGAACTGGTATTTAATAACGTAAAAGTTCCTAAAGAAAACCTTCTTCCGGGCGTAACCGGATTAAAAGGACCTCTATCCTGCCTGAATTCTGCAAGATATGGAATTTCATGGGGTGTAATCGGTGCTGCTATCGACTGCTACTGTACAGCGGTTCAGTATTCTAAAGAAAGAAAACAGTTTGGAAAGCCAATCGGTTCTTACCAGCTCCAGCAGAAAAAACTGGCTGAATTCTTAACTGAAATTACTAAAGCCCAGTTACTATGCCTTCAGTTAGGAAATCTGAAAAATGATCATAAAGCAACGCCTGCACAGATCTCAATGGCTAAACGCAACAATGTGAAAATGGCGATTGACATTGCAAGAGAATCAAGACAGATTCTTGGAGGAATGGGAATCATGGGAGAATTCCCGATGATGAGACACGCTGCCAACCTTGAATCGGTAATTACCTACGAAGGAACTCACGATGTTCACCTTCTAATTACAGGTCTGGATATTACAGGCATCAATGCTTTCTAAATAAGGAGCTCAAATAAATAAGCGGGTCCGGCCTTTGGCCGGACCCGCTTATTTTACTCACCTTGCAGAGAATTTATATTCAATGAATAATTATTGATCTGATAATGTATGAATGGTTTTATTGAAAACAACTAACTTAATATCACCATAATGCATTAATATGAAAAAACTATCTTTCTTTTTACTAAGCTTTACAGCTCCTTTTTACCTGGCTCAGCAGGCGGGTGATGTGGTAAGCATTGAACAGAAACTTGATCTTACCCCACAGGGCGTTATCAGTTTTATAGCCGGCAATCTCGGTGAGCAGAATACTCCAGACCTCACCAATTATCTGAACGGCTTTAATCTAGGCCTTAAGGGATATAAAATTACATATTACACTAAGAATGAAAACAATGCACTGGTGAAAGCAACCGGGCTTTTGATGTATCCTAACGTCAACTACAAGCTTTCAACTGTTGTTTCGGACCACGGAACTACGGACAACCGGCATAATGTTCCGTCTAATTTAAAGGGAGCACTGGGGGCAGGATTCGTAGTGGAACTTTCTTATGTTCTGAACGGGTATATCCTTATGGCTCCGGACTATGTGGGAATGGGCAGCGGAGACGGTGTTCATCCTTATGTAGATTATGCCACTGAGGCCAGTGCTACGATAGATTTTGTTACGGCAGCCAATAAAGTCCTCGGGCAGTTAGGAATCAAGCGATATAACGAATATTTTCTGGCAGGCTATTCCCAGGGAGCACATGCTGCGATGTCAACTCTGAAAAGGCTAAGTATTTCCAATCCGGAGAATTTGAAATTCAAATACGCCTATATGGGCGACGGGCCTTATGATTTTTCGGGAGTTACTCTGAACAAAGGGGTTCTGGAAAAAGACCTCTACCCTTTTACCTCTTTTCTGGCGAACGTTCTTCATACCTGTAACAATACGGGATACAGAACCTATAACAGTAATATATCAGAAGTTATTTCAGCGGAATACCTGGATAAATACAATAATCATGTGGTTCAGGACAACGGAGGACTTCTGTGGGGTCCGGTAATCTGGAGAAAACTTTTCACATCCGGTTTTGTAAGTGATGTTACCAACAATCCGGATAATAAGCTCAGACAGTGCATGAAACCTAAAGATGTTTACGACTGGTATAATAAAACTCCCATGACTTTGGGACATTCCACCGTGGATCTGGCCATCCCGCCGGAAAATACCTCCAAAACCATCAGTGTACAGCGCGGCTACTATCCGTGGTGGGATCTGGATAAATACAAACTGGATTCATTTTACTGGGGTCCTCTGGGACATGTCGGAGGAATTGTTCCCTTTGTTCTTGCTTCCAATGCAAAATTCAATACGCTCAGAAGCGGAGGATTATTCAATCAGTGGGCTATGATTACTTCCAAGCAGGCAGGAAATGATCAGATGATAAAATCGGGAGAAGGCAATTCATTATATTCCTCTCAGATCAAACCGGCTACCGGAGATATGAAACTGCTGGAAATAACTGATTTTAATAAAGAAAAAGCTACCACAAAACCTGGAACAGAAAGTAGTCTGGCTGGCCTTCAGGATGGAGTTTACCTCCTGAAAGTGCATGAAAGCAATGAAAACAGGCTGATTCCTTATATTAAAAGTACTCCACAACAGGTTACTGAAAGTGAGATCGTTCAATCTGAAAATAATGGAATTTTGAAACTTAAGATCAGTCCCGATGAACTGTCTGCGGTACATATTTTTGATGAAAAACGTAACTTTATAAAAACAGTTTCCCAATCCCAGTATACGGAAAACAGCGGAATCTCTCTCCAGGATCTTGAAAACCGGAATTATACCTTTGAGATTGTCACCCAATTTTATCACCTGCAGTTTAATAAAATGATCGTTAATCGGTCCGAAAGTAAAACAGATATTTTTGTCCGAGGCAGCCAGATCATTGCCCGGTCAGCCGGCGATATAAAAAACATCAGCATTTACAGTATTTCAGGTGCATTAATTGTACAGCAGGATGTAAACAGATCATCATTTGAATCAAAAGCTTTGGAATCCGGGGTTTATCTGGTGCAAATCACTCTTGCTGACGGAAAAATAATCAATAAAAAGATCAAAATCTGATAATCTTCTCTTATTATATTTCTTCATTTCAGATGGAATGCACTTCAGCAATGGAGTGCGTTTCTTTTTTAGCCGGTGTAGGATTTTATATTTTCCACGAAATTAAGATCAGGATTCAGAATTTCAAGGATCAGATTTTTCACTGATCTCATCGCATCATCAATATCTCCTTTATCAAACTGGAGGGAAACCACTCCTTTCCGGGCCTCTGCAAAACTCCATATTCCGGTTTCAATCGGGAATCCCCAGAACTCAGGAAGATTCTGAACCACATAATGATAAATACACAGCTGAAGAGCCTGTTTTCTGTCGCTGTTGTGGAAATAATCCGACACATTGTCCTCATCAATCTTTACCGTGAGATTTTTGATTTTGGCTGTTTTATAATCGATAATTCTCAATGTTCCGTTCAGACGGTCTATCCTGTCTATAAATCCGAAGAAAGAGATCTTATCGTTTTCTTCAAGATAAAAATCAACATTTTCGAATCTTTTTTCAATATCAAGAATCTCAAGTTCATTGCCGTTCCTGATCAGTTCAAGATCATGAGTAAGAATGTTTTCAATTACTTTTTTAGCAATCGCTTTGTGAATGTAATTCATTCCTTTTTCATAGAACTCCGGCTGGTGCTTCAGCTTTTCAATGGCTTTTTCAATATACTGATCTATCTCTTTAATTGACTTCTGTAAATCACTTTCTTTTAAAACCTTACCTTTGAGTATTTCATAAACTTCCTGAAGTGAATAATGAACCAGATTTCCATAGTTTTTAACGGACAGTTCTTCTTCAATCTCATCTGTTTCCGAGGTGTTCAGGATCTTGGAAAGATAAAAATCGATAGGGTTGTAAAGATAACTGGTAAGGTGCGAAGCCGATACTTTTTCCTTCCATTTCTGAAGCCTTTCCATTACGATTGCCGTCTTTGGAATTTCAATAGGTTTTGAGATAATGGGTTCAGAGGAGTTCTCTATGATCAGATGTTCTATCTGATGAGAGCTTTCCATTTCGATCTGGGTAATAAAACGGCTTTTTTCCCCTGTATTCACTCCTGAACTGAGCGCATTGTACAGGAGATGTACATTCTGCGAATCCTGGATCAGTCTGTAAAAGTGATAAGCATAAATTCCGTCGTTTTCCAGAAACGTATGAAGGTCAAAATATCTTCTTATATCAAAAGGAATATAGGTATTCTGCGTATTTCCCAGAGGAAGTTTTCCCTCATTCACAGACAGCATAATAACATTTTCAAAATTCAGGAGACGCGTTTCAAGAAGCCCCATGATCTGAAGCCCGCGCAGCGGTTCTCCCTGAAAATCGATGCTCTCTGAGTTGATGTGCTGGTTGATCAGGATTTCCAGAGTCTCCATTCTGATCTCGAAATCGTACGGACTCAGCTGGTTTTTTATGATTCTGAAAGCATTTTCAAAATGAGATACGTTTTCATACTGAATATCATCAATATCCAGCCATTTGATATGCCGGCAGAAAGCAATAAGTTTATCCAGATAAACACCGGTATGATCCGCCTTCTGAAGCAGATCATAATAAGAAAGACCTCCCAGCAGTTCGTGCATCAGCTTTCCGGATATATAGACAATATTCCGCTCCTCTATTTTCGCTTTGAAATCACTGATCACCAGTTCATCCTCCGCAGATTTCGGCAGTTCTTCCAGAATAGGAAAAACATCCCTGTAATAGTAAGAGGTTTTATTTTTTTCCAGCTGTTTCTGAAGATAAAAAAGCTGTTTTACGGCATTCGAAAAAGACAGGTTCTTCAATGGAAACCCCATGGTGATATTCAGGTTCTGTACACCGTACATCACGTCTAAGCTTGCAGGCAGAAGGTTTTCGTCCAACAGCACAACTGCCGTATTGGAATAGGTTTTATTTTCAATCTCTTTAAAAATCTCAGGAAGAACTTTGGTCTGCGTTACGTTTCCAGAAACTTCATAGACTTTAATATTTTTCGGTTGGTTGAAATCATCTTCAATCCAGTGAAAGTCTCTGCTGTCATTGAATTCTTTCCACATTTTATGACTGCGGAGAAATTTTCCGGCTTCCTGCCTTTCATCATCGAAATAATAACGGTCTGCCTGGAAAAAACATTCGGCTTTATTCCGTTTTAAAAGACTTCTGACCAGTTTTTCTTCTACCGGAGTAAATGCATTGAATCCACAGAACACGAAATGCTCTGAAGTACCGTCTGCAAAATCATCAATTTTCGATTGGGCTGTTTCATGAATCATCCCCGCAGTAGCCCAGTTCCTTTCCTGAAGCCTCTCTTTTAACACAGGAAGGAAAATATTCATATTCTGCCAGAAATTAAGGAATTTCTTTCTTGGAACATCGTCGTCTTCTCCAAGATCCTGTGCCCATTCCTTGATCCGTTCCTCATCAAACATATACTGAAGCACAACCTGATCATCTCCGGAAAATTTAAGAATATCGTCCCAGTCTTTCTGCAGGGTAGGAAACCATTTCAGAAAATCAGAAAAGTCATCACGGGGAATCAGATTAAGACTTCTGTAAACATCGAAGGCGAAAAGCCAGAGAGAAATCCCCTGGATAGGCTGCCGGTCTGCAATACGGTCAATCAATTCCTCCACGGTGAAGAAATTGGGAAGAAGCCCCGAATACTTATTCTCTTCTAAAATCTGTCTGATAAAAACAATAGGACGCTTGCCTGGCAGAACGATGTTGAATACCGAGAGATCCTGACTTTTTGCCAGCAGTTCGTTGATGATCTTATTGAGAAATTTCAAGAGGCCTGGTAGCTTTTTAAATTGTTTAATTCTTCAGAGATAAGGATATTATATTCCTTCTGCTTTTGTTCATTGATTCCGTGCTGTGTCTCCCTGTCATAGGATTTCTGAAAATTCTGATAATCGTTGGATACTTTCCGATAAACAGCCTGAAAATATTTATTATAATCTCCTGAAGTAACGATCTTTTCAGCAACTTCCTTTCTAAGTTTCCGGGCAAAAATTTCTGCAATATCAAAATGTTTCTGTTCGTGCAGAAGAATATAATCACTGATTCTTTTGCTATCTTTCCATGACCTCTCTTCATTGAAAATGGCGGCTATTTCAATTTTCACAAGAGTTTTGGGATTGGTAGACGTTACAACGGAATATTCCCAGCCACAATGGGTATAGGCAGCCACATCGGGATTGTTTTTACGGTTGACCGGGCTTTTGAAATTATCCCACACCAGTTTCCGGTCTTCTTTCCAGATTATTTTCTGTCCCCAGACTGTATTTACAGTCAGAAAACAGAATACAAATACCATCTTCATTATTTAACCACAATTGTTTTGGTGATCCATTGGTTTCCTCCATTCCAGAATCTGAAGGTATAATTTCCTTTGTTACGCGGATTAAAATTGATCTGTCCGGCTGCTGTATAGCTGTTCTGTGCACAGGGCCCGTCTTTTATATAACGGTACGCTGTAACGGACCTTCCGAAATCACTGTCATGAATATAGTCATAACCATAAAAGCCTTCGCACTGGGAAGGATAGGTGGAATATGTTCTGATACTCTGTACGGAAAAAACATCCATTGTATCATTCACTATTTTTACACTGTCTATTTTGATCCTGCCTACTGATTCAATAGTCTGATAGTCATCATCATTACAGGAGATGAAAAACAGTCCTAAAAATAATGCAGGAAATCCAATATTTAAAAGTTTTTTCATAACCTCCAATTTACTGATTATTAATGATAAACAGCAAAAATTATTCCTTCATTATACGGATCAGGAATTAAAATTGCCTTTGGACAGATACACTACTTTTTTGGTATCAAAAAATTCTTCATCAAAATAGTTTTTAAGGCTGAAAATTTCGCATTTAAGCCCGGCAAGCTCTTCCGCAAGGTCACCGCCCTTCAAATACAAAACCCCGTTATGTCTGGTATTGAACTGTTCTTTTTCAAATTTGCCTTTCAGCCATCTTAAAAATTCAGGCATCTGGGTTACGGCACGGCTTACTACAAAGTGGAACTTTTCTTTGAGTTTTTCTGCACGTCCGTGAATAGCAGTTACATTTTTCAGTCCTGTTCCTTCTGCAACAGCCTGTACTACGCTGATCTTTTTCCCGATGGAATCGATCAGGGTAAATTCAGATTCAGGAAACAGGATTGCTAAAGGAATTCCGGGAAAACCTCCCCCGGTTCCGATGTCCAGGACTTTTGTACCGGGAGCAAACTCCATTACCTTCGCTATTCCCAAAGAATGCAGGACGTGCTTTTCATACAGCGACTCCATATCTTTTCTGGAAATCACATTGATCTTTTCATTCCATTCATTATACAGTTTTTCCAGCTGGGTAAACTGTTCGATCTGCGTTTCTGTAAGATCCGGAAAGTATTTTAATAGTAACGGTATTGCCATATGAATTATTATAAACCGCAAAAATAAGTTTTTATTGGCTTTATTCAAACTTTAAGAGCCGGATATGAAAGACCTTTTATATATTTTCAATCTCTTTCAATGGGATTATTGGTTCTTTTAAGCCTTCTGAGGATCTCATCGTCAATGGTTTCATTCTTTCCCGTATATCTCTCAAGTTCTTTGATACTGTATTGAGCGGTATAGCCATCTTTCAGCTGAACACCGATTGTTCCGGCTTTCGGGTCTGCATTGAATGCTTCAAAATCTTCTTCGGGAATGAAGGTGTAGTTTTTCATTAGTTTTTTATACTCATTCTCAGACATTTTTTTGCTGTTTTCAGGCACCCGGTCAAATAGTGTTTTTATTTTTCTGATCTGAATCAGGTTAAATATATGCTGTCCCCCGGTATCCTTTATACTTACCACAAGCCCCGGAAGGCCGCTGAATTTATAAGGACCGTCACTTACCGGATAATCTTTACTGAACCATGCTTCCCAGCTCCTTCCTTTATAATCAGTCACTGCTTTCTGGCATTTCATATTATTGATCTCAGCAAACTCTTTTTCTATTTTCCATCGGGGAGCTTCACTGTCTGTGGTCATCAGCTTCACACTTTTAAACTGATCGTAAAAACTGATGGTCTTTTTAGCGTAATCTTTTTCAATAAGATAGTTCAGATTTCTGTTGTAATTCTTGCGTTTAAACAGTTTCGCAAAATCTTTTTCAGCGGCATAGGCTGAATCCTTTTCATATTTGGCAGTATTATAGAAATACGATTTTTTCCCGTCGGTATCCAGGCTCATATAATCCGTAATCAGAGAATCGCTTCCGGTATCGGCTTTCATTCTGTATTCATACACAAAGCGGTAGTTCTGGGCAGAAAAAAGCGCAGCAGATAATAAAAAAAGGAGTTTGTACATTTTAAGCTCGTCATTCATTAAACATAATCAATTCTTAAAGCGGAGAACGCCTGAAAAACCAATCTTATTTCCAAATCTAGTGATTAAATTGAAACCTGACAAAAATCTTTTCTCTTAGCCTATTTTTATTTCCCGGCAAAACGTTTTTATTATATATTTGTTAAAATTCAAAAAGACTACATGGACAAACTTTCAGATAGAGTAAAGCGACTGGGTTACTCGCAGACTTTCGTAATGTCAAACAAAGCAAGAGAAATGAAAGCCGCCGGCATCGACGTGATCAGCCTTACTCTCGGCGAACCGGATTTCGATGTACCGGATAACATCAAACAGGCCGCTTTCGACGCTATTAATCAAAATTACAGCCACTACTCTCCTGTACCCGGGTTTCTGGAACTTCGTGAAGCTGTTGCCTATAAACTGAAAAGAGATAACAATCTTGAATATAAACCTTCGCAGATCTGCGTTTCAAACGGAGCCAAACAGGCCATACTAAATGTTCTGGCTGCTGTCATTAATGACGGGGACGAGGTTCTTCTTCCCGCTCCTTACTGGGTAAGCTATGATGAAATGGTGAAAATGATGGGTGGAAACTCTGTCATGCTTCCCACTTCTTATGTAACCGATTTTAAAATCACAGCCGAACAGCTGGAAGAGGCAATCACGGAAAAGACGAAAGCGATTCTTTTCAGTTCACCGTGTAACCCTTCCGGAGGATATTATACATATGATGAACTGAAATCCTTAGCGAAGGTTATTGCCAAATTTCCTCATGTGACCGTTATATCTGATGAGATCTATGAATTCATCAATTACGAAACCAAAACAACATCTATCGCACAGTTTCCTGAAATATATGAGCAGACAGCGGTGATCAACGGAATGTCTAAGGCTTATGCAATGACCGGATGGAGGATAGGATATTCCGCATGCCCGGAATGGCTGGCAAAAGCCTGTGAAAAAATCCAGGGACAAATGACGAGCGGAGCCAATACAATGGCCCAGAGAGCTTCCATCACAGCCCTGAAAACCGACCCTTCGGAATACAGATACATGATTGATGCCTTTAAAAAAAGAAGAGATCTTGTGTACGAACTGATCAAAGAAATCCCCGGCTTCAAAGTAGTTCTTCCAAAAGCTGCATTTTACTACTTCCCTGACGTCTCCTACTATATCGGGAAAACTTTAAACGGTACGGAGATCAAAGATGCAGACGATTTCGCGATGTTTCTCCTGGAGAATGCCCACGTAGGGTGCGTGGGAGGGGTTTCTTTCGGAAGCCCGGAATGTATAAGATTCTCCTATGCGGCTTCAGAAGATGATCTGAGAGAAGCCATGAAACGGATTAAAAACCTGCTGGAACCTTTCAGCGCAAAATAAAACACATAATAACGCAACAAAATGAATCTGTTAAAAAAACTAACAATTGCAACGAGTATTGCCGCCGCAAGTTTTGCCGGTTATGCTTACGGACAGGATTTCCAATGGAAAGAAGCCACTTCTAACGGATACAAGTACAGGTATGTCACCAACGACCCTACTGCAGCAAGATATTATACGTTAAAAAACGGACTGACGGTTATTTTAAGCCCAACCAACAAGGACCCGAGGATACAGACCTATATCGCCACCAAAGCGGGAAGCAAAACCGATCCGGCAGACCATACCGGGCTGGCACATTATCTTGAACATATGCTTTTCAAAGGAACTAATAAATTCGGTTCTAAAGACTGGGCAAAAGAAAAACCTTTATTAGACCAGATTGACGCTCTTTACGAAAAGTACAACCAGACCAGGGATGAGGCCAGGAGAAAAGAGACCTACAAAGAAATTGACAGGGTTTCCGGAGAGGCTGCAAAATTTGCAATCGCAAATGAATACGATAAAATGATGGCCGGTATGGGAGCTGACGGAACCAATGCTTTTACATCTTTTGAACAGACGGTGTACACAGAAGATGTACCTTCCAATGTTCTTGATAAATTCCTTGCTGTACAGTCCGAAAGATTCAGAGAACCTGTTTTGAGATTATTCCACACGGAGCTTGAAGCAGTATATGAAGAAAAGAACAGATCTCTTGATGATGACGGAGATAAAGTTTTCGACACGATGTTTGCCAATCTTTTCCCGAACAACAATTACGGAAAGCAAACCACTATCGGAACAATTGAACACCTGAAAAATCCTTCTCTGCATGCGATCAGAGAATATTACAACAATTATTATGTTCCCAACAACATGGGAATCATTATGTCGGGAGATTTTAATCCGGATGAAGTGATTGTAAAGATTGACAAGGCGTTCTCTTACATGAAGCCTAAAACAGTTCCTGAATATAAAGTCGGACAGGAAAAACCTATTACCGCTCCTATTGTAAAAGAGGTTGTGGGACCGAATCCTGAAAATGTAATGCTTGGCTTCAGATTTCCGGGAGCTTCTACCAAAGATGCCAGAATGCTGAACCTTGTCGGCAATATGCTGACCAACGGACAGGCAGGACTGATTGACCTTGATCTGGTAAAAAAACAGAAATTACTGGGAGCCTACGCCGGATCTTATGCTTTAAAGGATTATTCAGTTTTACTTTTACAGGGAAAGCCTACTGAAGGACAGTCTCTGGACGAAGTAAAGAACCTGCTTCTTCAGGAAATTGATAAATTGAGAAAGGGAGATTTTTCTGATGACCTTATTCAGTCTATCGTGAACAACGAAAAGAAAGGTATCATTCAAAAGGATGAAAAATATTCATCAAGAGCCAGCATCCTGATGGACGAATTCACTTCGGATATAGACCATAAAGCATCGTTGGAATATGTTGACGAAATTTCAAAGCTTACCAAAAAAGATATTATGGATTTTGCATCCAAGTATCTTCAGAACAACAACTACGTTGCCGTTTACAAGAGAAAAGGTGAAGATAAAAGTATTGTAAAGGTTGATAAGCCAACCATCACACCGGTTTCCGTTAACAGAGAAGACCAGTCTCCTTTCCTTAAAAAGATTGATGAGATGCCTGAAAATCCTATCGCTCCGGTATGGCTGGATTACGATAAAGACATTGCTAAAAATAAATTAGCCGGTATAGATGTGCTTTCTGTAAAAAATACAGACAATGCCCTGTTCAGAATGTATTACCACTTTGATTCTGGAAAATGGAACAACAAGATCCTTCCATTGGCGGCAGAATACCTTCAGTATCTGGGAACTAAAGACAAATCTTCGGAAATCATCAGTAAAGAATTTTACAAACTTGCTTCAAGTTTCAATGTGAGTGCAGGGAACGAAGAAACTTACGTATCATTGGAAGGTTTGAATGAGAACTTCGATAAAACAATTGCTCTATTCGAGGATCTGATCAAAAACTGCCAGGCAGACCAGGCTGCTCTTGACGCTTATAAGACCAGGCTTAAGAAAGCCAGAGCCAACGCAAAACAGAATAAAGGGGTGATTATGTCCGGGCTGAGAAGTTATGCCCAGTATGGTCCACAGAATCCTTTCAACAATGTACTGAGCGATGCTGAACTTGATGCATTAAAAGCCGAAGACCTGATCAATGTACTTCACGACCTCTTTAATTTCAAGCATAAAGTACTGTATTACGGACCAAAATCCGGAAACGATGTGGTAGCAGCCCTTAAACCTATCCACAAACTTCCTGCAACCCTGAAAGATCTTCCTAAGTCTAAAACTTTTGCCCAGATCCCAACTGACAGGAACAGGGTATTATTTGCTCATTATGATATGGTACAGGCTGAAGTTTTCTGGGTAAGAAATGCTGATCAGTACAACCCTTCCATTACCCCTACCGTAAGTTTGTTCAACAGCTATTTCGGAGGCGGAATGGGATCCATTGTTTTCCAGACCATCAGAGAGTCAAAGGCATTGGCTTACTCCACATATTCTTATTTTGCCCTTCCGGGTAAGAAAACAGACAAGGATATGATTATGGCTTATGTAGGAACACAGGCAGACAAATTCAATGAGTCTACAACCGCCATGAATG
This sequence comes from Chryseobacterium sp. FR054, assembly GCF_056844565.1. Taxonomy (NCBI): domain Bacteria; kingdom Pseudomonadati; phylum Bacteroidota; class Flavobacteriia; order Flavobacteriales; family Weeksellaceae; genus Chryseobacterium; species Chryseobacterium sp. FR054. The sequence continues at coordinate 209,694 of NZ_JBXDSA010000005.1, read as the reverse complement.
AGCTCCTGACTACCCTTCCAAAATCTGAGCAGCTCTTCGAAACAGCGAAAAGCGGATTGAAAAAATCAATCGCTTCCGAAAGAATCACTCAGGACGGAATCATCTTCTCTTACCTGAAATCTCAAAAACTTGGAAATAATTTTGATATGAGAAAGAACGTGTATGAACAGGCTCCAAAACTTTCTTTTGCTGACATCAACACTTTCCACGATAAAGAGATGAAAGGTAAGAACTACACTTACTGCCTGGTAGCTTCTCAGGATAAAGTGAATGAAGCCGATATGAAAAAACTCGGTGAAGTAAAAAAACTAAGTCTCAACGAAATATTCGGTTATTAATTATAGAAAAAAAGTCCTGAAATCAGGGCTTTTTTCATTTTTAACCTTCAAAAACAATTATAGATTTTATTTATCAGAATTGATTTGATTGATAGATGAAATATTTATATATTTGCAACAGAAATTTAAATATAAAAACAGAAAATTATGTCTTTAGTAGGAAAAAAATTCCCAAATGTAACAATCGATGCAATGTCTGAAATGGGTGACGATCTTAGAATCAACATCCTTGAAGAAGCTACTTCCAATCAGCAGAAAGTTCTATTATTCTGGTACCCTAAAGATTTCACTTTCGTATGTCCTACTGAGCTTCACGCTTTCCAGGAGGCTTTAGGTGAATTCGAAAAAAGAAACACTAAAGTAATCGGTGCTTCTTGCGATACGAACGAAGTTCACTTTGCATGGCTGAACACTCCAAAAGACAACGGAGGTATTGAAGGAGTAACTTACCCGCTTTTAGCTGATACTCACAGACAACTGGCCAACATCCTCGGAATCGTAGATCAGGATTTCGAATACAATGAAGACGGAGAAGAAACCTTCACAGGTTCTAACGTAACGTACAGAGCAACTTATCTGATTGACGAAACAGGAAAAATCTTCCACGAGGCTGTAAACGATATGCCGTTAGGAAGAAACGTAAAGGAATTTTTAAGACTGATCGATGCTTACACGCACGTTCAGAAGCACGGTGAAGTTTGCCCTGCCAACTGGGAAGAAGGAAAAGATGCAATGAAAGCAGACAGAACTTCTACTGCAGAATACTTAGCAAAAAATTAATATCTTAATTTTAATATAACAATGTAACAATCTAACAGTATAACAATTTTAAAAGTTTTTTGAATTGTTAGATTGGTCAATTTTTAGATTGTTACATTGTTTATTTTTTAAAAATAAACTTATGTACACAGAATTAACCGAAGATACATTACAGAATATTGTAAACGATAACGAAAAAGTAGTTGTTCAGTATGGTGCCACATGGTGCGGAAACTGCAGAATTATGAAGCCGAAATTCAAAAAATTAGCCTCAGAAAACGAAGCAATTCCTTTTTTATACGTAGATGCAGAAAAACTTCCTGAAAGCAGAAAGCTGGCTAAAGTAGACAATCTTCCGACTTTTGCCATCTTCAAAAACGGTGAACTGGTTAACCAGGTACAATCTAACCAGGCAGAAAGTTTAATTAATCTTTTTAACGAATTATCATAATGAAGTTACCCATAATAAGACAGTTTTATCAGAACCAGACTCCGGAAAACCTTGAAAAAACACTGGAAGTCCTGGAAAGCTTCTGCGAATTCAGGGGAACCAGCGAAGAAGACCTTAATGTAGCAGGAGAATTAATTACCAATATCTGCGGTGCTCTGGAAGTACACGCTAACGTACAGAACGGAATGAGCGAAAAAGATGCTTTAAATTCTTTTGCCCAAAAGGTGCTTGGCTCAATCGACAAATAAATTCTGATTATTACCCGGTTTAATAATTAGAATATTACATAAAACACAACTTCTGAAAAACCCAATTGTTCCAATAAAATCCCGATGAATTGCCATCAGGATTTTTTGGATTCCTGAAGACAAGGACTGTAAATTCTTCACAAACAGCACAATCCAATCATTTAAATACATTCAATCAACAGAGTTGATTCCATATTTTATTTCCTTTAACTTTGAATCGAAAAAAACAGCTCGTTGATTTGGTAGATTGAGCAGATTTTTGTTGGATTTACGCAATGGAGCAAGGATTTTTTTATCATTATGCTGCTTTTAAGGCGCAAGAAAATCCAAGATTTTCAGCAAGTTTTTTAAAACTGCAACCGATTGTTTTAAGATTAAAAACAGCCGAAGGCTAATCCTCCACTTCTTCGAATCAACGGAGTTGGTTCTACACTTTGCTCCCTTTAAATATGCATTGCCTAAAAGCAAAAGCTTTGCGTCAAAAAAAATAGCTCGCAGATCAGGCTGATTGAGCAGATTTTTGTTGGATTTACGCAATGGAACAAGTTTTTTTTCACCATCATACCGCTTTTAAGGCGCAAAAAAATCTAGAATTTCCAGTAAGATTTTAGAACTGCAACTGATTATTTTAAGATTAAAAACAGCCGAAGGCTAATCCTCTGCTTCTTCGAATCAACGGAGTGGATTCTACACTTTGCTCCCTTTAAATCTGCATTGCCTAAAAGCAAATCTTTGCGTCAAAAAAAATAGCTCAAAGATCAGGCTGATTGAGCAGATTTTTGTTGGATTTACGCAATGGAGCAAGGATTTTTTTATCATTATGCTGCTTTTAAGGCGCAAGAAAATCCAAGATTTTCAGCAAGTTTTTTAAAACTGCAACCGATTGTTTTAAGATTAAAAACAGCCGAAGGCTAATCCTCCACTTCTTCGAATTAACGGAGTTGATTCCACACTTTGCTCCCTTTAAATCTGCATTGTCTAAAAGTAAAAGCTTTGCGTCGAAAAAAATAGCTCGCGGATCAGGCTGATTGAGCAGATTTTTGTTGGATTTACGCAATGGAACAAGGTTTTTTTATCATTATGCTGCTTTTAAGGCGCAAGAAAATCCAAGATTTTCTGCAAGGTTTTTAGAACTGCAACCGATTATTTTAAGATTAAAAACAGCCGAAGGCTAATCCTCTGCTTCATCGAATCAACGGAGTTGGTTCTACACTTTGCTCCCTTTAAATCTGCATTGTCTAAAAGTAAAAGCTTTGCGTCGAAAAAAATAGCTCGCGGATCAGGCTGATTGAGCAGATTTTTGTTGGATTTACGCAATGGAACAAGGTTTTTTTTATCATCATACCGCTTGTAAGGCGCAAGAAAATTCAAGATTTTCAGCAAGTTTTTAGATTGGTGACCAATAAATAGCCGAAAGCTAATCCGTCGCTTCATCGGATCAACAGAGTGGATTCCTCACTTTGCTCCCTTTAAATCTGCATTGTCTAAAAGCAAAAGTTTTGCGTCGAAAAAATAGCTCGCAGATCAGGCTGATTGAGCAGATTTTCTTAGACATAAAATGAAAAGCTTATACTGATCAATTGACAAGATTACATATATTTAGAAAAATAAGCCAGACAGCCATCATCAGCATATCAGTAAAAGATCCGTTCATCCGCGGCAATAAAAAAATCCCGATGAAAATCATCAGGATTACAGTATTCGTATGAAATAAATGAGATCTTTCGGCTCATCATTGATTCAAATTAACTTCTTCTGCTCATTAAAATTCTCAGAATATACCAGAATAAAAGCATGATAGAGGCAAACAGCTGTAAAGCAGCTCCTACATACTGCCCTGTGGTATAAGTATTCTTAAGCTTGCTTGTTTCGTACAGGATACTTGCGGAAGCCAGAAGCACCATTCCTACGGAGAACCAAAGCCCGAGATTGAACCCGAAAACAGCTCCGGCCACAATCAGTCCGATGGCAATAAACCCACCGATCACAATTATATTTCTCAAAAAAGAAAAATCTTTGTTTGACATAAAAGCAACCAGTGAAAGCCCTGCAAACATTGAAATCGTAAGCATCGCTGCCTGAAAGATCACATTCACACCAGCTGAATTAACGGCAATATAGATCAAAGGTAAAAAGATCACCGCCTCAAGCAGGATATAAAACCCAAGACCTAAATATTGTGTAGACCTGCTCTGCGACAGAGACCACTTATTAGCCAGAATGGAGGCCAGCCAGAACACCCCGATAATGAGTAACCAGGTATATTTCTGTCCGAACATCATGGCAATCAGTTCTACCGGAACGGTTTTTAATAAAATAGTTTCAACCCCTATAAAAGCAAGGACTGATAAAGCAACGTGTAAATACGTTTTCCTGTAAAAGTCCGCTTTTTCCACTTCCGAGGAATGCGCAACTAAAGAATCTGTCATCATAGTTAAAATTTTTTATGTATCGAAAATAAAAATTACTTGTTATTCACAGGCATTACTCCGAGAATCTTTCCGTCCTCTTCAAATACAGCACTTACAGCCTCTTTGTTGGAAGAATCGCCAGCGTATCTGTATTTAAGATTCGGATATCCTTCACCGTCTGCGGTCATATGATATCCGGCTTTCAGAAGTTCCAGTTTTTTGCTGTAATCAATACCTTCCCTTACTTTTTTAAGGACATCATCAGTAACGATATTCTTTACTTTATCGGAAAGCAAGGCATCAATAGCAGTACGGTCTGACACTTTTACCGCTGCAAGAAATTTCACAAGGTTTTCGTTATACATTTTAGCCTTGTCCTTACTCAGCTCAGTTGGTATTTCTTTTTTCGGGCGCTCAACCGTTATATTTGTTACTTTCTGGGCAAACATGAAGGGAGCAGCAGCCAGCGCAAATCCTAAAAATAATTTTTTCATAAGTTTTATTTTGTTATTGGATGAAATAAGTGAGTTAAGATACGAAAAATCATACTACTTCCAAAAATTTCATGGTATCTACATTATCAGCGTAAGTATCAAGAGCCGGATGCTGTGCTTCTCCAAACGGAACAGCTTCCAATCCTACATCTTTCTTAGCCACTACACACTGAATATTTTCTTCGTTTTCAGCGATAAATTCCTGAACATCATCCAAAGAAGTGTATCTGCTGAAATTAATCACAGAAAGCGGACTGAAAAGTTTATCATCTTCCTTCAGCATCACAAAATTATTATCCCAGAACTGCTCCTGATTCAGAAGATACACTGCTCTGTTATAATCATAATTGTTAGCGTATTTATTATGATGGATAATATCCTGAAAGCCCAGAAAATTCTCAAACAGTCTGTCGATCACAAAATCCTGCGGAATAAAGATACGGGTTACATTCCTGCATCCCAGACCGAAATAGCGGAAAATATCCTCAGCAAGAAGCTGCAGTTCCCCATCGGTTTCATCACCTTTCAATACCGCAACAGAAGTCCTGTTTTTGCGGATAATACTGGGATGGTCTTTAAAATAATATTCAAGATATCTGGCAGTATTATTACTTCCCGTTGCAATAACCGCATCAAAACCTTCCAGTCTCTCCACCAGTTCAAACGGAATTTGCCCTTCTGAAAACTCATTCCATTTTTTCAGCAGGAACGGAATCATATATTTATCTTTTGAAGACAGTTTAATCAGCGGAATATGCCCGCTCAAAACCACAGAGATTACATCATGAAACCCTACCAGCGGAATATTTCCGGCTAAAATAAGTCCGACTCTGCGGGCAGTCTTTGAAACAGAATAATTCTTAAGCCATGCACTGATATTTTCTTCCGTCAGCAGCTCTGTCCATTGTTTCAGGGCAAATTTCTGATTATCAACAGTAAACCACGGATTTTCAATTTCTGATTTTCTCAGCAATAATTCAAATTCTGAATCATTTTCATTCTCATCAGCCTGATCCTTTATCAGAAACGCTTTTATATAGTCACTTAACTTAATAAGTCCTAAAACTTGATTTTCGGTATTCATAATTACTTTACAATTGGGGAATATTTTGTAATTTTGTGCAAATTTAAAAAAAATTAGCGATGGCTATTAAAATAACTGATGAATGCATTAACTGTGGGGCCTGCGAGCCGGAATGCCCTAATAATGCAATATATGAAGGAGCCGTAGATTGGAAAGCTTCTGAAGGTACTACTCTTCAAGGAACTGTAACACTGCCTTCGGGACTTACTGTAGATGCTAATGATCCGCAGGAACCTGTAAGTGACGATGTGTATTTCATTGTCACTGACAAATGTACGGAATGTAAAGGCTTCCATGAAGAACCGCAATGTGCCGCAGTATGTCCTGTGGACTGCTGTGTTCCGGATGAGGACCACGTAGAATCAGAAGAAGCCCTGCTTAATAAAAAAGCATTTTTACACGGTGAATAAAAAACGCCGTCTCATGGCGATGAGACGGTTTTTTTTACTATAAATATCAAGAAATCTAGTAAAATTTTAATAATGAAACCGCAAGTCTGTTCTTGCACAAAAAAACAACACTATGAGCAAAAAGCATAATTTCAGCGCAGGACCATGTATTTTACCTCAGGAGGTATTTGAAAAATCCGCACAGGCTATTCTTGATTTCAACGGAATCGGACTTTCTCTTCTGGAAATATCCCATAGAAGCAAAGATTTTGTTGCAGTAATGGATGAAGCGCGTGCCATCGTAAAAAGGCTGATGAACCTGGGCGATGAGTATGAAGTCCTTTATTTGGGAGGCGGTGCCAGTATGCAGTTTGCTATGGTGCCTTACAACCTGTTGAAGACAGACGGTAAAGCAGCCTATCTGGATACAGGAACCTGGGCAGCCGGAGCTATTAAAGAAGCTAAAAAATTAGGAAATGTAGATGTAGTAGGTTCTTCCAAAGAAGAAAACTATTCGTTCATTCCGAAGAATTATACGGTAGGTTCAGAATACGATTATTTCCACTGCACCTCAAACAACACAATCTATGGAACTCAGATGAAATCCTTCCCTGAAGTGGATACCCTGATGGTATGCGATATGAGTTCTGACATCTTCTCAAGACAGCTCGACTTTTCAAAGTTTGATCTGATCTATGCAGGAGCTCAGAAAAATATGGGACCTGCAGGCGTAACGCTTGTGGTGATAAAAAAAGAAATCCTGGGAAAAACAGGAAGAGAAAATATGCTTTCCATGCTGGATTATTCGCAGCATATTTCCAAAGAATCCATGTACAATACCCCGCCGGTATTCCCGGTTTATGCCTCTCTTCTTACCCTTCAGCATCTTGAAAGCAACGGAGGAATCGCGGCTGCCGAACAGAGAAACGAAGCCAAAGCAAAATTATTATATGACGAAATAGACAGCAATCCTCTGTTTGAAACATTCTGTGTAAAAGAAGACCGCTCCCTGATGAATGTCTCCTTTAAATTAACAGATGAGAGCAAAAAAGAAGAGTTTGACAATGCCTGGAAAGCTGCCGGAATCAGTGGTCTTAACGGACACCGAAGTCTTGGAGGTTACAGAGCCAGTCTTTACAATGCCCTGACAATAGAAAGTGTACAGGTATTGGTGGACGTGATGAAATCGATCAGGTAATTATAAAAAAACTCAAAGATTGAAAGATCTGACGCAGTTCATTTAAATTTATTAATTTGCGGCCCGATTTAAATATTTTAAATAAACCGGATTTTTTAATCTTTAAATCCAATAACACATGAAAGTTTTAGCAAACGACGGAATCTCAAAAACAGGAGAACAGGCACTTAAAGAAGCGGGAATTGAAGTCCTGCCCAACAGAGTGGCCCAGGATCACGTTATTAATTTTATCAATGAAAATAATGTGGACGTTCTTTTAGTGAGAAGCGCCACGAAAGTAAAACAGGATCTGATTGATGCCTGCCCGGGCCTGAAAATTATCGGACGCGGCGGTATCGGAATGGATAATATTGATGTAGATTACGCCAAAAACAAAGGTATTAAAGTCATCAACACGCCTACTGCTTCTTCAAAATCTGTGGCAGAACTGGTTTTCGGACATTTTTTTGCCCTGGCAAGATTCCTTCATGAATCGAACAGGCTGATGCCTCTGGAAGGGGAAACCCATTTCAACGCCATGAAAAAGTCATTCAGCAATGCGTATGAACTTTCCGGCAAGACTCTGGGAGTAATCGGCTTTGGAAGTATCGGACAGGAAGTAGTGAAGATGGGAATCGCTTTGGGAATGAAAATCAAAGTACTGACCAAAAACCCGAAAACAAAAAAACTTACCCTTGATTTTTTTGACGGACAAAGCCTGGATTTTGAGATCAGCTCTACCAACGATATGGATTCTTTCCTTAAAGACACAGATTTCATCAGCATCAATACTCCAAAGACGAACGAATATATCATAGACACGCCTCAGTTTGAAAAAATGAAAGACGGAGTCTACATTGTAAACACTGCAAGAGGCGGAGTGATCAATGAAGTAACCCTGATAGACTTCATCGAGTCAGGAAAAGTAGCAGGAGCAGCACTGGACGTTTTTGAAAACGAACCCAACCCGGAACTTCCCTTACTGATGAACCCCGCACTGTCCCTTTCTCCTCACGTAGGCGGAAACACGGTAGATGCACAGGAAAAAATCGGGGCTGAACTTGCGGAACAAATTATTAAGCTACAAAAAGAAACTATAAAATAAATATGCCTGTTTTCAAACCTTTTCGTGGAATAAGACCTCATAAAGACCTTGAGAGTACTTTCCCTACCCACCCTCTGGATAATTTTACCCAGGAGGAAATTGCGGAAAAAGCTCAAGTAGAGAATACTTACATCAATATGATAAAACCGTATGTGGTAAGTAAATCCAAAGATATCGACCGGAACTTACGGAAGATCCGGTCTACATTTGAAGAACTTCTGGAGGATAAAAAACTCGTCCAGGACAATTCTGCATACTATCTTTATGAGCAGATCTACCCGAACAAACAAATTTTCAGAGGCTTACTCGGATTAGCCAGTATTGAGGATTTCTTGAACGGAAAGATCAAAAGACACGAAAGTACCATTCCTCAGAAAAAAGAAAAACTGGCTCACTATCTGGAAAAAGTAAGTCTTCAGGCAGAACCTGTACTGCTTACCTACCCTTCCAATTCCAAGATTGAGCTCCTGATGAATCATGAGGAAAAAAACGTACCGATCTTCAACCATGTGGATTCTATCGGGATCAGACATAAAATCTGGAGAATAGATAACCGTCTGAAACTTCAGCAGTTTAAGGAAGTGATTGATCAGATCGATTCATTCTATATTGCAGACGGCCACCACAGGATCGGCTCCACAGCATTGAATGCCAAACGTCATAAAGAAAAAAACAAAAAGCATAACGGAACAGAGGCATATAATTTCGTTTACAGCTTTATAGTTTCCAACCAGTCTATTAAGATTCATGATTACAACAGGATTCTGAGTGATCTTAACGGTCTTTCAAGTGAGGAATTCCTAAAAGAACTTGAGCAGTATTTCCTGATCCACGAAAAAGGAGAAGCATCTTATTTCCCTTCACAGAAGTTCCACATCTCAATGTATCTGGACGGCAAATTTTATTCACTCCACGTAAAGCACGATCTCCGTTCAAAGGAAATGTCTCTGGATAATCTGGATCACCACCTTCTTGATAAATATATCTTTAAAAATATCCTGAAAATAGAAGATCCTGACAGCTCTGAGAAAATTACCTATATAAAAGGGACATCCAACATCGAGGGCATCAACATTTTAAAAGAAAAGGTAGAAAGCGGTGAAGGCAAGGTGGGCTTTGGAATTTATCCTGTAAGTTTCAATGATATGATCAGAATTTCAGATCTGAAGCTCAGTATGCCTCCGAAATGTACATTCATTGAACCGAAATTGGTTACAGCACTCTTAATGTATGATATGAAACCTTAATAAATTCCTATTTTTTCCCTACTTTTAACATCGGAAAAAGAAAGGTAAATAAAAAATGAAAAAAATCTTCATTATACTTCCACTCTTTTTGAGTGGATTTTTATTTTCTCAAAAAAAGCCACAGAAAAAGCCTGCCGGAAAATCAGCGATTCCTGTAAAATTAAATTATCACGACGAATTTAAAAAAATCTCGGACGAGATTATGACCAATGGCAGAGCTTATGATCATCTTGGAGAACTCACAAAAGGGATCGGACCGCGGTTCAGTGCCACTCCCGGCTATGCAAGAGCAGTAGAATGGGCTGAAAAAAAATTCAAAGATATAGGTATTGATATGATCTGGAGACAGGAAGCCAAAACTCCGGTCTGGATCAGAGGGAAAGAATCTTTACAGATAAAAGCAGGAAATGGAGACTGGAAAACCATCAGAATGCTTTCTTTCGGAAATTCTGAAGGAACAGGCGGAAAAGATCTGACAGGTGAAATTGTCTTGATCAATTCCACTTCCGAGCTTAATGCCATGTCAATAGGCCAGCTAAAAGACAAAATAGTTTTTGTGAACGTTCCTATGGACCCGAAAATCATTAACACAGGCGATTCCTATCTGCTTACGGCAAAATCCAAATTAATTTCCGCTTCCGTAATCGCTAAAACAGGAGCAAAAGCATTAATCATAAGATCATTGACAACTGCTGATGATGATACTCCTCATGCCAAAATGATTTATTATGAACCGGATGATAAAGTTAAAATTCCGGCCTTATCCATAGGGGTAAGATCAGCAGATGAACTGGAAAAAACACTGAAAAAACAAAAAGTTACGGCTAAAATCAATATGACGGCCGAATCCAAGGGAGATACAACCAATCCTAATATTATAGCTGAAATTCAGGGTAAAAAAGATTCTAAAGTTATTGTTTTGGGCGCTCAGCTTGATTCCTGGGATATCAGTGAAGGGGCCATTGATGACGGAACCGGAGTGGTTCAGTGTATCGAGGTTTTAAGAACACTGAAGGCTCTTGGCTATGAAAATAACCATACCATCCGGGTAGTTCTGTTCGCCAACAGTGAAAACGGAGGACAGGGCCGTGAAATGTATGCCGCTTATGTGAAAAAGAAAGAAGAAAAGCATGTATTTGCTCTGGGAACAGATGCAGGGGGCTATTCTCCGCGGGGCTTTTCTTTGGATATGTCTCCTCAGAGAAGAAGACTGGTTTATCCCTGGAAAGAATATTTTCTCCCTTACGGGGTGTATGATTTCGACCAAACCGATGCCGTTCAGGATATCTCTCCTTTAAAGAAACAGGATATTCCTTTAGCAGAGCTTGTTGTAGATACCCAAAGATATTTCGATTACCATCATTCCGAACAGGATACGTTCGACAAAGTGAATAAAAGAGAACTTCTTCTCGGAGCCGTTGTGATGACGCAAATGATTTTTATGGTGGATAAAAACTGGTAATATGAAAAAGAGCATCAGCTTACCACTTTTCGTACCGGGAATGGCGCTCTTTCCGGACAAACCAAAGAAAATTCCACACAGTTCAGCAGAATCTCCACAGAAATTCTGAACAACGGAAAAGGATATCCCGAACTGAGAGTACTCACCCAGATCATCACCCGCCGTTTAAGCGGTTCAGGCTTATGAAAAATCCGTACAATGGTGATGACACAACTTATTTATATAATTGATAAAAATTGGTAACAATGAAAAAGATATTAGGAACCTCATTATTGCTTTTCGGAATGATTGCTTTTGCCCAGACCAAAGAAGATTCCATACAGTTCAGTAAAATCTCCAATGAAATTTTAAACAACGGAAAAGGTTATACCGATCTGAGAGAACTCACCAAAAACATCGGACACCGCCTAAGCGGCTCTGAAGCCTATGAAAAATCTGTGAAATGGGCAGAACAGAAACTGCGCGAAGCCGGAGCTGATAAAGTATGGCTTCAGGAAGTGATGATCCCGGTCTGGGAAAGAGGTAAAGAATCCCTCCAGATTAAAGCGGCAGACGGAAAATGGAAAAACCTGAAAATGCTATCCCTCGGAAACTCTGAAGGTACCGGCGGAAAAGATGTATCGGGAGAAATCATCATGGTAAAATCTATGGAAGAATATGAAAAACTTCCGGCAGAAAAAGTAAAAGATAAGATTGTTTTTTTCAATTACCCGTTCAGCCAGTCTTTTGTGGAAACTTTCAGAGGCTATGGTGATGCGGCCAAATACAGAGTAAATGCAGCTTCATTAACTGCTAAGAAAGGCGGGAAATTTGCCATTATCAGATCCCTGTCTTCAGCTTTTGATGATGTCCCCCACACAGGAGCCATGCGCTACGAAGACAGGATCACCAAAGTTCCGGCAGCAGCTATCGGAAATACAACTGCTGATGAACTGGAAGCCCTCCTGAAAAAACAGAAGGTTACGGCCAAACTTAATTCCAACTGCGGGATGAAAGGTGAAAAACTCTCCTATTCCGTTATTGGTGAAATTACCGGTAAAAAAGACAACAGCGTAATCGTTGTAGGCGGGCACCTTGACTCGTGGGATGTGGGTGAGGGAGCCCACGATGACGGAGCCGGAATTGTACAGAGCATTGAGGTATTAAGGACCTTCAAAAAACTGGGTATTCAGAATAACCATACCATCCGGGCCGTATGCTTTGCCAATGAAGAGAACGGTCTGAAAGGCGGTCTCCAGTACGGGAAAACAGCTAAAGAGAAAAATGAAAAACATCTTTTTGCCATAGAATCCGATGCGGGCGGCTTTGCACCGAGAGGAATTGCAATGGAAATGGATGATGCCAGAAGAAACCAGATCAAAAGCTGGGCAAAATTATTTTTCCCTTACGGCGTTTATAACTTTGAAGGCGTATATTCAGGAGCCGACATCTCTCCGCTTCAGCAGATGGGCGTACCAACAGCAGAGCTTGTGCCGGATTCCCAGAGATATTTTGACATTCATCATACGGAAGAAGATACTTTTGAAAAAGTAAACAGAAGAGAATTGCTGTTAGGAGCAACCGCTATGACCCAGCTTATTTATATGATTGATAAGAACTGGTAAAATGATCACTTTAATTTATTGGCGCTCAAACATATCTGTCAGGGGCTGTTTGAGCGCATTTTTTATGATTGAGTTCTATTAATGTCCCGTTAAATGATTCTTATAGGTTTTGGCTAAAGCCCGATGGATTGTTTTTTATTATTTAGGCGGACTAAAGTCCGCCTCTATTGAATAAATTCTGCATATCAGGAGATATTTACCTGTATTTTTTCTCTCGCTGATTTCGCAGATATGGCAGATTTTTTATTTTGTGGGAAATATAAATCACAGATTTCTAAAGCTTCCGTAAACTTCTATACGCAAATTTTTAAACTTAAAAATGTCTTTTAAGCGTCAGTCTGTTGTGGTTAAAAAATCAATGCCACGGCTGCACGATCTTTTTTCTTTCGTAGATTTTACAGATTAGCAATATAAGTTTGGGCTAAAACTGTGGATCTTTTATTATTTAGGCGGATTAAAGTCCGCCTCTATTGAATAAATTCTGCATATCAGGAGATATTTACCTGTATTTTTTCTCTCGCTGATTTCGCAGATATGGCAGATTTTTTATTTTGTGGGAAATATAAATCACAGATTTCTAAAGCTTCCGTGAACTTCTATATTCAAATTTTTAAACTTAAAAATGTCTTTTAAGCGTCAGTCTGTTGTGGTTAAAAAATCAATGCCACGGCTGCACGATCTTTTTTCTTTCTTAGATTTTACAGATTAGCAATATAGGTTTGGGCTAAAACTGTGGATCTTTTATTATTTAGGCGGATTAAAAATCTGCCTGGAACTGTGCAATCTGCGGCAAATAAAAAGCATAGTCTTTTGGTTAAACAAAAGTATCTCACTTGCTTTTCAGCTTTTTTATTACCTTTTTATACTTATATTCAAACTGATCAAGAAAACTTTTCAAGGCATGCCTGAAACCTCCTCCCGATTCCCAGTTAACATCGAATTTCCCACCTTCTGAAGCGTAAGGAGGCAAATTAATTTTTGCGTGAAACATGGCCTTATGGTCCTTTACAGCAGCCAAATAATCAGGTTCAAAATTTGATTTTCTATAATACTGAATTTCAATAATAGTTTCATTCTTAAATGCTTTGAAGATATATAAATTGATATCATAGAGGTCATCATAATCCTTCCTTAAAATTGCAACAGCAGATTCTAACGACAATAATTTCTTAGAATTTTTTACTCTGTTTCCCGATATTCTCCTTTCAAATAAATTAGTTCCCGTCAGTTCATTGAAATCAGTCACAATAAACCGGATATTGGAAGAAATGGTATTCCAACAGCGGTCTTTTGCCAGCTTTAGAAGTTTTTCCAAAACGGTATTGATATCATCTTTTATGCTCTCAGAAGTCTTCATATATAGGAATAAGCTGTTCAGATATTAAATTAAAACCAGGTAAAAAATTCACTTTGGCATGAAATTGGCTACTAAAAATAATGAAAAAAAAATTATAAAAGCACAAAGATGAGAAAGGTTTTCTGCGGATCTTCAGTTTCCGCTGAGCCGGATTAAGGCGGTTCCCATATTTTTATATGATCCTTTTTCTTTAGATGCCGTATGCGCAGGAAAAGATAGTTACCATTATCAATTCCATTACGATGAATGCTGTGTACGGTATCATAAAGCTCATGAATCAACCCTACTGATTCAATATTGCTTTTAACACTATTCCGGTAAGAACATGAGTCTATCCGGTACGAATAATTATACGGTTTCAGAGATCGTGACCTTAGCCGAGTTCACCATGATCTTCCGACCTGATATGATAACGGAAACAGTTTCCGGACCGTTCTATGGAAGAACGGAAAAAATATGTATAACCCTTAAAAAGTGATTAATGATGAGAGACTTTTTGGAAATGATTTTTAAGAGAAATGAAGATGCTGCAAAAATGCATATCTGGAGCCTTGTGCTTCTTTTGAGCTTTGCTGTGTTTTCGGTATTGGTATATGTTGCCAATCCAGGCTTTAACAGCTTAATTGTTTATTTGACCGCATTTGCGGCTTACCTCGGTTTTGGAATTGTATTTATCAGTTCCCTTGCCGGAAAAATAAATTATTCGTCAAAAATGAACAAAGGCAGAAATCTGTAACTTTAATTCTTATTTTACTGAAAATCCCGCTCAATAAATTTGAGCGGGATTTTTTATTGTCCTATCTATCACAATAATACAGGATCATTGTACAGGTATAAAACGGTGAATTGAAGAGAATTACTCTTTATTAATTAAACCTAAACAGGGATGTATAAAATGTCCGTATTTTTAAACAAAGCCGCTTCGTTTACCTTTCAGATACAAAGGTTTGCACACCTTCATCAGGAATTTCTGTATTCTGTCTTTCTCAGCTTTTCAGATATTCCTTCTTCTCCAGTTTCGTCTCCATCACTTTTCCTTCCCTCTTTATCTTCAGATTGATGACCTCCTCTCCTTTTTCCGCCCTGTTAAGAAAATAATAGCATGCACTTTCTTTGCTAAGACCTTCAAGATTAATATTGTTGATGCTGATGATAGAGTCTCCGATTTTCAATGGAAAATTATCCTCCTGGTAAACCAGGGCAACCGTTGGCCTGGCATCAATAAACCGATATCCGAATCCGAAAGATTCAAGTTTAACCGTTTCATTTTTAATACGTTTCATGTAGATCTTATTTCCGGACCAGTCGAGAATAAAAATAAAATTCTTGAAAAAATCGTTCCCGATGAGATTTGAACCTCCCGTATTAACAATTTCATTGGTGAAGCTTTTATTTCCCAATGTCAGTTCAGGAAGCCTGAAAATATAGCCGGGTGACGGTTTTCCTGCGCCATAAGCACCTACTGAACTGGTTCCGTAAACTTCCACACTTTGCCCTGCTTTTTTAGCATCATAGCTGCTTTCCCCTATTTTAAGCCTTCCTGAAAATCCGGTATCAAAAGTCAGTTCTGTCTTTTTATCTAAAATTTTAGTTTTAATAACCGGTGTTTTCTGTGTTTTCGGATCAAAAGGAATAACGATATCATAGCCTGACAGATCAAACTGTGAAATATTTTCAGCAGCTTCCAGCGAGTTTTCCCCATAATTTACTTTCCAGGCCAGTTTAGCCATCTGGTTAGCTCCCAGAATACCATCCATTTTGAAACAGCTCAGTTCTGAGGTTCCGAAATCCATAACAACGGCTCCTACATTTTTGAAAACGGCCTGATCTACGGTCATTTCCGGCAGAACAGTAAAGATCTGTTCCTGCTTGTTTTTCTGGGAATCCTTTACTTTACTGGAATGCTTTTTTTTAAGGCCCAGTTCCTCATAAACCGCATAAGAAATTACCGTAGGAGCTCCGGTATCAAACAGAAAGTTGTAAGATTTTCCATTGATCATGACCTGCACAAAAGGTAGATCATAGGCAAATTTCATATTGATTTTCTCTATCGGGGCCTGCAGTTTTACTTCTCCGCCTTGAAAGAATTTCTTTCCCTGAGCGGAAAATGTAGCGGCAGAAAGCATAAGGAGCGTATAGAGGATTTTTTTCATATATCGATTTTATACACGAAAATAATGTTTTTCCATCAATAAAACCGACCTTCCCTTAACAAAACAGAAAAGCCATCCTTACGGACGGCTTTCATATGATAAATTGTTCAATTACTTCACTTTTACAAGCTCAACATCGAAGATTAACCATGCATTTGGCGGGATCACCCCTCCTGCTCCTCTTTCTCCGTAGCCCATTGCCGGCGGAATCAGTAAAGTAGCAGTTTCTCCTTCTTTAAGCAACAGGATGCCTTCATCCCATCCTTTGATCACTCTTCCCATTCCGATTGGAATTTCAATCGGCTCATTTCTCTTGAATGAAGAGTCGAATTCCGTACCGTCTATCAGCTTTCCTGCATAATGTACAGATACATTATCCCCTGCTTTCGGAGCCTTACCGTCCGCTGTTTTGGTGATTTTATAGTAAAGACCGGATTCTGTTTTCTGCATACCGGCTTTCAGGTTTTCTACCATTTTTTCCTGATTAGCCTTGAATTCTTCTTCTTTTTTCTTTCTTTCAGCTTCTTCCTTAGCGATGAAAGCTTTGTTGTTTTCAGCGATTTTTGCCTTTCCTTCGTTGAAAGTCTTTGCAGCATCATAGTTTTTGTACTCATCACCTTTGCTGAATACAGAAACTTTTTCTAATACGATGTCTGTTTTAGGCTTATCCTGAGCTCCTTTTTCTACGTTGGCAATAGCATCGATCACATCATCTCCCTTCACAACTTTTCCGAAGATCGTATGTCTTCCATCCAGCCACGGGGTAGCTACTTCGGTAATGAAGAACTGGGAACCATTGGAGTTAGGTCCGGAATTTGCCATAGAAAGGATTCCTTTTCCTGTATGTTTAAGGTCATTTTTTTCGTCCTCAAATTTATATCCCGGATCTCCCATTCCTGTTCCCTGAGGATCACCTCCCTGGATCATAAAATCTTTGATCACTCTGTGGAAGATCGTCCCGTCATAATAAGGAACTCCTTTAGCCTTAGCCTTGTTATCGATTTTCCCTTCGGCAAGCCCGATGAAGTTGGCTACAGTTACGGGTGCCTTTTTGTCTTCAAACTTTACGATCAGATTTCCTTTGGAAGTCTGAAGGTTTGCATACAGTCCGTTATTAAGACCTTCGAAAGTTTCTTTGTCTACGTTCATTTTTTTATAAATTGGTGTACAACTCATCAGCGAAATACTTGCCGCTGCCAGAATTATATTCTTGTTAAACAATTTCATTATTTATAGCGCTTTTAATTTTATGATTAAGGGTATATCGTTATCTATTTTATTTTCATCTCCAAAAGTTCCGTAGGCCAGTGAAGACGGTACCAAAAGCGTTACTTCTTCCCCATCCTGCATAAAACGCAAAGCATTTTCTACCGCTTTCAGTTCATCAAAATGCCCGAATCTGGCATCTCTTCTCACAAAAGGTTTGTCATAGATCTTCGTCTGATCAAAATCATACAGATCATAGGAATAAGAAATAAAAGTTTCGTCCTCTCTTTTCTTTCTCTGATCAAAACCTTCCACAGTTACCCAGTAATTAAGCTGTGTAGGATAATATTTCACAGACTGGCCGCTGATCCAGTCCTGAATCTGTTCCCTTTCAATGGTATTCAGGCTTTTCATTCTGTTTCTGGAAACCTCCAGGTCTTTCTGGCTCAGAACACCTCCCACCGGAGGATGCACGGTCTGTGCGTTCCGGTTACAGCTCAACAGACTTACTGCTGATATGAAGAGTAATTTTTTCATAAACTTTTGCGAAAATACACATTTCGGGAATCAATTACAAAACTTGAAGAAGAAATGTATAAAGTGTAATACAACACGGCTCTATTTATCTTAACAGACTCTGTGAATTAAGAAAGTTTAAATCTTTAATTTGAATTGAATCAAATTCGAAGGCCCGGAATCTATCTCAAAAACTGACTTTTATTCATCAGCCATCAGGCAAGAATAAAGATCATTGGTAATTTCTCAGGGAGGATTCAAATAAAAAAGCCGGAAAATTCCGGCTTTATATTGTTATTGGATTACAGTTAAACAGTTTCCAAAGCGTGGTCTACCATCACTCTCCATCCGAACGGATCTTCAGAAAGGTTGTTCTGAAGGTCTACCAGGTCTTTTTTAAGAATAGCAGCATAGCTTTCTTCATCAGACAGTTTAGGAAGCTCCAGTTTCTGACCTTCGTATCCTAAAGCCTGGAATACAGTAGTTACCACTGCTGTACCTACTCCCCATACTTCTTTCAGGGTACCGTTTTTCTGAGCTTCGATCACTGTTTTTACAGCTACCGGCTCAATTTTCACTTCAATACCTCTTTTCTTAGCCAGTTGAATGAAACTATCTCTGGTAACCCCGTCAAGGATTTTTTCAGAAGTCGGAGGTGTATAGATCGTATCATTAATTCTTACAAAAACGTTCATCGTTCCACTCTCTTCGAAGTATTCGTGAGTTGCGTCATCTGTCCAGATGATCTGCTCATACCCTTCTTCAATAGCCAACTGTGTAGGATAAAAAGAAGCGGCATAGTTACCTGCAGCTTTGGCAGAACCTACTCCACCGTTGGCAGCTCTAGAATAATGGTCGGAGATCTTTACAGAAACAGGTTCTGCATAATAGCTCTTCGCCGGAGTTGCCACAATGGCAAACATGTATTTATTGGCTACTCTTGCTTTCAGCGCTTCCTCGGTAGCAAAAATAAGAGGTCTGATATATAAAGACATTCCTTCACCCTGCGGGATCCAGTCTCTGTCCATATCCACCAGTGCTTTTAACCCGTCTAAAAACATCTCTTCAGTTACTTCAGGCATAGCCAGACGTTTTGCAGACTTGTTGATACGTTCAAAATTCTTTTCAGGCCTGAAAAGGAAAACCTGCCCGTCTTTATCTTTGTAGGCTTTCATACCCTCAAAGCAAGCTTGTCCATAGTTTACGCCCATCATAGCAGGGGTAAATGGTATCGGACCATAAGGAACTAATTTTACATCACCCCATTTTCCGTTTTCATACTCACATATGATCATATGATCGATAAAAGTACTTCCAAATGAAAAATCGTTAGGGTTGAATGTAGAAATTCTGGAGTTTTCAGTTTTTTGAATTATCATTTTTTAAAATTTTTACGATGTTCTACAAATTTAATATAATTTTCTAAATATAAAAATTTTAGAGTAAATTTGACAAAAAAATAGCTTGAAAAGAGAAATTAAGACCACAAACGACGGAAGCAAAACACTGTTTATCAACGATTTAAATGAAAATTATCATTCTCATCACGGGGCACTTCAGGAGGCCGAACACGTGTTTATCAAAAATGGACTAAATCTAATAAATGATTATGAAATTAATATTTTAGAACTCGGTTTTGGAACAGGTTTGAATGTTTTAGTGACAATTAATGAATATTTAAAAACTGACAAAAATCATGTCATCAACTATTTTTCACTCGAAAAATACCCCATAAATGAATCCGAAGTTAATGATTTAGCTTATTTTGAACTTTTTGATAATCCTGAGTTCAAAAATATTTATCAGAAAATTCATCTGGCAGACTGGGAAAAGTCAGTGGAAATCATTAGCGGTTTCCATCTAAAAAAGATAGAATGTGACTTTTTCGACCTGAAAGACATTCATCTGCCCGGGATCAACCTTGTTTATTTTGACTGTTTCGGAGCAAGAGTACAGCCAGATCTCTGGGAAAAGCCCCTTTTTGAAATGGTTTCCGACAAAATGACCGTTAACGGATTATTAACAACCTACTCTTCTAAAGGAAGTGTCCGGAGAATTCTTCAGGAGCTTAACTTTAAAGTAGAAAAGAAACAGGGACCTCCGGGGAAAAGAGAAATGATTAACGCCATAAAATTATAACAGGATGGTAAAAGGGGCAGGAAAATCAATATACGGGTATGCTTTGCCCTTTCCTCATATTTCCTTACATTAGCTATACAAAACATTATATATGATTGACAAGATCAACATTAGAGTATATGCCTGTGCTGTGAAAGATAAAAAAGTACTGACTTTATTTGAAGAGTATGCCGGCGAACCTTTAATGAAATTTCCGGGAGGCGGACTGGAATTCGGAGAAGGGGTTATTGATTGCCTTCACCGCGAGTTTGATGAAGAACTGAATGTAAAGATAGAAATTGTGGAACACTTTTATACCCAGGAAGACTTCCTGGTTTCGCGTTTCAGAGAAAATGAACAGCTTCTTACCATATATTATATTGTAAATATTACCACAGAAGAAGACTTCCTGATCCTTGACCCATGCATTGAAAGAACAGAATGGATCGATATAGACCAGCCGGACAATCCTTTCCAGCTGCCGATAGATAAGATTGTATTCGATAAACTAAAAGAAAAATTCCTGTAACAATACAGGAATTTTTTATTCTTATTTCTTAATTTTAAAATCATTGGCTCCCGGATATGGCTGCAGATAGCCGGAATTCCAGTTAGACTGAAGTAAGGACTCTACAAACTCATCGGTTCTGTTTTTATGCGGATTGTACTGGTCTTTCAGATCAATATCCGCCATTTTTCCTTTTACATTCCACCAGAAAGCACTCCATCCGCCTCTGAGTTCCTTAATAATCTCATATACATTTTTACCTGTTGCCCTGTTCATCAGTTTGGCAAATACCTGCCCTTCCGTAGTGGTAAGATCTCTCAGCTGTTTTTCGTACTGATCGGCCAGCATACTCTGTCTTTCCCTTACAAACTTTCTTTTGGCTTTGCTGTCCATATTATTCATATCTGCCTGTATATCCCTGTACTGCTGCAGTGCTGTTACAAAAAGCGGATACACCCTGTACAGTTTTTTATTAAGGAAATAGTAATAGTTTTTATCCAGCTGGTTATTGAATCTGGGCTTATTGACCAAAACCAGTTCATCCAGCTCTACAACAGGCTCGCCATTCACTTCAAATATCTTTACTTTCTGTCTTTCATCATAGTAATATTTATTACCGAATTCATCTACTTTCAAGGACTCAGGCGGATACTGATTAAGCGGTTTTGCCACGATAGAATCTTTCTGGCCAAAAACACCGATCCCAAAAAAGAAGATAAAAAGACAGATAATCTTGCTAAAATTCATTATTTTTACGCTTATTAGAACAAAAATTAAACGCAAAAATCATTCCTTTTTATGAAATTTGAAAAGAAATCTTTGAAATTTTTAGAAAAATACTTAAACACTTCATCCCCAACCGGTTATGAACACAAAGGTCAGGAAATCTGGATGGATTACATCAGACCGTATGTAGACAAGATTGAAGTAGACCATTACGGAACCTGTTATGGGATCATCAACCCCGAGGCTGAATTTAAAGTTGTTATCGAAGCTCATGCCGATGAAATATCATGGTATGTTAATTATATAACAGATGACGGGCTCATCTATGTGATCCGAAACGGAGGATCCGATCAGACCATCGCTCCTTCCAAAGTAGTTCATATTCATGGAGAAAAAGGAATCGTGAAAGGTGTATTCGGATGGCCGGCAATTCATACCAGAACCAATCAGAACGAACCTACCCCGAAAATTGAAAACATTTTCATCGACTGTGGTGCTGTAACCAAAAAAGAAGTGGAAGACATGGGAATCTATGTAGGATGCATGATCACTTATCCCGATGAGTTCTTTGAAATGAATGACCGCTATTTTGTCTGCAGAGCACTCGACAACAGAATCGGTGGTTTTATGATTGCAGAAGTAGCCAGACTTTTAAAAGAAAATAAGAAAACAATTCCTTTCGGGCTGTATATTACCAATTCCGTTCAGGAGGAAGTCGGACTGTATGGAGCAGATATGATCGCCGATACCATCAAACCTAATATTGCCATTGTAACCGATGTTACCCATGACACCACAACCCCGATGATTGAGAAAAAGAAAGAAGGGGATCAGAAATGCGGTGCGGGACCTGTTGTTTTCTTTGCTCCGAGTATTCATCACACGATCAGGGAACTGATTATCGATACGGCAAAAAATAAAAAGATTCCTTATCAGCGGGCAGCTGCCAGCAGAGCTACGGGAACCGATACCGACGCTTTTGCCCATTCCAACGGCGGTGTACCAAGTGCATTAATTTCCTTACCTTTGCGCTATATGCATACCACGGTAGAAATGGTATCTAAGGAAGACGTAGGCAATGTAATTAAACTCATCTACGAAACACTTCTGAAGATCAAACCGGATATGAAACTGAAATATCATTAAGAATGAACGAAATTTCTGATTTAATTAAATGACAGCGGAAGCCTTCCCTTTGATTACACCGGGATTTTTGCGATTGACATTTAGTCAGAAATAATAACCATAAAAAGTTATCTGTCACAGAGACAGGTTTAATAATGGGATTCAACCTGTTATTACTCATCAATAACCGCTCATTCCCAACAGGATAATATAAAGTAAAAGTATAAAAAGTAAAAATGAAAACGAAGCTTATTGCTCCTTCCCTTTTATCTGCAGACTTCGGGAACCTGCAAAGAGACATTGAAATGCTGAACAGATCCCAGGCCGACTGGTTCCACGTTGATGTAATGGACGGCAGATTTGTTCCCAACATTTCATTCGGTTTTCCTGTAATGAAGACCATCCAGCAGCATGCCAGAAAATTTGTGGATGTTCACCTGATGATCGTGGAGCCTGAAAAATATGTTGATGAATTTATCGATCATGGTGCAGACCTTGTTTCCGTACACTATGAAGCATGCACCCATCTTCACAGAACAGTTCATCATATCCAGAGCAGAGGGGCAAAAGCGGGAGTTGTTTTAAATCCTTCCACGCCGGTACTGATGCTTGAAGACATCATTGCAGATGTGGATCTTGTTCTTTTAATGAGTGTAAACCCGGGATTCGGGGGACAGAAGTTCATTGAAAACACATACAAGAAAATTGCTGAAACAAAAGATCTTATCCTGAGCAATAACTCCACAGCTCTTATTGAAATTGACGGTGGCGTGAATCTGGATAATGCTTCCAGACTTTTCGAGGCCGGAGCTGATGTTCTGGTAGCGGGAAATGCAGTCTTCTCTACGGAGAATCCGGAAAGAACCATTGAACTTTTAAAGATCTGATCAGATCCGAATACAGAAATAGAAAAGGCAGTTCCGTTGAACTGCCTTTTCCGTTGAAAAAATAGGGTTATTAGTCTACCTGTTGAAAATTAAAGCTTAAATCTCCTCCGTTATAATCGAGTGAAGTATTCACCGGGAAGGTCTGAGTCGTACCACTTCCCCATCTGTAATCCCAGATTTTGATATTCCCGGCAGTGAAAGGATATGCAGCATTGGTATTATCCGGTTTTGATCTCTTATACCAGTCGTTGGAGTTCATGGTGATCATATATTTTTTGTCTTTCTCCAGCATCAGTTCTGCAATATCTTTAGTAATTAAAGTATTGGCCCCGGTAACGTTAACTGTTTCCGTCCTCAGTACCGTTTTAGTGTTAAAATCCCAGAATGTGATCCTCAAAGCCGGATTAGCATCAGGAAGTTTTATGGTGACGGCACTGATTTTCCCTTTTACACCAGGTGAAAAAGTAAGTCCGAATTCATAGCTTCCGGAATTGACGAAATTGACTGTGGTTGTAAATCCTGCCAGTTCATGATATTTATCCAAAGGATTTTCTACATTGTAGGATACGGGCTGAGGAACAGGCTCATCGTCGTCGCTGCTGCAGCTTCCTGCAAAAAACAGGATAACAATAGCCAGCAGAGGGTAAAACTTTTTAAGAGATAAACATCTCATACCGAAAAAAAATTCTAAATGTTTCATTGGTTTTAATTTTGATTTTGATTGAAACAAAGGTCATCATAAACCAATGACTGTATTACAGGAAAAACACTGTTTCCGGCAGGTTATTACACTCTATTTGAGGTAACGGAGATATTCTGATGAATATGATTATTTTAAACTTTAGGCATAAAACCTAGAAAAGCTGCTGATAAACAAATAAGGCTTTACAGGCGGCTGGAGAGATTTTCATTAGATCCTGACAATAAAAATAAAGCTACTTTCATCATAAACAGCAGCGTGAAAAAAGGCAGCCCATCAGGACCGCCTTTCTTCTCTGTGGAATATGAACTTCTTTGGTTATGAGCTTATAAGTCTTAAAACTTTAAATACTTAAATCTGTTTATGCTGATGTAAATTTCCAAATAAAAACACATACAGCGCATCCGTAGAAATACTTAATTTACAGTTGCGTATTTCTACGGAATCAATTTCAGAGTTAATTCAGGAAAAGAAAAGCTGTCGCCTGAAGCAGTATTGCCGCTCCCATAAAATCTACAAAAAACAGGGTTAAGAATTTCCCGCTTGATGCTCTGCACGCCTTAAGATATTCTGAATCGGGAAGTTTAACCCGGACCCGCCCCCCCCCTGAACAGGAGTAAGCATAGAAGAGCCCTGCAATCAAGGCTGCAAGGACAGCTGCAGTAATTAAAAGTACGTTGCCATTTTCATTTATTTTGATTGCCCATATGAAAAGGATCAGTAAGGATTCCACTTTTTAATGATATTCCTGGCGGTTTCTATCATTTCATCATCCCATTTCTGAACATTGAAATAGCTGAAATTTTCATTTTTTAAAGATCCGGCATCATTGTTTCCATATAAAAACCGGGTCAGTTTCGTCTGTTCTTCATACAGCAGCTGATCCTGTAAAGGTTCCGGAGAAATCTTTATTTTACCATTCCACATTTCCGGCTGCCTGGCTGAAAACTCACAAGCTTCAATGATTTTTTCAGTTCTGGCAAAGTCATGAAGGAAATCTTGCTTTTCGGTATAGGTACGAATGGTATGTCCCAGTCTTTCAATAATGACATATTCAAGGTTCGGGCAGCTGAGAAGAACTTCAGGCAATACCGTAAATAATTCTTCAGGGATCTTATCATCATGAGTATCTCTCCGCACAGGCCTGTTTCCGTATACACTTTCCTGCCAGCTTCCTCCGGAAAGATGAATTTCTTTTACTTTTTCCAACGGATACATTCTAACAATGTCCAGAATATCCGTTTCAAAATTACAGGACTGGCAGTATATGTTATGAAGATCCAGAATAAGAAAACCATCTGTATCTTCAATCAGTTTTTCAAGAAATCCCCCCTGATCTCTGACATCATCCGCTGAAAATGAAAAAGCCAGATTTTCCACACCCACAGGAACTTCTACGGCATCCTGCAAACGTGCCAGACGATCTTTCCCGATCTGCAATATCCGGGAATGCAACGGAACCGGCAACGGAACTCCCTGATGAAAATTTTCGGTATTCATGAACCCGAAATGCTCCGTAATGTGGCTGTACTTCCTTTTCTCGGTTTCTTTTTTCAGTTTATCAAGCCATACGTCCTGCCGCTCTGTCCATCGGGCATCAAAAAGCGAATAGTACACTCCATGCCCCAGCAGGCGGTTGTTTTCAGCATAAAAATCAAGAAGATTACCAAGCCATTCAGGCTCATCCTCCTGATCAACCGTATCAAAAGACCATTCCAGTGCGGCAACCGACTGATCCTGCAACAGCGGAAGTATAGCGGAAACAAAATCTGCTTCCGGCATCATGGATAATCCCAGGTGAGGCTTTTTCATATCTTATCCCATTCCGCAGGCCGGGCAGTATCCTCCTCTTTTAAGCAGGGTATCCTTCTTAACAATAAATTTAGGTTCGACAGCTTTTACCGGTTTCGGAGTTTCTGCTTTTTTAATTTTTTTCACCGGCCTGTTTATCTTTTTCACTGGTTTCGTCGTCTGTGCGGACGCTCCCACAGTCAGTAAACCCACCATTAATACCATTGGAATTTTCATATTCTATTTTTTTAAAGAAACTTACAAGAAGTATTCCATTTATGAATTTGTTAAAAATACAACATTTTATCATTCAGCATTTCAGTTTTACACGTATAATTCAACTCTGTCATCAATCCATACAATATTTATTTTTTTATTCGGAAAATTAGCACTTCTTTCTTTATTTTAGCATAAAAAAGAGAAATGAAAAAGAGGTTAACAGCAGCCGTTTTTTTAGGACTGATGGCAGCAGCACCGTATATCAATGCTCAGACTCAATCAGGCAGTGCAAAAAAAATGGAATGGTTCAGAGATGCCAAACTCGGTATTTTTATCCATTGGGGCATTTATTCTGTTAACGGCATTTCCGAGTCATGGGCTTTTTTCAATAATTACATCAATCACGAAAATTATATGAAACAGCTTAACGGCTTTTCAGCATCGGGTTATAAACCGGAAGAATGGGTTGACCTGATCCGGAATTCCGGGGCTAAATATGCTGTTATTACCTCTAAACATCATGACGGTGTTTCTCTCTGGGATTCTAAAGCTGAACAGGCGGTCACTATTTCCCGACAGTCCGCAGCCAGAAAAGATGTCTTGACTCCGTTTGTCAGTGCATTAAAAAAATCAGGACTTAAAACCGGAATATATTTTTCTCTTCCGGACTGGAGCCATCCTTATTACGATATCAATACCCGCACAAAAAAGCGTTATGAACTCAAAAATGACCCGAAACGGTGGGACCGGTTTGTTTCCTACTATCAGACTCAGCTGAATGAACTTTCCCAACAGTACAAACCTGATTTATTATGGTTTGACGGTGATTGGGAACATTCTTCCGAAGAATGGAAAGCTCCCCAGACCCTTGCTCTTTTAAAGAAATACAATCCGGATATCATCATTAATTCAAGGCTTAACAATCATGGTGATTATGACACTCCGGAACAGGGAATTCCGGTTACAGCCCCTCAAAGTCCTTATTGGGAACTTTGCTATACCATGAATGATTCATGGGGATACCAGCCGTTTGACAGGCACTATAAAACACCTAATATGATCGTCAGGACCTTAACCGACGTGATCAGTATGGGTGGCAATCTTCTGCTGGATATCGGCCCGAAAGCTGACGGAACCATTCCCGGAGAACAGGTTGGAATATTAAAGAATTTGGGGAGGTGGACTTCAAAAAATCAAGAGGCGGTATATGGAACCAGACAGGGAATTCCTTTTGAGAATTACAAAGGAAAGTCTGCTTTTTCAGGAGACGGAAAATCTATATTTCTTTACCTGGAAGAAGTTAAGGATTTTGTTAAAATTTACGGTCTGGCCAGCAAACCTTCTGCTATAAAGATTGTAGGTGATAAAAATTCCCAGGTAAATTTCCATTTCAGCAACGATACGACTATGACGGTTGATCTTTCAAAAGTAAAATTTGATCAGGATGTGACTACCGTTCAGCTTGTTTTCAATGAAAGACCTTCCCTGCTTAAAGATGTGAAAAAAGATTCTTTCTCTGTGGCAGATATACTTGAGAACACGAATACCCGGACGGCCGCTTATGACCTTGCCTATCTTATCCATAACGGCTCCAGCATTCCGGAAGATTCAGGACTGACCGGTGACGGACTGGAAATGACGCTTCCCCAAACCTCCAAAACCAATCCTGAAACCCTGAAATGGATCAGCAAACATGCGGAAGCACTTTTTGAAACCGGAAAAGGACTTCCCGGTGGACATTATTCCGGGATGAGTGCGCTTTCAAAAGACCGGCAGACCATTTATCTGTTTGTGGAAGGAACTCCTACCGGGCCGGTTGCCTTAAAGGGGATTAAAAATAATATCGCCAGGATCAGAATTGCCGGCGAAGGCAGCATCCTGGATTACAGCCTGTACAATAAGCTATACTGGAGTGAAACTCCCGGAATCATTTATATTGACATTCCGAAAGAAAGGCTTGATAAAACCATGACGGTTCTTGCCATCCTGCTTGATAAGCCTGTTGAACTGCACAGGGAAAAAGTAGGTTCTATTGAAAACAATCTTTAAAACAGCTGAATATCAGACGTTATGACATAAAAAAACCGGAGAAATTTCTCCGGTTTTATTTTATAAAAGAATTTTCTTAGAAAATCTCTCTTCCTGAAAAGTGGAACTGAGCTTCGATCAGTGCATTTTCGTCTGAATCTGAACCGTGAACTGCATTTTCTCCGATGCTTCTTGCAAACATCTTTCTGATCGTTCCTTCTGCTGCTTCAGCAGGGTTTGTAGATCCGATCAATGTTCTGAAGTCTTCAACAGCATTGTCTTTTTCAAGAACCGCTGCAACGATAGGACCGGAACTCATGAATTCTACCAGCTCTCCGTAAAATGGTCTTTCAGCGTGTACTTCATAGAATTTTTTAGCATCAGCAACTGTAAGCTGAGTTAATTTTAAAGCTTTGATCTTAAAACCTCCTTCTGCAATCTTTCCCAATATAGCACCGATATGTCCGTCTGCTACTGCATCAGGCTTAATCATAGTGAATGTAATGTTAGACATAAATGTATATTTTTTTAATGGCGCAAAATTACAAAAAATATCTTTGATTTTTATTTTAATTTTTTTTTAACATAAAAATAACTTTTATTAAGAAATGGAGTTATAAACTTTGGCACAGTAATTGTTTATACTATTACGATTCTCATGTTTAATTTGAGTTTTCATGGTTATTAGTTTTTACCCAGCTTCGGCTGGGTTTTTTATTTACAAAAATTCGATATGTTTTTTGCGAATATGATAAAATTTTAAACCATAAAAAATCATATTATTACCTTATTCCTTCTATTTCAATGAATGAAATAAATATTTTTTTTTGATTTTTTTAAATAAAATATGACATTCCTGAAAACGGACCTGACCGGTCAGAAATTATGAGACAAAAAAGTGGAGTTATTTTAAATTTCCGGCAATTTCCTATTTCAGAAATAAAGACTTAATAATCTGATTTCAGGATTTTATACGTTGGAAACACTACAACACAAAACTTTTACATTGACAGAGTTTCCGGATACCGGAAAACCCAGGATGTACAGCAAATTTTATAATGAACCGGGACAACATACATTTTATCGCAGATATAATCTTTGCTTTTTGTTAATTAAAAATTATTTTGCGTTTTTGCGTAGCCAGCAATATAGGAATTAAGAAAAGGCACTGCCTGATGAAAAGCAGCTATTTCTGGGAAGCCTCTTCCGCTTCTTCCATCAGCTTTATATAGGTAGCATAGCGGGAATGCTGGATTTCCCCTGTTTCGAGCGATACTAAAACGGCACATTTCGGCTCGTTGATATGGAGGCAGTTGTGGAATTTACATTCTTCTCTTTTTTTGAAAATTTCAGGAAAATAATGCTGTACTTCTTCTTTTTCAATATCGATCATTGCAAATTCACGCACTCCGGGGGTATCTATTACATTTCCTCCGAAATGCCAGAAATGCATCTGGGCAAATGTAGTGGTATGCTTTCCTTTAAGATGGGAATCTGAAATTTCCGATGTTTTTAAATTCAGGCCGGGCTGAAGCGCGTTTACCAGTGTAGATTTTCCACATCCGGAATGCCCGAAAAATACGGAAGTCCTATCTTTAAGAAGTTCCTGGAGAACATCAAGATTTAATCCTGAATAGGAAGAGATTTCCAGTGTTTCATAGCCAATTTCCTGATATAAAAACTCTATATCCTTAACCAGTTCAATTTCCTCCTCATTCAAAACATCAATTTTATTGAACAGGATTAAAGGGGTGATATTATAGGCTTCACAGCATGCCAGAAAACGGTCGAGGAATCCCAATGAAGTTTCCGGGTGTTTCAGGGTAAAGATAAAACAGGCCAGATCTATATTGGAAGCTATGATATGTGCTTCTTTAGAAAGGTTTACCGATTTTCTGATCAGGTAATTCCTTCTCGGTTCTATTTTGGTAATCCATGCAATATCATCCTGTTCCAGTTGAAATTCAACAAAATCTCCCACAGCAAGCGGATTGGTAAGCCTTGTTTTAATCAGCTTGAATTTTCCTCTGATTCTGGCTTCAAAAATTTTTTCTGTTTCAGGTCCCAGAACCTGGTACCAGCTTCCTGTTGATTTAATGATTTTTCCTTTCATAGATAATACTGGATGCAAATATAAGAAATTAGGGCTTAGGGCACAGGATTCAGGGATATGAAAACCATTCTTTTTCACCCTTATCCCGGCTTTTAAGCCCTAAAGTCTATATCCTGTTGTTCAGCAGCTATGCTCTGTCGATCATGATATTATTCTGTACTTCAATAGATTCCTCATGAATGGCTTTGAATACTTTTTCGATAAAATCCTGGGACATTCCTGTTTCTTTAGCTTTCTGAGTAGCATATTCCGTAATCACTTTCCATCTTTCCGGCTGGAAGATCGCGATATCATTCTCTTTTTTAAGTTTACCTATTTTCTCGGAGATCTTCATTCTTTGGGATAGAAGCTCAATCAGCTGAAAATCAAGGTCGGAAATTAAGGTTCTGTGTCTTCCCATTTCATTGTCAAAACCTGCCAGACCTGAATTTCTTACTTTCAGGTTACCGATAAGTTCCGCCAGTACTTCAGGGGTGATCTGCTGTGCCGCATCACTCCAGGCATCATCAGGGTTGCAGTGGGTTTCAATAATAGCTCCCTGGTATCCTACGTTAAGCGCTTCCTGGGTAATGTCTGCAAGTCCTGTTCTGTTTCCGCAGATGTGGGAAGGATCGATCAGCATTGGTATATCCGGAAACTGGCTTTTGAAATCCAGCGCAATCTGCCAGTTCGGGTTATTTCTGTATTTGGTTTTCTGGTATGTTGAGAATCCTCTGTGAATAACTCCCAGGTTTTTAATATCCTGGCCAAGAAGTCTTTCCAAAGCACCAATCCATAGAGCCAGATCCGGATTTACCGGGTTTTTAACGAATACGGGTTTGTCTGTTCCCCTCAGCGCCATTGCAATTTCCTGAACAGTAAAAGGGTTTACCGTGGAACGCGCTCCAATCCAAAGAACATCTACATCTGCTTCCAGGGCTGCAAATACGTGGTGGGCATTGGCAACCTCCGTAGCTGTTTTGAAACCGTATTCTTCTTTTACTTTTTTCAGCCAGTTCAGACCGATCACTCCTACTCCTTCGAAACCGTTCGGCTTGGTACGCGGTTTCCAGATTCCTGCACGGAATACAGAGACCTGTGCATTGGTTTCTCTTATTCTTTTAGCGGTTTCAAGCATCTGCGCTTCACTTTCCGCACTGCATGGTCCGGCAATCATCAATGGCTGTGAAAGCCCCTCAACCCATTCATTTTTTAAATCTTTTAAGTTCATATTCTTAAATTTATTGTTTTATATTTTTTTAAAAATTACATCAATAGTCCCTTTCATTATAAAATTTACTTTATAATTCTTTTCAAAAAATGCCGTTCAAAGTTTTTTAAAGGAATCAGGAAAACAAAAGGACTTTAATTCTCCTGTATTTTTTGGAAAGAAATTCAGTTAGCAATACCAGTAAAATCGGTAATACGTTCTGAAATTTCTATAATAGAAAGCAGAAAAGCTAAAATAACCGCTGAAAAACTGTTCAGCGGGTGTAAAAGAAGACAGGGATAAGTTGAATATTTTTTCCACTTTATTCTGAAAATGTCTTGTTTTAGCCTTTTCTAATTAGATTTGTTTTTGTCAAAAAATTATTTTTCACAAAAATATCTGACAAATATATAAAAATTATGTCAAATCAAACCTCATTAAATCATCAAGATCTTTTAAAAGTGGATTTTTTTCGATAAATTTTTCAAATATTTTCTTTTTGGTGACCACTTCTACCTTAAGATTTTCGAAGTCTCTCTGGTAATCTACCTCAATAGCAAGATTTTGTACTTTTGTTTTGAAATGGTTGAAAAATTCTCCGCTGATCTTGTCAAACTCTGCTTTTGCAGAATCTGAAGGATATAAAACCCGGATCTGATTTTCACCTGATTTTACCAGTTTAAAAGTTTTTACAGCATTGAACACAAAGCTATCTGCGGCCTGAAGCTGCTTCAGCTTAAGTTTCCACTCCGTCTGCAGATCGGTATCGGTAAAATGGCTTTGGCGAAGATGATCTGTTTTTACCGCTATTGTTTCTTCAACGGTTGTTTTATCTTTATCTTCTTTATTGAGAAATGAATTGATGCTGAATCCTGAAACTGCCCCCTGTCTTGATAAAGGCCTGGTTGTTTTTACAGCTGTTTCCTGTACGGCCTCCGTCTGAACTGATGGCTGTGGTTTTTCTTCTTTTTTCTCGGGTATTTTTTCCTGAATTTTCACTTCCTGTTTCTCATTGAGAAACGGAGCCATTATCAGGAATTTTTTTTTTTAGTATCGCCTGAACCAGCGGTCAGGGAAGCCAGCTGCATCAGTGCAATTTCAACTGTAAGTCTCGGATTTTTGGAATTTTTATAATTAATGTCCGCATGGTTGCAGATCTCAATACCGTCTATCAGCTGCTGGGCATTCCAATTCCGGCTTTGCTCAACAAACTTGACTTTCGTCTTCTCTCCTACTTCGATCAGATCGATGGTAGAGGTATTCTGAGCCATCATAAGGTCTCTGAAGTGATTTCCCAGGCCGGCAATAAAAATATGGGGATCAAAACCTTTTTTTACAATTTCATTGAAGGCAAAAAGAACTTCCGGAATTTTATTTTCTTTTGCCAGATCTACTATATTCAGGTACTGGTCGTAATCCAGAATATTAAGAACTTCGGCAGCTTTGGCTAAAGTAATATTCTTTTGCGAAAATGTGGAAAGCCTGTCGAAAATGGAAAGCGCGTCTCTTAAGGCACCATCTGCTTTCTGGGCAATGAGATATAAGGCATCGTCTTCATACTGAATACTTTCCTTCTGAGCGATATTTCTTAAATGGCCCTGGATATCCTCAATGGTGATTCTTTTAAAATCATAAATCTGGCAGCGCGACAGAATGGTAGGAATTATCTTATGCTTTTCTGTGGTAGCTAAGATAAAAATGGCATGTGCCGGCGGTTCTTCCAGTGTTTTAAGGAATGCATTGAAGGCTGCAGAAGACAGCATATGTACCTCATCTATGATATAAACCTTATACTGCCCGACCTGAGGGGCAAAGCGTACCTGATCGATCAGCTCTCTGATGTCGTCCACAGAGTTGTTGGATGCCGCATCCAGCTCATAGATATTATAGGCAAAGCCGTCTTCTGAAACGGAGCCGTCCTTTTCATTGATTTTTCTTGCCAGAATTCTGGCGCATGTAGTTTTCCCTACACCGCGGGGTCCGCAGAAAAGCAGGGCCTGAGCCAGCTGATTTTCTTCAATAGCATGTTCTAAAGTATCTGTAATATGGGATTGCCCTACAACAGTATCAAACTGCTGGGGACGGTATTTTCTTGCAGATACGATAAAATTTTCCATTGGCCAAAAATAAGAAATATAGTTCTAATCTGAAAATTTAAAGTTTTCAAATTATCAACAAAAACTTAATTTTGGTCAAATGAGAAAACTTTTAATCATCATTATTTCTGGTAAGATAAATCAATCACTTCAATAATAGCATCTTCAATTGCTTTTCTTCCTTCTTCACTTTTCAGATCAATGCCATAGAATTTATTGGCATTATAACCTGTATACAGATTCAGATAGTATGCTCCGGAAACAAGCAGTGCCATAATAGCCCTTGTTCTGAGTGCTTTGTCGCCAAAGTAAGGATCAATGATATTTTCAAACAAAACTTCTCCTGCCTCTTCTCTCTGCTCAACCAATTTTCTCAGGATCGGCTTGCTTTCTGAAAGTTCCCAAAGAATAATCTTCTGCAGTTCTTTATTTTTTTTAAGGCTTTCAAATTGAGTAAGTACGGCTTTTTTGGTAAGTTCTTTTCCTCCGTCGGAAAAATCCACATCCACGCTGTCCTGATTTACTTTGCTCCAGTAATCCTGTGATCTGATGTATTCATCAATAAGTTTATCAGTACTTCCAAAGTACTCATAGATGAGCTTTTTATCAAATCCTGCTACGGCAGCAATTTTACTAACTTTTAATCCTGAGTATCCTTTTACTCTTAAGATTTTACCAACTGCGGCAAGCAGTTTCTGTTTGGTTTTTTCCTTATCCCTGATGGGACCTTGCACTACTTTTCTAGGCATAATTTATTATTTTTTTGCTATATGCAATTTTCTGTTGATAGCTTCAAATACATTTAAAGTTCTATCAAGATGTTCTTTTTCGTGTCTTGCGGTAACACTCATTCGGATACGGGCATCTTTTCTAGACACGGCAGGATAAATAATAGGATTGGTATAAATCCCGTTTTCCATAAGCAGTCGTCCTACATCTCCTGTTATGTGCGGATCTCCGATTTTAACGGGAACCACTGCTGAGCAGGTAATTCCGGTATCCAATCCGAGGTCATCCAGTCCTTTTTTGAAATAATTGATATTATTCCAAAGCTTCTCTCTCCATTCGGGTTCTTCATCAATAAGCTCAATAGCTTTAATCGCGCCTGCCGAAGCCGGTGTTGCAGTTGCAGAAAATATCTGCTGACGGGACTGAAATTTAAGGAAAGTTACAATTTTTTTATTGGCTACCACATATCCTCCCAGATTTCCGAAAGTTTTACTCAAAGTCCCTGTCATAATGTCCACTTTATCCAGCATATCTGTCAGTTCCAGTGTTCCTCTTCCGGTTTTCCCGAGGACACCGATCCCGTGAACATCATCCACCATCAGAAAGGCATTATATTTTTTCACAAGATCATAAATTTCTCTGACATGTGCAATATCACCATCCTGGGAATACACACCATCGATTACGACAAGCTTTGTACGGTACAGATTCTCTGAAGTCTTCAAAATGTGTTCCAAATGTTCCAGATTGTTATGCTGAAATGTTTTTTTATTGGTAAAGGCACATCCTTCATGTACACTTGCATGTACCGCCATATCCAGAATAGCAAGATCTTCACCTTTCAACAGACACTGCAGCATGGCGCTGTTTGCAGTATATCCTGTTGTAAACACAACGGCTTCATCGGCTTCTCTTCCGAAAAATTCAGCAATTTTTTTCTCCAGCTGATAGTGGTAATCAAAATATCCGCCAATCAGAGGAGTTGCTCCTGTACCCGTTCCATATTTTTCAATTCCTTCAATAGCAGCTTTTTTTACCTTAGGATGCTGTGTAAACCCTAAATAATCACTTGAAACAAAACTTACATACTGTTTGTTCTGGTCTGCAATACTTACATTCAGTGTAGCATTGGTTCCTGTTGTATTTTTCAGCCTGTAATGCATACGTCCGTTGGATTTCATATAATCCAGAAAGTCGCTGAAGGCTTCTGCTCTTTGAAGAATATTAAAGTCAGGAATATTCTCAAAATCTTTAAAAGTTGCTGTAGTAAAATCGATACTCATCCTTAATGTTGTTTATATTATGTATTAGTTGTTTGAATAAACAAATATATGATTAATAAATTTTGTTAAATTTCCACTTCTTCATTAAAATTATAAACATTTGAAAATTTTTTGTTTAATCTCTGACAATCAAATAATTTATTTTTTATTAAATAACTCACTACTTGTTTTAATGATGTGACTCACTTTTTAAAAACCTAAATTAACAAAAAAAAGACAAGCATAAAACACTATAAATAAAGAAACAATAAAAAAAGACGAATATTTATCACAATCGTCTCATTTATAAAATATTATTTTTAATATTTTTTCCCTAAAAGATGAAAAAAGCGGAAAAACCCTGTGTATAGGATGTTTTCCGCTTTCCCAAAATCGTTGAAGTATTCTGTTTTTATATCAGATGTCCGTTTATTTTTCTAAAATTTCCCGGGGTGATCCCTGTCATTTTTTTGAAGAATTTAGAAAAATTGGACGGATCATAGGTAAGAATCCCGGCAATCTCGGCAATGGATTTATCGGAGCTGCAGAGCATTGTTTTGGCGGCTTCTATAATTTTTTCATCATAGAAATAGCAGGGATGTTTTCCTTTTTCCTTTTTTATGGTATCGGTAAGATGGGTATGGGAAACGGCAAGTTTCCCTGCAATTTCATTTACTTCCATAAATTCCGGAACTATTCCTTCGATAACTTCCCGGATGTGTTTATCCAGAAAACTAAAATACTGACTCGTGATTTCTTCGCTTCTTCTCATTTTGCTCATCAATATGTTTACAGACTATACCTCTGTAAAATTAAAGATAATAATAAAAAGAGAGATGGTGAACTTTTTGGAACCGGGATAAAAACAGAAACGGAGCGTAATTTATTTTATGACAGCCATCTGCTGCAGAGGTTTTCAGGAAAGCTGCCGATCAGAAAATGTGAAATATACGGACAGGATATATGATTTATAATGGGTAAGCTGAAAACGAAAATAATCTTCTTACGAAAATTTTATCTCATTTACTCTCTTTACAGGGAGATAAAACTCATGTCAAAAATAGTTCTGCCGTGGCGGTTAATATCTATATTTTTATTAATTTTACATGTTTAACTAAAACTCTTCAACCAAAACACAATAAAATAGAAATATTTAATGAAAAAAGATGCATTCAGTAATTCCCATACTTAAAAAACTTTGGCTTGTATAATGACTATTATTAACAAATTTCCGTGCTGATCACACGGGAAACATAGATCATTTATGTATTTAAAGGCCTGGACATTGTTTTCTGTAATATTGTTTGCAAATATTTACAGGCAGCGTCATATTTCTTCGCGGTACAGTACAGACAGAGGATTTTTGCCGGGCAAAGCAAAATTTCCTGTCCTGAACATACGTGTATTTAACCGGATATTTGCTGACAATAGCCTTACCCCCTTTAAAACAGGGCAAGAATTTGCCATAATAACCACCTTTACGGAAATGTCTGAAAAGCAAACTGCCGGAAATACCGGACTTTATAATGATGCAGAGCATCATGCCTCCGGTTGCAAAAACTGTAAAAGGAAACAACCTGCTCTGTTTCCATCGGTTTCTGTTTCAGAACTCCTTAAAAGGAATTATCATTGAAATAACTCTTATTAAAGCTAACATTATATGAATGAAAGAATTTTAATTGCTGACGACCATTATGTAGTAAGAGCCGGAACTGCTTTGGTACTGGAGTCTGCTTATCCGAATCTTAGAATTGATTTTGCTGAAAATTATGAACAGGTAAAGGAACAACTGGCTTCCCAACAGTATGATCTGCTTCTTCTGGATATTGACATGCCCGGAACTCAGTATAAGAGAATGATTTCTGAGCTTAAAGGCATACAGGAAAGTCTCAGAATTCTTGTATTTTCCGGATACGACAAAGATGTTGCCATTCAGTACATCAGAGAAGGTGCGGAAGGCTATCTCAGTAAACAGAGCAGCGAAGAAGAGATCCGGGAAGCAGTAAGATCTGTCATAGAAAAAGGTTATCATTATCCCGCCGAACTGATTGGCCTGATCATTCAAAATAAAAAAAGCAATCCTGTGGAAAAGCTGTCATCACGGGAATATGAAATTTTCAAACTGCTGGCAGACGGATACGGAAATCTGGAAATCTCCAATAAGCTGCACATCCAGATGTCTACTGTAAGTACGTATAAAAAAAGGATTTTCAAAAAACTGAATATTTCCAATATTGCCGAACTGATCAAAGTTCATGAAACGATGCACTAATCCTGTCCGGCAGTATGCTTCAGTGTTTGTATGGCCAGATAAAACCGTCCGGCCATGCAGCGACACCTCTCTGACTGTTCCGGACTATCTGTTTTATCCGGTAATATGTTTTTTTAATCAAAAAAATATCAGGAACTTCGCAGAATCTTTATTTCATTATAAAAACCGTGTGTTTTTAATTCCAAAAGATCATGAATTCATCTGAAAAAGCAGAAAAAGGCAGTTCCCGGTTCCGGTATATAAAACTTTGTATCTTCTTCTCGGGGCTTTCTGTATTTGCCCAGCTTTATCTTTTTCAGCCTTTGCTTCCTATGGTTGCGGAATATTTTAAAACCACAGCCGGGGACAGCTCCCTCCTTGTATCTTCATCCACGATAGGAATGGCGGCAGGTCTGCTTTTTTTTGCTTTTAGGGCAGACAGCTACTCAAGAAAGAATCTTATGGTCTTTTCGCTGATCTCTTCTGCCCTTCTTACTATTGTTTCTGCCTGGATTCCCAGTCTCAGTATCCTTATTGCAGCCGGATTACTGAAGGGCTTTGTCGTATCGGGAGTTTCTTCGGTTGCGCTGGCCTATCTCACAGAAGAAGTACATGCATCGGCAGTAGCCCTGGCGATCAGTATGTATCTCAGCGGTAACACCATCGGAGGAATGAGCGGAAGAATACTGGCGACTATTTTTGCGGGGGAATTCGGGTGGAGAAACGCCGTACTTCTTATCGGAGCAGAAAGCCTGATCCTGGGGCTGATATTCTGGAGGTTATTTCCTGAATCCAGGTCTTTCAATCCTCAAAAAACGGATTACTCACTGAAAATCAAGCAAATGAAAAGGTTTTTTGCTGATCCGTATATGCTCCGTTTATACTGTATCGCGGCTTTGCTGATGGGTACTTTTGTAAGTGTATACAATTACCTGAGCTTCAGACTGGAAGGAAAGCCGTTTTACCTGAATCATTTTGTCATCGCTTTTATATTTTTAATGTATATTTTCGGGGTCTTCGGAACAATGCTGACCAGCAGACTGTCAAAGCGCCTGGATTCTGTTCTTATTCTGAAAGGTTCTGTTCTCTGTATGCTTTCGGGAGCCGTACTGCTGTTATCCGAAAATATATATGTGGTTATTTTTGGTCTGGGCATGTTTACGCTTGCCTTTTTTGCCGCCCATACAATGGCAAGCCAGATGACTGCCCTGCGTGCGAAACGCGGAAAATCTTCTGCAACATCCATTTACTGGCTTTTTTATTATTCCGGCTCCAGTATTCTGGGAAGCGGAACGGGATACCTTCTCCATGCTTTTTCCTGGTATGTTTTCATCGGGATTATTGTTTTTGCGACAGTGGTTTCATTTCTTCTGGCTTCCGCGAACAGATATTCCAAAGCCTGACAACAGATACCACATGCGTACCACATTTCCGTTTTTCCTGATAGCGCTTTTTTATAAGCAGAAGGCCTGTTTTAATATATAATTAAAAATTGCGGCACAAAAATTAACAAAACATTCACTAAAAGGGGGCTTGTTAATCCAATGCAAGGCATAGTATTTGCACTGGTATCTGAACATTTCCACCATCAAAATCCAGAGTATCATGAATGTAGCAGATCTTAAAATTAAAAATTTAGTTGAGTACAAAAATCAGATTTATACCATTACCGAAATCTTCCAGAATATCAATCATGATTATTTTGTAAAAATTGAAAACAGTTTTCAAAGTATTTCTGTTCCGGCCAGTTCTATCCAACCGATTAAAATAACTGAGGAATGGCTTGAAAAATTCGGGTTTTCGTGTACTTACAGTTCTGAACAGAGAATCCGGTATGAAAGACCTGAACAGTTTATAAAATATGATATTGATCTCGGCTCCAGAAAGTTTCTTGAAGGACTCAAGATTTACGGCAATTCAATTAAATGCCGGTATATTCATGAATTTCAGAATATATTTTCCTGCCTTTTCGGTAAAGAACCGGTTTCTTCCGGCTTTGGGCTGCTGAAGGCAGAATCTTAACCTGTTCTGAATTTTATTTAAACCATAAAGATCCTTAATATTCTAAGGATCTTACTTTTTTTAATGGTTTAAAATATTTCTTTTATTTTAATCAGGTTTAATTTTTCAAAATCAATTTTTCCAACCCTGCTAACGGATCATTTAAGTGGAGTGAATTCTATCTCTATAAACTGATGTACGGCAGAAGCTGCTTATCCCGTTGATTTTGAGGGATGGAGCGAAATGAGTTTCGGTGAAAGAGTTATTCTGCCTGCTTTTTATCTGTTTTACAGGGTTTGATATGGACTCTTTCTTTTTCTTTTCAGTTTGCCCGGCAGCCTGTTTCTGAAGACGTTTCTTCAAAGCTTCTTCACGTCTTTTTTTACGGTATTCCCAGGGTGAAACTGCTTTTTTATCCTGCCACAAACCCAGTTTCTGAGCTTTTGCCGAATCCTGTATTTTTCCCAGCAGCCTGTCTTTGGAATAGGCCTGATACCACCAGCCGTAACCTGCTCTGATAATCTCTGCCGAAAGGTACTTTCCGTTATCGTAATATACTCTGGCTATGCTTCGCCCATAACGGTCTGTACTGGTTTCGGTAAAAGTAATTTTTTTGGCAAAAACCTGGTCTGAGGTAAACTGCCTGGCATTTTTCCCAAACGGCTGCTTATTTTCAGGGCAGTCTACTTCTGCCAGCCTGAGTTTCTTCTGAATATTTCCGTCTAATAAAACTGTGATGGTGTCACCATCTGAAATTCCGATTACCTTTGCCGCCGTCTGTGAGAAAAGAGAAAGAGGAAAGCATAAACAGGCATAGAAAATTATTCTCATGAAACAAAACTATGGATTTTTTCTTTTATTCAAGGGCTTTTCCGAAGTTTTATCATTATATAAAAAGGATTTCAGGCCATGATATATGGCTCCATTTTTATAAACGACTGCCTGTCAATACTTCTCTTCTCATTTATGTTTGAAATCCTCAAAAGTTATAATTCAAAAGAATAATGGGAGTATGAACTACCCGGACTTTTGAATGGTATATTTTTAAGCCGGATGACTTAAATCCTGGGGTGCATTTCCAAAAAGAGCATAGCTGTCCGCTCCTGAAAAATTTTTTAAATGGTTTTCTCTAAAGACAAACGGAGAGTTCAGAGCAGGACCAATTTCACTATAAATAAGAATATCCGGCAGTTCTTTAAATAATAATTTTAAAAAAGAGATCACCAGTTTCTGTTCGGAATAGAAATCTATGGTTAGCAGGCATCCATAGTCTGTTTTAAAATTTCCGTTTCGAATGGTTGCTTCAAAATATTCTTTATTTAAGCCACTTATTTCTATTTGTTCAATATCTCTGTCACCTTTCTTTACAATCATGATATCATTCTGATTTTCAATTAATTCAACATTCATTAAACCGGCAATTGAAGAAAATTTCAATAAGACATCATCCTTTTCAATATATTCTTTACTGATAACAAATATGGTTTCCATTTTTTTAATTTCTTTTAATAAACAAATTTAAAAAGTTCTGTGAGCATTGGAGAAAGCTTATTTTTATTTTTAAATCTGTTTAAACTTATTTATTAGATCACAAACCGGAGGAACAAAAATTTTATTTTAAACACTCTATATCACAAAAACTCATCAGAATGCATCATCTTCCTTTGTTTTCCCGCAGATAAATCTGATGATCCGGATTTTAAAATACCTGTATATACAGCTGTAAGGTAAGAACAGTTTCAATATTAAGGCCTGTTCATGTAACTAATCGCCTGTTTTTCCTACTTATCAGGCATCAACAAACTATTATTTCTATTGAGAAAAGTTTTACTACTTTAAAATAAACTAATGCAGACATCCTTTTTAAAAATTACGGCCGCCACGGCCGCGCTCTGTTTCAGCACGTTAGCGATTGCACAGCAGACCTATTCTGTAAGCGGAACCGTTAAGGACCAAAAGAACGGTGAACTCCTGATCGGGGTTAATGTAAAAGTAAGCGAAAACCCGTCCATTCATGTAACAGCCAATGAATATGGTTTCTATTCCTTATCATTACCGGAAGGCAGCTATACACTGATCGTTTCTTATCCGGGATATAAGGATTTTGAACAGCAGGTAAAAGTTGATCAGAATATAAAACTGGATCTTCCTCTGAATCAGGAGGAAGAAACAACAAAAAGTATTGATGAGGTAGTGGTTTCCGGGGTAAAAAAGGATAAGAATCTTTCTACTGCCCAGATGGGTACGGAGACGCTGAGCATTAAAAATATAGAGAAACTTCCGGTTTTATTCGGAGAAAGGGATGTCATGAAAACCATCCAGCTTCTGCCGGGTATTAAAAGTAACGGCGAAGGAAGCAGCGGATTCAGTGTAAGAGGCGGTGCTGCAGACCAGAACCTGATCCTTCTGGATGAAGCTCCTGTTTACAATGCCTCTCACCTGCTCGGTTTTTTCAGTACATTCAACAGTGATGCGCTGAAGGATGCCAGCATTATCAAAGGAAACAGCCCTGCCCAGTATGGCGGCCGCC
The DNA here is from genome assembly GCF_056844565.1 of Chryseobacterium sp. FR054. Taxonomy (NCBI): domain Bacteria; kingdom Pseudomonadati; phylum Bacteroidota; class Flavobacteriia; order Flavobacteriales; family Weeksellaceae; genus Chryseobacterium; species Chryseobacterium sp. FR054. The sequence continues at coordinate 167,420 of NZ_JBXDSA010000005.1, read as the reverse complement.
TTTCGTCTGTGATGGATGTCAAAATGAAAGACGGAAACAACAGGGATTATAATATCAACGGAGGAATCGGCCTTATCAGCAGCCGTCTGAGTGTGGAAGGCCCTATCCAGAAAGAAAAATCATCATTCATTGTATCGGGAAGGAGAACCTATGCCGATCTTTTCCTGAAAACAACCGATGATTTTAAAGACAATAAGCTTTATTTTTATGATCTCAATTTAAAGGCTAATTATCAGGTCAATGAAAACAACCGTCTCTACCTTTCCGGATATTTCGGAAGAGATGTTTTAGGAATCGGCAATACTTTTTCTTCAGACTGGGGAAATACAACGGCTACCCTGAGATGGAACAGTATTATCAACAGTAAGCTGTTCTCCAACACATCTTTTATTTACAGCAATTACGATTACAAAGTAAGCCTGGAAAGCAATGACAATAAGTTCGGGCTGAATTCAAAGATACAGGACTGGAACCTTAAGCAGGATTTCACCTGGTTTGCCGGAAATAAGCATTCTGTACGTTTCGGGCTTCAGTCTATTTACCATACGCTTACTCCAAGCAGTGCTTCGGGCACCAGTGTAAGCAGTTTTCCGAGAAATAAACGGTATTCATGGGAAAATGCCCTGTACATTAATGATGATTTCAAAGTGAATGACCAGCTGACAGTGAATTACGGGGTGAGACTTTCGATGTTCAGTGTATTGGGCGGAGATACTTTCAATACCTATGAAAACGGAGTGCTTACGGACAGCCGGTTTTTAGAAAAAGGAAAATTCGGTAAAACCTATGTAAATCCGGAACCGCGTATCACAGCCAATTACCGTATCAACGAGGTAAGCAGTGTAAAAGGGGGTTATTCGCGCAATACGCAGAACCTGCATCTTTTAAGCAACAGCAGCAGCGGAAATCCTACCGACCAGTGGATAGGAAGCAGCTATACGGTAAAACCGGAGATTGCAGACCAGTTCAGCCTCGGTTACAGCCGAAATTTCAACCATAATAACTATGAACTGAATGCAGAGATCTATTACAAATCGATGCAGAACCAGATCGACTATAAAAACGGAGCCCAGATCACGTTTGATACTGCCGCCGATATAGAAAGTGAACTTCTTTTCGGAAAAGGCAGGGCTTACGGGCTGGAATTAATTGCCAAAAAGAAAAGCGGGAAACTGACCGGATGGATCTCTTATACTCTTTCTAAAACGGAGAGAAGAATCAACGGAATCAATAATGATGAATGGTACAATGCCAGAATGGATAAGACCCATGACCTTTCGGTTGTTGCCACCTATCAGCTCAATGAAAAATGGTCATTCTCAGGGCTGTTCCTGTACAGTACAGGAAATGCAGTTACCTTCCCTACCGGAAAATATGAACTGAACGGGCAAACGGTCTTCCAGTACAGCAGCAGAAATGCAGACAGAATGCCTGCCTATCACAGAATGGATCTGAGTGCTACTTACGAACCGGCTTCCACTAAGCGTTTCCGTGGTTCATGGTCTTTTGGAATCTACAATCTGTACGGGCGTGAAAATGCCTACACCATTACTTTTGAAGACAATCCGAATAATCCGGGAACTACCCGTGCCATGCAGACCTCTTTATTCCGATGGGTACCCAACATCACTTATAATTTCAAATTCTAAATCATGAAAAATATCTTTTTAATTATATTATCCCTGTTTTTATTTACCGCCTGCCAGAAAGAAATTGATCTCGACCTGGAAGACCAGAGCGGAAATATCGTTATTGAAGGTAATATTACCAATCAGCCGGGCCCCTATTTTGTAAAAATAACCCGGTCTGTTGCCTTTACACAGGATAACCAGTATCCTGCCGTAACCGGAGCCACCGTTATCATCAGTGACAACACCGGGCAGACGGAAACACTGCAATACGTCGGCAACGGAAAATATATGACCTCATCTGCTTTTGTAGGAGCATCAGGAAGAACCTACACCCTGAAAATTGAAGCAGACGGAAAGCAGTATACCGCACAGAGTACAATGCCGGAAGCCGTAGCTTTTGAAGGCCTTGAACAGGATTCCTTTACATTCGGAGGAAAAATAAGCTATACCCTGCTGCCTGTCTTTACAGATCCTCCCACATTGGGAAACCGTTATCTTTTCAGCTTTACCATCAATGATCTGCCTAAAAAAAGCCTGAATGTTTTTTCAGACAACATCAATAACGGACTGCCGAACCAGAGACCTCTGATACTTCCCAATGATGACAACGACGGTGCCGATCATGAAGTTGTTGCAGGAGATACCATTCATGTTGAAATGCAGTGTATTGATACAAATGTTTTCACTTTTTACAGTGCCCTTCTGGATATCGCGGGCGGCGGAAGCGGTGTGACTCCTGCCAATCCTCCTAGTAATATCAGCAACGGAGCCCTGGGATATTTCTCAGCACATACGCTAAGTAAGCAGAGTGTTGTTATTCATCCGTAAAATAACATGAACTTATTATAAAATCCTGGTTTTTGGCCGGGATTTTTGCTTTTTTTGAATTTTTATAAAATTAAACCTGCTGAAATTTTTCTGAAGACATTAAAATCTGTTTAAACAGCTTTAGCTGTAAAAAACGTTTATAGCCGGAGGAAACAACCTTACAGACGGAGCTTCAAAGGACACCCATCTTTTTCTGACCGTGGCAGATACAACAGTACCCCTAATAAACTAACCTGGAAAGACTATAATTTCATTCTATCTGTAAAATTGAATCAATCCACAGCAAACAATCATTATATTTGTAGTAAGACTCATTGATTTGAAATGCTGACAGATAAATTCGGAAGACCTATCAACTATCTAAGGCTGGCCGTTGTAGACCGGTGCAACCTCCGATGTACTTATTGTATGCCGGAAAACGGTCTTGCATGGATCAAACAAAAAGATCTGATGACGGATGAAGAAATGCTGAGACTATGCTCTGTTTTTACGGAACTGGGTGTTGATAAAATCCGGATTACCGGCGGTGAGCCTTTTGTAAGAAAAAACTGCATTGATCTTATTGAGAAGATCTCCTGTTTAAATGGTCTCAACGACCTCAGCCTGACCACAAACGGGCTCCTGACAGAGCAGTATATTCCCAAGCTTAAAGCATCGGGCATACAGTCGGTCAACCTCAGCCTCGACACCCTGAATGAAGAACGTTTTTTTAAAATCACCCGCAGGAAAAGCTTTGATAAGGTTATGAAGACCTTAGACGCTTTACTGAAAGCCCGGATCAGAGTAAAAATAAACACGGTGGTGATGGAAGGGCAGAATACCGAAGATCTTATTCCTCTGGTATTCCTATCCAGAGATCTGCCTGTTGATGTGCGCTTTATAGAAGAAATGCCTTTTAACGGGAGTGATGCGGAGGTATCTCTGAAATGGGATCATATTCGCATCTATCACCATATTAAAAATCATTTCCCTGAAATAGCAAAAATACAGGATCCGAAAAGTTCTACCTCTTATAATTATAAGATTCCGGGTTTTACAGGGAATATAGGGATCATTGCAGCTTATACCCGTTCTTTCTGCGGAGACTGCAACAGAATACGTATCACGCCTGCCGGCATATTAAGAACATGCCTGTATGAAGGCAGCGGCATCAGCCTGAAGGAAGAGATGCGATCCGGAAAAACAGATCAAGAGCTGAAAAATATCATCATCAATACTATTAATCATAAGCCCAAAGACGGATGGGAAGCTCAAAAGCTCAGTCTGACCCCATCACAGGCTCATCAGTCTATGGCTACAATCGGAGGATAATTATGGAAATGATCAGCGTAGAACAGGCGGAAAGCACCATACTTTCCCAAACCCGTTTCTGGGGAACAGAATGTATACCTTACCACCAGGCATCGGGAAGAGTACTGGCAGAAGACATTACCGCAGACCGGGACCTTCCGCCTTTTGACCGGCCGACTGTTGACGGTATTGCAATAGCCTGGAGTTCTTATGAAAAAGGCATCCGTTCATTTGTGATTAAAGCAATACAGCCAGCCGGAGAACCTCCCGTTTCTATCGGCGCTGAAAATGAATGTATAGAAATCATGACGGGAGCTTCACTGGATCATTCAGCAGATACGGTCATCCGGTATGAGGATATTTCAACAGATAACGGAGTAGCCACGATTCAGACTGATATAAAACAAGGACAGAACATACACCGTAAAGGAAAAGATAAAAAAGCAGGTGAAATCCTGGTCAAAGCCAACCAGTTGATCACCCCGGTTGTCATAGGTGTTGCCGCGTCGGTTGGAAAGACGGTGTTATCTGTAAAAAAACTTCCCAAAACCCTGATTATTTCTACGGGGGACGAAATGACAGATCCTGAATCCGTTCCGGAACCATTTCAGTTAAGACGTTCAAACGGCATTACCATAAAATCGGTGCTGGAAAAGTACCATATTGATGCTGATATGCTCCACCTCAACGATCATTACGAAGAAATACGAAAGGAGCTTTCACACGGCATCGGTAAATATGACTTACTTCTGATGAGTGGCGGTGTTTCTATGGGAAAATTTGACTATCTCCCAAAAGTATGTGAAGAGCTCGGCATTGAAAAGCTTTTCCATAAAATCCGGCAGCGCCCCGGAAAGCCTTTCTGGTTTGGAAAAGGTCCGGATCAGAAACTCGTTTTTGCATTTCCCGGTAATCCCGTTTCTGTATTTATGTGCCTTCAGCGTTATTTTATTCCGTGGCTGACGGAATCTCTGAAAATACAGAACCCGGTCTTCCAGCATGCTGTTTTACAGAACGATATTGATTTTCTTCCTGCCCTTCAGTATTTTGCCCAGGTAAAACTTCATGTGAATTCAGAAGGACAGTTAACCGCTGAATCTGTTGACACCAATGGTTCGGGAGACTTTTCCCATCTCACCGGTACAGATGCTTTTATAGAACTACCGTCTGAGCGGACTTCTTTCAGAAAGGGTGAAGTTTATAAAATATGGAAATATAATTTTTAAAAAACAATGACAGATTTTTCACATCTCAATAAAAAAATGGAACCCCAGATTGTCAATATAAGTGCAAAGCAGGTTACCCACAGGAGAGCCGTAGCCCAGGCAACAGTTGAAGTTCCTGAAAACATTCTTCAAAAACTGAAAGAAGGCGATTTTAAAACTCCGAAAGGATCTGTTTTTCAGACCGCCATCATCGCAGGAATAATGGCAGCCAAGAAAACCGGAGAACTTATTCCGCTCTGCCATCCGATAGGTCTTGAAAACTGTGAAGTACATATTGAAGTGAATGATAAAAATGAAATTGAGATATACTGTACTGCTGAAGTTGAAGCCAAAACAGGAATTGAAATGGAGGCTCTCACCGGAGCTTCCGTAGCTGCATTAACGATCTATGATATGTGTAAGGCCCTGAGCCATGATATTATCATCAGAGAAATTAAATTAATAGAAAAATCCGGCGGAAAAAATGATTTCAGAAGAGAATAAAAGTATTCCTCCCATCAACGGTCTTGTTCTGGCCGGAGGGAAAAGCATAAGAATGGGCACTCCAAAAGATCTGCTGAACTGGCACGGAAAAGAACAGCGGTATTTTGCAGCAGACTTACTGGCTCCTTTCTGTGAAGAGGTTTTTATTTCCTGCAGACAGGATCAGCTGGAAGATTTTGATCCGGATTACAGGGCTCTTACCGATACTTTCCTTAATATGGGACCGGTTGGGGGTATCCTCTCCGCACTCCGTTCCCAAAGGGATAAGGCATGGCTTGTTGTTGCCTGTGATCTTCCTTTGCTGGATAAAAGATCACTGGAATTTCTGATCAGATCACGGAATCATCAAAAGGCAGCCACTACTTATGAAAGCCCTTTTGACGGGCTACCGGAACCTCTGATCACGATATGGGAACCGAAGAGCTACCCTCTCCTGCTGAATTTTTTAGGAACCGGGAATACATGTCCGAGAAAAGTCCTCATCAACAGCGATACTCTTATTCTGAAATCCCATGATCCGGATGCTTTAATGAATGTGAATACCCCTGAAGAAGCCGAGAAAGCCAAGCATATTCTGAAAAAATAGAAATTAAGCTACCATTCATAAAATATAATTTGTGAATCTGTGCCAAAAATAAATTGAACATTTTTGATAACCGTCCCTGATACATGAATGAAAGTATTTATGTATCATCCAAAAAAGAAATAATGATGAGTGAAGATTCATTTGAACGCTATCAGTGCCAGATCGTTTTACCCGGATTTGGTCTTTCTTCCCAGGAATTACTCAAAAATTCCAGAGTTCTGATCGTGGGTATGGGTGGGCTCGGCTGCCCGTCTTCCCAGTATCTTGCTTCTTCCGGTGTAGGAACTATCGGCATTGTGGATGATGATACGGTCTCTATGAGTAACCTTCACCGCCAGATTTTATATACCCCCGATGATGCAGGCTTATTCAAGGTAGATATTGCTGCAAAGAGACTGCGGCAGCAGAACCCTTCTGTTTCGGTAATACCTTATTGTTTAAGAGTGACCTCCGATAATGTAATGGATCTCATTTCTGAATTTGATCTGATTATTGAAGGTACCGATAATTTTGAAACCAAATACCTGCTCAACGACGCCTGCGTACTGGCTGGAAAACCACTGCTATACGGTGCTATTTACCAGCATGAAGGCCAGGTAAGCATATGGAATGTTTTACAGAAGGACGGCAGCTACTCTCCCAACTACCGGGATGTTTTCCCTCACGTGGAAGAATCTCAGGTGCCCAACTGCCGGGAAGGAGGTGTACTTCCTACACTGGCAGGAATCGTCGGCTGCATGCAGGCTAACGAAGCGATCAAATACCTGACCCGTTCGGAGGATATTTTAGCCGGAAAATTATGGATGATCAACGTGATGAACGGTAAAACCCGGACGATTAAACTGCGGAAAACCCCAACCCTGATCACGGCTCTTTCCCCAACCATTGTCACCATCACCTTTGACGAACTGCAGAATACCAGGTATGAACTGATAGATGTACGTACAGAAAAGGAACATCAGCATTTCAACATCGGCGGAAAGAATATTCCTCTGGATGATCTGGAAAACAGGCTGGATTTAATCGACTGCACCCTTCCTGTTGTCTGCTACTGTGCTACCGGGAAACGCAGTATTTCAGCAGCCGGAAAAATAAGAAAGGCTTTTCCTGAAGCAGAGGTTTTTTCTCTGAAAGAAGGGATAAACTCACTGCAAAGTTTTAATTAAAAACTAATCCTAAAATTATTTTTTATCATCAGTTACAAGGAGCACTTTAAACCGATACTCCTTGCTGTATATTTTAATCTGTAACATGCCCGATAATCAATGATTCTACCTGATAGGAGCTTCTTGCAGGCTTCTTTTCTCCTTCGGCAATTATACGGAGCGGACCTTTTGATTCCGGCAATGCTTTTCCGTCTATCCTATCTGCAATAATGACCTTCTTATCTGCAATGGAAGCAGCCAGTTCAGCCAGTGAAAACAGAACCTGATAGCCATCGGTACATTTTACCAGCAGGTATTTTGAAAGATTTTCACCATGCAGTTCTTTACCTGAAGGAACTCCGGCTTTTAAAAGAATATCCTGAATTCCCACTCCGGAATAAATATGTATTTTTCCGTTCTTGTCTTTCAGTGAAGCTTCTTTCCGCGGCATTTCTGCTAAATCAGATAATGTAATTTCCAATGGCTTTATCACTTCACCACTGATTTTAAGTTTAAAAATCCGTCTGGCTGAATGTCCAGCTGAAAATGCACAGAAAGGCTAAAAGCAGTATTTTTTTCATACAAAAAAGTCTTAGGACTATGGTCTTTGAACAGCACCTTTATACAGCATTTCGTCTACTTTTTTATAGACTTCCGGATCGTGTTTTCTGATTTTAATTTTCACATATTTGGAAGCGGGCATATTGCTTTCTTTCACTACATTATTCACGGAAACCAGCACATTGGTTTCCGGGAAATAGGTTACGGTATTTTTTTCAGGAATCCGGTAGGAAACAATGATAAACAGAGGTGCTATCCTTTCTATGCCATCGTCATAATTATAAAGATCTACTTTATCTCCGGCTTTGAATCCGGCCTTATCAATATCATTCTGATTCATAAAGATAACCCGTCTTTCGTTCTTAATGCCCCGGTACCGGTCATCCAGCCCGTAAATGGTTGTATTGAACTGATCATGGGTACGTGTAGTGGCCATCATATATTCATCAGGCGCAAGGGTATTATCAGGAATTTCTGTTAGCGTAAAAGGAGCACGTCCTCCAAGTTCTTTAGAAAAATACTGTTTATCGCGGGCTGCATTGGGAAGATAGAACCCTCCTTTCCGGCGGACACGAACATTATAATCTTCAAATCCGGGAATACACTGCTCGATATCATCCCGCACAGCATCATAGCTGTCATGGTAACGCTGCCAGTTGATCACAGATCTTTCTCCCAGCGTAGCCATTGCCATACGGCATACGATCTGGGTTTCATTAACCAGGTGATCAGATACCGGATCCAGCATTCCTTTGGAATCCTGTACTACTCCCATTGAGTTTTCGGTGGAAACAATCTGTATTTCACCATTCACAATATCTTTATCGCTCCGGCCGTAAGTGGGCAGGATCAGTGCTTCTTTCCCGTGTACCAGATGTCCCCTGTTCAGTTTCGTGGAAACAGATACAAGCAGGTTAAGTTTTCGCAGTGCATGAGCGGTATAGGTAGTATCCGGTGTTGCGGATATGAAATTTCCTCCCATGCAGAACAATACCTTTACTTTTTCTTCATGAATGGCTTTGATAGCACGCACTACATCATAACCGTGTTTACGGGGTACTTTAAAGCCATAGAAGTTTTCAAGCCTGTCCAGCTGCTCATCGGTAGGCTTTTCATCAATCATCATGGTTCTGTTTCCCTGCACATTACTGTGTCCGCGGACAGGGCATACTCCGGCTCCAGGTTTTCCGATGCTTCCTTTAAGCAGAAGAATATTAAGGATTTCCCGGATCATATCTACTCCGTTTGGCTGCTGAGTCAGCCCCATTCCCCAGCTGAAAATGATTTTTTTCCTGGCGGCAATCGCTTCTGCCGCTTCATACAATCCTTCTCTGGAAACTCCGGAAAGAGCAGCCAGCTCATCCAGGTTATAACGATCAAACTGTTTGATGAAATCTTCATATCCTGATGTTTTTTCATTAATAAAATCGTGATCGAATACAGTTCCCGGATTTTTTTGTTCCAGTTCGATCAATAAAAGCTCAAGTGCTTTCAGCAAGGCCATATCGCCATTGATCTTTACGGGAAGATAAAGATCTGCCAGCTGAACACCGCCTTTCAGGATATCTTTAACGCTCTGCGGGTTGATAAAGCCCATCAGGCCGGCCTCAGGTAAAGGGTTAATGGCAATAATTTTCGCTCCGTTCTTTTTTCCTTTAGCCAGGGCACTCATCATTCTCGGCGCATTGGTTCCCGGGTTCTGCCCGATGATCACAATCACTTCCGCTTCATAAAAATCTTCAAGCGTTACGGTTCCTTTACCGATTCCAATGGTAGTGCGCAGTGCAGAGCCTGAGGTTTCGTGGCACATATTGGAGCAGTCCGGCATATTGTTGGTTCCGAATTCTTTGGCAAATAACTGATAAACGAAGGATGCTTCGTTACTTGTTCTTCCGGAGGTATAAAAAGCGGCTTCATCCGGAGTTTCAAGGGCGTTGAGGTGTTCTGCAATTTTTTTAAAGGCATTTTCCCAGCTGACAGGCTGATAATGGGTAGCTCCTTCCGGTAAATACATGGGATGGGTAAGCCGGCCCATCTTCCCGATCTGATAATCATCCAGCCGGGCAAGATCATATACCGAATTCTGTTTAAAAAATTCCGGGGTTACTCTTTTGGTGGTTGCCTCTTCGGCAAGCGCCTTTGCTCCGTTTTCACAGTATTCGCCCAAAACAGAGCGTTCATCATCGGGATCCGGCCACGCACAGCTCGGGCAGTCGAAACCGCCCATCTGGTTCATTCTGAATAAGGCCCTCATTCCCCGGAACGGTACTTTTTCTTCAAAAAGGTCGCTGAATGCAGCCATTACGGCGGGTACGCCTGCTGCCGCTTTTTCAACATGGGTAAGCTTCAGATCAAGTAAGGTATAGGGATTCTCAGCATTCGGCTCTTTACTGATTTCCTTTTCTATTTCTTTCTTTTTATGATTATCTTCCATAGCTTTTTATTTTGTGATGGGGTCAACAGGTAAGATTGGGATTCGGGTAATTATCACTCTGATCTTCCAGGCTATTGTCTATGCAGACAAAGTCTTTTTCTACCAGTAGTTTTACAAGGCCGGTCTGCCCGTCAAAACCTACCCTGTCTGTGGAAACGAGCTCTTCAATCATAGCCTGCGGTATTTTCATGACCATTCTGTTTTCGATAAAGGCTGCGGAAAGCTCTTCTTCATCTGTTTTCACAATTTCATAAATGAATGGTCTGTCTACAAATTCAGTAGTGCAGGAAACAATTCCGCTTTTCCCTAATTCTGTAACTTCTGACCGGGTGATACGTAAACGGATTGAGTTGTCTTTTATTCTTATTTTCATTGTCTATTTTTTAGAGAGCTGCTGATGTTTATCTTACAGTGTACACAGTTAGCTTTATTTTCTGTCACTGATGTACGAATATTTTTTATCCGGCTATTTCGTGGTGATCTCAAGAAAACGGCTCCGGTTATATATATTGAACCGGTTTTTGCGGAGAAATCCCAGCAGGGTTATATCAAACTCCCTGGCCAGATCCACTGCCAGGCTGGAAGGTGCTCCTATTGCTGCGACGATTGATATTCCTGCCATAGCTGCTTTCTGAATAAGTTCAAAGCTGGCTCTTCCGCTTAATACCAGAATTTTATCACTCAGGGGAAGCTGTCCGGTAAATAAAGAATGCCCTATCAGTTTATCCAGCGCATTATGCCGGCCTACATCTTCTCTTAAGGCAAGCAGATTTCCATTTAAATCGAAAATACCGGAAGCGTGAATGCCTCCTGTGGCACTGAAATTATTCTGAAAGGCCCGCAGGTTTTCCGACAGCTGATATAGTATTTCAAAGGTGATGATCTGTTTTTTCTTTTCAGGATGCCGGAAGGGGCTTACTGTTCTTATGGATTCAATAGAACCTTTTCCGCATACGCCACAGCTGGAAGTCGTGTAGAAGTTTCTGTCGGATTTCATGAGTTCAGGCATAAAACCTTCTGCTAATTCTACAATAATGGTATTTTCTCTTTTCTCTGAGCATTCTTTTGAAGAATGTTCCACGTTTCTGATCTGATGGCAGCCGGAAATAATTCCTTCAGTAAAAAGAAATCCGGCCGCCAGTTCTGCATCATTACCTGGTGTACGCATGGTCACCGATATATTTTTTCTTTCCCTCTGCTCTTCCGGTCCGAAAGAAACACGGATTTCCAAAGGTTCTTCTACGGCAATTTCGTCTGTGCAGCTAAAACTGCTGAGATCCTTTACTTTAATGATTTCTATCCGGTTCACAGATTTGTTTTCTGATATACTGGTTTCCATACCTTTATGAACATATTAAGTAAATATACAAAATTCCGGTCTTCCAATTACGGATGAGCAGAAACCCATTCTTCGCCATCTTCAAAAACTTCTTTTTTCCATATGGGAACGGTTTTTTTTATGGTATCTATAATATACCGGCAGGCATCAAAAACGGCTTCCCTGTGCCCGTCGTTTACCAGAATTATTACTGCGGCATCACCAGGAAATAAAATTCCGGTACGATGATGAATAACGATATTCTGTACGGAAAATGAGGAAACAGCCTTTTCGGCTATTTTTTGCATTTCTCTGATGGCCATTGGCCGGTAGCATTCATATTCCAGACGGATGACAGGTTTGTTTTCCGTAACGTTCCGGACTGTTCCTATAAATGTTGCAATACCCCCACTGGTATGATCCTTGGCAATGGAAAGAATTTCCGTTATATCCAGCGGGTTCTCTGTTATTCTTATATCAATCACTGTTTCACAAAGCTTTTAATTGATCTTACGATCTGTTATGAACGCACATTTTTTTGTGGGTACCCTCACCTCCTGTTCACACTAGCCGCCGCTTACCGGAGGAATAATCGCAATTTCGTGAATGCTGTTCAGTATCTGATCATCATCTGCATATTCTTCATCTACCGCAATAAAATAAGATTTCAGTTTTTTCAGTTCCGGAAATTCTTGTTCCAGAACATTTTTCAGCTGTCCCACATTCAGCCCGTCATTTACCTGCACGAGTTTTTCCGGTGTCCCGAAAATATCTTTCGCTATACCGAATGCCAATATTTTAAGTTTCATTTACCCGTATTTAATTAAAATGTTTACACCTGCCACTAAAACCAATACTGCGGTCATTCTTTTTATAACCAGTGCATTCCATTTCAGTGACATTCTTGCCCCTATCTGTCCGCCTATAAAAACAGCCAGACATAAACTCAGAATTCTGAAAAAGTTTATATCGGCCGATATCTCTGATACCTGTCCGAAAATTCCGGATATGGAATTCGCTAAAATAAAAACGCTGGATGTCGCAGCAATCTTTCTCGGTGTATCCCATTTCATCAGATTAAGCAATGGGGAAAGAAAAATTCCCCCACCAATTCCCACTAATCCTGATAAGAAGCCAATACCTCCTCCTAAAATACCGTTGCCGGCAACTGACAGCCCGGAATCTTCTACCGTATTTTCCTCACTTCCGGTGCCTGTCTTTATCCATAACAATAAGGCTGCCACGATCAGCGTAATTCCCAGAACCAGAAAGAAGGTTTCCCTGCTGATTTTCAACACAGCTCCAAGATAAGCCATAGGAACACTTACCAGGGTTATGGGGATCACTTTTTTCCAGTTGATCTGTTTATTTTTCAAATAGATATAAGCCCCTCCAGTTACGACAATCACATTGCAGATCAGTGCTGTTAAACGTATTTCCTGATAGGGAAGATTATACATGGCCAAAACCGCCAGATAGCTGGAACCGCCTCCGAATCCTATTGATGAATAAACAAAGGCGATTATTAAAAAGAAAAAAAAGATTTCCCAGTGACCCATGTGTTTTATTAAGGATTAATTTTATTACAATAATACTGATTTTACACACTGTTTAATATACTGTATCATAAAATTTATGATGTTATCCGGAGATAAATACCACAGACTATAAGATTAAAAGTTTAATATACATTTTCTTCACATCCCTCAAAAAAAGAACCTTCCGGATTTACGTCCGGAAGGTTTACTGTATTCTTGGAAAATTTAATTTTTAAAATATTAATTGGCCGCAGGATCAATCAGTTCTTTGGTAATTCCCAGGGACCTTAAAAGATTTTTACTGTCGAAAATCAAGGTTGCATAATGGGTTCCTTTTTTTAAAATCAGTCGGGTACCTCCGGGAAAAGAGCTGTCATTTCCTAGTTTCTGGGTTTTAGCCCCCTGCTTACCGAATCTGGTTTTGGCTTCCTGCAGTGTTGTTTTATTCATTGCAAGACCAAAAGGAAGTCCTTCAACAATTAAAGATTTATCCTCCGGAATGTCAAAAAACATTTCGTTGACCGCATTATTCTTACCGAGACTGCAATACATCTCAAGCCCTGATTTTGTAATCCATTTAGCATATTTTTCTTCATTGGCATCTTCATAAAATTCAGTTTTTACGTGTAAAGCAGCTGAAATCTTTTCCGGTGTCTGCGGAAATATAAACTCGGAATTTTTGTTCAGTAAAGAATTCAAATCTGCTGTTTTCTGTGAAAATGCATGGAAACTTAATAATTGAAAAAGTACAGTTAAAATTAAAGTATATGGCTTTATCTGCATAAGAAGTGTTATTTAATGATTAGGTGCGTAAAGATATTAAAATTAACCCATCGGTTAAAAAAAGTACATGGGGTGATTCTGATAAAAATGCTTCTCAATGGATCATTGGTTAAAAACAGATGGGTTAATGGTATTTCTCCAGCAGCCAGTTCAGATAGGCATTGATACGCTGCTCTCTCAGCCTGAAAGCTTCTGCATCCGTATACAGAAATGTTCTCACGGAAACCAGTATCAGCTGATTATGGTTTAAAAGGTGAATAAAAAACTGCTCCGGGGCTTTTGACGGCCTTGATTTTATCTTTAAAAAACGTCCGGTCTTTAGCTGAGGATTAAAGGTCTTCATTTCCGGTATCTCTACTCTATATACTGCTGACGAAACAGAATCCACAACAAAACCTTCCTGAACTATATCCACATCAGTCCAGTACTGCTTTACCTGAACAGATTTCCCTTTGCGGTATTCACTGCCTTCGAAAAAATCATCCAGTATATACAGCAGATCTGCCGTACTTCTCTGTGCAGATGCTTTCCGTTCGGGGGTATCAGGCTGAATTTCTAAATTTTTACCATTCCGGATCGTAAATGTTACCGCAAGGCTGTCCAGTGTGGGCACAAACTGCTGTGCATGAACGCATGAACGCCCCATCATGAATAAGCAGATCATAAAAAAGGTAGTGTCTGGTCTCATCCGTTCAGTATTAAAATCAATATTTGTATTCTTAAATATTTGCTTTTACACATCATCCTCTCCTGTTTCCAAGATACAATATTTTTATATAAAAAGCTGTGCGGAACTCTTCCAACACTTCTCATCATGGCTTCAGGCGTGTTGATCTTCGATTTATCCGCCAAAATATCTCTTGTTTTATTCTCTTAAAAATTGTATCATAGTGGAAGATTATATTTGCTGAATCTGATGAAATACTGTTCTCGATGTTACTAAAAGCAGGGGTAATACAGCTGGAGTTTTCTCATTATGTTCAATATCTGTATTTAATAAACATAAATAATAAAAAAAAATGATTGTCAGAAAAACGATTGGTTTAAAAGGTGTGATCCGGTTTGCAGGGCATCATATCTGGTGGCTCACTACTTATATGATTCTCGTCTCCCTGCTCTACAAGGAGCCTGGCTGGCACTGGATCTCTATTCCCTGGCTTCCGGTTTCGCTGGTAGGTACTGCGCTGGCTTTCTATATCGGTTTTAAAAATAATCAGTCTTATGACAGAGTCTGGGAGGCACGGAAAATATGGGGTGCCATTGTAAACAGCAGTCGTAGCTGGGCCGTCATGGTAAACTCTTTTGTAAAAAATGGTCCCGAAACAGAATATACGGCCCAGGAACTTGAGCAAATAAAAGAACGTCTGATTTACCGGCATATTGCGTGGCTCTATATTTTCAGAGATCAGCTTCTGGCTCCTACGCAATGGGAACATGTAAGTTTAAAACACCATTTCGGAAAAATAGCTCAAAAACGACGTGAATCTGAAGGAATAGGCCTGTTTAAGGAATTCTTAAATGAAAAGCAGAAAGCAGATTATTTTTTTGATGAATCTAAACTGTCCGGTGCTGCCAATAAAGCCACCCAACTGATCAACCTGCAGTCGACAGATCTTGCAGAACTTGAAGAAAAGCAAATTCTACACATGAGGAGACAGCTGGATATGCAGAAAGTGCTTTCCGATTTCTACGATCACCAGGGAAAGGCCGAGCGCATTAAAAAATTCCCCATTCCCCGTCAATATGCCAATTTAAGCTTTATATTCAACTGTATTTTTATCTTCCTCTTACCTCTGGGTATCGTGGCGGAATTTGCAAAACTGGGAGAAGCAGGCGTATGGCTGATGATTCCGTTCGGGACAATAGTAGGCTGGATCTATGTTTTAATGGAGTTAATAGGCGATTATTCTGAAAATCCTTTTGAAGGATTAAGTACCGACATTCCTATGTTATCCATCTGCCGCACCATAGAAATTGATTTATTGCAGATCCTGGGCAAGACTGACTTACCTCAGCCTATTCAGGCTGTGAATGATATTTTAATGTAATGATAAGGTACAAACCCCTTTATGGATGATTTCAGGCATCTGGATATCCTTCTGAAATTCATTCCCGGAATATCCTTATTTCAGGCTATTTTTTAAACTTTTTTATAAGTTGAAAAAAATATTTGGTCAATATTAAAAAACTTCCTATATTTGCACCACTGAAAACAACGGCATAGCCGGAGTTCAGGGAGAGTTGGCAGAGTGGTCGATTGCGGCAGTCTTGAAAACTGTTGACTGTAACAGGTCCGGGGGTTCGAATCCCTCACTCTCCGCCAGTTGGGAAACCAAAATAAGCTAAAACGCTGTAAACATCAATGTTTACAGCGTTTTTTGTTTTAGCGCTAGTATCAAAAAAAATCAAAATAGGTCACGATTTATATGTCCTATTTCGTGTCCCATTCAAAAAATCACAAAAATGGGTCACGAAAAATCAAGGAAAGCCCGACCAATAGGCAGTCTAACGATTGTACATCTTGCAAAAAGTGGTAACAAAAAGTAAATTATTAAACCATTAAAGTTATCACACAATGAACAAAACATTCAACCTGTTATTCTTTATCAAAAAGAATAAAATCAGAACAAACGGAACTGCTCCCATCTACTTACGAATTACGATAGAAGGCAAGGCAGCAGACATTGCTGCTAAAAGGTATATCGATCCGAAGAAATGGGATGTTAAAGTACACAAGGCATTGGGCAATTCGCAAGAAGCCAAAACACTGAATCTCTATCTTAAAACTTTAGAACAGAAAGTTTACGATTTCCACTACCTGATGCTGAAAGAAGAAAATTTTGTAACTGCAGAGAGTTTAAAATCTAAACTGCTTGGAACTGACATTGAGCAAAGAATGCTTATTCCGATATTCCAAGAGCATAATGACAAAGTAGAAGCTTTGGTTGGTCAGGATTTTGCTCCCGGCACATTGGAGCGTTATAAAACTTCTTTAAAGCATACCCAGGAATTCATCACTTGGAAGTACAAAGTTTCTGATATTGATATTACGGAAATCGATCATGGTTTTATCAGTAATTATGATTTCTGGCTGCGCAGTGTAAGAAAATGCGCAAACAATACCGCTGTGAAGTATCTTAAGAATTTCAAAAAGATCATCCGATTGTGTATGGCGCACGGCTGGATCACGAAAGACCCTTTTCTTGGCTATAAAGCCAAGATCAAAGCTGTGGAACGTCCTTTTCTTACAAAGGAAGAAATTCAGATGATTTATGAAAAGAAATTTGCATCAGACCGATTGAACCAAGTTCGTGATATCTTCCTTTTCAGCTGCTATACCGGATTGGCTTATGTGGATGTCAAGCAATTGTCAAAATCTAACATCCATGTCGGCATTGATGGAGACCAATGGATTTTTACGCATCGTCAAAAGACCCATACCTCAACCAGAGTTCCGCTATTGCCTTTGGCTCGGGAAATGGTTTTAAAATATGAGAATCATCCCCAGTGCGTCAATTCGGATGTCCTGTTCCCTGTTCTCAGCAATCAGAAAATGAATTCTTATCTCAAAGAAATTGCGAATGTCTGTGGAATTAATAAGGATTTAACATTCCATATCGCAAGGCATACGTTTGCCACTACTGTTACTCTGTCCAATGGTGTTCCGATTGAAAGTGTAAGTAAAATGCTGGGGCATACGAATATTAAGACTACTCAGCATTATGCGAAGATTCTGGATAAGAAAGTGAGTGATGATATGGCGGTTTTGAAAGGGAAACTTCAAAGTAGAGAGGACGCAAAAAACTAGCTTACTAAGTTTAGAGTATCGTAAGTAATTTTAAAATCCCGGCTTTAATTATGCTGGGATAGATCTTCTATCTCGTGTATAATATTACATGAAATATAGAATCAATCGAAATTCCAAATTATTTTTTAAAATTTTCTTTAATCATAAGTTCAATTCATCATCTCTAAATGCTTCTATTCATTACAAATAAAAAATTAAATCTCAATTATACATATTAGTGTACTAGAATTTTTTTCTGTATTAATTTAAGTTTTTTACAAATAGCTCAAGTTGTTTTGGCCTTATAAATACTAATTCTTCCAAGTCGCCTTTTAGTATAAAAAAATTAGCTGAATTATTTTCTTGATTATAATTGTAAACTCGATATAGAGAATAATTAGAAGAGTTCCTTTTCATAAACTCCCATTCATTATCTGTCATTAAAAATGGTCGAGCGTCTATTCCGGTAGTCGTTTTTACTTCTATATATTTTTCTCTTCTATTTGTATCAAATGATAATATATCATAGCCTTCGCCATCAAGAACTTTCATTACTTCATTAGCTAGATCATAGTGACCCAAGCTTTTCAAATAATCTTTCTCAAATTCAATAACAAGATCCTCACCTGAATTTCCAATTTTTTTCTTGAATTTATTTTCAGAATCATAATCTATAACAATACCTTTGAAAGAATATTTCTTCTTCGGCAATGATGCATAAGTGTTTTGGGGTAGAGAGGTTTTCGTTAGTTTATTCTTTACGTTCTTTACAAACTTTGTGGCGTTAAGAGCAAGTAATATTTCATCATAAAGAAATTCATAATGATTTATAAAATCGGCTGTTAAATCACTCAAAGTTTCCCAATCATAATCATCGATGTATTTACTTGGAATTTCATTCCATTGAGCGCCAGAACCCTTACAAATATTGTCAAAAATTTGAACTTGCTCGTTTGTAAGAATATGCTTTTTATTGTAGTTACTTCTTTGACAATCAATTTTATATATTAAAGCACTACAGGTTGAATCAACTCCAATGGTAAAAAAAACCTTTTTATCTTTATCGCCATTTTTATATATTTTAGCCCAAGAATAAGGTTTAAATGTTCCGGATATTTGCCACGTATTATCATCTTCAACCGACCATCCAGGGATATCTAATAGTTTTGCCCAGATATTTGTTTTTTCAAAGATCTGTTTCTTGATTAGATTTCCGTTCTTAATATCTTGGCTACTATTTTTTCTATACTTGCTTCCACCAATTTCTTGAAAAAGAAAAAAATCATTTTTTGAAAAAAATGAAATATTGTTAGGAACTTTGAAAATTATTTCGTAGCCAAATTTTTGTTCTATATAATTTCGATATCCTTTATTACTTTGAAAAAAATCATTAGCAATTTCTTTATTAGTTTCAATTTCAATTGCGGTTCTAATAAGTTTTTTAAATTGATAATCTCCATCTGGTAATCGCAACCAATATTTTGACCATCTAGAATATTTTTCAGCCTTCATTAGCTGAGCAGCTTCTAATATATGCTCTCTTTTAATCTGAGATAATTTCATGTAATTAGTTTTTGGTTTTATCTTGAGTTTAAATATGACCCACCATAAATTTATTTAGTTTAGATGATGTAATTAAATTTAATTATAAATTTGCATAGCATCTTTTAATTCTTTTAAATCATTGAAACCGAGTTTAAAATATTCTCCACGTACTCTGTTTTTTTTAAATTTTCTATGAAGTTCGGTTTCAACAAATTTATTTGCGTTCCAACAAGCAATTAAATAAATTTGAGGTTCCTGCGATTGTAATGTTTTTTCTCGAAATATCGGATTTTTGCTGTATCCAATTTTTATTAACGATGTTTCTGTATTTATCATTAAATAAACATAATCATTAATACCTTCGGTAACTTTTTTGTAATTATCATCAAAAATTTCTCTATAAAAATCAACAATAGGTATTATATCAATCTTTTTAATACCTTTATGATGTAAGTTGAGTAATGATCCATTTGGGCCAATTTTTCTAAGCTGTTCAATATCTATATTCGTTATAGTAAAGTAGCCATCTTTTTCTAAAATAGTTCGAAGTTGTTTTTGGAAAGTATTATATGCATGAATTTCATTTACGGTAGAATAATTCATTGATAATAATGCACAAAATTGTAATAGTACAAATTGATAATTAGGATTATTCAATTCTATCCTAATCAGACTTCCTTGAAGCTTCGGCGTACAGTTAATATAATAAATTTCAATTATTATCGGATCATCAGGATTTTCAAAGAGACGTACACCATAACATTCTTTATTCAGACCTATGATAACATTATTAAGATGACCGGTTTGATCATCCTGATTTAGCAGATGAATTAATTCTTCATTTAAAGTAAAATAATAATTTTCAAATTGCTCTTTAATTTCATCTAATTTTATCATGTTTATTTTGTAATGTTTTGTTATTGGATTAATCTACCCAATCAAGAACTCTCATTTAGCTATTAAGTAAATTTTTCAAAGAATTTGAATTTTATCACTCATGAAAATATAGTTAACATTTCTATTTCTCCTTATTTTCACATATACGACCAGGATGGCATCAATATTTAAAAAATGATTTGTAAGCAATTTCGTTTACAAAATTTTCTCCTTCATCTCCTTATATTTTACTGTCAATTGCCATTATTTAACATTGTTTTGTTTTTCAATGTATAGGTTCCAGAATAAATCTATTTCTTGCTTGATATCTGTAAGCCTCTCTATAGAATATTCAATTGATTTTGTAGCAGAAATTTTATCACCCCTCGAATCTGTTGCAGTTTCTCTTCTTGTAATCATTTGGGAAAGATTAAAACGATAATCTTTCAAATTTTCAACAACTTTATTGATTTCATTTGTGATTGTATTAGCATAATCCTGGGTGAAGTTTTTTAATGTTAGTGGATTTTCAATAGACATCTCAAAATCAGGTAGGATGGTATTTAAAAACAGTTCAATTTTATCAATTATTTCATAACCTGCTTTAATTTTTTTCCCTTCAAGTATTTCACGGATATAACTATCAGAAATTCCTATTTTTTTGCTATACACAACAGATTCTCTATATCCGACGATTTTTGATAACGCTTCTTTAACTCTGGCAGTTTTATTTATTCTGTCTTGTTGAATTGCATCATAAATTCTATTAATTTCATTTTCAGATGGAGTGGAATGCATATACTCATCCCATTTTTCAACCGGAATGGATACTCTATAAGCTAATAATTGTCTCGCATTAATTTGCTTTTTAATATCTATCCACCTGGTTTTAATTTGTTTTGGAGTAAGAGGTTCTGAGTTCATAGTTGTTTTTAAGTTTTTGCCAGTGTTATAATTGTAATATTAATTTGCTGGAACTTCATATTTTAAAAAGTTGGCAAGCACTCCGGAAGGCGTCTTGGCATTTTTATTAAGAATCTTGGTATTGGCGAAAACAATGAAGTTATCTTTTGCTCTGGAGACTGCTACATTTAGCATATTTGGTTTGTTATCCCTATCGAAGAATCGTGTCCCTTTGTCTTCATCACCATACACCATCGAAAATAAAACAATATCTCGTTCTGCTCCCTGAAGGGCATGAACAGTTCCTATTTTAAGATCATCCACTTTAAATCCTGCATTTTTTAATGTGTTTTGCAGAAGATATTTCTGTCCGGTAAAAGGAGTAATGATTCCTACAGCCTTTTCAATCGGTCCATATTTTTTTTCAATTGAAATTTTATTTTTTATTAACCAATCAACAATTTCTTTTGCCTCATTAGAATTGAATCTACTTCCATTATTATTTTTTGTAGATTGCCCTTCTACGTGTATACAATACATTGGAGCAAAAAGAAGATCTGATTGAGCTTTTCCTCTTAAAGGAACTAGCTGACCGTCATAAGCTAAAACATTACAGTAGTTAATAATTTCATCATAACATCTTCTGTGTTCAGTAAGTAAGACCCCTTTTTCATGAAGTCCAGTCTCTTTAAATCCAGAAGCGTTCTGAGCCATTTTCATAATGCTTCCAGTAGACGAGAGGAAGCCTTTAGGATCAAATTCCTTTTCATAAATAGTATCATCATAATCTCTGATAATTTGACATTTTTTAAGATTTCCAATATCAATTTTATTTGTGATATTCCAAACGGGTTCAATTTGCTTGACATCTCCTACAATAACAGCTTGTTTTGCCAAGGCAAAAGTTGCAATTCCCACTTCAGGCGAAACTTGTCCTGCTTCGTCAACAATAAGCAGATCAATAAAATCTAAAAGAGGAGGAGTATCATATAAGTTTTTACCGTCTTCTGCCTTTTTAAAGAATCTATAAAAACTAAAGAATTTTGGTACCATGAAGAATGTACTTACAAAACATGGGGTAAGCATAGCATGCCTTTGCCATCGCCTCATCATTGGATCTATTCCTTTTCCGTCAAAATTAGATTCGAAAAGACTGTTTTCCAATTCCATAAGATATCTGGCTTCCCAATAATGTAATGCCAACTGAAATGCTTTATGTCGTAATGATATGTCCAACTCATCATAGAAACAATTTGCCGGAATTTTCTCACTAATTTTCGTTAATTCAAAATCCCAGTATTCTTCTTCTGAAGATGGAGGATTACCGTTTATCTGATTTTCTTTTTTCCAAACTTTCCATTTTTCTACGACATCAACAATTCTTCTAGCTAGGCCTATCTTTGAATCAATTTTATGAAGGATCTCAGCTTTTTTAAAAATAAAATCATTATTAATTACAATCAAAGAATTTCTAAGAATGATATTGATTTCGCTGGCTCTGTTTTTTAAAGCTGATTTAAAGCCTAAAAAACAAAAAATCTTTCTGAAAAATGGCTCATCGTTAAAGTAGGAAATTATTTGTTTCTCAATTAAAGTTAAATTCTGAATATCAGTTATTAGTACAGATTCATTTAAAATACCTTCTTTGTAATAGCGGTTGGATTGTAAATTGGGAGATAAATATTTAGATTTAAATTCATTTTCAGATTTTATATAATCTTTCCATAGTGCACCTACCTTTTTAATGCATTCTTCAATAACAATAATTTCATTTCGAAGATTTTGTGCTATATTGCTTAGAGTGAGAACTGGCTTATTAAAATAGTCTTTACTTTTTTCTAAGAAATATTCTTTAGCTCGGCTAATATATTCCTGATTTTCAACTTTGCGAAAGATACCGTTTCCATCTAGCTTTTTATAATTTATTCCTTTTAGCTCTGCTTCAGTTTTACGAGTAGATGGTAAAAAAGTAGCATAGCCATCAACATCAGGAAGCCATCTTCCATGTAGTTTCCCTTCTCTTGTATTAGATCGAGAAAAACTATCAATTATATTTGTGACTGCCTGATTATTGGTAGAGCAAGCGAGGATGATGGGAGCATTTTTCCCTTGTATGGCAGCTGCCACAACTTTGGTTGCCACAATACTTTGAAGTAAAGTTGTTTTTCCGGTCCCTGGTGGCCCATTTACCGCAAAAACCTTATCATTAGTGCTTAAAAGAGTATTTAAACTTTTTCTCTGAGATATTGATAATGGAAAACCAAATCCCATCTGTCCTAAGTGAAGTTCATTAAAATTGATGTGTTCGGAAACTGAAACAGGTGTTTTCTGATCGTTATTTTTTAAGGTAATCAACGACTCTAAAAGTGGCGGAGTCTTTTTACTTTTAAGAATTTTTTCATACAGTTGGATAATGCCTGCCGCAGCGTTAATATCTTCTTCAGGGAGAAGTATCAGTCCATTATATATCGTTTCATATCCTTCTGACCGATACTCGTATAATTTTTGATGAATAGCTTTTTCAAATACATTGACAACATTGTAAACATATTCAGAATACCCCACAAAGTCTTCTCTTCCTAAAGTTGTAGCGTGATCAACATTTTCTACGCTGCTAAAAATAAATTCATTTTTTTCATCTGCTAACGGCTCTAGATATTTTCTTTGAAACAAAGGAAATGTCTCTTCAGGAATGGTTAGCTTACCGTTCCTATCGAGAATTGCAGAAAACCAAAATGGAAATTTTGGATTTTTGTCTTTAAGATGAACTAGATGTTCTGGAAGAGGCATAAGTTTAAAGGGAGCTATAACTACAGTAGCATGATCAATATAAATCCACTCTTCGTTTTCTTTGCTCTTTATGCCTTTTTTTTCATTGATCTTTTTTTCCTCAATGTCTAATAGACTATTAACTTTATCGATTTCACGGATAAACTTATTATCAATGTTGAAGTTTTCAATTTCAAAAAAGAATGATTTTGATTTATCTATCTTAATATCCGTATTTAATGAGTCTGATAAATTTTTTTTCCAGTAAGTCAACCATTTATGATGTTCCTGATTCATGAGTATTTGGCGATTATTAATTTAAAATGCATTCAGATATTCTTCCAAATACTTAATTGAGTTTTTGTATTCGTCGTAATTTTCCCTGACATATTTATTTGAAATATAAACAGTTTTACCATTTTTAGCAATTTTATGTTCTGTATTTTCTGCCAGCTTTAGTGAAGGGATAAACCAAAAGTCTGGAGCAGATCCTAAATCATCAATCTTACCATTATAACAAACCAATGCATAAATTAAATTTCGACCGATAGTTAGTGTACCTGAGTTTGTAATGAGCCAGTCATTACGCTTATTTACACCTTTGACCTCAACAATACATATCGCTCCTAAATTTGTTTTAACAATTATATCGACACCTTTTTTGTTACCTAAAGAAAGATATGCATCTTTGCCCATTCTGCAAAGAATGCTCATAATAAGGTACTCAGAAGCAAGATTTGTATTGTAATTATTGTTTGCGTTTCTAATTATCTTTTTAGTCATTTGAGAACTTTTGTTATCTAACTATAAATACTGTTTAACCTTTTCTTCTACAAAAGAAAAATCAATCCATTTACTGAAATGCAGTAAAGCAAAGTGCTGTTGTTCTGCATCTAATACTTCTAGTTTTTCCATAAGAACTGCCGGTTCAATCTCCTCTCTTATGATTAGCAGTAATAAATAATATGAATAATCGTCTTCCTTCAGAAAATCAAAAAGATCAAGATTTTCTAACGCACAGATCTCTATAATTCTTTTTTTATGAGAGTGATATAATCCAGCTCCCCAGATTCCCTCAGCATTTTTTGCCAAAATATTGGCGTTTTCTGGTTTAATTAACAAATTTAAATAATCGACATAGCCTGACGAAAGGTATTCATCCAAAAGTTTTTCAGTTACATCAGTTTGAGCAAATTCAACATATCTTACCGCTGCTCTTTTATCATAAGAATAGTCAGAATTAAAGAAAGTATTAAAAAAATCAATTTTATAGTCGTCAGGTAACTCCGATAATTGTAATTCTAAAATTTTTCTTAATCTTTGGGACTTTCGATAATCTATTCCTGCTTCTAAAAGCTGATTAAGATCATCATACATTTTTTCGTGATTATAATAGTTTGGTATTCTCTTTTCAATATTGTTATACATTGAATCACTGAACTCGGGAATATCATTTTCAATATAATCTCTGACTAATCTTTCAAAATCTACTGTATTGAAAACTGCGTGAATTAATGCGTTATAAGGATGATCTATTTGTGATGTTGCTTCTTCTTTTTTTTCAAATAATGAAACTAAGAGATCTTTTTGATGTTCGTTCATGGTTATTTAGTTTTTTAAGGTCTTAACTTTTCAATAATATCCTTTAAAGTTTCAAACTCTGGGTCATCGAGGATGTCTAGCGAATTATTTGTTGCTAACATAATTGCTTCCCTGCATACATTGATCCTGCGCAATAATGGCAATACAATTGAATTTCCGTGCTGGACGTATTTTTTAATTTCATCATGATTGGTAGGAATTTTATAGCCCTCGCGACTGCTACCTATAAGAATACCTTTATCTCTCAAACCTCCAACCATATTCACAAATTGCTCTTTGCTAAGTTTAGAATCTCTGTTCACATTGAGATGTTCAATGAACTCCTGTCCGGTTGTATAATTTTTGTAATGATTAGATTCGTGATATCTCACCAAAACTTTTAAAAAGTTTATTGAATCCTGTTTTTGCTGGCTGTCGGAAGATGTTGTATCTAGGTAATCAAAAATACTTCTTAAGCTGAGATCTGTAATAGCTTGGTTATAAAATTCATCAACCTTAGACTCATTATACTCATTAAGCTTGTAAATTTTAGGAAAGTGGTTAATGCTAATAATTTTTCCAGATAATGCTTTTAAAAATTGTTCAGAATATTCACTTTTTTTGTGGTCATCAAAAATATACCCTAAAGTTCCGGCCACAAAATCAGCAACTTGTACTCCTAATTCTTTATCACTTTTATTGACAAAAAACTCAGAGCCTTCAAATAAAGTACGAATATGATTTTGTCGTACATATTCTTTAAATTCAAGCATAAATTCGTTGCCTCCGTGTTCATCTACTTTCAGTTCAAGCTTTGGAAATGTCTTGTATAATTCTTTATATAAGATACCGTTTAGATATTTGTAAAAAGATTTTTTATATTTAAAACCCTCGCCATATAATTTCGTCTTGTCGATTACGACAGAGTAGATATTGAACTTGAGTTTTGAAAACTCATTTAAGACAAGCAGCCTCCTTTTGTGATTGTCTTTTACTTTAGATGATTTGATTTCTCCAGTCTGAAAATATTTTGCACGAATCTTTTCAACATCATTATAAAATCCATCTAAATCCTCGTAATTGACAATTATACTGGCAATAATAAAGTGTGTGCTTTCCGTAGAAAATTTAAATGAATTATTTCCGAATTCGTCGGCAAAGGCAATAACTTGTTTCATGGAGGATTAAGTTTTTACTAAAAAATACTAAAAATAGATAGTATTTGATTGTTTCATCTACAATTAGAAATATTAAATAAATTCAAATTTATTACTGTGATGATTTCATTTAGTTACCAATATGCTATTAAAATTTTTGCAGATTCTTCAAATATACAAAATACATTATTTCAAAGTTTTACGGTTTTCCGTAAATATACAAATAAAGCTAGCAGTAATTTTCTGTATGCATACTTCATATGTTTAATTTTTCAATAATCTTTATTTATACAAATAAATTATTTTTTTTAAATTTCATTAATAAACTAAACTATGTATATATCTCAACTCAAATTGTGGAATTTCAGAAAATATGGTTCGGAAAATTTCGAATTGGATAAACCTCATTTAAACCTTTCTTTAAATCACGGGCTAAATTTATTAATAGGCGAGAATGATTCTGGCAAAAGTGCAATTATTGACGCAATAAAACTTGTTCTTAAAGCTCACGCTTACGAATGGATAAGGGCGGAAGATAAAGATTTCCATATCGATTCTGAGAATCAAATCTCTCAACGTTTGAGAATTGAAATACATTTCAATGGAATTACAGATGATGAGGCAAAAAATTTTATTGAGTGGCTTGGTTGGGTAGATGAAAAAATAAAAACAGCTGGTGAGGATGGAAATATTGTTGAGCAAACTGTTACAAGACCAAAACTTATTTTAATTTATGATGTTGAAAGGAAAAACAACAGTGTAATTCCTTCCGACATACGAGCGGGAATGGACGGTATTGGCCACATCTTGAATGCAGAAGCTAGAGAGTATTTAAAATGTACATATTTAAAACCATTAAGAGATGCTGAAAATGAATTGTTAGCAAAAAAGAATTCCAGATTAGCAAAAATTCTAAGTGATCATAAATTATTTAAAAACGCAAAAGATGAACATCCTTTAATTGGAGCTTTTAAAATTGCTAATGAAAGTGTAGAAAACTACTTTAAAGATGACGTTGGTGATGACAGTAACAAAAGTCAAGTTAAAGATATTATTGACGAATTTCTAAAAGAATTCATTGAAGAAGATTACTCTTCTAAATTTGATGTCTCAGGAACAGATATAAAACAAATACTTGAAAAAATTTCTCTTGGAATTGAAGGTAAAAATCATTTGGGATTAGGAACTCTAAATAGAATTTTTATGGCTAGTGAATTACTTCATTTGCGAAGAAGTTGGAATGGACTAAAGTTGTGTATTGTTGAAGAATTGGAAGCGCATCTCCATCCTCACGCTCAAATGAAGATCATTGAGAAACTAAAAAAAGAAAGCGAAGAAAACAAAATACAATTTATTCTTTCAACGCACAGTCCAAATATTGCTTCTAAAATCGATTTAAAATCCTTAATAATTTGTAAAAATAATAACGTATTCCCAATGGGAGAGGATTTCACTATACTTGGAGATGAAATAAAGACGGGGAAATATAAAAATAGTTACGATTATCTCGAAAGATTTCTAGATGTAACGAAATCAAATCTATTTTTTGCAAAAGGAATTATTCTAGTCGAAGGATGGTCTGAAGAAATCTTATTATCAGAAATTGCAAAAAAAATTGGTTACGATTTGACAAAAAATGAAATTTCAATTATTAATGTTGCTTCAACGGCATTTCTTCATTTTGCAAAAATATTTTTACGAAATGACAATGAGAATATGAAAATTCCTATTAGTATAATTACTGATTTGGATGAGCAAGAATATTTGCGAGAAGTAAAAAAAGATGAGGAAGGAAATGATATTAAAAAAGGAAGCGGCTATGATTATGATTTTATAAAACAAACAATAACAGATTATGAACAAAAAAGAGACGCAAAATCATCAGCATTAATAGAACGTAATAATGAAATTAAGGTTTTTGTTTCAAATCAATGGACTTTGGAGTGGTGTTTATTGAAATCAACTGCAATTACTGAGAATTTTAAAGAAGTAATTAAAAAAATTCATCCCGATGCATTTTCAGCTTGTAATTCCGATGAAGAATATGAGATATCGCTTTCTAAATTATTGTTAAGTAAAAGTATTCATAAAACGGAAATAGCGTATTTACTTTCTAATGAGATAAAGAAACAAGAATTACTAGAAATTGAAGACGAAGACACAATTTCCTATATAAAAGATGCAATAAAACATGTTTGTGAATATGGAAATAGATAAGTATTTAGAACAAGCCGAAGCAATTCTTTTAGGGGAAGGAACTTTTAATGATGAAAGAAGTGAGAGAAAGGATTTTATTAGAAACTTGGAAACTTGTGATTTACTTGCTGTTCCAGGAAGTGGAAAAACGACTGCATTATTAGCAAAGCTTTATTGTATTGCCCAAAATATGCCTTTTGAAGATGGTTCAGGTATACTGGTTTTATCACACACTAATCATGCAATAGAAGAAATTGAAAAAAAATTAAAAAGTTTTTGTCCTAAGCTTTTTGAGTATCCAAACTTTATTGGTACAGTACAGTCATTTGTAAATAAATTTCTTACTATACCTTTTTATGAAAACAAGAATCGTAAAAGAATCATTTCAATTGATGATGATTACCATAACTTCTGTTTAGATAAAATCGTATTAACAACTTTTATGGCAAATAATGATCTTAAACGTATTTATAGAACACCAAAAATACCTTGGAAATATAATTTTGAACTTTCCGAAAACACTAATCAAATAATAGATTTAGAAACTAAAAATAGAATTTTAATAACTAAGCCAAGAGGAAATGCGAGAGATTATACTGATTGGAGTGCTGCAGAAAAAAATATTGTTGAAAAAAAACTTTATGAAATAAAATTAAAGCTTTTAAAAGATGGAATTCTAAACTTTAATGACAGTTATTTTTTTGCAAATATTTATTTAAGAAAAATACCAACCATTAAAAAGATTCTACAAAAGAGATTTAAATATGTTTTTATTGATGAGATGCAAGATTTAGAAGATATTCAGATAAGACTAATTGATAATATTTTTTTTGATAATTCATCAAACACGATCATACAGAGAATTGGTGACAAAAATCAAGCAATCTACAATTCTGGAAAAAAAATAAGAGAAAATTGTGATTGGGAAACTCGACAAGAAGCCGATTCAGAAAATTATGCCGATCAGAGTCTTCAACACTCAATGAGGTTGAGCTCTAAAACAGCAAATCTTGTAGATAAGCTTATTCTCACAAGACCTGAAAATTATAATGTTATCGGCAAATTTGAGGAAGTAGATATTCCGCCGCATCTTATCTTAATTGATCGCACTACAAGCGGAGAGACGCTAAAAGTTAAATTCAAAGAAATTATTGAAGAGTACAACTTACATTCTAATTCTAAAAATTTAGAAAAAGGATTTCATATTATAAGCTGGACTACAGAAAAAGAAAATAATGATGAATTATGTCTAAAAAAATTATTTCCTGATTTTTCAAAAGAACTAAAACAAAAAAAAGAAGATTTTGATTGTTTAAAAAAATATCTATTCCTATATGATAGAGAAAAGTCCACTTTGGAAGCAATTAGAAAATCAATTTTAAATGCATTGGTTAGAATAATACATTTAGAAAATATTAAAACAACAGAAGATAAAAATTTTAGCAAAAGACAATTAATAAATTTCATTAAAAATCAGGGAGAAGAGTATAATAATGCATTCAATGCGAAGCTCTTCAAATGGTGCTTTGAGATCGTTTCTAAGGGAAACTATAATGAAGTATACATTGAGATCAAAGATTACATTGAAAGTGCTAGTTTTATTGGATTAAATTGGAAAAATGAACAGGATTATACTCCTAAGTTTATTTTATATTCTCGGGAATTTATTAGTAAAGATTTCTCTTTTGAATCTGATGAAATCAATGTTATAGAACAAGTTGAAGGCAATGATTTCCCAATTAATCTATCTTCTGTTCATGCTGTCAAAGGCCAAACTCATTGTGCAACAATGTATGTAGAATCATACTTTCATAATTATGAAACAGAGAAGAAAAAGATTATTGATATTCTTAAAGGATTGGAGCACAATATACATAGAGAAAGACATAACTCGCGATCAATTCAAGCAATAAAAATGATGTATGTAGGTTTCTCGAGACCAACACATTTATTGTGTTTTGCTGTGCTAAAAGAAAATATTCAAGAACATATTGAAAGTTTAAAAATTGAGGGTGGCGGAATGTGGAAAGTAATTGAAGATTTAGTAAATAATTAATCAGTTTAAATATTAGTAAAATTATCAACATTAAGAGTTTCATATTACTTTATTTAAAATCCTTCAATCAGCAAAAAACTTAAAATTAAATGTTACAAAAAACAAATTTATACAGTCTATACTGCGCTAATATGGATTTCGACGAAACTACATTTGTAGATTATTTAAAATTTCATTCCATCAAGATTAAAACTAATGAACTTGCAGACTTGATTAAATGTGTTGATGCTTTATTAACTTCAAGAACTGCAAAATATAGGGCATTTGAATATTTTTCATTTGGCTTTGTAATTCCTCAAATCGGTAAAGAATTTGATTTATTACGTTTTGGAATCCGATCAATTGTAAATATAGAATTAAAGTCTGAAAGTACTCTCGAGAAGATCAAAAATCAATTAATTAAAAACAAATATTATCTAAGATTTTTAAATTTGAAGCTTTATCTTTTCACATATATTTCAAGTGAAAATCAATTTTATCGTCTAGGAGACGATGACGAACTATATGTATATGAAGTTTCAAAAATAATAGCATTGTTAAATCAACAATATGTAGATATTGATATTAATTTATTAAAAATTTTCAACCCTTCCGATTTCTTAGTTTCTCCATTTAATTCAACTGAAAAATTTATTAATAAAGAATATTTCTTAACTGGAGAACAAGATCAATTTAAGAGAGAAATAATTAGAGACATTAAAATAGGTAAAAAACAGTTTATTGTTATCCAAGGTCAGCCAGGATCTGGTAAAACTTTATTAATATATGATTTAGCAGAATATTTTGCTAAGCAAAAGAATGTAGTTATAATACATTGTGCAAATTTAAATGAAGGACAAGTTAAACTTAGAGATAACTATGCTTGGAATATTATTTCTATAAGACATTTCTCCCAAATAAATAGTCAGCAAAATGAGATTATCATCATAGATGAAACGCAGCGAATAAGAAAAAATCAGTTGGAATTAATAATCGACCACGCAAAAAAAAATAATGTTACTATAATTTTTTCATATGATGAAAAACAGGTTCTTCAGACTGAAGAAAAAATGAATAAAATACCAGAATTCATTAAAATTAGTACTTCACCTAAGGTATACACCTTAACATCTAAAATTAGAACTAACAAGGAGATTACTGCCTTTATAAAATCGTTATTTGATAAAGCTAGAATTATTGAACAGTATCAATATGAATCCGTAGAGCTAGTGTACCTAAATAATATGGGGGAAGCCAAAGCATTTATGTCCAGTGATATTGTAGGAGATTGGATATTGATCAATTACACGCCTTCATTATATGGTACTCATCAATACGAGGATTATCATAATCCACATATTTCAACAAAAACTCATAATATAATAGGCCAAGAATTTGATAAGGTAATAGTTGTTATAGATCAAGATTTTAAATATCGAAATGACTCTTTAGTTTATACAAAAAAATGTTATTATAATCCTGGATTGATGCTATATCAAAACATAACAAGAGCAAGAAATAAGGTGAAAGTGGTAATAATTAACAACATAGAGGTAATGAGTAGATGTTTACAAATTTTAAATGTTCAAAAAAAATAGTTTAAACTAATTAAAAATCAAATTCATATTCAAAAACTAAAAATTTGAATAATCTTCAATTTAATAACTTCCTTTGCTCGTAATAACGTGGCGAACATCATCTCTAGGATTTTCCATATCACCTTTATATTTTGGAATTAGATGAAAATGATTTTCTAATCTTATGGTATGTTAGCCTTAGAATTTGTCGCTTAAATTCAAGTAATATATAAAGTAAGCTGAAACTATTAAGGTAAATGCAATTGATAAAAGTGATAACCAATTGTTAATTGAAATACTCTTCCCCCATTTAGTAATCTTGTTTGAGGTCTTACTTTTTATATCAGCTTCAAATCTACTTTTTTCCATCATCCTATATTCAATCCAAATTAAATAAATCATATTAAAAACAGGGATAAGAATAGTAGTAGTGGATATATTACTACTAATTTTTATAAGTGCAAAAAAACCAGCGATAAACATTGTATTTAGTGAAAAGAGCTTGTCGTGAATTCTGTCAAAGTGCTTTAACATGTTTTTTAGCCCTTCTTCTTCTGTTTTGTTCATTCTATTTTCAATTTCCGCTACATTTTTGTCCATTTCATCAAAGTCAAAATCCGTCATAGTTTTAATAGTTATTAAGGTTGTGATACTTGTAAGATTACATTAGTAAATTTCTAAAATTACAATAAATCCCAGCGAGAGCTGGGATTTATTTCCGAAATAAAAGTTTTCTGAGTGGAAACCTACATTACTTTCCAAGATACCTCTTCACTGCGGCGACAGAAGTTCCAACAGCCTTAACTGCTTCTTTCAACTGTTCTTTGGTAACACCAAGTTCTTTCGACCAATACTCTAATTCCCAAGCCTCGTGCACGTTAATTTTACTTGCATCTTGGGGTCTTCTTTTACTTAAATCATCGCTCATAACAAATAATTTTTGGTTAATAAGAGTAAAAGTAAGCAGATTTATAATCAGATAATTACGGTTTTCCGTAACAAAAATGCCGACAATAATTATATTTCTAAGCAATCAATAGGAGAAAATTCCAAATGCATCTTTATATATGAGGATAAGCGTGATGGTATCGAATAAGCCATGGGAAAAAATAACAATCCAAAGATTACCATATTTCTTATATAAAATAGACCAATAAAGTCCGCCCATGACTGCTGCAATAATACCAAAGATGTCTTGCTGCAAATGGTAGAGACCAAAAAGCAAACTTGTTATAAGTGCGCTGAATATAGGACTGTATCTTTTAAAAATTCTCTTTTCCAACACATTTTGTATATAACCACGAAATACGATCTCTTCATATAATCCTCCAATAATCAAAGCCGCAAGGATTGTCATTAGCAGTCTTGAAAGACTACTTTTGATAAAATTATATTCGATAAAATCTGGGACCTGAAAAAAATATTTAATGCTAGGGATATAAAGAAATTGCATAAAGGCTACCCACGCTATTGCAGTAATAGCTCCTAATAAAAAGGCTCTAAAAGTTAATTTTTCTTTTATTAGCCCTATATCCCGAAAACTCTTTCCCTCCCTTCGCAGCATCAGGTAAATCGCTAACAAGCAAACAACGGCATAAGAGTAAAAGGGCAAAGGTACAAAGTGGGGAAATATTATAAGAAATACAATAAATCCTATATATCCAATTGTTGAAATTATTTTTCCCTCCATAAGATATTGAATAAAAAAGTTCGTTAACTCACAGATTAATTAGCTATCAATTTTATCCACTAAAGTTATAAAAATTAGGCTATTGTTGTAGTCTAAATGCTCAGCTGGCATTTGTATTAAAAGATAACTATTGTTAGACTAAAGGTTGATGATTCTTTTATTTTAAATTTTCAGGTCATCTTCGTTTTGGAAAAGTTCTAACAGCTCTACAAGATCAATGTGATTTTTGTATTCTTCCCATTTTATAATATCTCTCAAAACACACAATAATTCCGTGTTTTCTTGTGAAATGCCTTTATTTTCTATTGCCATTAGCACTCTGGATAGTAAAGAAGTCTTTGTTTGCAATGACCTAAGCATAGGGTGATCAGAATCATAAGTATTATTCAGTTCAATATTTTTTAACAATGCTTTTTTAAAATTTTCGCTTTTTCCAATAATCCATCGCTCAGCATTATCAAAAGTACAGGAATTAACCATATGAATCAAAAACTGATTATCTTTTTGATAGAAAATCTCATAACCACTTTTTGGAAGATTTGCCGAGGCAATAAAAAGACAATGTTTAGGATCTAAAGGAATGTATATTGAATTATTTGGATCGAAAACCTGATAGGTGTCTCCATATTGATTTAAAAAATTGACAGGGTTGTCACCTGTGTAAAAATCCAATTCGGATGTATTTTCGATAACAGTTATTCCATCATAGATTTTGAATTTTACTAATTCTTCAAAAAAATTTAATTGTATTGATAAATAGTCAGTTCTAATATGTTCCCTGATTTCTTTTCTAATTTGCTCTTTTGTGCTTCCACTTATACGAATTGAAATTCCTTTGAATTCGATTTCACTAATGTCTTTATTTTCAATTAGATCTTCAATAAAATTATCGATTTTCAAAAGAAACTGATTTAAAATTTTTGGAGTACGAAAATACATGCTTAGAGTCGTCTTGAGTATGTCAATTTTCTGCTCTAATGTTATTTTGTCTGGTTTTTTATTAATCAGTAAGTCACAGACATTTGAATATTTACTTTCAATTTCTTTATCAAAATATTCTTCTAAAGCTAATTTATCATTGCCAGTTAAGTTTTTTAAAGTATAAAAATCTTTTTCAACACAGACATCGTTTATTCCTAAGTTATCAATAAATTTATTCTCCAATTTATTGTAAGTATTAATAAGTACACCATTAGTTGAATTTCTAAAGTGTTTGAGATAAGTTCTTGGAATAAAGTGCTGATGCCTCTTTTTCATATGCATTTTTTAGTTTTTAAAAAATTTGAAGTTTTAATAATAAAAAATCCTAACTCTCGTCAGGATTTATTTGATAGCTTAATGTATTTTTTCATATCAAAATCAAACAGTTCTTTTATGGTAACATTAAGTTCTTTACTTATTATAAGTAGTGTGTCATATCGTGGATTGGTGTTACCTCTTTCTAATTCTCCTATTGTCTTTTTTGCATGCCCTGTCCTTAAACCTAATTCTTCTTGTGAAATAGGTTTATTTGTCTCTGGGTTTATAACTGTCTTTCTTAACTCAGAAATTCTATACCCAAGAGCTTTTTTGTAATTATTAAGTTCGCTTTCGTTCATTAATCGTAAAATTCCAAACTTGGTATTAAATTTTAGGATACTTATATGTATCCTTTCTTGTTTTTTTACTATATTTGTAAAAAAGGTTACAGAAATTGTAACTTTGCGATACTTCAACGAAATATTAGAAGCTATTGCTTAGAATCTTGAAGCAGAAAACTGGTACTTTTCAAATAACAACGAGATGATAAGCTTGAAGCTCACGACCTAGGCGTGGGCTCTCTTATCTGTTGTTATGGGTATACCAGTGCCTCTGCTCGGATATTGTAGAGTTCCACGCCGTTTTATTTCTATGCAGTCCGCTTTCTCTACAATTAATTCTAAGCCGCTTCCTTAAAATATAGTATCAGACTGTACGATACAATGGGGTGTACAACCTATTGCGGCTTTATAGCTTTTACGGGACACAAATTTCATTCATATTTAATCTTGACTTTATAGGCAGGAAGTTTTCTGCACTGTTAAAACTTCCTCCTATGCGGTCATTAAAGAAAACACCTTACATATAAACGATTGAAAAGTAAAAGAATAGACTTTGAAGCCAAGTTTTGGTCCGGCAGCAGGAAACATTCAGGGGTAAGCCTTATTGAGACATTTTTCCATTTCAATGACCTTGTTACCGCCAAAGCGATGCTCAACAAGATTATGATCTATGCCGGGAAAAAGAAAGCTGCGATCAATGAGGATTCTTCGGCGATTTTCCATTTTCATCAGGCTTTGCGGTCTTTTGTGCGGGCATGTTATGCAATCAGGTTGAAGGAACGGACTTGGGAGATGAATTCTAATCCTGAGAATCATTCTCCAATGATACAGTCCTCTCTTTCTGATGATGAATATCTAAATCCAACCTTGGTATTTAAAAATGCTTTTGCAGAATACAGCATTAAAGACTTCGACTATTACATTGCAGTTGCGGTCTATTTCTCAATGGGCATTTATGCCCACACAGCCGAGAGCAAAATGTTCGCTCCCTACATCCATCTTATTAAAATGCTGGATGCGGCGCAGCTTATCCTCGAAAGAAGAACTCGAAAGAATCAATAACCATTAAAAGTAAAATTCAGAGCATGGAAAACAGTACCTAGAAATTATCCAACTACAATAAAAAAGCCCTTTCCGCAAGAGTTTGGCGACCAAACGGAAAGAGCATAATCAGTTATTAATAATCATTAAAAACCTATTCAAAAGTATGAAAAATATCTTTTGCAGGGGAATCCTGTCCCTTGTTTTTACCTTTGTGGTGGCTATCACATCCTTTGCTCAGAGTAAATCTGTTAAAGTCGGAGAACCACTTCCCGAAAGCTTCTGGACAACTTCTTTTCAGATAGTCAACCATCCGCAAAAAACCTTAAATCTTTCTGAGGATAGGAATAAGCTCATCCTCTTGGACTTCTGGAACACCTGGTGCAGTGCCTGCCTGATGAATATTCCCAAGATCAATGCTTTGCAGCAAAAGTTTGGCAACAGGATCAGGATACTCCCGGTAAGCAACCAGGACAAGCCGGAACTGGATAAATTCTTTGCGTCCCAAAACGGAAGGAAGTTTAATACAATAACCTCCGTTTATAACGATTCCTATTTCCATCAGCTTTTTCCACACGCCGGCGTCCCCTTTATCATCTGGATCAAAGATGGAAAACTACTGAGTACAACCGATGCAACACAGCTCACCGAAGAGACCATTAATGAAATTCCCGATGGAAAGCAATCCTCATTGCAGACCATTATCCAGATGGACAGGAAACGTCCCTTGATGCTTTCTGAAAATTATGACCGTCAGAAGAATATCCAGCTCCTCAATTATTCATTCTTTGCCAAAGGCCCCATTCACGACATAGGCTCAGGCGGAACATTCCGGACCACAGCATCCGGAGCGATCAATGGCAGACAATTTACCAACCTTCCTCTTTGGGATATATATTATGCTGTCGGCTTTGAATTATTCAGACAGCAGTCTCAAGAATCCTTTACGGGTAAACGAATGCTCATTGAGGTTAAAGACCCCAAAAGTTTGATGCTTCAACAAAAAGCAGACGGTTCCAATGATACTTCCAATTTGTACAACTACGAATTCATTATTCCTGAAAATAAGGCTGATGCGCTTTATCAATATATGCTGGATGACATCAACCGCTATTCAGGTTATACCGTAACACTGGAAAAAAGACCTGTACAATGCCTGGTGCTGGTAAGAACAAGCCAGAAAGATAAGCTGGCGAGCAAAGGCGGGGAAAAACGCTCCACCTTTCCACGGACACCATCCATCCTCAGAAACGCACCGCTCAGGAATATGATCAATATGCTGAACGGCGAAATTCCCATTAAAGAAATCTTTATCGATGAGACCGGCTATACCGGTAATGTAGATCTGGAAGTCTCCGGTATCAAGGATATCCCGACCCTCAGGAAAGAACTTCAGAAATATGATCTGGATCTGATCCCGGCAGAGCGAAACCTATTGATGATGGTCATTAAAGATAATTAATAATGAAAATTATCTGTCATCTGCCTATGTATTAACATTAACTCAAAACTATATCAAACTATGAAGAAATTATTAATGCTTCCCGTTATCTGTTTTGCTTTGCCCGCAATGGCGCAGCAAATGATTACCGGAAGTGTGATGGACGAAACAACCCGATTACCAATAAAAGGCGTAACGGTAGCTATACAAAACACCAAAACAGCCACCACAACAGATCAAAATGGGAAATTCATCCTCAGTACAGAAGAAAAAAGAATCAGCCTTGTTATTCTTGGAAAAGGCTATGAGGAAAAGGTATTTTCGTTGGAACTCCCCATTTCAGAACCTTTGAGGATTTACTTATCGGAAAAAGTAGCACAGATCGATGAGGTGGTATTGACCACCGGATATCAGAAAATACCGAAAGAACGTTCCACAGGTTCGTTCTCCTCCGTCGGTAAAACCGCCCTGAACACACAGGTCTCCACAAATATTCTTGACCGCCTGGCGGCAACCGCCAACGGTATTGTTATCAGCCGGGGAACTTCCCAGGGAACGCCGCAGATTATGGTCAGAGGACTCAGCACGATTCAGGGACCTAAAGCTCCCCTGATCGTTGTGGACAATTTCCCATACGAAGGCGATATCAGCAATATCAACCCCAATATTGTTGAGAACGTTACCATCCTTAAAGATGCTGCAGCAGCGAGCATCTGGGGAGCACGAGCTGCCAACGGGGTCATCGTCATTACCACTAAAACATCAAAATACAATCAGCCGATAACCGTGGACTTTAATACCTTTCTCACGACAAGTCCAAAACCTGATCTTAATTACCTCAAAGTCATTTCCAGTGCCGATTTCATTGATGTGGAGCAAGAGCTTTTTAAGAAGAACTTTTATAATACGGACATCAATTCATCCAGCCATCCTGTGCTTTCTCCGGTTGTAGATCTCCTCAACAAGGAAAAGAAAGGCCTGCTTTCTCACGAGGCGGTCCAGAGGGAGATTGAACGGCTCAAAGGTATTGATTCCCGTGACCAGTTCAAAAGGTATATGTACCAGCCATTGGAGAATAGGCAGTATTCACTGAGTATGGCAGGAGGCGCACCGCAATTTTCGTGGACCTCTTCACTCGGCTACGATGACAATACCGGAAACCTTGGAGAGAACTACCAGCGGATTAACCTGCGTTTCCAGAACAACTGGCAACCCTTGAAGAACCTGACGCTGAACACCGGGATCTTCTTTACCCATTCGGCTACAAGGAACGGAAGAAGTGCTTACGGAAGTATTATTATGAAAACCAATGCGGTACCCAATATGGAGATGGCGGATGAGTACGGTAATTCACTTATTGTCTCAAAATCTTTTGAACAGGGTTACAAATCGGGATTGGGCAATGGAAAATTACTGGACTGGAACTACTATCCGCTGACCGACTGGCAGCATTTCTCAGGAACAGGCAGAAGCTCGGAGATCATCCTAAATACAGGATTGAATTACAAGATATTGAAAGGACTGGAAGCCGACATCAAATATCAGTACCAGCGAACTACCGGGTTATCCAACAGCCTGTATGATGAACAAAGCTACTACGTAAGGGATTATGTCAACCGATTCACGGTCATCAATGCCAACGGAAGCCTTACCTATAACGTTCCGAAAGGCAGCATACTGGATAAAACGACCTCGCAACTGCTTATCAACAATTTCCGTGGCCAGCTGAATTTCAACAGAGGGTTGGGAAAACATCAGGTCTCAGCCATTGCCGGCGGAGAGGTCCGGGATGCCAATTCCCAATCGGCCAATACCAGATATTATGGCTATGATCCGAATAATCTTTCGTTCGGTACGGTAGACTTTAAAAATAAATACCCGCTGATCACAGGCGGTACTTCTTTCATTGATAACCTGAATGCCCTGCGGGAGACCAATAACCGATTCGTCTCCGTATATGCCAATGCGGCCTATACTTTTGATAACCGCTATACCATTTCAGGAAGTGCCAGAAGAGATGCCAGCAACCTCTTCGGGCTGAAGACCAATGACCAGTGGAATCCGTTCTGGTCGGCAGGACTGTCCTGGAATGTCGCTAACGAAAAGTTTTATCCTCTAAAGTGGCTGCCTGAACTCAAGCTAAGAGGTTCTTACGGCTATAACGGCAATATCAATCCTGCAATGGTCGCCGTAACGACAATGGCGATACTCGGTGTTTCCACCTACACCCAGGAGCAGATGGCAAGGTTTGACAACTATTACAATCCACAGCTTCGCTGGGAAACGGTCAGGATGATCAATGCAGGACTGGATTTTTCAACCCGCAACAATAGGATTGCCGGCTCTGTAGAATATTTCCGTAAAAAAGGAGAAAACCTGTTCGGGCAGGTTCCGCTGGATTATACTATAGGCTTAACCAGCCTGATATGGAATGTGGCAGGTATTGAAGGGAACGGCGTTGATGTGGAACTCAGGACCATCAATATCAACAAAGGATTCCGTTGGCAGACAGCCGCTAATTTCAGCACGTACAAGGACAAGGTGACGAAATACTATCTGAGCAGTACCATTGCCAGGAATTTTGTGCTTTCCAGTGTGCCTATTTCAGGGATTGAAGGCTTGCCGGTCTATTCCATATTCGCTTACCGGTGGGCAGGGCTTGATCCGCAGAATGGTGATCCCAGAGGTTATCTGAACGGCCAGGTCAGTAAGGATTATGCCAAGATGATGGGAGCCGATGTGAAGGATCTGCAATATTTTGGTTCTGCGATTCCTACGGTGTATGGTTCATTTACCAATACCTTTTCTTATAAACAATTTATGCTGGATGTTGGAGTTACTTACAAACTGGGATATTATTTCAGAAGGCCTTCGATCAATTACACGAACCTTTTTAAAGATTGGGTTGGACACAGCGATTATGCTCTGCGATGGCAGAAACCCGAAGATGAAGCATTTACCGATGTGCCATCCAACCAATACCAGACCAACTCCAACCGGGATGCCTTCTATGCAGGTTCGGCGGCTCTTATCGAAAAGGGTGATCATATCCGTCTGCAGTACATCAACCTGGGCTATGAGATAAACAAAAAGCAGTGGCAGCAAATGCCGCTTAAAGCCTTACAGCTTTACGCCAATATCAGCAACCTGGGAATCATATGGCAGGAAAGCAAAAGCGGGGTCGACCCTGATTTTAATCTGGGCAGCAACGTAGTAAAGCCTCCTGTAATGTATACTTTAGGATTGAAAGCTAAATTTTAAAAATATAAAATTAAAAAATCAGAGGTATGAAAACGATCAACACAATCAACATAATAAAAACACTCTTTAGATCATCACTGCTAATACTGGTAATACTATCCGTTTTGAGTTGCAGTGATTTTTTGGACGAAAAGTCAGACCTTAAGCTGACTACACCTGATAAGCTGGAAGATAATCAGATGCTGCTTAATAACTACGGTTTTCTGAATGTGGATTTTACATCCAGCGGTGAGACCAGTTCGGATGACTACTATCTGACGGATGCTGATTATAACGCATTAAGCTTCGAGGCCTCCAAACGACTTTATACCTGGATGCCGGATAATGTGGCTACCCCTGTTTCTTCAGGAAATGACTGGTCAGCCTGTTACCGGAGCATCTATATCTGTAATGCCGTACTTTTCAATATGAAGGATAAGAACTATACCGGCGAGCAGGCTGATAACATCAGAGGACAGGCGTTGGCTTTGCGTGCCTTCCGCTACCTGGATGCTGCGCAGATATGGTGTAAGGCTTATAATCATCAAACCGCAGGAACAGACTTGGGACTTCCTTTAAGACTGGATCCGGATATGAATATTCCTTCAGTCCGGTCAACGGTTAAGCAGACCTATGAGCAGATCATCAGTGACCTTCAGACCGCGATTCCACTATTGTTACAGAAACAGATCTCCGGAATGCGGATTTCAAGGGCAGCGGCTTATGGCCTTTTAGCCCGAACCTATCTGTTTATGGGTGACTATGAGAAGGCGCTCAGCAATACGGAAGCGGCACTAAGCATCAATAGCGAACTGATGGATTTTAATTCCCTGAATCCTAATGCGGATTATCCTGTTGCCGAATTGAACAAAGAGGTCCTGCTCTGGGCAGCGATGAAATACGAATATCATTTGATTCCGGCCAAAATCCCCGACCACATTTACCAGATGTACGATAATAATGACCTGCGGAAAACTGTATTCTTTGGGAAGAATGCGGCTAATGAATTGCTGTTCAAGGCGTATTACAATAATGCCAACGGCCCGATAGTAAGTGTGGCCACCGATGAACTATACCTGATGGCAGCTGAGTGTAAGATTAGGTTAAACCAGGTTCAGGAGGGAATGAATTACCTTAATAATCTTCTCATTAAACGCTGGAAAACAGGAACCTATGTTCTGGTAACTGCTAATTCACAGGCAGAAGCTTTGGATATTGTTCTGAAAGAACGACGGAAAGAACTTCTGATCCGTGGACTCCGATGGTCAGACCTCAAACGGTATAACCGGGACGGAGCTAATATTACGTTGACAAGAACGGTTAAAGGACAAACTTATACGTTAGCACCGAACGACCCTCGCTATGCGATTGCCATTCCGGAAGACATCATTACCTTGAGCGGAATGCCGCAGAATCCGAGATAAACAAAACAGGGCTGGAAAATTCCAGCCCTGCATTGTTAAGGATTGATCAGTTACGGTCTTCTTTCACTTGGATGAATAGCAAGAACCTGGGCATTGGTCAGCCCGTCGATCACATCACTAAGGCTGCTTCCTTCCGGAACGGTCATTGAACAAGGTCTGTTTCCAGAAGTAATACAAGATGGGCTTGTTCCTTCCTGCCAGTTGGCTACTTCAGCAAAAGCACCTTCTGATACATCACTGCTGTTGTAAAAATACTGTTTGTCAGCAGACTTTTTTTCCATCACTTTGAAGGACATTACAGTCCCTGAGAAAATCACGGCAGCAATCGCTACCGCATTTACTTTTAAAATTTGATTAAGTTTCATAATTCCGGTCTTTTTATACATCAAAAAAGATTACCATAAAAACTTTAGAAATCTGCTTGTGAAGTACAATTTAGTAGGTTAAGTCATTTAATTATACCCATAGATTAACGAATCTTGTCGTACCAAAATATCCTATTCTACATATTCTCAAACAAATTGTTGTTAATAAAATCATTTTAGAATTTCGGATCGTTAAACAGCTTTCGGCTGTCTAATTTTAAGGTTAAACATTAATTACAAATTCAGTCACGATCGATCATCCGTAAATAATTACGGTAACATACTTATTCAGCTGGTCTGCTGTATTTTAGATTTAAACCTAAAGCGATAATAGAAAGAATGACACAGCCTATATTGAAATACAGATGCTGGCTCCAGCTCATTTTCTCCAATATTCCTCCGCAGGAACAAGGTAGATTTTTACTTGTACTTAATAGCATAGCAATATATCCTGTGAAGATGAGCATCAAAATGAAACTACCGATAAGTCCTATGGTTCTGGTTTTCCGGTAGCATAACAATCCTGTAACAAGAAATTCAACAATGATTATCGTGTAAGGCAGGAATTGTGATAATTTATTCAACAAAGGTGATGCTGAAATCTGCACTTGGAAATTATCAAAATCCAATACCTTACTGACGGCTGCATAGCAGAATAACAGAATGATAATTCCAGTCGTTATAAATACAAAAATTTTTTTCATGATTTGGGATTAAAGTTTAATAATCCCGGCCGGAAATTTTTAAGAATTCTTTCGACGAATTTAGAAAAGTAGATACTTTGATGCAAGAGAATGATGGTACGATTTATAAATCGTACCAGGTATAATTTATAAATCGTACCACTTGAGTTATTTTACAAAAAAATTAAATATCAACTAGTTATATTGTAATCTATAGTAGTTTGTGCAATTTTATTTTTTGTTCACTTTACCAATTAATTTTGATGAAAAATAATAGGAAAAACGAACAGTTTATTGGGGGAGTATTTGAAAATCGCAAAAAAATATTCCAAGAAAAAAGTGTTTTTATCAATTCTAATTTTCAAACTTTAATTGAAATCGATTTGCCGGCTATCTGTGTTAAAGGAAACAACTTATTCTAAAAACTATACACGGTTTCAACTTGTGAGTAAATGAATACAAGCTTTCAGCTTAGCTGGGTAAAATAACTACAAACTTTCGATTTAGATGAGTAAAATAACTACACTCAATTTCTGAATGTGGGTAAAATGAATACAAGCTTTTTATTTGGGTGCGTAAAATAGCTACACGCAATTTCAAAACGTGGGTAAAATAGATACAAGATGGAAAATCTTATATTTATGTATTTTTTCCTTTCAAAGCAATACACAATGAAAATCGCACATCATTAACAAATCAGTTATTTATAAGTAGTTTTCAGAACTCTAA
This sequence comes from Chryseobacterium sp. FR054, assembly GCF_056844565.1. NCBI lineage: Bacteria > Pseudomonadati > Bacteroidota > Flavobacteriia > Flavobacteriales > Weeksellaceae > Chryseobacterium > Chryseobacterium sp. FR054. The sequence goes on along the minus strand of NZ_JBXDSA010000005.1, from coordinate 122,978 downwards.
AAAATCTCTCTTTTTTATAGCAAGATGTGTCTTTGTATATACAAACTTTTCAAGTTGTACATCCAAAAACGCTCTTGCCTTTTTTGCAAAAAGGGGAAAAGACTACGGAACTCGTCTTTTTTTCTAAAATCAGTTATAATAGTCCAAATTATTCTTCTTTAATCTCCAAAGATTACAAAGCAATCTAGATTATTCTTTTATAGCCTAAGTCCCTTTATCACTATTGTTTTCAAGCTTTTGATGTTCCAAATTTGTAGAAGAAAATTTAGTCAAAAACAAAAATGAAGTAGTTATGATCGTAAACCTAATTACCAAAGAAGACCTTCAGGAATTTAAAACCGAATTATTGGAAGACATACAAAACCTGTTTCAAATAAAAATTTCCCAGCAGAAATTATGGCTTCGTTCGTCAGAGGTTAAAGCACTTCTGAAAATCTCTTCAGGAACATTGCAAAATCTCCGAATCAATGGAACCTTATCTTATACCCGTGTCGGTGGGACACTATATTACAATTATAAAGACATTGAAGAAATGCTAAAAAATAAGCAATGATATTTCGAAGCACCGAAACTAAATTATGAATTATATCAAACATCTCACAGCTTTCTATGAAAAGGTGGCTCAGGATAATACGCTCAACCCATCACACATTAGCCTCTATGTAGCCTTATTCCAGTTCTGGAATTTCAGCCGTTTCCGAAATCCGGTCAGTATTTCCCGCGATGAAGTGATGCGTATTAGTAAAATCCGATCAAAAGCCACCTACCATAAATGCCTGAAGAATCTGCATTCTTTGGGCTATATTGATTATCAGCCGTCGTATAACCCGTTTCAGGGAAGCCAGGTTTTTATGTTGGATTTTGCTGGGGAGTTGAAACCAGTTTCTAAAGCTTGACATGTTTTTGTCATAATGAGTTTTTTATATTAATCTAATAAACCGAAGAAGCTTTTTTACCCTCAAAGTTCAACTGACGGAACCTACTGTTTTCGTCAAGCAATATAATATCATAACCACTTTTTTCATTCCGATAAATCATATTACGAGAAGTTCGCAGACGGAACCGTGAAATGTGTTGATGAGGAGATACCTTTTGAGATACCGGAGAGTTGGGAGTGGTGTAGGTTGGGAAGTGTTGCTTTTTACAAAAAAGGACCTTTTGGAAGCAGTATCACAAAATCTATGTTTATCCCTGAATCAGAAAATGCGATAAAAGTTTATGAGCAAAAAAATGCAATATATAAAAATGCTGAAATAGGAAGTTATTACATTTCGGAAGAGAAGTTTGATGAACTTAAAGGCTTTCAAGTTTATCCCAATGATATTATTGTAAGTTGTGCTGGTACAATTGGAGAAACCTATGTTATGCCTGCAGAAATAAAAAAAGGTATAATAAACCAAGCTCTAATGAGAATCAAGCTATTTAACAATGAAATTTTAGATTTTTATTTAATGTATTTTGATTTTGTGTTGAAAAATCAAGCAAATGAACAAGGAAAAGGAACGGCGATAAAGAATATTCCACCTTTTAATATTTTAAAGAACTTCTTACTTCCGCTTCCTCCGCTTAGCGAACAATATCGCATCCGTGATTTTATCCAAGACATAAATGAAAAAGTTGATTGTATAGATAATGATAAAAATATCGTATCAGCTCTTATTATACAAACCAAATCAAAAATCCTAGACCTCGCCATCCGAGGCAAACTTGTTCCTCAGGATCCAAACGATGAGCCGGCATCCGTACTGCTTGAACGCATAAAATCGGAGCATCCTGAAAGCAAAAAGAAGACTAAAAAGACTGGGGATAACTCACATTATCAGAACTTGCCCTTTGAGATACCTGAAAACTGGAGTTGGTGCAGGTTAGTAGATATTTGTTCCATCATAACCGATGGGACACATCAAACACCAACGTATTCTGATGAAGGTTACATTTTTCTTTCATCAAAAAATGTAACCTCAGGTAAAATTGATTGGGAAAATGTAATGTACATTCCAGAGTTTCTTCACAAACAATTATATGCACGATTGGCTCCTCAGAAAGGCGATATTCTACTTGCTAAAAATGGGACAACAGGTTTTTCAGCAGTTGTTGATTGTGATTACGTTTTTGACATATATGTTAGTTTGGCATTACTTCGTACTTTCCAAAATAAAATCAACCCATACTATTTGCGACATATTATGTCATCTTTATTTGTTCAAGAGCAATTCAAAGCAAACCTTAAAGGTATAGGTGTTCCAAATTTACATTTAGAAAATATTCGTAATACCTATGTTCCTATCTGTTCTTTAAAAGAACAGAACGAAATTGTTTCAAAGATTGACCAACTTTTTGAGGTACTAGATAACATGACAGCAGAATTATAATTCTGCTTTTATGTTATCTAATCTTTGAAATAAGTTTTCGACGGCTTGGACTATTCGAATTTGTTCTTGACTTGGAGGTAATAGAATAGGAAAATTAGTAATTTTCTCTTTTGAAATATTGGGTTGTGCCCCGCCTTCTGCCTTCATTTGCAAAATTTTCTTCTTACCCATCAAAAGATAAAAAAGAAATTTATTATAAATACCTGAATATGTAATGCAGGTACAACAAGCTTGATTTGTAGCAGCTGGTATATTTAGAATACCAATTTTTCCAATAGTTGCGCCATACATTGCAATTAATACGCTATCTTTTGGATTTAATCTAACTGAGCATTCTTTAAGAGCCAAGTCGGTAATATTTTCCGGTATATAATCAATATAGCTATCATTTAGGTCGCCAGTTTTCAGCCAACTAACCGTTCCGTTTTCATAATACATTTTATTTGAACGGTTTGGAGTTGCTCCGGAAGACCAAGAACCGATACTTTCTAAGGTGCATTCTATCCATCCTTGAGGCAAGTTCTGATAATGTGAGATAGCCAAGATAAATTTGTTGTCTTATTTTAAAAAATTAATAGAATAATGGTAACAGACTTTAAAAAATCACTAAGTAAAAATGACTTGGCAGAAAACACAATTACATCGTATGTATGGACAGTAAATCACTTTCTTACTCAATATGGGGCAGTAAACAAAGAAAACCTTTTGGCCTACAAAGGATTTCTAATCGAACATTTTAAACCACAAACAGTGAATCTGCGTTTGCAAGCAATTAACAAGTATTTAGAATTTATCAAAAAAGATAGGCTGAAGCTCAAATTTGTTAAGGTTCAGCAGAAAAATTTTCTAGAAAATGTCATTAGTGACGCAGATTACAAGTTTTTCAAAACAAAGTTAAAAGCAGACGGAAACATTGAATGGTATTTTGTCGTTTGGTTTTTAACAGCAACCGGAGCTCGGGTCAGTGAATTGTTGCAGATAAAAGCAGAACACGTTCAAATAGGACATCTTGATATGTACACAAAAGGAGGGAAAATCCGACGTTTATATATTCCTAAAAATCTTCGTGCAGAAGCTATCAAATGGTTAGAAACAAAAAGTATAAAATCCGGATATATATTTCTTAATCGTTTTGGAGAAAGAATTACAACCCGTGGAATATCTCAACAGTTGAAACATTTTGCTTCAAAATATGGCTTAAATGTGAATGTAGTATATCCACATTCTTTTCGCCATCGATTTGCCAAAAACTTTTTAGATAGATTTAATGACATAGCACTGCTTGCCGACCTTATGGGACACGAAAGCATAGAAACGACCCGAATTTATCTTCGCCGTACTGCAAGTGAGCAACAAGCAATTGTTGATAAAATAGTGAATTGGTAAAGATTGAAAATTATAGCGTAGGCAGATGCTTACGCTATAATTGAATTTATTATTTTATCAATTGAAGCAAAAATTTCTTCAATTTTTTGGACAATTCGTTTTTGTTCTGATAGTGGGGGTAAAGGGAAAGGAATAGTATTTAAAGATGATTTTGTGAGATGTTTAATAGTAATTCCCTTGCTGTAATTGTCGAGGAAACATATATCATTATAATGCCATAAAAAATACATATACAAATAAGAATCAATTTTACAATGGAAACGTACTCGATGTATCGCATTTTGATATAGTATGCTGTTCTCTCTATCCCATACTGCACATCGCCCAACTTCCCCTCCTTCGCAAACAAGTAAATCTCCCTTCTCTATTGAGTAACGATAGATTTCAATATCTTCAAATTTCATTTCTTTCAAGTCATCCAAGTTAACTTCTCCCCACCTGACATTTACGCTACGGAGATAAGGATAATACTTTCCCTGATTTTTAGTTTTATCCAATGTTTTGCCTAAATCATTAGTTGAAATATCTTCAAAATAGCACCATTCCCAAGATTTTGGAATTTCAAAGGGATAATGTGAGTTATCCCCAGTCTTTTTAGTCTTCTTTTTGCTTTCGGGATGCTCCGATTTTATGCGTTCAAGCAGTACGGATGCCGGCTCATCGTTTGGATCCTGAGGAACAAGTTTGCCTCGGATGGCGAGGTCTAGGATTTTTGATTTTGTTTTTTGTATATAAGAAGATAATTGACTCTCATCATTCCCAATGCCATCAACAATCAAAAATAATTTTGATATACTTGAGAGAATTTTAGATATTTCTTCTAGGGGTGGAAGTGCAATAAGATAATCTCCGATAATATTTTTTCCGACACGTTGCTGTCCTACGGCTCCAGAAAAATTTGCTATCCCATTTGAAATGAAATTTTCCGTCTTTGATACGTACAAGGCATATTCTGCAATAATAGGAAAAATAATGGGGCGAAATACGTGTAATTCTGTAGTTCCTGCACCATAATTATTATACAAGTTTTTAAATACTACAGATTTTCTATTTTCAAAACAAGGTGTAATTTTAGCTATACCCAGATCATTGTTTTGAAAATGTGTAAATCCTAATCTTATGTCTCTCCATTGTCGCCTGTCAAATTTAGCTTCATTTGCATATCCATCCTTTATATAGGCCATAGGTACAAAAGAAACTTCAACATCTTCTTCTATTGTGTTTTTGGGATTAATTTGGAAAAGATTTTTCCATCTACACCACTCCCAACTCTCCGGTATCTCAAAAGGTATCTCCTCATCAACACATTTCACGGTTCCGTCTGCGAACTTCTCGTAATATGATTTATCGGAACGGTAAATGTATGATTCGTTCTTATTTCGCTTAATCTTTTTTTCTTTGATTAACTGTTCTTTTTCTGCACGTATTTTTTCGATAAGCACAGAAGCTGGCTCATCACTTGGGTCTTGCGGCACTAATTTTCCACGGATTGCTAAATCGAGGATTTTTTGTCTTAATTTCTTCGTATCCATTATTCCTCTATTTTGCCGATTATTTCTTTTAATGAAGTTACAGCTCTTGATATATTGGAACTTTTCTCTTCAATTTGTGACAACAATTCGGCAAGCGACATATCTACAGTCTCTTCTCCTGTTTTAATCCAGGTTATATCCAGGCTAGTTTTGTCTCTTCCTAATAATTCTGCCGAAGTATATTTCCGCCAGCGACCGGACGGATTTTCTTTGGAATAAGTTTCTATCCTGCTGTTAATATTTTCAGCATTGTAGCATTTTATAAAATCATCTAAATGCTGACGACGCATTGGATTGGTTGCCAAAGTATGTTTTACATTGGTACGGTAATCATAATACCACGTTTCGTTGGTTTTATTTCCTTTTGAAAAAAACAATACGTTTGCTTTGACACCATTGGCATAAAAAATACCTGTAGGTAAGCGAAGAATAGTATGAAGATTAAATTCTGTAAGTAATTTTTTACGAATCGTTTCCCCGGCACCACCTTCAAACAATACGTTATCTGGCAATACCACCGCTGCTCTTCCGCCATTTTTGAGCATCAGCATAATTTGTTGCATAAAATTCAGCTGGTTATTGCTTGTGGAAACATACAAATCGGTACGCATAGCAGCAATATCTGTAGAACCAGCAGGTCTATTCCCGAACGGAGGATTAGCAAGTACTACATCTACCAATGTATCCGGTTCTCTTTCTAATGAATCACAGCATTCTATCGGGCTGCGTTCCGTGCCGATTCCGTGCAGATACAAATTCATTGAAGCGAGGGTAACAACGAGAGGTGTATTATCGTTACCGTGCAATGCTTTATCCCTCAGGAATGCCCGTTTTTCTTTATCTTGCGACTGCTCTTTCATATAATCGTAAGCAGTAAGAAGAAAACCGCCTGTACCACAAGCCGGGTCGCAGACTGTTTCTCCAATTTGCGGACGGGTAACTTCCACCATAGTATTAATTAGTGGTCGTGGAGTAAAGTATTGCCCAGCCCCACTTTTCTTATCTTGTCCGTTTTTCTCAAGAATACTTTCATAAATCGCACCTTTAACATCCCCATCCATCGACAACCAGTTTTCTTCATCAATAAGTGTAATGACTTTTTTGAGATATACTGGTTTATCAATTTTATTTTGGGCTTTTGTATAAATTGTTCCTATGAGGTTGTCTTCCTGGCTCAACAATTTTAAGGTTTTCTCGTAATGGTCGATTAAATCAAGTCCATCCAGTTCAGTTAAATCATTCCAGCGGTAACCGTCTGGAATAGCGGATTCCTCTCCGAAAATTTCAACATTTTCGTTGTCCATCTTAAGAAATAAAAGATAAGTTAACTGTGTAATATAATCGGTGAAGCCAACACCTTGTGAAGAAAGAATGGTAGCTAAATTCCAGACTTTTTTTGTAAGCGACTGTTCAGTCGCAACTGTTTTTTTTGCCATTAATAATTTTATTTTAAGCAGCTTTTAGTATAAATTGTGAAAGTGAGATGATGGCAGTATTTACAGAATCTGCAGTGCCAAAATCTCTTACCATTTGAGCAACCAAAGGTTTGTCTTCCTCTTTAATGTCGTTAAAATTGCAACTTCCATTGGCTACAATATAATTAACAACGTTGCGGATAATCTCTTTTTGAGTGTCCGTCAACGGTCGTTGGTTTTGTCCGCACCAAAGCTCAAAGCGACTTGCAGCCATTGATGATAAAGAACGTAGGTCAGGACTTTGTTTGAAAGCAAAACGTACTAACTGAATAATATTGGTTAGCGCATCTTTTTCATCTTTTGAGCGAAAAGAGACAACGTGAGTCGGGTCCAGGACAGAATAGGTATTCCATAACAGGATAGGATTGAATTTGTTGCTGGCTTGCATTAGTTTTTCTCGTAGCTCCTTCAACATTTTATAAGTAATCGGCTCATTGGTATTATTGTAAATGATACGTAACGCTTCAATCTCATCTTTATGAGAATTGACATAATCTTCAAATGCTTGTGTGGTGTTCTGAGCTTCTTCAATGGAAAATCCTTTCTCAATTAAATTATCTTCTCCCGGTTGCAAAATGGATATAAATCCTGCATTAAGTTCTAACAGATATTGTCTTGCTTTCGGATTATGCGTAAGAGGACGAACAAGACCTTTTCGAGCAAGATTAGGATTATTAACCTCAATAAAAGGTTCTAATATTCCTTCTTCTAAAGCATTAAATATTTGTACTGCCAAATATTTTATCTCGATTCTTGCTAAATCTGTGAATTTTTGGCGTTGTTTATCATCTGATTTAATATTGATTCGTGATAAACGACTTGCCAAGAGTCTTAAATTATCATCCGACAAATCTCCGTGCGTAATACGCTCTAATAATATTCTTAAAGACATATTGGGCGGCGGTATATCTGCACCAGGACGAGTAACCTGCATTTCGTGTTCTGTTACTCCGACTGCATCTACCAAAAAGAAAAGGTCTTTACTGACTGCGTTGGGAGTTACATTGCGAAGTTGTTCGTCTCCAATGGTTCTTACACCACGACCTTTCATCTGTGTATAAAGTGCATCCGATTCTACATCCCGCATAAACATAACAACTTCCAACGGTTTCACATCCGTTCCTGTTGCCACTAATGTCACGGTAACAGCAATGCGGAAATCTTTGTCATTTCTAAAACTTCTTATCAACTGATTGCTGTCTCCTGCAGAATAGGTGATTTTTTGAATAAAATTTTCAGATTGGTTAGGAAATACTTCTTTCGCAATTCGGACTATATTGGTTGCGTGAGCATCATTTAAAGCAAAAATCAAAGTTTTAGGAATATACTCTAATTGAGGTTCTCTATCTGGATACAGCTCGTTATATATAGAATCACGATAAGTTTCTAAAATAAGTTTGATTTGCGAAGGATTGACAATACTGCGATTGAGTTCTGTAGAAGTATATGTTTTCTCTTCTGAAGTTCTTATATCTTCTACCTTACCGGAATATTTTGTTATTTGTGTTATATTTTCTCCTTCTTTTACAGCTCCTCCATTTTCCGTAGCCTGAGTTTTAATACGGAACACACGATAATCAACATTAATTCCGTCAGCAATAGATTTTTCAAGGGTATAATTTACTATACGGTTACTATTAAAAAACGCTAAAGTTTCGGGAGCTGGTGTAGCGGTAAGACCAACCATTTTTGCTGATTTAAAATATTCCAAGACTTTTCGCCAGTTGCCATAAATGGAGCGGTGGCACTCATCAATAATGATTAAATCAAAAAAGTCAGGAGGAAGATTTAAGTTTGCTCCTAATTGTATCTCTTTTCCATCTTCATTATATGATTCGTCATCCTCGTTATCATTTAATTCCTGCCCTGTAAGCAGCGCAAAAAGTCTTTGAATGGTTGAAATAACGACATTCGCATCTTTGGGGATTTTAGCAGATTTTAATCGCTCTGTTGTAAAAATCGTATTGAATGGCTCTCCTGTTTCTGTAAGTCGGAAAGTGCCAAATTCTCCTTCTGCCTGTCGTCCTAAATTGTTTCGGTCAACAAGAAACAAAACCCTCTTAACAGGCGTATAAGAAAGTAGTCTGTAAGCGGCCATACAAGCCGTAAAAGTTTTTCCTGCCCCCGTTGCAAGTACCATTAACGCACGAGATTGGCCTAATCTGAAACTAGATTCCAATTCAGTAATTGCTTCATATTGGCAATCCCTTAGTCCCTTCTTTTGCAGAGAAGGTAAACCGGAATACTCGTCTTCTATTCCAAGCATTTTCACAATCTCTCTTGGTGAATGTATACGAGGCACTGTCAAATAATCTTCATCAAGATTATTAATATTTCTAAATAATATTTCCTTACCGTTTGATAAATAAATGATGGGCAACGGTTCATACCAGTAAGAACACCAATTTGGTAATCGTCGAACATATCTTTCAGCTTGCTCCATTACAACATTGGATAGCCGATATTCTTCCTTTTTTGCTTCAAGAATACCTATCGCCTTGCCATTAATAAACAGAAGATAATCAGCTTCAAGGCTTCCTTTTAAAATCCCTTCTTCAATAGCCACAGCAGAGATATTGGGTGAGTAATGGTCTCTATTGACAATTTCCCACCCAGATTCATTAAGCATTCGATTGATGATTTCTCTAGCTTTTTGTTCTGGTGTCATTTTATTTACTTCTATATAATTTATATTATCAGAAGTTAATAACAAAAATAGTTAATTTCATTTGATATCTCATTATGCATTATTGGAATGCTATAAAGAAGAGCTATATCTGATAATTTTTTTGTGTAGAGTTTGGAATTGGTTGTTTATTTTATTGTTTTTACAATGTCATATTCATTGATATTGGCTCTTATGGTTAATGCAATATCAATATATTTACCTGGATTAACAATAAAATCACTCCATTTAACAGAATGAATAAAGGATGAATAACCTTTATATGGTCTACTACCAATATGATTAGCACAATCTGTATAGACAGGATTTTTTACATTGAACATATTATCTCTAAGGATTTGAAACAAAGAATCAGTTTTCAATGTTCTGCAATTACAATATAAACAAGAGTTTTCTTCAATAAAATAATTATAGCTTCCCCACTGGTCGGGTAATACAACTGCTAAGACTGCATTTGTTTTGCTCCTTCCTCCCTGTCTTGATTGTTCTTTCAAAGAATATGAAATTTCCCAAGGAATCCATTGGTCTTTTTCACTAGAGAAATTCTCTTTCATACCTTTAGAAACAAGAACAATTGTAATTGAACTATAAAATATTTTATCTCCTAACTTTGAGGCAATTGTAGTATCCTCAAGCGCAACCATACTTTCCCCATCATTTTCTCCTTTATAAATATGGTCATCTTCTTCCAAAATTTTCGCAATTTCATCAACATAATGTCTTGCTGTTGTTGCAATTCTTCTTTTTGTACCAAAGAAATCAATAACTTCATACACTCCTAAATCTTGCACTTGGGCGTCTGCATATTTATATGAAACGAATATACTCTTACCCATAATTTAGTAATTGTTTCTGATTTTTATTGCTTCTTCAATCCAGTCTTCAAGATTTTCTTTAATATGGTCATACACATAGGTACTTGTACTGTATGGCGGATTGTAACATTTTACAATTGAAGAAAGGGATTTTCCATCCACACTAAAGCCATCAAATGGATTATTTCCTTGATTAGATTGATTACCACCACTGTCTTTTAGATTATGTACATAAATTCCAAAAATTCCTCGTCCTTCTTCCCAAGCCTTTTTTATTTCATGGTCAATCCATTTTCTTCCTGCTGTTTTTTCTCCAACAAATACAATAACACAAGATTTCCCACTCATATTATCATCAATCCATTTTTCTATTTCTTTGTCACCACCATTCGTTACTTCTTCCCATTTGTTGGAAGTAACCACACCATTTCCTTCAATTTTTCCCATATTTCTTATTTGAGAAGCCCTCCAATTATCGGGTACATAATGGAAACTTGTAAATACTTTTCTTGCCATAATTATAGTTTTTGTAAAATATTGATTGCTTTTATTGTGTTGTTTATTATTTCTTCTTTTGTTAGATTATCTTTTCCGAGTTCTCTTATAGCATTGTATAATTCTGCATTGTCAGGATAATAAACTTGTAATTCACCAGTAACTTTATCCCATAATGATTTGGAAACATATCCAGTTGCTCCTATTGGAATAGGAATAACATTATGTTGCAAACAAATTTCAAATTCTTCTTCCATACCATTTGAATTGACTATATCATCGCCAACTTTTTTGTTGCCGAAAACAAAAACTGCTATGCCCGCTTTTGAAATCATCTCATTTCTATAATCTGTCCATATTTCAGGGATACTTTTAGCTCCAGACTGAATTTGAGGAAAAGGTCTTAAAATTAATAAGTCATCTAAATTTCTGTAATTAGAATTTAATTTAAAATCTAATGCACCATTAATAACAACGCTACCAATTCCTAATCCAAATCCCGAAATAATTTTATACTCTTTTTCAGCCAATTTGTAACTTAGGGAATGAATTAGGTCATTCGCATCTTCTACAGTATAAGGTGAATAATCGTGAGCTGCTCCCGAGATAAAAATATTTTTTCTTTTTATTCTTTTTTCTATCTCGTGCAAAATTGCTGTTATTTCAGAATATTCTTTAACCATTATGGCATGAATACCATACCTAACTAAATCTTCAATTTTTAACTCCTGCTTAATTTTTGCGTACAAATAATCTTCCTTATTTTGTTCAGGTGTTTTTGCTGCATCATTAAAATCGGTTTCTTGCACTTCCTTGAAAAAGCAGTAATGCGTAGGTGTGTTATCTTTTAGCAGAATTTTTATTCTTCCTAAAATGTACTCCAGATTTGGGTCATCGAAGCTGAAGCCTATAAATAAAAAAGTCTTTGATAATAAATCTCCTCTCAAAGCAGTAGAAAACAATTCTTTCTTATCATTATAAGTTTCATAATCATCCTTAGTTAAAACAGCTTCATCAGGCGAGTTTTTATCCCCGTGCATTTTATAGACAATTGCATCTTTTTTCTTGATGTTTCTTGAAAAATCCACATTCCTAATTTTTGTTTCAACTGTTTTACCATTTGCTTCCAAGGTTTTTTCTATAAGCTGGTCGTAATTTGTTGTCCAAAAAGTGTCGATACCAATACGAGACAAAATTTTATGATTTTCGCTACCTGTGGCAAGTGTAGTAAATTCATTGATAATTTTATTGTTGATTTTGCCTCTTTTAAACTTATTGAAATGATATTGTGCTACTGAAATCAAGTCGTGCTCTTTATCAACATCTAATTTTAATTCAACTGCTAAATCTCTCAATAGTTCTTTCCAATTTACAAAACCTAATGTTGCGGAAAAACCTGCACCAGCAAAAATGGCGGCATCACCACTATTTATTTCTATGGCGAAATCATTTATAAATTTCTTCTGTTGCTCTGTGAATTTCATAATTATTTATTTAGCCAATCGTTTAGTGATAATTCTGTTTTATTTGGATAAATTATTTTGAAAGAATCTTTCGTGTACTCACTTTCTTCAATTCTAGGATAAATTTGAAGATACTCATTTCCTTGCCAAGTATGCCTGCTGTCCGCCAAAGGTAAAATGCAAATCTTATCACTTGCTAATTTATAGGTATCACCAATTCCAACTTCCCAGTTACACCATTTGGAAGCTATGGCGTCATTTGTAGCTAATAGTACAAATTTGTCATTCTTTCTAATTTGACCTTTAATATTTTGTGCTGTTATTCCGCTTGTACGTTGCGGCATCGTTTCGTCAGCCCAATCTACATAAATAGAAATGCCTAAATTTTCAAAAAAAGTCTTTGCTTGTGCAATTAGCTCCTTATCCTTATGAGAATGTGATAAAAAGACACTTGTTTTTGATGAATATTCAGAGAATGTTCTGCTTTCATTCAAGGTCGTATATCCCTTATTCCTAGCCTTATTGTAGGCGATTGCCTGAAATTCTTGTTTAGTAAAAATGGCCATATGTTTTATTTTTGTTTTCTTGTTATTATTTTATTCAATCCTCTAATTCTGATTTTTAGTGTCATAAGTGGAATTGATTAGCCAAAATAGTAAAAAAGGCATATATTATTTCATTTTTATATTTATAATCTGTAAAATTAGATTTTTAATGGGAAAAAAATTTACGGTTTTCCGTAAGATCCAACGTAATGCCACCATTGGTGGTTATGAACCCAATGAATTTAGGTAACGATATACTTAAATCTACCAGACGTTTACTTGCATAACAATTTTTAGATATAATTATATAAAACAATAAATTGTGGTATTAGAGAATATTGTTACCAATACAAAATAAAAAAACAGAAAACAAAAATAATTCGCTTTCTAGTCCAAAAGCTAAATTCTGTCAAGGTCAAGCCCTCTGGATTTTCAGAAAAACTTTTTACGTATAAAAATCTACGAAAAAACTTTTTCCAAAAAACCTTGACAGAATGCCACGCTCATTTTCAAAAGGCTTTCTTTTTTTCTTTTTTTCCGGTTTTCTCTTTGTTTTCTTTTAGAAATATTTCAACTGATAAATTTCAGGTACAAAGAGAAGGATTAAATTCTTGTTTTAAACTCTAAAAACCTGTTCAAATTTGGCCTTTTTACTTGCAGATTTCAGCAGAAATTTTTACTTTTACTACGTAAAATTTAAATTAGGATTTTACCACTTTTTTGCAAATGTCCTATTTAAGGCCGTTCACAGAGATGCCACAGCGAAAATCTTATCCATAAAGCGATGAGAAATGGGTACAAAATCCCTCACTCTCCGCAAGTACTAAACATAAACCTACTGATAATCAGTGGGTTTTGTTTTTTATTAAAGTTTTCTTTCCCACATTTTTGGATCAAGCGCAAAAGTTGTGGACTAAGCAAAAAGTCTGGTTAATCTGAAGAGGAAAAATGCTCTGTCTTTAACCCCCCTAAGCTGCATTCTGAAGTTTTTGATTATATTCTTTCGAAGGTCATCTGTTAACTGATAAGCGATTTTTAAATCCGGATATTCTGAAAAAGAAAATGGCGGCTCAGAAAAAGGGTCGATAAATCTGGATTGCTTAAAAAAAAGACCGATTGTTTTATTTTTTTATTTACCTTTGTCACAGATTAGAATTTCTGCTGCATGAAAACTGCAAAATCCGAAAATACCAAACGCCTGATTATCGAGAAAACTGCAACCGTATTTAATACAAAAGGCTATGCGGGCACATCGATAAATGATTTAATGAACGCCACAGGGCTTTCAAAAGGCTGCATTTATGGTAATTTCGAGAACAAGGACGAGATTGCACTGAGCGTATTTGATCATAACTTCGCCAGGATCACTCAACATATGAAAGAACGCATACTCGCTACGGAACATTCAATAGAACGGTTACTGGTTTATCCACAGACCTATAAGAATTACTTCAGGTATCCTTACCTTCAGGCTGGCTGCCCGATTTTAAACACCGCTACGGAAGCAGATGACACGCATCCCAAACTGAAAGAAAGTGCACAGAAAGCACTGGGCTTCTGGAAAACATCTATTGAAAATCAGATAAAACGGGGCATAGAAAGGAATGAAATCAAGGCAGATACCGATCCAACTGAAATGGCGGTGATCATGATTTCACTGATCGAGGGGGCATTTATGCAGTCAAAGGTCAACAGCCATATGGCAGAGCTTAATATAGCCATGTCCTTTTTAGAAAAACTGATTAAAAGCATTGAAGCATAATTTTTTTGCTTTAAAAAAGACCGATCGGTTTATTTTATGAATATAATTTTAGATCAATACAATGGAAGAATTTGATATTACCGTTATCGGGTCAGGTCCCGGCGGATATGTAGCTGCGATCAGGAGCGCTCAATTAGGTTATAAAACAGCTTTGGTTGAAAAATACAGTACCCTGGGAGGCACCTGTACGAACGTTGGCTGCATTCCTACCAAAGCATTGCTGGACAGCACGCATCATTATGCAGAAGCGGCAAAGAGTTTTAATGCACATGGAATTGAGTTTTCCGGCCTCGGGCTCAATTTTGAACAGCTGTACAACCGAAAAAAAGAGGTAGTGGCAAAAAATACACAGGGTCTTGATTTCTTAATGCGGAAAAACAGGATCAAAGTTATACAGGGCTCGGGATCTTTCCTCAGCAATGAATCCCTGAAAATCTTACATGCCGATCATACAGAAACCGTAATAAAGTCACAGAAATTCATTATTGCTACCGGATCAAAACCCGCCACCATTCCGGGGATTACCATTGATAAAAACAGGATCATAACCTCTACCGAAGCCCTGGCCCTGAAAGAACAGCCTGAAAGCATTGTGATCATCGGCGGAGGTGTAATTGGTGTGGAAATGGCCTCAATCTTCAATAGAACCGGCACGAAAGTAACGATTCTAGAGTATGCAGACACTCTGATTGCCAATATGGACCGCGAACTGGGATTAACATTAGCAAAAATATTAACTAAAGAAGGCATTGAAATACAATGTGGTAAGGCAGTCTACAAAGCCGAAAACCCCGGCAATGCAGCTAAGGTTTATTTCAGAAACAAACAAGGTGAAGAACAGGAACTCACCGCCGACTATCTCCTTGTTGCTGTCGGCAGAAAGCCTTATGTCAATGGGCTGGGGCTGGAAAACACCAATGTGGAATTGAATGCCAACGGTACAATTAAAGTCAATGAACTGCTTCAGACCACTGCCTTAAACATTTTTGCTATTGGAGATGTGATTGGCGGTGCTATGCTGGCCCATAAAGCAGAGGAAGAAGCGGTATTTGTGGTGGAAAGAATCAATGGTCAGAAACCTCATATCAATTATGACCGTATTCCTTCTGTGGTATACACATGGCCGGAAGTTGCTTCCGTAGGGGCTACCGAAGAAGAATTAATAAAACAGGGACAAAAATATACTATTGGTAAATTTCCATTTGCCGTAAATGCCAGAGCAAGGGCGGGTATGGAACCTGACGGTTTTGTAAAGGTGCTTTCCGATCCGAAATATGGAGAACTTTTAGGAGTACACATTATCGGCGCACGGGCGGCGGACCTGATCGCACAGGCAGTTGTAGGCCTGGAATATGAAGTAACAGCAAGCGATATGGCTTCCCTCTGCTATGCCCACCCTACATATTCAGAAGTGCTGAAAGAAGCCTATACCATCGCAGCTGGAAAACCATCTTTGAATATTTAACCATACCATCAATTTTTAGTATTATGCCACAACAAATAAGGCTCGCAACCTTTGACGACTATCCCAGAATAATGGAAATCTGGGAATCTGCGGTACGGGCAACACATGATTTTCTTAAGGAAGAGGATTTGATTCACTTCAAAAAAGCGATCCCTGCGGATTACCTGCCCAACCTTGATGTATTCCTGCTTATTGAAGAAGACGACCCCATCGGATTCTCAGCTGCCTCTGAAGGAAATCTTGAAATGCTTTTTATTCATGACGGCAAACGTGGAAAGGGCTACGGGAAGAAACTATTTTATTTTATGAAGGAGACGCAGGGTGTTATCCGGGTGGATGTGAATGAACAAAACCACCAGGCTGTTGGTTTTTATGAGCAGCTGGGCTTCAGAAAAGCAGGCAGGTCGGAGAAAGACGACTCAGGTAAAAATTATCCCATCATCCACATGCATCTCCGTGATAACGCAACATAACATATTTTACAATTTTTAAGAGCGGAATCCGGATCAGATACATGTTGCCGGACTGCTTAAAATTAACGGTGGCTAAAGACGATATTTAATATCCGGATAAGTCATCCATTTTTACTAATTAAACATATAAAAAATGATCGAAGGACTCTATGAAACCCATATCCAGGTAAAAAACCTGGAAAAAGCGGTGCAGTTTTATACTGAAGTGCTGGGACTCGCATTGGCGCATTATGATGAAACCAGGCCTATTGCCTTTTTGTGGATCGGGGAAAATAAGAAGGCAATGCTTGGTTTGTGGGAGCAGCCGGAAAATTTACAAAAGAGGCATTTTGCTTTCCGCTGTTCCAAAGATTTCATCTTACGGAATGCCAATACCTTTCTGGAAAACAATGGATTACAGGCCTATAATTTTCTTAAGAACGACAGCCGGGCGCCGATGGTTTTTGCCTGGATGCCGGCTCTTGCTCTTTACTTTGACGATCCGGACGGAAACCAATTGGAATTCATCCACATCCTGGAAGGCGAAGGCAGACCGGAACTGGGTGTTTTAAGCTATGAGGACTGGATCAAAATCAATTTAACCTATCAGAATAAATTATGAATATCGAGAATAATTACGTAGACATCAACCGCAAGTCATGGAATGACCGTACAGAAACCCATATCAGATCCGGTTTTTATGATGTGGATGGTTTTTTAAAGGGCAAAAATTCTCTAAAGGATATCGAACTGAATATACTGGGGGATCTTTCCAATACCTCTGTCCTGCATTTACAGTGTCATTTCGGGCAGGACAGCATATCATTAAGCCGTCTGGGAGCCGAGGTAGTGGGTGTTGATCTTTCGGATGTGGCGATTGCACAGGCCCGGGAACTGGCAGAGCTGGCTCACGCCTCTGCATCGTTTATCTGCAGCGATATCTACGACCTGCCCAATCATCTGGACCGTCAGTTTGATATTGTTTTTACGAGCTATGGAACCATCGGCTGGCTTCCTGATCTGGATCGGTGGGCGAAGGTAATTTCAAACTTCCTGAAACCCGGAGGTAGATTTATTTTCGTGGAGTTTCATCCAGTAGTATGGATGTATGATGCCAGGTTTGAAAAAATTGAATACAGGTATTTTAATTCCGGTGCCATTATAGAAACGGAGAAAGGAACCTATGCAGATAAAGAGGCAGAAATTGAAGTAAAAACAATTGGCTGGAACCACAGCTTGGGCGAGGTAATCGGCAGCCTGATACAAAACGGCCTCTGCATAACCTCTTTTGAAGAGTTTGACTATTCACCGTACAACAACTTCAATCATTCGGTAGAATCTGAGCCCGGTAAGTTCAGAATTGCTCATCTGGAAGATAAAATCCCGATGGTTTACGCATTGTCGGCAATAAAAAACAACAGATGACAACACTGATTAATTATTATGTAAGATGATATGATGAAGAAGCTGTTTTTTTTATATGTATTGTTTTTTTCATGGAATATCAATGCTCAGAAGTCTTCCGGAAAGGAATACGTATTTTTTTTGCATAATAAGTTTTTGGAGGAGCACAGGCTGGATGAACTGCACCCTAAATACGGATTAGCCGCCTTTACAACAATCTTACATAAACTTCAGGAGAAAAATACCCTGATATTATCGGAAAAGAGAAAGCCTGATACGGACCCTGCCGTGTATGCAAAAAAAATGGTCTTTAAAATTGACAGCTTACATGGCCACGGAGTTCCTTATGATCATATTTCAATTGTCGGGACTTCGCAGGGTGGCTATATCGCACAATATATTTCATATTATGCTAAAAATCCGGATTTGAAATTTGTTTTCATTGGCGCAAGCTTTAAAAATGATTCGATGAATAAAGATCGGGAGCTCAAACTTTACGGGAAGGTTTTATCAATTAATGAAAAAACAGATGCCGGCGCAGAGTTATTATCAAGGCAACTTAGATTTAAAAATTCCGGTTTAAAATCTTTTAAAGAAATTACCCTTAACACAGGTTTGGAGCATGGTTTCCTGTTCAGGGCTTTAGATGAGTGGATAATCCCCACCAGGGAATGGATACAACAAAGAAAAATACGCTAATCAGCAAGGCAACATTTATGTAGGATTGCCTTGCGAATTAGCAAACACAGTCATTGTAACTGCCCATTCGCCGCTCATTCACAGGAAAATAAAACTTTTCGTAGAATTGAAAATCAATTTTTACAGACCGGTTTTCAATAATCTACTTACGGCAAAAGCATCACTCTTGCATAGTGAAAAAACTTAGCCGGTATCCATGCGAAAAATATTGTATTGATGCCAGAAAAGCCGCTATGGTAACCAGTATAGTCATGACCTTAAGAGCCGATAAAGCGAAAGGGTGTTAATATAATTCTTATTATACAAAAATATTATGAATAAATCAGTCTATAAAAGCCCTGAAGGGAAAAATAAAATTATCCGTACTTATGAAGATGCGATAAAGAATTCGTCATTGAATTTGAAAACCGGTATGTTGAAAACAACTTATGGGGACACCTATTTTTTGGAGGCCGGCAGTCAGCACCAAGAAGTTTTAATCTTATTGCATGGCGCGTCCTCTAATGCGACATCATGGATATCTGACATTGCCGGATATTCAAAACAATATAAAGTCATAGCGATAGATATTATCGGAGAGGCAGGAAAAAGCGCAGAAACCAGACCTTCTTACCAAACAACAGATTTCGCGGAATGGCTAAAAGAAATTTTCGACATGCTCTATATCAGCAAAGCAAATATAATCGGATTATCGCAAGGAGGCTGGCTGGCGTTACGCTTTGCAATAAGCTATCCTGAAATAGTCAACCGGCTGATTTTACTGACACCTGCAGGAGTGATCCCTACCAAAACCTCATTTATTGTAAAAGCCCTCTTCTACTCTCTTCTGGGAACAGCCGGACGTATCAGGATTAATAGATTGGTGCTGGGAAACCAGCGTGTGGACAGTAAGATCATTGCATTTATGGATTTAATACAAACAAACTTTAATGCGAGGATAGAAAAAGAATATATTTTTTCGGATGATGAACTCAGCCGCTTAACAATGTCTGTCTTACTTATTGGCGGAGATCAAGATGTAATCCGCTCGAATCAGGCGATTGCCGCCAGATTGCAAAATATTGTCAAAAATTTTACCGGAAATATTATTCCGGAAACGGGACATGTTCTGGTTGGATTAGCACCACGAATACTAACTTTTTTAAACAGGACAAAAACGGATTAAATTGCAGTGCTCCCATGAATACGCAAACAAACTGCAATCGCCTCAAGATTCCATTTGGTAATCTATATTCTTTCCGATGGATTTTTTGATATTGGTTCATATCAGTTTTACAGTTCAAAGCCGGATCCGGTAGAGATTCCCGGGAAATCAATACCGGATCAGATAGTATTATCAGCCCGCAACCAGCCCTCATGATGTAATGGGTAAAATACAATTACAGAGATAATGCCTGATCGGACTGCATCTGCTTCCCTCTACTGAACTTAAAGAAGAAGCTTAAAAAAGCAGAAATTTACTTACTGTACAGGAAATTATCACCACTCTATATTTTGAATAAATCTATGGATATCATCCTCTTTTTTTAAGCCAAATTTTTGTTTTAACCGGTATTTTGTCACTCTTACGGTATTGGGGTCTATCTTTAGAATATTCCCAATTTGTTGGTTGTCCATATTCAGGTAAATATAGGCAGCATATTTCATATCAAGATTTGTAAGTTTTGTTTTGGCAATGTCCTGGAGCCGTTTAAAGAAATTTGGATGAATATTCTGGACGATTTTCTGGATTCCGCTAAAATCATTATCGGCCAATTGCTCCTCTCTCAGTATTTTTTCAAAGCTTGGATCATTCTTTTCTTTAATTTTATCCTTTAGCTCATTAATAAAATTATTTTTGGATTCAAGCTGAAGAGATGTTGCTATTGCCTGTTTTTGTAATTGCTGCTGCTGCAGGGCAAGATATTTCTGTTCGCTCTCTAAAAGAGCTGTTCTTTGCTTATTCAGTTTTTGTTTGTTGTAAAAAATATAAATCATAAGAATAATGCCCAAAACGACCAGGGCAATGATGACAATATATAATCGTTGCTGCTTTTTGAGATCTTTTATCTGTTGGCTTTTTTGCTCTGTCTGATAAAAAATTTCCAAAGATTTTGTATTATTAAGGAACTGTTTTTCACTGTTTTTCTGTATAAGTTCCTTAGCCTCTCTTTCAAAACTCAATGCTTTTTCCAAATGGTGAGAATTTTCATATATTCTTGAAAGGTTATTGAAGATTATCAGTTTATTACCGGTAAAAATCTCATTGTCATCTTTTGACAAATTATAAGCCTTTAGGTAATAAGCCTTTGCCGAGTCAATATTATTAATATTCTCGTATACAGATCCAATATTATTGTAGGTGGAAGATGTAATTTCATTGAATTTATTGTTGTTTTTACTGATCGACAATATTTTATTGAACTGTTTTAACAAGGCTGTGTAGCTGTTAGGATTTAATATACTCATTACTCCTCCATAATTAAGATAATATATAACGAGAGACCGTTGCCTTGCTTCATTATCCTTTATCAGATCTATATATTTATAAGAATCCTGATAACTAATAACCGCAGAGTCAAGATATTTTTTATCGTCTATGTCATAATATTTCTTTTTATAAAAGTATCCCAGATTATTATAGGTAAGATTTATTAAAATATTATTTTTAGATTTCAATGCATAATAATTGGCCTTAAGACAATCTGATCTGGTATCTTTTTCAAGTGGATTTTCGGCTTTGTATTTAAATCTCAAAGTATAGAGCTGGGCGAGAATAAAATTCTCATCAGGATATTTTTCAAAAGTTTCAATACTTTTATTAATGGATTTTATAAACAGGTCGTTCTTACCTAATTTTTTATAATACCTGGCATATCCCGCCTGAACATATGCCATATCCACAGCATTTGATGTTACAAAAGCCATTTTTTTTGCTTTTTCCAAAGCATCTACCTTTTCTTTCTCCCTGTCATCGAAAAAAGAATAATAATCAGACAGGTAAACATATCCGATAATTTTTTTTGAAGTAGTATTGGATTTTAAAAATTTTGAATCAATAAAAGCCTGAACTTTTGTAAAGTCTTTTTTGTATATCAGTGTATACACTTCCTGTTGATCTGTATCCCGATCGCTTTGAGCAAATGAAATCACAGAACCTAATAATAAAATGAGCAAGAGGATTTTTTTTCTCATAGTTAAGTTTTAGCTGAAGAAAATAGGATTAAAAGTATGTAGTAATACATGTACAAATATATATTTTTTCCGTAGTCATCAATAAGCCCAACCTATATAAATCCCAAAATACAGATTTATTTTAAAAACCTGTAATCCAGCAACATAAACAACATGTACATAAATTGTACACATATAAAATCAAAAAAGTACATGAATTATGATTGATAATATTCCCTTCTTTGAAAAAAATATCTGAGTTTTGTATTGGAAATCAGATGATCCCGATCTATTCCAAAACGGTTGAAATTACAGAAAACCGGGTAACGGCCATAATGATATTAAAGTTCTTTTCATAGTTTGAAATTTGGTTTTCCCTTCAAACACAAATGATGATTTTTCTTTTAATTCAAAAAAAACTCATTATTCGAAAACATTATTCAAATAGGTGAAAGCATATGAAGAATCTTAAAAATATTTACACAGCAGATTCTAAAAAAAAAATGCCGAAAGCCATATTGAGATAGCCATATTTATATCCTTATGAAATACTCCGGGGTGAAAAGTAAAGATTAAAATGTACGAAGCAGACAATCCTGATTCCGGAGTACTCTTAAAGTGGAATACATTATCTGAATATGATTTTGCAGCGTCTGACACTGTATCTGACAATCACTTCCCGGTATAGTGGTACTGGAGATTAAACAAAATAAAAGCGCCCCCCTTCTGCAATTCAGAAAGAATATCCAGGCCGGGAAGTTTTACAAAGAATAATATCAGACGAAGAAATAAAGTTATCAATAGACAGAACTCCCTTAAAACGGCTTTATACAAATGCATAAGCAGGTATGAAAAAAAATCCGGACATACAAAAAATCAGTTTCATTGGAATGAGTTGGGAAGAAATTTCAATGCTTTGCGGAGGAAATCCTGCTTTTCTGCTAAAGACAAAAGACAGTACCGTGATTTTTCTGAAAAGACGCTGGCTGAGTAAGAGAAAAGTATTGTACATAGAATTTGACGAACATGGCAAGGCCGATACGGTAATTTTACAAAACAGAAATGAAATCTAAAACTAAAACACCTGATTGCAAAAGAATTTACACCGGTAATTTGAGTATATCCCCCACCAATAAAAATAAGAGGACTAAAAAACACTACTTACAACCATTGATATCATAAAATTGAGTCAAAAAAACAGTTGATATAAATGAAGAAGCCGAAATCTCAAATCCGAAACACTCTTTTTTAATTTTATGGATACTAATTTTAATAAAATTGATATTAGCCAGGAATCTTTATTTACTTTATTTTCTCAGGCTTCTGTTGCACTGGCTCTTTTGAAAGGAGAAGATATGCTTATTGAATTAGTAAATCCTCAAATGCTGGAAATATTGGGTAAAGATGAAGATATAACAGGTAAAAAACTGAAGGATGCCATTCCTGAATTGAAAACCCAGGGGTTTTATGAAATCCTGCAATCGGTTTTTGAAACTGGAAAGCCATACAAAAGCATAAATCAGATCGTTGTTTTTGAGAAAAAAGGTAAGTTTAATGAGGGGTTTTATAATATTATTTTCACACCTGTAATATCTGAATCCACCCATAGGATATCAGGGATAAGTATCGTAATGACAGAAGTTTCCCGGCAGGTATACGATGAACGCAGATTGCTTGATGCAGAGAAAAAAATTCAGCATTTGATTTCTAATAATCTATACATGACCTGTATTTTTTCCGGAGAAGAAATGTTGATTGAAATGGCCAATGAAGCAGTAATAAGTATCATTAATAAAGGCAGAAATATTATAGGAAGAAAACTAAAATATTTACTGCCTGAAATAATTGACCAGCCTTTTTACCAAAACTACCTTATTACACTTAAGGAAGGCAGACCAATTGATATCATGGGGCTAAAAGTTGAAAGAATAATTAACGGAAAAAAACGGGCATCCTATTACAATACTTCTTTCCGGATCATTCCTAACTTTGAAACCGGGGTATCAGACTCTGTCCTGATTACCTGTATCAATGTTACAGATCTTTTTTTGGCCCAAAAAAAAGCACACGAGAATGAGATTTTATTAAAACATTTTATTGAAAATGTTCCTGTGGCCATTAATGTATGCGAAGGAGAAAACTTTGAATATAAAATTTCCAACCAGATCTCAGAAAAAGTCTGGGGTTACAGACCTGTAATAGGCAGTTTCGTTAAAGATACGGTACCGGGAATAGAGGGACGGCCTATCTATAAGGACTTATTAAAAGCTTTTCATGAGGGGGTTCAGATTTCCAGAAAAGAGCATGAGTTTAAAGACCAGTATAATAAAAAACAGTACATTAATTACATTTTTCAGCCTATCCGGGATGATGATGGAGTGGTAAAATATGTAATGACCCTGGGATATGATGTCTCTGAAGAGCTGGAAATAAAAAAACGTCTCAGGGAGAATGAGAAAAAATTCAAAACTCTTGCCGAGTTTATGCCTCAGATTGTGTGGACCGCCGATAAACATGGCAATGCAACCTATTTCAATCAAAACTGGTATTTATACACACAATTCCCTAAAGACTCCGATCCAAATGAAAATTTAAGAAATATTTTAAATCCGGATATGGTAGATGATGTATTGGAAACGTGGAAAGACTGTCTGAAAAACGAAAAACCCTATGAAATTGAATACCAGTTCAAAGATCCCGGCAATCCAGGCTCATACCGTTGGTTCTTAGCCAGAGCAATTCCCGTTTACAATGAAAATATGGAGGTGGAAATGTGGATAGGAACCTGTACAGATATCAATGAGTTCAAAGAATTACAAAATCAAAAAGATATTTTTCTGGCGATTGCAAGCCATGAATTGAAAACACCTTTAACAAGCTTAAAACTGTATGCACAATATCTCGCTAATAATCTAAAGAAAATAGGAGATGAAAAAAATGAAACTACCGCAAAAAAAATAGATGAGCAGGTAAATAAATTAAATGCTCTGGTAGGAGAACTTTTGGATGTTACCAAAATTCAAAAAGATAAAATGAGCCTTCATATATCAGAATTTAATTTTGACGACCTGGTGATCGACATTATAGAAGAACAGAAAATGGCCAGTAATCATAAAATAATATTTAACGGAGAGAAAGTGGGAAATATACGGGGTGACAGAAACAGAATTTCTCAGGTAATGAGTAACCTTATTAACAATGCAGTAAAATATTCTCCCAATGCCCGGGAAATCATTGTAAGCACTGCTGCTATGAAAGACACAGTAAAATTCAGTGTCCGGGATTTTGGAATAGGAATTCCGAAAGAGAATTTAAAACATGTATTTGATCAGTTTTACAGAGTAAATGGTGATAAAGAACATACAATATCCGGTTTAGGTCTGGGACTCTATATATCTTCAGAAATTATTAAAAGAAGCAATGGTAAAATATTTGTTTCTTCGGAAAGGGGGAAAGGATCGGTATTTGGGTTTGAACTTCCTGCAAGTAAACATATAATTCAGGAGCAGAACAGCTAAAAAATAATGATCGTTGATAACAGCCTTAGAGTTTTAGATTCAACAAGGTTAAAATTTCGTGATTAAATATAAGGAGATTTTACTGTGCCGGATTATGTATGGACTCATTTGCTTCATGTATCACTTTAATAATTTCTGGCTTTTATTTAATAAATGCCCGGATATACAGATATTTTAAAACCGGCCGTTATGGTTTACACAGTATTAAAACTACAACAGTTTACGTATTTATACTGAAAAATGATTTCAATTCCCCCTGATGGTCTGCTTATTAAAAATATTTATCATAAATTAATCAGTGTAATAAAAAATATTAATTATCATGAAAAATTTAAAAGAACTATCAACTAAATATAATTTTCCAGAGGTTTTTAATAAATATAAAAAGGATGAATAATGTAAGTGAATATTAAAGGTTGTACAAAATGGAAATAGTAACAGATATAAATAGAATTAATCAGATTTTGACTGAATATCAAGGTGATAAAGCAAAAATATGGATGTTTGATATTAGTCACATTAGATTAGCAATAAAAATATATTCAAAAAGAAAGGATGATGTTCTTTTTCTTGTAATGATGGGATGCAAATATATTAAGGGAAATTTTAAATTGGATAATCCGAAATTATCTGTGAAGAAGGATTTTGATACTGAGACATCCGAAGTCATTTTCAAGATTATTGATGAGGTTAGAGATTTTGAACTGATATCGACGGGAGGTGTCGCTTTAGCTAAAGGAATCGAAGCAGAATTTGGTGATTCATTTGAGAGATTTTTATTAGAAAATAAAAAATTCCCAATCAGATTATCATAAAGCGCAATTACTAAAAGTTCAAAACTCAAAAAATCAGGTAAGAGTATCAAAAAATACTCTTACCTATTTTGCTATTACATATCAAACTAAAATCTACTTTATAGAATGTTCAGTAATTGAAATCAATAAAAAATGCACATATTGTTAACCATTTATTTGATGATAATTTTAATCGTAGATGCCTTTGCAGTGCGGAATTATATGATTAATATCTCAAATGAAACAAATTTTGAAAATATCACATTGTTAATTTTAAGCATATTAGATATTTACTTTACTGTACTGCTTTTTAAATGGAATAAGTGGGGTTTATATGGACTTGGTATTTCCTCATTATTTATGTTTGTTTATAATCTTATTAATGGATCTGGTTTTTTATTATCACTACTTGGATTATTTGGTTTTGTGATAATATGTGTTTTATTGTTTTTAAGAAAAGATGGTAAAAGTGGCTACGAAAATCTACAATAAAATCCAACGATTTATAAGTATGAATAATCAAGGACTTATAGAAAAAAGTATATAGTATAAATAAAATATATGATAACATACAAAGGAATTCAAATTAATGTGGTAGATCATCTTTACGTAGAAACGAAAGAATTACATTCTTGGATAACCAAAGAGATTAGAATTAGCATTGGTAACAATCCGCCTGAAGATTATATAGAAGTTGTTAAATACCTTATAGACTATATTACAACTAATAAGCCTATTATTTCTGAAAATCAAAATATCGGCTATTACTCATGGCTTCTACAATTCAGACTAGCTGAAAATAATTGCTATGAGATGTATGAAGCAAATACCGATGGTAGTGATTTTAATAAAGGCTGCGATACAGCAATTTCAGTCGTTAGAAAACAATCAGAAATATGTTGGCAACAAAACCTTAATCCGCTTTTTCCAAATTTTAATCAGTCGGTTGTTATATCGGACGGTGTTTACGAAGGAAAAGATATCGAAGGAATCAGATATGGTGATTTACCTCAGGATCAATGTGGATGGTATCTTATCACAGACGATTATAATGATGATATTAAGACCCTAAAATTGGTACATTTTTATCATGTAGCTTTTGCTCGTCCTGATATTTTAAAATATTTAGCCATACCTTTTGGGTATAGATTTCTAATGCAGGAAGGCAATATTGTTATCTTAAAAGATGATGAGGATGAGGCTTGAGAATTACTTAAACGAAAACCCACATCGTATAGGGATACAGGAAAATTTCATAAAAAGGCCGTTTCACAAGTTGTGAGACGGCCTCTCTTTATAAAATAAATTTAGTATAATGTACTTGTTTCGTTGTTTCCGTGCTGCAGTTGGGCATCTGCATCCAGTCTGAAGCTTGTTTCAAATTCAAGCTCTGCCGGATTTTCGCAGTTTTCAGGATCATTTTCCGGGAAGATCGGTAATGGCTGATTAACAGGTAACCCGGTAGACCTATCCTGAAGGATGGTAAGGGTGGTAGGCAGTCTTGTAATCCAGTATTTTCCTTGTGGCTCGCCTGTTGGCTGTCTCATTTCATCCACAATACTCATGTACATAGGATCTCCGATTACAGGAACGGCCCCTCCATTCCAGATCAGTCCTGTTTCAAGGAATAACTGTACGGCAGCTTCAAAGCCAGGTTTTACCGTAACAATAATTCTGGCCATTCCAGCCTGAAGAAAGCTTCGGAATAGCGGGTCTATATTTTCAGACAGGTAGAACTCTTTCCAACTCTTACGGTTTGCCCAATAGTAAGGATAGAAAGTATAGTCCATGATTTCCCATTCAAAGGCCTGCTCCATAAATTTAGCCAGTGCAGCATACTGATCGGGGTTTTCGGTAAGGTATACCTGGAAATTATCCATTTCCGTTGTTTTATCGGCTCTGTTTGTAGTTTCCTGCCCCGGGGTATTAAGATAATCCTGCAGCAGGTAAGCGATACAGTTGTGCTTCAGGGTATCATGCTCCATATGGCGGTAGAAATTTCCCTGTCTGTTCTTTGCCTCAGCTTCTTTTTCCTTTTGTTCCGCGTCTATTCTGGCCTGCTCTTCCTGAAACTTTCTATACGCTTCCTCGTAAGCTCTGATAACCGTATTGAAATTTTCAGTTTTCCAGTTAGCAATGTATCCGGTACTCAGTTCACAATTTACCGTTACTTTTATGGTGTAGTTTCTTACATTGTGACCTTTTACCTGGAAAGCGACATGACCTGCCGCAGCAAGACCTGAGACGGACTGGTCAAAATTAATATTGCCACGTTCAGAACGGCCGATCATGTCTCCTTTTAAATTGGAACAGAATACTTCGGAATAACGGGCCCCTTCCCTGCCCCCACCTCTGTTTCTGGCAGACCTGCAGCTGAAGCTTGCGTTTTTCGCCACATAGTTATCCGGTATGGCAAATTGGGAATGATCAATTCCAAAATCATTGTCGGTTTGTGGAACACCTGCGGCGTTGTGGATTACCTGTTTCGAATCAGGTGGCATAGGAACAATTTCTGCTCCGTAAATCTGTGCCCAGTGCTGTATCTGTTCTACGGTTGCAGATTTCGAATCCGGCATCTTCCATAGCCTTTCCGGAGCGGTTCTTGGGTCCACAGGAGCGCTAAGCACCTGGGCTTTGGAGACCGCCTGGGCTAAACGGTACAATCCTGACGGTTCTGGAACCATAAATTCAAACATGGTACGTTTACCATAGTTGTAGATCTGGTTTTTCATCTTCTTATCTATCCATCTGTACACTCCGGTAATGTGTTTGGGCTGCGCCGCATCGGGGTTATCCGTATTGGTTACTTTTCCTCTGTTATCATATTCGTGTACATTGGTTTCCGTATACTCTTTGATGATTTTCTGAATTCTCTCTTCCGAAATTCTGGAAAGCACTCTTTCCATCGCTCTTTCTGTAATCTCCTGGGATTTCATCATTGCCTGCCGTGTGCTGTCATGCTGTGCCATATTATTGGCGTAGTCTGCTCCCATCTCAAATTTCATCGTATTGCCTTTGCCATAGCTGAATTTTGTATGGGCAGTAATACTGTGCTGTTCATCAATTTCCCGGGCTACCTCTGTCTGCATATCGGTTCTTGAGGTTTTTGAGGTATCAGAAATTTTTTCGGTTTCCTCATATTTTGAAGGAGTGTCTGTAATTTCCGAATAATCTCTTGCGACGGAAGATTTATGCCTTAGCTCACTCGCCATAACATTCTCAATATTGGAGACTTCTCCCGGAACATAAGCATGAACGCTCTGTACCACTTTCAGGTAATCTGCAATTCCAAGCCTTTTGATTCCGAAATTTTTACGTTTCCGGATTCTCGCAGGGAGCATACCGCCAGGGTTTTCCACAGCAGGTTTTAAATTAAGTATACCGGTACGGCTGGTACTGCCTTTGGTCATCATCTGTCCAAAATCTTCATACGCCATATATCCATTGTCGAAAATAATTTCAATTCTGAAACTTAGGGTGGTTTTGAACTTATTGATCAGGCTTACCGGAAGTGTAACTTTATTATCTATTACAGGAATATTACGGTAATTTTCTTCAAACCCTGGCGTAATATCCGAAGAAGCGATAATTTTAACATTGGCTACACTCCAGGAAATATCTTCCACTTCGAATGAGAAATTGACAAAACCGGAAACTCCTGAAAGCAGAACAGGGCTGTACGCGTAAAAGCTGTATGCCATTGGAGTTCTGTTGATTCCCGGAATAACAGGAACAGACGCTCCACCAATATTTACATATTCCTGAGGAGAAACAAGGGAATGTTCAAACGCGGTTTCTATTGATGAAGAGATATTTTCTGAAATCACTGCCAAAGCATCTGAGTAAGAATGCAGTTCATCATCCAGAGCGAAAATCTGCCCCCCGATGATCATGGTATTATCAGAAATAATTTTAATTCCCTCCCTAATAACATCTTCAGAGGCATTTTCCTGGTCAAATTCAGTAAAAAGTTTAATGAAAAGATCGAAAGACTCCGGAGAAAGTTTAGCCTGAAGGTCTTCCAGATTAATTTCATTTTTATATGAAAACCTGAAAGGTTCTACTTCAAACTCCTTCAGCGTTTCATAAAGAAGAATCTTCTCACTTTCAGGGGTTTCTTCTGTGATTTCACTTTCGATTTCGGCCAGTTTTCTGTCATACAGCTCCAGACGTTCTTTGTTTTCTTCCAGATATCTGGAATAATCATTCTGATAGGCCAGATCGCTGTATTTATGGTAACTTTTCTGAAGCTTTTTCACTTCTGCCGTAAGCTTTTCTAATGCATTTTTCCTGTGAACAGCTTTATTAACGGTCAACAAGACGCTTGCTTCGGCTTCTAATCTCTGTATGGTTTTGGCATCCGGCGTATGAGCAGGCATTCCGGGATTGGCCGTACCTCCCTCTTCCCCAGAAAATAAAGATTGGGGCAGTACAATTCTTCCGTCCAGTGCCTTATCCAATGGCTGACTTCCGTTAATGCTGATTATTTCCGTATCAGTAAGATCAAGCGACTGGGCAAAACCAAGATGGACTGCCATTAGAATGTGGCTGATTGCCTCTTTGACGTAAAAATCTTTCTGGGTAACAATCTGATAGATGTAATTATCCCAAAGGCGGGTAAATATTCCGATACCATTGGTGGTCAGTTCTTTACCGGCATCAATAAGGCTTTCGTAATAATCTTTAACATAGGTATATTCACTGCTGTTCAGTTCTTTTTTCTTAGAAAGCTTCCGCCCGATCATAAGAAGCCGGCCAAATGCTCCTTCTTCAATTTTATTTTCGGTTTCAAATCCAATATTATTGAATCCTACTGCCTCTTTGATCATGGCTCCCACCCTGGAGACATTGCTGGCTTTTCTTATCACAGCATTATCAAAAACTCCGGTCACACGGTCTGGCCTGTGAATAAATCCTAAATTTCTTTTTTTTGTTTCTGTAAGTTGAGGGTTTCTTAAACTCACAAACCTGAATAAAGTCTGTGATGCATTACTGTTTGCTGGCATTTACGTAAATTTGTTTGATTTTATATAGGTTGAGGCTTGAAGCGTATTTTTTATGGATACATCTTCAGTCTTAGCTTATTTTTTAGGGTGGTTTCCGCTAAAATGGATATCCACCTTTCTTTTTAATCGGGAACATAATTGTACTTATTCTGGGAACTTTCTTAAAGCAAATCTATTCCATCAGTGCGACAGAACTTGTCGTATCATATTTTAGATGTATTTTTTTGTAAAAAAAAACCGATTGTTACTAAAAAATCATTTTAAAACATAACAACCTGTAAATAAAGATGTTACAGGAGAGAATTTTGATTAAAAGACAGAATTATTTTTTACCCCGGACTGAAGTTAGCTTTGGCTCTGCGAAAGGGCAAACTTCCCTGTGATATGCCTTTGCAGTCCTCTATAAAGGATTATTCTCCTTTAATCAAACTGAAGACTTCCGGAAAACTTACCCGTTCGCCTTATTTACGTATATTTGAAAATATTTTATAACACAATACGGCCTGCCTGAGCTGATATTGGCTAATTTCTGCTAAAACCACTGAAAACAACAAAATGCTAAACACCTGCAGCTGTAAACAACTCTTCTTTATTTTTACTTTTCTCTTCCTTTTTACCAATACTGCTGTTGCCCAGACAAAAAAGATCAGCCGGATCCATTCACTCATGAAATGGTCTCATAGGATTGGAGTTTTTAACGGAAATGTTCTGGTAGCAAAGAATAATAAAATAATCTACAATGCTTCTTTCGGCTTTACAGATGCTTCAAAAACGGAAAAACTGACCACAGATTACAGGTTCAACATCGGCTCGATCACCAAAGAGTTCAGCGCAGCTGCACTGCTACAACTTCAGGAGCAGGGTAAACTGAAAACGGAGGATAAAGTTTCCCGCTATATTCCGGAACTGCCGGCGTGGGCCAATGAGGTAAGGATCAAAGATTTACTGCAGTACACCAGCGGAATTCCCAATGTAAACTGGAAAAAAATTAAGAACGACCGGGACCTTTTTGAAGGTTTAAAACTTATTGACACCCTTGATTTCAGGGCAGGTACTCATTACGATTACAACAACAATAACATATTCCTGCGCCAGTTCATTGTTGAACGGATTACAGGAATACCTTTTAAAAACTATGCAGAAAAGTTTATTTTCACCCCCTGCAAAATGAGTACTTCTGTCATGACTCCTTTTGAAAACGAAGAAAAAATAGCCGGAGGGTTTAATAATGATTCAGTGGCAGACAAAGCAGACCTTCCCATAACGGGAGGAACTTATTTAACGGCTGAAGACTTGCTGAAATGGGCGGACTGTCTTTATTCCCTCAGAATAATTAATGCAGGTTCGCTGTTTGAACTGGGACAGGCATTTAATTTGCCGGAAACACAGTCCTCTTTAGGAGAAGCAAAATTTAAAAACGGAAAACTGACGAAGCATTTACATGACGGAAGAGCCGGAAATTATGAAGCAATTCTGGTTTCTGACCTGAATGAAAAACTGACGATCATTCTGTTGGGTAATAACCATAACGGAAAGCTGTTTGAAATTTCAGATGCCATTAAGGCCATTCTGAAGAACGAAAAATACAGCCTTCCAAAAAACAACTGACATCGCAATAATACAGGTTTACCAACATTCCATTGAATTAAACAGGAGCCTGATTTTCACTGGTGTATCTTCATAATGCCAGCGCATATACAGATTTATGGCTTGCGGACAAGCAGAAAATTTGAATTTAACTGATAATTTTTTCTATTTGACCCCTTAAATTTTTCAGAGGCTGCCCGGAAAGGGCAGCCTCTGAAAAATGAACGCTTTTCTGTTTTATTTATTCTGCCCTATATCCAGTCTGTCGAACTTTCCTTCTGCATTTTTATGAAATTTAAAGAATACGGGAAATGTTCCCCACTGCCCTGCCTGGAAATTTCCGTAGATATCCTTCCCTCCGTTCTCCACCTGGTCTATGGTGAGAAATTTTTCTTTTCCGAGTGCATTGGAAAAAAACGACTTGAAATTCACGCTATTTCCATCGTCGGTCATTACCGGATTTTCCGTGAAAAAGCTGTACCAGTTCATATCTCCGGACTGCAATGCTTCCACAGCCATTTTTACATCTGTGTCTGTAATTTTTGAAAGATCCATACTCTGTTGTTTTTTTATGGTTGATTTTACGGGGTTTCTGTCATCCTGCTTTTCAGGTGTTTTCTGCCCGCATGCGGTAAATATTCCGCACGATAAAGCAACGATAATCATTGTATATTTTTTCATAGGGCATTAATTTTTAAGCGGATGCTGAAGGTAAATGATCAGCAGATTGAGCAGGAGAAACGGAATTTCAATCATCACTCCTTTAAAATCTTTATCTGCCATATGAAAGCATATGATCAGCAGAATTCCGGCAGCCATCAGAAAGTTTCCCCAGATAAAAGTTTTCGGAAACAGGATCAGCACAGCAGCCAGAATCGTTACTGCCCCGTTGATCATCAGCCCCGTTTTGTCAAAACCCCATTTCCCGAACATGGCTGTCATTTCGGGTTTCCCCATAAACATAGCCGTTCCCTGCTTTATTCCCATGAAAACAGCTGCCAGAATAAGGATACCATTAATAATTTTTAAGATCATTGCTTTGTTTTAATACAAATATGCATTAAATGAACGATTTGTGAATGGTGAATTTTTCGGAAATTACATTCCGCCGGTCTTTTATATACTATAAAAAAATACAGCCTACCCTTCATAAGGATTCAGGACTGTACTAATACCGGAGAGGATGATGAAAAATATAAACCTGTTTCCGGACAGCAGACCGGCTTTCAGTGCATATGCTTAAAAACTGCCCTTAAAACGGGGCAGTAGACAACCTTCGAGCTAATATAAAACTCAAAAACACACTAATGAAAAAAGTTCTCCGTAAATCTATACTAACATTTTTAAATACTGAAAATATAACATACTACACCTGTTCTACATGAAAACAAATCGCTGATTTTCAATATATAATTGTTAAACTGCATCATCATCTTTTCTGCTTAATCTGACTTTTGAATAAGATATTTCATTTTTTTAATGGTGTATGAAGGTCGGGAACTGAAGAAAAAAAAGATCCGGGTTTGAAAAAACAGCTCAGGTTTTATTGATATTTTTAAGCAGATTTTATTTTTTCCAAAATAAATATAAGCCTGTTTTGTACAGTATCTTTTGGAATTTCAACCACATGAAAACCATATTTCATATAGACCGCTTTTATTTTTGCGAAGGTATCTACGGCTTCTTCCCAGGTCTGTTTTCTTTCCGTATCATTTTCATAAATTTCTTTCCAGGGAGGGAGGATAAAAACCGTATTGCTGTACACTGTTTCACAGATTTTCAGTTTATCCCTGTCCGATAACGGGATTTTTTCCATTTCCATATAGCATACCGTATCAAGAATACCACGGTCAAAGAAAACAGGACCTTCCGGAGGGTTATTTTTTACTTTCGTATAGGTTTCAGCAGATGCATTCATCATTAATTCAGCATATTTTGTAATATTCTTCCAGGGCAGTCCGTCGCCGCCAATACTCATCTGCTCTTTAATAATCCTCCTTGCCTCTTCCTGAATTCCTGTGAAACCGTTTTTGCACAGTTCTTCAAGCAGGGTTGTTTTCCCAGCACCCGGCCCTCCCGTAATCACATAAAACTGATTCTCGTATTTTTTCATTTCCTGGAATATTTTAAAGTGTTTTCCCTTATTTACTTCTATAAACGAAAAAAGAAGTCTTTAAAATTTCAGGGTATTAAGCTCACTGAAATCCTTCTTTTCATATACATCCTGAATCCTTCCGCTTTCCAGAACGGCTATTTTATCACAGGTATGAAAAAGAGTTTCAATAATATGGGAACTGATGATAACTATTTTATTTTCTGATTTCAGCTGTCTGATAACATCATATAAGATATGTACTCCTTCAAAATCAACACCATTGAAGGGCTCATCCAGAATATTAACCGGTTTATCCAGCATCAGCATTCCTATCAGAGCCAGCTTTTTTTTCATTCCGCTGGAATAATACTGCACGTATTTTTTCAGCGGAAGATTAAATTTTCTGATGACTTCCATCACCTCGGCTTCTTTTTTTGAGGTGAAGTAGGCCAGGTATTCCTCACCTGTCATATAAGGATAAAAATAATTCTCCGTTTCCAGGTAAGAGATGATTTCACGTTTCAGGCGTTCATTTTTCCAGCTGATGTTTCCTGAGAATTTTACAGTCTGGTACAGCGACTCGAACAGAGTGGTCTTCCCTGCTCCGTTCTTTCCGAGTATTCCAAGTATACATCCGTCTTCTATTGACAGATTCAGATCGTTTAATACATTCTGATTTTTAAATTTAACATTTACATTTTTAATCTCCAACATAGGTTCTGATATTTTGGGCAGCAGCTTTTAAATGGATATTCAGGAGCAGTAAAGCAGGAATAATAGCCATACTGCAGATACAGTATTCAATAAAAACGGCCATATTATAGTAACTGCTTTTTTCTTTATGGGTATACTGCCTGTACTTTCTGGTGATAATCAGCATAAAATACAGATTCATAAAGGCAAAATAATATATTAGGTACAAGCTTTCAGCCGGATGTAAAACAAGATAGGAACAGTATACGGGCAGAAGTAACAGATTAAAAAACAGAGAGTTTCTCCTTATTTTCTGTTTTAAACTGTATTTTTTAAAGTACATTTCAAGCAATTCTTTACTTTCATGCGGTTCGTAGATGTGGGAAATGAAATCCAGCACAAACGCTCCCGCCAGAATAAGCAGCAAAGGCTGATAAGACGAAAGCACAACAGCGGCATAACCTATCATAAATATCCAGGTATTCTTTCTGAGAAAGCTCCTCCATTCAAATAGATCATTGGGAATACAATTCCACTGTACGGTCAGCCAGGGCCTGGTTTTCGGAGGAATTATTCCCAGTAAAAGAATCAGGAAATAGCCACACAAGGCTGTTTTTTCAATTTTATAATTAATATTTCCCAGCAGCAGAATAGTGTAAATGCATGCCGCTTCCAGAATGACTACCCACCGCCAGCTTTTAATAAAAACTTTTTTCAGAAAAGGAATATCTTTCCGCTCACAGTGAAACAATACTGCGAGAGTAAAAAATACACCGGGATAATAATAGTCCCCGGGCAGCTTTACCGCAACTGAAAGTCCGAAAATAAGTAAAACAGGAAGACCGGCTCTGGGATTTAAGTTTAATATTCTGAGACTCTGACTGATTCTGAATTTTAAATGGCTGATTAGTTTTTTCAAAGGTTTCTGAAATTCTGTTTTATAAATGGATTGATTTTACCTGACAGGTTTGATCATATAAAGCTTGCGGTCGCTGGTGGTAAACAGCTGAAAATTGAATCTCTTATCCGCAAAATAGAAGTAGGGTGAATATTGTTTTTCCAGTTCAGATTTATATTTTCTTATTTTTTCTCCGGGGCTTTCGTAAAACTTCTGCGTGGTAAAGCCTTTTTCAAAATACATCGGTATTTTGAATTTTAAAGTATCCCGGTCAACCGGAAGCTGACAGTACAATTCTCCTTTCCAGTTTTTTGCCGTAGACGATGCCGAGCCTCCTCCCACGCTATGGGTAAACTCCACCAGTTCTGTTCTCTGAAAATAAAGCGGTGTTATTTCCGGGAAGCTGTTGGGAACCATCTGCATTTCACTGGAAGAATAATGTCTGAAAAGATTATTCCAGCCGGTTGGCCATGTATAGCTCCTGCCCGTAAGCTTGGTATTGCTTCGCATCTGATACCATTTTCCGTCCAGATAATAGGTTGTTTCCTGTTCAGGATAGCTTTTACTGATATTATCAAAATAGTCTGCCTGTTCATAGATCTCCTCATACTGCTTTACCTGCTGCTCTTCATCCCATTTCAGATCCTCATTCTGAATAATCATTGGTTTCGGTAATGTATCTCCGTCTGTGATCCAGGTTTTATAATATTTCTTATACGCATTCACAATGAAGTCTCCGAATATTTTCTCTTCTCTGTTTTTATCAGTCCGTTGATAAACATAATGATCTTTGATTTCTCCATCTTTATCCAGTTTATAAAAATGAAAATCCTGATGGAACCGGACACCTCCTCCAACGGCTTCATCTTCTACCGCTTCCTGATCTCTGTCTTTAGGAATCCGGCTCACCACAATAATCATCTCCCCTTTTGAACTGATAAAATGCTGTATCGGCTCAAAACTGTCATCCCACATGAGCTTCATTTCATGTTTTCCGAAAACAACAGGTTTATCGGTATCAATATTCTGATAACTTTTATATTCATCAGGCAACCGGGTGTTATTCATCTTATTCATCAGATACAGATCCAGTCCCCCAAAATTATAAAAGAAAATAAAAACCAGCAGTACAATGATTCCTGTAATGAACATGAGTTTTTTCATCTGAATTTTTATGACTCCTTAAATATAAATAATTTTCGGTGAACTGTGTAATTCTGAATGAAGCATTTATTTTCATTGTTCTATTTTTTTGTCACTGCATTTTATTCCCACATCAGCTGTAATGAATTTTTCAGTTACTCATCTGGTCAGTGGCAAAAACCCATCCCTTTTCCCGATCAGTTTTTTTTCTCAGATTACAACCCGGAATCACCTCATATCGGGGAAGTAGTTACCTCAAAAGTGAGACGGCCCCTTTATTTTTATTTCCTCACTTATCGGAAATGTTTATTATTCCTTCATAATTTTATTTACTTCATCAAATTCACTTTCAATCATTGCATCCGGCTTGTAGGTAAGTAACGAAACAGTGACATTGGTGATCAGGGATAAAGTAAATCCGGGAATCATTTCATACCAGTCTTTGAAAGGATGCTGAAGGTAAACCCATGCCAGCACCGTAACTCCGCCGGCCAGCATTCCCGCAAAACCACCCTGCCAGGTAGTTTTTTTCCATAAAAGAGATAAAAGAATCAGCGGCCCGAATGCGGAACCGAAGCCTGCCCATGCATTACCCACCAGATTGAGAATGCTGTCTTTAGGATCCAGTGATAAAAGCACGGCTACGATAGCCACCAGCAAAACGGAAAGCCTGCTGGCGATCAGCAGTTGCTTTGAAGTAGCCCTCTTATTCAGAAAGGCTTTATAAATATCTTCCGTGAGTGAGCTGGAAGTCACCAGCAGCTGGGAAGAAATAGTACTCATCACGGCAGCCAGAATAGCTGTAAGCAGGAATCCTGCAATCAACGGATGGAATAATATCCTGGAGAAATAAATGAAAATTGTTTCAGCTTCTGTTTTCGATCCGTCGAATTTCATCATTGTCTGCAGATCAAACTTCTGCAGATAGGCAATTCCCACCAGACCTATTGCCAAAGCCCCGGCAACTGTAAAAATCATCCATGTGATCCCTATCCGTCTTGCCTTGACCAGATCTTTAGGTTTATCAATGGCCATAAAACGCACCAGGATATGGGGCTGCCCGCAATATCCCAACCCCCAGGCCAGTAAAGATACAATACTCACGGTGGTTGTTCCTCTGAACAGGTCAAGGTATTTAGGATCTTTTGTTTCAATCAGAGAAAAAGTTTCCTCAAAACTGCCGATCTGCGAAATAGCAACAATCGGCACAATCACCAGCGCCAGCACCATAATGGTTCCCTGTACAAAATCCGTAAGACTTACTGCCAGAAATCCCCCTAAAAAAGTATACAGCACAACTACCAGGCTGGTAAGCAGCAACCCTGCGGTATAATCCATTCCGAAAGCCGATTCAAACAGCTTTCCTCCGGATACCATCCCGGCTGATGTGTAAAGTGTAAAAAATACCAGAATAAAAATGGAGGAAGCAATCTTCAGAAGATGGTTTTTATTTTTAAACCTGTTTTCGAAAAATACCGGCAGCGTGATCGCATTCTGAGCAACTTCCGTATAAATCCTGAGTCTAGGTGCTACAATAATATAGTTGAGATAAGCCCCGGCTGTTAAACCGATCGCAATCCAGGAACTGGAAATCCCTGATAAATACATGGCTCCCGGAACGCCCATCAGCAACCAGCCACTCATATCCGCAGCTCCTGCAGACAGGGCTGTAACAGCCGCCCCCATTTTCCTTCCCCCTATTAAAAACTCTTCTGAATTACTTGTTGATTTTCTATAAGAATATATGCCTATACCTATCATCAGTAACAGGTACAACCCCACAGAAATCCCTTCATATATTTGCATATTATTTTTTTATGAATCCGAAGATAGCTATTTTCTGAAAAATGAAGGACTTTTTACAGAGAAACAGCATTATAATCCAAAACATAGATTTCCGGACAGATCTGCCCGGAAATCTATGTTTACACACTTCCGCTTTTATTCTATTTTACCAGTACCCGGGCTCTTTTCAGGTTATCAGTTGCCTGCAGAATTTTATTCTTCAGGATGACATTATAGCCGGGATGCTGTAAAAGAAACCGATTGACGATTTCCAGCGCTTGGGGATCCTGATAATTGCCGAATGTTGAGCGGAGCCAGTTATCCGGAAAGAAAATATCCCCCGTTTTCTGTATTTCCTGTAATATATCTAAAGATTGAAGAAGATAGTGTACAGAAGTCTGCTGTCTTAACGGATGGTGCAGATAGCCCAATGCCGTACCAACAGCCGATTCATTGGTTCTGTTCTGTTTTTCCATCAGACCGCTGAAGAAATCATCACGTGTTTTCCGGTCTGATGAGGCTGCTTTCATAATAATTTCGAAACGTTTTATCCGGTCTTTATTTGTAATTCTTTTCAGCTGTTCCTGAAGCAATTCACTGTTATTATTATTTCTAAGGGATAAAGAAAGGGCCAGGTTGGTATAATCGTCTTCATTAAGGGATACGTCCTTAGGCGGATTCTTCAGTCTCCAGACCTCAGACAGACGGTCATAGGCCTGCTGAGACCGGAAAATATTCCGGTAACAGTCGAACAGGATTTTTTTATTATTTTTTGCCGTCTGTACTTCCAATGCCTTCCAGAGCATATTCTCAAGATCTCCGGACTCTTTAAGCCGCGAATTTTCGGACAGGAATTCCCAAAAAACAGTAGAAATATAACCGGTAATAAGGCGTATATTCAGCTCTGTTGTTTCCTGTTGTAACTGTCCGGCATAAAAATGCAGCAAATCCGATGGGCTGACTCCCGAATTGCCCAGCATATTTTCATATAGCGAAATATAGGCACTGGCCCGGCTTACCGGATCTTTCACCAAAGAAAAGCCGGTCATTAGAGCTTTATCCGCCCTGAATACCCCATATCCTATTCCTGAAGAGTTCAGCAGGATGAAAAGCGGTTTTGCTTTCCCTCTCAGCTCGGAAATTTCCTGTTGTCTTCCGGACAGTTTTACATCCACTTTATCAACCCTGTCCGCATAAAACAGGCTCATCCGGAATTGCTGGGGCCAGATTTTTTTCTCCTTTCCATACTCAGGATGCTGGGTGATCATAAAACGCTGAATCTTATTATTTTTATCTTTAAGATCATAATCAATTACAGGTCTTCCCGGATCGTTCACCCATACCTTATTCCAGCTCTGTAAGTCTTCCGGGGTATGTTTATCCAGAATAGCAATAAGATCGGGCCAGGTGGCATTGCTGTACGCATATTTTTTAAGATATTCATTTACTCCCTGTTTAAAGCTGTCTTCCCCTGCCAGCAGTTCCAGCTGTCTCATCATGATCGGAGCTTTGTTGTAGATAATGGCCCCGTACATCATTCCTGCATTCTGCAGATTATCCAGAACCTGCCGGATGGGATTGGCTCCCGGGGTACGGTCTACGGAATAGGCTGCCGGAAAGTGTGTCGTTAAAAATTTCAGATCATAAACCTGCCGGTCGGAAGAAGCACCGGTACTTTTATCGGCCATAAAATTGGCAAAGACTTCTTTCATCCACACATCATTGAACCAATCCATGGTAACCATATCTCCGAACCAGAGATGGGCCACTTCATGGGCCATGAGATTGGAACGGTTATTCAGTTCGTTCTGTGTGGCATTCTGATCTAAAAATAATGTTGAATTCTGAAACAGGATTACACCCGGATGTTCCATTCCCCCGAACTGGAAATCAGGAATAGCCGCCATTCCATGCTTCTGAAAAGGATGTTTTATGCCGGTCCATTTTTCATAATAGGCAAGAGAGTTTCTGTACAGGGTGAAAATAGAATCCATACTGTTTTTTATTTTCAGCGTATCCGTTTCGCGGTATAAAAGATGGGAATCCTGTTGCCCGATGGGTTGTACAGCGGTTTTGAATTCTCCGGCAGCAAAAGAAAAAAGATAGGTAGGAAGCAGGTCCGACTCTTCGAACTTTAATGTTTTCTGTCCCTGCTGCACAGTGGTACTTTTCAGTTTTCCGTTGGCCAGAGCACTCCATTTTTCCGGAACGGTAAGGGTCAGGGAATATCTGGCCTTCAGGTTGGGCTGATCAAAACACGGAAACACGGTTCTCGCCCTGTCCGGCACAAATAAAGCATAAAGGTAGTCGTCACGTCTGTTTAGTGCCCCGTTTCCCGCAAGGAATGTAAAATCAATCCGGTTAAACCCCGATTTCAGGTATTTCGCATCGATAATGATATGTTCATTCTCCTGAACGGGCTTGGTCACCTGTCCGTTTACAGATACGGACCATATTGAAGAAAAGTCTTCTTTAAAATCGATCTGAAGAGGGGCTTCATCGTATTTTTTATAGTTAAAACCAATAACTTCCGTCCCGGAAATCCTTTCTGTTTTATTTTCCGGAATCTTCAGGCTGATCTCGTATTTAATCTCACTCAGTGTATTTTTTCTCAACTGAGCCAACTCGTAGGATACCCCTGGTTCGATCCTGGGTAAAGATTTTATTTGTGCATGGCAGCCACTGTTAAAAACAACAGCAAATAATACCAGCAGACCTGTTTTTTTCATAAATCAAATATAAGGTATAAAGTAAAAATATCAGGCAGGTATAAAACCGTTTTTGCTGAGTCTGAGACGGTGAAAAGATGTCAAAAAAATATTAATTTCCTGA
The DNA here is from genome assembly GCF_056844565.1 of Chryseobacterium sp. FR054. Taxonomy (NCBI): domain Bacteria; kingdom Pseudomonadati; phylum Bacteroidota; class Flavobacteriia; order Flavobacteriales; family Weeksellaceae; genus Chryseobacterium; species Chryseobacterium sp. FR054. Next base: position 80,923 of record NZ_JBXDSA010000005.1, on the reverse strand, counting down.
TCAGAAAAAATCATTTGTTTCTATACAATTAATAAATGGATGGTTCGTTAATCCGTTTTCAGTTACTAAGTTGAGTATTTTATGATTCAGATTAAATACCACAAACGGGTAATTTTTATCAGGTAATCTTCTCTTAATTCAAAAATTTCCATCGCCTTTCCGACATTGAATATTTTTAGAAGCCTGTAAAGAAATTTACAGAAAGGTTATTTCTCTTTTAACCGCTTAAAAAAGCTGTCGATCAGCATTGAACTTTCCGCGGGACTTTTTAACTGGACAAATTCACCATCCTCATCTGTTGTAAAATGTCCTTTAAATTCATCGGGCATTCTCCCGTACTGTTCGTTTACCTGTGCCAGAAGCTCAAGGAAACAAGTATAGCCATATTTTTCAGCAAGGTAAGGAAGGGCATTTTTTCCTCTCAGCAGCTCGTATTCCTGGTAATTGTAAGGTGTGGTTTCTTCCCTTTTTGCAAGAGAAACCTTCAGCTTACTGACCAGCTTTTCTATTTCTTTTTCTTCTGCGAACCTGGCCAGCCCTCTGAGGGCATATACTTTCATATCCAGATACCGTTCTTTTTTATAGGCTGCATCAAAAAAAGGACTGAGTCCGGGAGTATTGAAATCATAGAGCAGTCTCAGAATTTTATTACGGTAATCGATCTGTTTGGTGGCCATATAGATTCCGGTAAGTATTTCTATATGTTCAGGACGGATGTCTTCTGCATTAAGGTCAAATAATGCTTTTCTGAAATCAATATGTCTTTCATTGACTGTTTTATCGGATAAAATTTTCGGAAATCCATTCATTTTGTGATTTAATTTGGGGGTTAATTTTTATGAATATGCAAAATGGTGAAAAAATTTGAGATATGGTGAATATCCTGAAAATTCCCATTAAATGAGCCTTCATAGAAATATATGACGTCTTTTTTCATAAGAATATTAAATTATTTTTAAGTTTTTTTTAACAATACAGACCAGTCAGTCCATCTTTTATTTATATTTGTGAAAATAATTCACAAATGTACCGACCTCGCGAAAGAATTTTAAATACCGCTTCTGTTTTGTTTCATCAACAGGGGTATAACAATACCGGGATCAACCAGATTATTGAAGATTCAGGTGTTTCAAAGGCAAGCTTCTATCAGCATTTTAAATCAAAGGATGACCTGTGCATTGAATTTCTGAAAAGAAGATATGATTACTGGGTGTCTGAACTGGTCAGTTTTACTTCAGGAGCTGCTGATCTTAAAGACAAACTGATGAAGTCGTTCGATTTTCTCATCTACATGAATAAAAAGGAAAATTTCAGAGGCTGCAGTTTTCTCAATCTGCTGTCTGAAGTTTCTGCGGAGAAAACCAAGATCCATGATGTCATCAGGGACCATAAAAACAGACTGAGAATTTCTTTCAGCAGCGAGATTGAAGATGAGCTTCTGGCAGCCCACATTTATCTTCTGTTTGAAAGTTCCATCCTTACCAGCCAGCTTTACAGATCCAATGAATTAATTGAAAAATCGAAAATAATACTCCGGGAATTATTAAAAAAACTACACTAAGGAATTCTGAATATACGACTACAATAAAAAGCATTTAAGAAACTATGAAAAACTCTACTATCCTGCAGGCTGGCAGCACTGCAGTGTCTAAACTCTGCCTTATCGGAAGCATTGCTTCCTGTTCATTCCTGTTTTCCCAGGTCGGGATTAATACACCTGATCCGAAATCTACTTTAGATATCCGGGCAAAAACAGACGGAGCTTCGCAAACAGAAGGTCTGATGATTCCCCGTCTTACAGGTGACCAGATTCAGACAATGACCAATAATATACAGCCCGGAACAGAATCCCTGATGATCTATGCAACCTCTGCTCCGGCCTCTCCTACTGCAAAAGTGGCCAAGATCACCCAATCCGGCTATTATTACTGGAGCGGAACTGCCTGGGAAAGTGTAAGTTCCAACATATACACGGCAGATGGCAGCATTACAACACCTTTGGCATCCAGAAATGTAGATCTTAACGGCAAAAACCTTGTATTCTCAGGAACCGGAAGTGTGGGAATAGGTACATCGCCTTCCGCATCGGCAAAACTTGACGTAGCCGGAACGGTAAAAGCCAGTGCCATAGATTATAATTCTGACGAGCGGCTGAAACAGGATATTACCCCTGTACAGTCTTCTTCGGAAGTATTGTCAAAACTGAGACCCGTTTCTTACTTCTGGAATGAGAAAGGAAAAAAGAAAGGCGGAAATGCACAGCTTCAGTACGGACTGATCGCCCAGGAAGTGGAAAAAGTCCTTCCGAATATTGTGAGTACCGACAATGAAGGGTATAAATCAGTAAATTATAATGAACTTATTCCTCTCCTGCTGCAGACGGTTCAGGAGCAGGGTAAAAAAATAGATGAATTACAGAAAGAGATCCGGGACCTGAAAAAGGCAAAATAATCCTGAATCACGAGTTTACATCTACCTGAGATCATAAGGTTTCAGGCATTATTAATCTGTAATTCCAAAACAATGAAAATTAAATTATATCTCATTCTGCTTCTGTTGATAAGCAGCAGTATTTTCGCACAGAACAGCTACTATTGGGTGGGAGGTGCCGGCAGCTGGAGCGATCTGAACCACTGGCGCATCGGCTCTTCATCCGGACAGCAGGCAACCATTATTCCTTCCCGGTATGACAATGTATACTTTACTTCAGGAAGCGGTTTTACGGCTTCGGGGGGAACCATCAATGCCTCTCCTTCCATCATTGCGAAAGACTTCATTATAGACGATTCTTTTACAGGAAAAATCAACTTCAACCAGGGAACAGTATTCAATATTTACGGAAACCTGAAATGGAGAGGAAATGTAGGAAGTTATTATAATATGACGATGAATCTTTATTCTGACAGCATTAACCCCACTCCCAATATTATTGATATTCCCGGGAACCTCATAGATCCTCTTTACCTATCTTCCAGTTATCAGTCGTCAGTTAATTTTTTAGGAACCGGAAGTTTTAAACTGATCAATGATTTCTATACCAACGGCTATTTTTCCTTTACCATAGGAGGCAGCAGTGTATTGGATCCCAATAATAAGAATATCAGGGTAACCGGTGATATCAGTTACAGTTCAGCGGCGGTTTCTGATTTCGGAACGGTACAGCTTACTTCCACAGGCGGAACCTCAACTTACACACCTAATGCCAATCTTACGCAGGCAACGGTTTCAGGGCAGTTATCTGTTCCTTCTACCCAGGATATTAAAAAGATCATTATGCGGAACCAGATTTCCGTAGGTACCTACCTGAAGGCAGATGATATTACCGGGACATCCGGGGGCCAGCTTATCACCACCACCGGAACCGGGCAATACGAGATCAATACCCTGAACTTATTGGGAAATGGAAACTATACTATCGGAACATCCAATATCACCTACAATATTGCCAGGCTTAAGGTCAATACTTTAACCACAGACAGCGGAATTGCTAATTTTTATGCGGCAGAAAATGAATTCAATACCTGTTCTCTGGGAAATGGACTCAACAGATTTTATTTCGGTTATCTGGCCAGGTATACCATCAATAATCTCATCCTGAACGGAGGTGACTGTCTGTTTAATTCAATAGCCAATTCAGGTTCTTTTAATGTTAATCAGACTCTGACTGCCAATCTATCCTGTAAAAACGCAGCTCTGCCTGTTTTCGGAGGAATGAACAGTTCCTATTTTGTTAATCTTATCATGTCGGCTGGCATCAACAGTGGTGCCGGAGCCCATTTCTCGGGTTATACTTTAAACAACACCAAATTAACAGGTGGCGCAGCAGTAACCGCATCCATAGACGGTGGCGGAAATACGGGGAATATAACCTATACAGGACTGACAGGCAAAACGTATTACAGGATTGGTTCAGGAGCGTGGGATGATCCGTCTAAATGGTCTTTTTCATCCGGAGGAGCATCAGCCAACTGCGTTCCAACCATGTATGATGATGTTGTTTTTGATGTTAATTCGGGATTTACAGCAGGAAATAATACCATTACCAATCCTGTCGGAAACACTGCCTATTTCCGGAATATGACCTGGAGCAATGCTCCCGGAAATCCTGTTTACAGTGTGACCAACAACTATATTTACGGAAATATCTATCTTCAGAAAGATATGACGGCATCAGCCGGCCTGTTCAGTTTCCAGAAATATAGAAATACCGATCCACCGGCAGTACGGTATATGAATTTTGAAGGGCAAACTGTGAACAGGATTCATATTATCGGTATTAATGATGAGTTCCGTTTACTTCCGGCAAGCTGGGCAGCTCCTTATGATGTAAGTGTTACTTTGGATTTTAATTTTAATGAATCAAGTACTGTTTCAACGCTGGTAAGCAGCCTGTCTGCCGATGGCAGAAAAATATCAGTAGGCGGGGCTTTCAGGCTGGGCGGAAAGAATGTTTCCATAGATAATGGCCTTATCAGGACTCCTGCCCTTTATATTTCCACAGCACAACAGATCAATGCTCCCAACACAGCCGTATACATCAGCAATACTTACAGCGGCCGGTATTATTCGGCAGATCCCAACCATTTTTTCGGAAGTATCTACCAGGAGGGAAATGGTACCGCCACTTTTTCTGATATAAAGGCCAATCTGTTTCAGATCAGTTCCGGAAACTACACCACACTCACCAATACGAACACGGTAAAGAACGTAATGATTAACGCTCCTTCCCATATTACTTTCAGCAACTCTTCCAATCTCAGAGCTACGGATACTTTTGTGTACAACCGTGCAGACTGTGATCTTCATGTCAATCTTACCGGAAACGGAGGCAATAATCTTATTCTGGGAAATAACATCAACGGAACCGGTTTTGTGGAACTGAACAGAATGATGATCTCCGGAATTAATGCGGTATATGTTACTCCTGTTGCCGGCGCAAAGCCCGTGAATGCCAACAATTCCATTGATAACGGCAGCAACAGCGGCATTAATTTTACACTTCCTGCGGCAAAAAACTTTTATTGGAAAGGAGGAAACGGAAACTGGAACGACCTCAGCCACTGGTCTATGGATCCGTCCTCAGCAAGAGTAACTTCCAACTGCGGGCTTCCTACTATTTATGACAATGTGTTTTTTGATCAGTACTCAGGATTTTCTGCCAGCACGATTACAAGTATCAGCCTGGAAAACAGTGTACAGGTAAACAACCTTACATTCAGCGGGCTTCCGGCTTCAGCACGGTCTCATTTTGCAGGAAGCAATAATTATTATTCGATGGGGATCAACGGAGATCTTACCCTTCATCCCGGTTATTATGATGCAGGATATTTCAGCGGATTTATTTTTATAAACGCAGCTGGAAAGGCAGCAGGAATCAGTAAAGCGGTTTACCCCAACGGAGGAAATACCAACTTTACTTTTTCGGGGAATGCCAACTGGAAAGTCTACCGTGGAACGGGAACCTTTGATATGAACGGCGGTAATATCAATCAGAACAATACGGCAGGAACTCTTGATCTTACAGGAACCCTGCTTAATATTAACAACGCTACTTTCAACGGGAAGGAGGTGCTGCTGAGCAATTCTGATATTACTTTAAGGGCTTTTACAGCAAATACACAGCAGCCTGTGATCTCTAATAACAGTATTCTGAGATTAAATTCCGTACTGGGTGGACAAAGTAATTTTTCAGCCAATAATCTCGCCCATTATTTTGAACGAATTGATTATAAGAGTATTAATCTTAATACAACGGCTTATTTTTCGATGCAGGGAGGGACTGTCAATCATTTCAATATGCTGCAGGGAACCTTTTATACCCAGCCTTATGCGCTTCAGATCACAGGTCTGAATGTCAATCATCTCAATATCCAGAAATCCAACTCTGTTATTTTCGCCGGTAATATTACAGTGAACAATTCAATGCTTTTACAGGGTGGCTGTCTGGAGGATGAGAGGGTGATCATCTCGGGTGATAATTCGGTAAGGCAGATCATTATTTCCGGATATAATCCTTCGGATTTCGTCATAGACAGGGTACAGCTGAAAAATGTTTCGTCTTCCGGAGGACAGACTTATATTACTTCCAGCAGTAAGAATCTGGGAGGTGTTACAGGATTCAGCTTTTCGGATACGCTTACTGCGGCTCCAAGAGACCTTTACTGGATTGGCGGACAGGGTGAATGGAATGATCCTCTGCACTGGTCCCTGACTTCCGGTGGTGTGCCTGTTACAGGCTGTAATCCTCCGAGATCCAATGATAATGTATTCTTCGATCAGAATTCAGGCTTCACAGCATCCCAGAAATCAATTACGATTACCGGAACCAATGCTTTTGCCCATAATGTTACCTTTAATAATGCCCCCAACTCTCCTAATCTGGGGGTATACAGCACTAACTCTTCCTATTATCTGAATATTTACGGAAATCTTACACTTCAGCCGGATATGACTACTTTTTCGGGTACTTCTTTCATCAATATGGTTCAGAATCCCGCACTGATAAAGACCAGATATATCGATACCAAAGGGGTAAACGTAAATATTGCAATACCTGCAGATAAAGACGATTTTGAATTACTGAGTGCATATACAGGAAATATCGGAGGAACCAATGTAAAGAGTTTTAAATCCAACAATTTTCCGATGACAGGCGGCGTAAGCTTTATTTATAACCAAAATGTAAATCCCGTACTGGATTTCCGCCAGTCTGTTATCAATACAGGATCTTATAGTTTCAAGGTAAACGCAGGAGGTATTCCGGTTACGATCCAGGCGGAAGGAAGTAAAATTACCACTCAGAATTTTGCCGTTACTGTTCCCAATATTTCAGATTTTAATGAAATCGTCATCACCGGATATGGAACACTCAACGAAGGCAATACAGTCCATAACTTCAACAAAGTAACTTTCCTGGGAGGAGCCGGAGTAAGTACTCTTGCCTCTGCCGGACGTTATAAAATCCTTTATTTCAATCCGGGAAATTATACGATTGCGGACGGGCAGATCATTACGGAAAATCTGTTTATGACCGGTACGCCGTGTAACAGGATCAATATCAGCAGAACAGCTGCATCCGGACAAAGTTCAGTTACACTGGATCCGGCGGCAGCCTATACCATGTTCTATGCTTCTGTCCGGGATATGAATTTCTCCCGCACAGTGAGTGCGTATGGAAACAGCCAGGACCTGGGAAATACCACCAATCTTACCATTGTACCTACCAATGTACAGGCGGCAGGTTTTGGCGGCAACAAGACGCTCTGTGCCTCAGAATTTCCGAAAACATATGATGCGGCTACTCTGTTCGGAACAGATGCCAATGCTTCCTATACATGGACGAAGGTGAATCAGCCCGGCAGCGGAGTGATCAGTACCAGCCCATTGGTAACGTTTACCCAGCCCGGAAATTACAGTGTGAAAGTAGTTTATGCCCAGGATGGATGTAATATTACAGAAAACTTTACGATCAGTTCTGTTACCATGCCTGTCGATAATACTGTAACTGCCCCGGTAAGTGCCGTACAGCAGGTAACGGGTGATGTTCAGGTAAAATTTAAAGGATCTCTGGCACAGACGTATATTTTCACTTATTCTGTGAACAGTGGCCCGGACCAGGACATCACTTCAGCGGCTAATGGTGAAGCGGTAATTCTTCATCCGAAAAACCAGGCCGGAACATTTGTTTACCGTCTGAAAAGCATCCGTTTTGCAAGCGGGGAAGCCTGTCCTCTACTGCTGAATAACAAAAATATTGTAATCAACATCAATCCGGAATGTACTGTTCCCGGAGTTACTATGCTGATGAATGGCATTCTGAGAGGATGTACTGCCAGTATGGGAGCCAGACGGTTATCTGAGACTGATCCTGTAACAGTCATCAGTCCTCCTGTTGATTCCGGAGCCACAAAGCTCATCTCAGGAACCGGAATTACGGTAAAAGAAGGAAATGATGTACTGTTGATCAGGAATAGTGGCGCGTTACCGGAAACACTGGTCCTTCCTGTTCAGAAACCTCATGCCCGGGGAGCTGTTATTTACCACAACGATCATTTTTACGAAGGTGTGGAAAACGGAAAATGGATCAGGGTTGATAATGATTAAATATGAATATTTTTTTTAATAAAAGACTGTCTTCGGGCAGTCTTTTTCATTCCGCTCTATCTGATCCGAATTCCTTTTAAAGTCTCCTAAAGTATTTTAAATACTAAGATTTTATTTGTATTTTAGGAAGATTAAAAACATCATTATCTGAATTCGGATGATCATAGCTGCCCGCTCTGCGACCATGATCTCCGGAACGCTGCGATCTGTTTTTGAATGTATCCCAATGATTTATAACAATATTTCAGTTTTAAAATAAAGAAGATGGAACCAAAATATGTAGAATGCTCAACTCATGGAAAGCAGCAAATGGGGCTGCTGTGTGTACATCTGGCACAAAGCCTGTTTAATAATACCCCTTCCGGATTTCATGAGCATGATGAAGGAGATATGGGACGTCCCGATGCATGGTGCGATCAGTGTGAAGATGCCTGGGATCTTACAGAAACTGAAGAAGACCGCGAAAACTGGTTCACAGACTGCGATTTTAAAATTGTCTGTGTTTCCTGCTGGGATGAGACAAAGGAATTCAATGTGAAAAATTGAAAATTTCCCGATCAGTTATGGTTTATAGGTTGTGAAGATCCTGTCCCAGAGAGAGGTATAGAAACCGAAATTACAGCTTTCATCCTTATGGTGACGGTTATGAAATCCTGTCGTTCCGACAAGGAAACGGTCCAGTTCCAGTGGAAAAAATTCCCTGTTCAGATGCCCGACAGTTCCCCAGATGAGGTTAATCATCAGATAAATCATAACGGCAACAACCGAGAAATTGTACACCATCAGCAAGATCAGCAGCATCATTCCAAATCCGATGACCTCCAAAGGATGCAGCACAAAGAGACTGAGAAAATTGGTACTGGTATGTTCATGGTGTTTTCCGTGTAAAAGCCTGTATACAAAAGGAATATGAGCTACATAGTGAAAGATATACATCATCAGATCCATCAGAAGCAGTAAAACAAGCACTTCTGAAATAACGGAAATTACAGACGGGACAGCGTTCAGAATAATCCATCCGCTCTTCCACAGGCCAACCCCCAGTATCATTACGAAGCTGTTGCATACAATGGTTATAAAACTGAGATAAACATCCGATCTGTTCACCGGATGATCAGTCTGCTGTAATTTCTCTTTGTGGCAGGTTTTATCAATCAACAGGTATAACCCGATTGAAAACAGGTACATAAAAATATTAACCGCTATACTAAACAGTCCCCACTGCATCCATGAGAACTGCCAGAATATTTTTAAAAAATCAGAAAGTTCAGATCCGCTCACATTCATAATTTATCTTCTGTCAACCTGGTGTAAATGTATGAATTTTCAGAGGGAAAGCAAAAGGTATAAGCCGGGGTATCTTTTGGGAATAAACATACACAACTATTCATAAACCACATAATTCATCTTATCAACTCCTGTATTTCCTGATTTTTCGTGATAAGCGTATAAAATAAGTTCATAATTTCCGGCTGCCGTAATCATGGTATCTCCTTCAAACAGATTGGTGCTCACCAGTGAAAATATGACTTCTTTTACAGGTTTTCCGTCTTTTTTAAGGATTCCTTTTATTTCCATTTCATCAGAGTTCCAGACTCCGTTCTTTTCTATTACGCATCCGCACATCATAACAATATTCGCCTGGAAACGGAAAGGTTTATCCTTAATGGTGTTCAGTGCGATGTACTGATGGGTTCTGGGTTTCAGGATATCGACAATAAATCCCGGAATTTCCAGAATAATCCCGTCTCCTGAAATATGCTTTCCCGGAATCAGCCATAACTCTATACTTACAGCAGCCTGGGCCTGTCTTTGATTGAATGGGGAAATCACTTCAATGGTGACCAAGACCGGTTCTGTAATATCTACTTTTGCCAGGAATCCGGCGGTTTCACTGTCCGTAATTAAGCTTCCCCTTGTCTTTGGAGTTTTCATGATCAGGTCTGTATTTCCTGTACTTCCGGAAGTATTTCCTTCCGCCATGATTTCGCGGTTGATTTTATTCCGGACAATAACATGTGCCCCACCCAATGAGGTCCCGATAAATTTGGCATCTCTTGCTTTTACCCGGATCATGACCCTGGTTTCTTCGGCATGAAGCATCAGCCCTGAAAAAAGAAATGCGGTGAGAAAAATAAATGTTTTCATAAATTATGTGATTGTAAATATCTCTCTTTAAACCGATTATGGAAAGATTTGTTTTTCAGCTCATTATCTATTCCGTCCAGATAAGTGAAAATTTCCAGATCATCAGAAAGTATTTCCAGAATTGCTTTTTCACAGCTGTCCCAGATATGCTCCAGCTGTGGCAGCATTCTTATGGCTTTTTCTGTAAGGGAAATGATCTGTTTCCGTTTATCGGTTTTGTCTTTTTTTATATTCAGGTATCCGTTCTCTGCCATTTTTTTTACCATCACAACCACCGTGGGATGGGCATATCCTAAAGGATCTGCAATATCTACAATAGCCATTTCGCCATTCTTCTGCAGCAGCATAAAAACGAGATACCAATTGGGTTCTACATCTATATCAAGCTCTTTATAGAACCTTCTTACGTCATGAGCCATCCGGTCGCTGATCCTTTTCAACCTGCTGTCTAAAGCTTTATAGCCCAATTCTTTAATGAAATCAAAATCCATTTTGGAAAAAATTATAAGCAAATATATAAAAAATATAGTTAACTATATAGTTAACTATATTTTTTATGAAATTTTAATCTGAGTCCGGGTTAAAGAATCCAGGTGAAAAGGCCTGAAGATGGAAGGAGGCTGAAAGTTATTTCCGGTTACAGATACTGAAAGCCATCATAAGATCAGGTGATCTCAAAAGATGAACACCTATTATCGGTGGGATTCATAACTATTCTCTTCCGGCTCCTGGTTTCATGTCTATGTCAGTAAGAAACTCTTATCCCGAACTGAGGTAATTTGTATTAATGATAAAAGTGACATATTGCTGCTCCTGGGAGCTATCTGAACAGGAATTTAAAATTCAGTCAGGAGCATCTATAAAAAAATATCTTAAATTTAGGCGTATGAATTCAACAGAGAAAATCACCCGGGAGATAAAAGAGTTTCATTATATGATTGAAGAATGGTTCCGGGGAAATGCACCGGATCAGGAAATCCTGTATCAGAAACTTTTGTCTGGTTTTACGCCGGAGTTCCGAATGATCAATGGTAACGGAAATACGGTTTCCTTATCGGATCTGTCGGGATGGCTTCCGGGAGTATACGGAAAATTTCCCAACCGGGTTATCATTCTCGAAAATATTGAAGTAGAGAGTACGGACAATCATGGCCTGGCGTCTTATACTGAGATTCAGATTACAGGAACCGAAACTACCCGCCGCCATTCATCGGCTGTATTTCTTCTGAATGATGAAAAGGCTTTATGGCTGCATCTTATTGAAAAATGGGTTCTGTAAAATAGAAATGACTTTTTATGATTCAAAAAATCCTCAATCCTATTGAAATCTGGAGAAACCTGATCTTTAAAAGATCTTATAGACACACCGCTGTCCGCCTGAAAGGATATGACTTACCCTTTCCACCCGGTAATCTTTACCGATAAGATTGCGGAAATTAGACAATTCGGCACGGCAGAATCCCTGGCATTCAGTAGCGGCAGCACAGATCGGACAATGGTTTTCTATCAGAAAATATTCTCCGGCTTCCTTTTTCCATTCCGCCATGTATCCTTCCTCACTCCGGATTTTAACGAGAATATCCAGTCGCTGTTCCAGCGATCCTGCATTTGCAAGAGACTGTTCATACCGCCGGTAGGTATTCTTCTCCCTGTCATTAATCAATAGTTCCAGTGCATTGTCACCCAAAAGGTTTTTAACAGACCGGAGAAGCTGAACAGTAATATCGGCATGGGTATCAGGAAACTGTGAAAATCCTTTTTCTGTAAGCTTATAAAAGGTAGACGGCCGCCCTACTCCTTCACTTTTAGAAAAAGATATGATGAGACCTGCCCCGGCCAGATTCAGCAGATGTTTCCTCGCCCCTTCTTTGGTGACGGACAGTTCTTCCGAGATCATCAGCGCGGTAGCCTCTCCCCTCATTTTTAAAAACATCAGAATACGATCCGCAGCCGGTTTTTTCATTTTGACAATATTTTGGTTGTTTTATTTTTCAACAACAAATATAGCCAATTTCTATAATCTTCAATTTTAATTTGTAAAAACAAACATATCAATATATTACATATTTTTTCAGACAAACCCATAAAACAACTAAATAGTTGTTTTATTAAAATATATTATTACCTTTGGCCTGTAATAATCAAAAAAAATAATATTATGAACACTTTTACACTTCCTCAACCGGATTATTCTTATGACTCACTGGAACCTTTTATAGATAAAGAAACCATGACTATTCATCACCAGCGCCACCATCAGGCTTATGTGGATAATCTGAATGCGGCTTTAGAAAAAGCGGGCGAAGCTTCCGACGACCTGGATTCTATTTTACAAAGAGTAAGTGAATATGGCCCGGCTGTAAGAAATAACGGCGGCGGACATTACAACCACTCCTTATTCTGGGAAATTCTTTCACCAACTCCTCAATTAGCTCCTCAGGGAAAACTGGCTGAAGCTATCACCTCAACTTTTGGTGATCTTGATACTCTTAAAGCGGAAATGAAGAAAACAGGACTTGGTCAGTTCGGGTCCGGATGGGTATGGCTGTTTGTAAAATTCAACGGTTCGCTGGCTATCGCTTCCACTCCTAACCAGGATAACCCGATGATGGATGTACAGCTGGTGAACAGGGGCTTTCCTGTTCTGGGGATTGATGTATGGGAACACGCTTATTATCTGGCATATCAGAATAAGAGGGCCGATTACCTCGACTCATTCTGGTCTGTGCTGAACTGGGCCGCAGTAGAAAGAAAATACGGAGAAGCACTCACCAAAATCAGATAAACCTTTCAGATTAAAAAGACCGTTATGAATCAGGAAATTTTCATCAACAAAGCAGAAGCTTCGGGCATTATTGCCCTTGATCTTTTGGACTACAAACCTACCACGGAAATTGTAGAACTTGATATTAAAGATCATCTTTTTATGGGAATGATTGTGAAGGAGAAAGAGTTTAAGGAATCTATTGCTGCCGTGGATTTTTCTGTGTACAACGAAAAAGCCGTGGGGATCATCTGTTCTACGGATGCCATAATTCCGCCCTGGGTATATATGCTCATCATGGAAAAATTATCTCCTTATGCTGTTCATGCAGACCTGAACAATGCTGATACGGTTTTGCTGGACCTCTGGAAACGCCGGCTGATGTATGCGGATCTGAAGCATTATAAGGATCAGAAAGTAGTTGTAAGAGCCCGTGCAGACCACGATCCTGCTCTTTATTTACTGGCAGCCGGACTTCTGAAACCTCTGGTAAAAAGCCTGATGTACGGAGAAATAGGTATGCCTAAAGTCATCTTCAAAAATTAAATCAGAATGAAAGCGATTATATTTAACGGATCGATGGAAAGACGAAGTGAATCTGCTTCGGGCCGGATTTCACAGTTTTTCAGAGAAAGACTGGAGAGATCAGGTATACAGACTGAGGTTTTTATGCCGGCAGACTCCGGAATTCCCCTGTTTGATATTACATTGGGTAAAACTCCTTTAGCGGTGGAGCGGATGGCACAGCTGTTTCAGGATGCAGATCTCCATTTCTGGCTTGCTCCTCTGTATCACGGAAGCATTCCGGGGGTGATGAAGAACTGCCTGGACTGGCTTGAAGTTACTTCGGGACATTATCAGCCTTATTTAACGGATAAAACGGTTGGGCTGGTATGCTGGGCAGACGGGCTTCAGGCTATGCAGGGAATCAATACGATGGATGTGGTCGCCAAATCTCTGCGTGCATGGCCGTTACCCTTCAGTGTTCCTGTGATCAGGTCAGTTTTATATGATCCGGAAAATCCGGAAAAAATATCTTCTTTATATTCAGATAAGTTTGAAAAGCTCATCAGTATTGCCACCACAAGAAGAATTGAAAGAATATCCCCTATTTAATGATAAAAACTGTTCTGAAGAATGGATGAAATTACAATCATGGTAAAGGATCAGGAAGGAAATATCCATCATCTGATCTGTCCTCTGGAAATGGGACTCAGCCTTAAAGATCTCTGTAAAGCATATGAATTGCCTATGGAAGCGATGTGCGGAGGAATGGCCATGTGTGCTACCTGCCACTGTTATATCCTCAGTGAAGCCACAGTTCTTCCTGAAAAAAGCGATATGGAGGAAGCGCTTCTGTCTGAACTTTTTACAACAACTTCTTCCAGCAGACTCGCCTGTCAGATTCAACTTACTGCGGCAATGGACGGACTTTTCATAGAAATTGCAGAATAAAGAACCACCGCCGTTGCGGCTTATTTTTTCAACGTTTAGTTCATTTACTTAAGTTTAGTTGGGGATTTCTTCCGGTATATTGTCCGGAAAATCCCCTTTTTAAAAACCTTAAAACCATTAATAATATGGCTATTATCATCACCGACGACTGCATCAACTGCGGAGCCTGCGAACCTGAATGTCCCAATTCAGCTATTTATGAAGGTGCTATCGACTGGCGCTGGCAGGATAAGACCCGGCTTTCCGGAAAAATCGTTTTCCCGGACGGAACGGAAGCTGATGCCGGAGCATACCAGCAGGCTTATTCTGATGAGGTGTATTATATTGTTCCCGGAAAGTGTACGGAATGTAAAGGCTTCCATGAAGAACCTCAGTGTAAAACAGTATGCCCGGTAGACTGCTGTATCGATGATCCTGACCACCGGGAAACTGATGAGGTATTGCTGGACCGGCAGAAATTCATGCACGGAGCATAATCGTTTTACCAACTCCGGAAATTTCTCTATATATTTAAATTTCTATACATCAAAAAAGGCGGTTTCGGACCGCCTTTATGAATATCATAATTCTCATTCTTTATCTGATTAAACCTGCATCTGTAAGATATTCTTATTCGGAACTGAGATTATTTTAAGTCTTGGTAGACCTTTTCGGTAAATGGTGTTTCTATATTCAGTTCTGCTCCGTATTTTAAAACGGCTCCGGCAAACAGCTCCAGTTCGTTATCCTTCTTTCCGGAGTGAATATCCAACTGCAGTGAGGTAGGAGTTTCAAAAGGAAATGCACCCGCTTTCTCAAAGGTTTCCTCTATAATGTCTGCGGAAAGGTGAATTTCTTTTTGATCTGCAATCCGCTTAATCTCTTTCATGATTTCTGCAGCTTCCTGTTTCTGCCGGGCATCCGTACATACGGTTCCGATGGATGAATTATATTTGGCCGTTACCGGTCCGAAGCTTGCAATGAAAATAAATTTGGTCCAGATATCCGTTAATGCGCTGTCTTTGAAATCAATATCAATTTTACTTTTTTTCATCAGTTCGGCGATCCAGTTTATATCTGCGGTAAAATGCTGCGGATCTCTTCCCATGATCATTTTCCCTGCTTTTCCTTTATGCTCTACCGTTCCCTTCTCTTTAATATGGGAAGCAACGTAGATACAGGCCGGAAGGATGACATTATCCGGAATGACCGCTCTGATTCTTTCATAAATATCGGCTCCGTTCATCATCGGAAGCAGTACTGTATCTTTATGAATAATCTGCTTGAGCTGAGTACAGACATTTTCCAGATCGTATTCTTTCACACAGATCAGGATGAGGTCCGGGTCCTTTATATCGATGATCTGCTGTTCTAAGGCATCAGGAAAAGTATGGGCTGCCGAATGCTCAGGGGAAAGCAGGATAAGGCCGTTTTCTTTTACTTTTTCATAGGTTTCACCTCTGGCAGCAAAGGTTACTTTATACGCTTCCGACGTTTCATTCAATTGGTTAATCTTAAATCCGAAATATCCGCCTACTCCACCGAGGCCGATTATAACGATATGCTTTTTATTCATTATTTCAGGTAAATGGGGTTCAAAATAAAATGTAAGGAATGATAAAATTTTATAGTTTCACTGCTTTTGTAGCGATAAAAGCAGGAATATACTCATCCAGTAAAAATCTTGGATAGGGTTGCATTTCTTCCGTATAATCGCTGATCACAAAACCAGCTCAGCCTTAAGAGTTTTTAAATGGTAAGTTTTGTTAAGGAAAAAAAGAGTTTTTTATAAGCAGAACACTTTCAACCTCCCTGATCCTGAGCTGATCTCCGGTTAAAATTCCTCCCAGCCCTCCTGCTGTGGATCGTATTTTGCAAATTCACCGGTGTCTGTAAATTCCGAGGCAGTCATCCCGACTTCAAAAATGGAGCTTTCACTCAATCCGGCCCTGAAATAAAGTCCTCTTTCTGAAAGCAATACGCTTCCGAAATCTTCATCCGGATGATTGAAATGAAGTCCTGAAGCATCTTCCCCGGCCAGTTCGTACCGGTAACTCAACAGACGGTCTCTAAGATAGGCAATCTGCTGTTTTTCAAACGGCACAAGGTTATCTTCACGATCAAAAAAACTGTCATCGTTAGCGGCTTTTTCTTTTTCTTTCGTTTCGGTCCTGTAAAGCTGGATATTATAACTCATGGAAATGATCCTGGATTGATGTTATTAATTTTTCGCCAATATAATACTTTTAACGGTTTCCCTGTCAAAAACTTTAGCGGTTGTTCAGGATAATGTTTTTATAGGTATCCATACGGTCTTCTTCTCTATACATATTGCACAGTATGAGAATATTATCGGTATTGTATTTTTCGGAAGTTTCCTTTAATCTTTCTGAGATATTTGCAGGAGTATCGATGATAATCTTATCCAGAATGCGAAAGAACTCTTCTTCATGTTCTGTTCCCATGATTCTTTCTCTGATCTGTTCTGAGGGAAGAAGTGCTTCCGGAGCCTCTAAATGTCTTGCCTGCAGAAACTGATAAGCCATTCCATAGGCATTATATCCGGCCTTATGGATATCCTCTGCTACTGATGCAGCAACGGCTATCTGCAGTGAAGGTACTTTTCCGTATCTGCTGTTATTAAATTCTCTCAGATAGGCTTCTGTACTTTCGGTTTCATTTCCATTACGCATAAAATCGGCAAACGAATATCCTACTCCATATCCTGCGGCTTCGCTTGCCGAAGTCATTCCTGAACCCAGCCAGATGATTTCCGGCGGATGGATAAGTTCTTTGGGCTGTGCGATCAGCCCGCGGTACACTCCTTCCTCATCTTTTATGTATTGAATGATCTCTTCCAGTCTGTTTTCCATATTGGACAGCACCGGAGGTTTATTGCTGTTCAGAGCCTGTACAGCATCTTTCAGCCCTCCCGGAGCTTTTCCCAGCCCCAGGATAAAACGTCCGGGATACAGGGTACTCAGCATTTTCGTCCATTCTGCAATTTTATAGGCTGAATAGTTGCGGAGCATAATTCCTCCTGTTCCCACTCTGATCTTCTTTGTTCTGCCCAGCACAACAGCAGCAAGAAGTTCGGGGCTTGAACTTCCATAGGCTTCTATCCCGTGATGTTCGGAATACATCACACTGTGAAATCCGGCTTCATCAGCGAATATGGCAAGATCAATGCTGTTATTCAGTGCGGTTAAAGAATTGCTGCCGGAGATAACGGGCGACTGATCGAGGATCCCTAATTTCAGTTTCATTGTTCTTGTTCTGTATGATAAAGATATTGATTTTCATCAGAATTCTGTCTTAACGAAAAGGGGTTTATGGTTTATCTGAACCGGGAATTTTCTTTTACAAAATCAATATCTCCGGATTCTGTAATGATATAGATTTCTCCTTTATCACTGGATTCCGCGCCTTTATAATAAACCGTTTCCTCATCAGAAATGAGTTTAACGTGGTCCCCTATCTGTCTCTGTATAAACAAAGGTGCATATATTTCGGCCTGTTTTCCTCTGATCCGGTAAGGGTATATTCCCTGTTCCGGTTTAACTGAAAAGGCATTTACATTTGATTGGGAAATGTTTACGGACAGTATTCCAAAGCTATGATTATGAGATCTCTGTATGCCGGTAACTACTCCTTCGAAAACGACTCCGTTTTTTAAAATTTTATTTTTTTCAGCATATTCTTCTGATCCTGTTTTATTTAAGAAGATAATTATTCCAATGAAAAGGATCAGTCCTATAATGTATTTAAGATACTTCATATTGATTACCGGGAGTTAAAATGGTTATATACATTTTCTTTTCATTCCTTATAAAGCATTAAGTTTTAAATAATCAGAAGTTTAATCTACCGTCAGCAGCATGATGACCAGCCATGCGGAAATAATCAAAAGGGCAACAACAGTCCACCTTATCCAGTATTTTTTTGCTTCAAACTGAAAGGTATCAGGATTTATATTGTAATGTATATAAACGTCAGGATTGATTCTTATTTCGCTGTAACTGTTCATATTCTGAAAAAAAGCAGCTCTCAGTTCCATGATATTGCCGGGAAAAAAACCGTACCAGACATTCATGTTAAATTCCACCTCAACAGGCATAATATCGCCTTTTTCATTCATATAATTAGCCATCAGTGCCGTTCTGGAATATTTTCCGGAACCGATCTGCCGGGTATAAACATCGTAATTTCCCTCTTTCGGAACACACCGTAATTTACTGTATAAAACAGAAAGTACAATCCCATCTTTCTGCCGGCGGTGCAGGCCCTTTTCGTCTACCCACATTTTTATAACAGATTTGTCTTTCCTCCGTTGCCAGAGCTTTACCAGCCATCTGCAAAGGAAAAAGAAACACAGTTCATAGCATATTACAAAAATCAGTGTACCAACCGGATGAGTGCTGTACGAAACTGCATACCCTTCATCAGATGCAAAGGCTACCGGTAATAAAAATCCCAGCAGAAAAGCGGCCAGAAGCCATATTGAAGCTGCTGTACGGATGATCAGGGTAATAGTTTTATTAGCTGTGGCATATACCGGAAAAGAGCGGGAGCTTTTGTTCATTCCTTTTTTAGTATCGGTTTTTGTAGTGTAAACATAGTCATATTTTTATGAAAGGTATAAACATGGCTGAAACCCGATTTTAGTATTTAACCTGAATTCCTTACGTGTGTTGGGAGCTGGCCATATTCTTTTCGTGAGGTCTTCTATTTTGATTTTGTAAGCGCGGCAATCCTGGTTTTTGCATAGGCGATCTGATCTTTTTCCTTCTCCTGATCCGGTTTGCTTTTAAGGTACAGGTTGTAGTAGGATAATGCATTCTTAGCCTGTTTCATATTCAAGTCATAAAGCAGTCCTAAACGGTAGTTAATCATATTACTGTTATCAAAAGTAAGCCCTCTTTTGTAGGCTGCCACTGCTTCGGGAAACTGGTTTTTCGCTTCATAGATACCACCGAGCGTCGTATAATAAGTAGCCGTATGCTTTGATATTCCTTCTTCGATTGTCTTTTGGGCGTAGGCTGTTGCAAGATCATAGTTTTTCAGTTCCCGATAGCTTAAAGCCATAAAATACAGGGTTCCTTCGTTCCGGACTCCCAGGTCTTCCAGGGTTTTAAAGAGTGTGGCACACATCTGATAGTCCTTTAAATAGAAATAGGCCTGTCCCATTTCATTGATAACATTTACATCCGTATTATTATTCGTCAGCTTTTTTCCGGTATCTATTACTTCCTGATATTTTCCCAGAAGGTTAGCCACCGGAAGCTGTGCCTGCTGAAGGGTAAAGTTCTCGGGATCTGCTTCAATAGCTGTTTTCAGAACGTCATAGGCAGGCTGGAACTGTCTCTGTTGTTTATAGGCCATAGAAAGGTCATATGCCACATCCGGATCTGTCTTATTAAGCCTGTTCGCCTTCTTAAGGTAACCGAGTCTGGCTTCAGGAGTTTCCGCATAAACCGCCAGCTGTTTACAGGCACTGAAATTAAGACTATCAAGCTGCATGATCTGTGTAAGATAGGTTTTAGCTTTTGCAGCGTTCCCCCGGCGTGAACTGATATTGGCCAGACTGAACAGAACAGGCAGATTATTGGGTTCTGCCGTATTGGCTTTAAGGTAATTTTTCTCTGCTTCCGGGAGTTTTCCCGCCATCATATTGCAGTATGCCATCTGGGTAAGTGCTTTTACATCCTTTGTATCCTGTGGGTAAAGATTTTCAAGATACTTTGCCGCCTCGGCATAACGTTGATTCTCATAATATTCAAGCAGCTTTTCTTTATCTATACTTACGGCCTGAGCTCTTATATTACTGCATCCCCATACAATAATACACATCGAAATCCATTTCTTCATAGTTACTTAGTCATTTTTGACTAAAATATCAGTTATTTGCGGATTCACCAAATTTTAAAGTTATATTATTCACGACACGAAGAGGATTTATAATCCGGAGCATACTATATAATCTCATGCTGCTCCGGTTTTTAATTAAGCATTTTTTGTAAATTCATCACCGATATATTCCCGATGACATGAACAATGAATTTTACTGTAAGTTCCTTTCTCCCGATCCGTCCCTTGATATCTTTGTAGAGAGTATAGGCATGTTTCACAATCCATCGGATGAACCTAAAGAAGCTGTGGTGATTCCGGACGGAAGAGTTGATTTATTTTTTCTGCAATCCGGGACAGAAGCTTTGCATGTTCTGCTGATCGGCCTGGAAACAGCACCGGAACAGAGAATCATTCCTCCTCATACTCTCGCATTTGTCGTAAGCTTCAGACCGCTGGGAGCCGAATATATCCTGCAGACCTCTATTGCAGATCTTTTAAATACGGCAAAAGAACTTCCGGATGGCTTCTGGAATTTTACGGCAGATATGATGAATGATTTTGAAGCATTTTACCAATATGCT
Organism: Chryseobacterium sp. FR054; assembly: GCF_056844565.1. Taxonomy (NCBI): domain Bacteria; kingdom Pseudomonadati; phylum Bacteroidota; class Flavobacteriia; order Flavobacteriales; family Weeksellaceae; genus Chryseobacterium; species Chryseobacterium sp. FR054. Next base: position 60,043 of record NZ_JBXDSA010000005.1, on the reverse strand, counting down.
TCCCGGGTAATACAGGAGCTGGCCCCTGAAAAGACAGATCCAAGAAAGCGTCTTCTGTTTGAGCTTATTTATGCTTCAAAGGGTGAGATGAATGTTACAGAACTTTCTGAAAGAACTTCATGGAGTAGCCGGCAGATCAACCGTTATTTCAGCAAACAGTTCGGGCTTTCATTAAAATCATATTCTACGATACTCCGTTTCCGGGCTTCCCTGGAACATATTGCAGCGGGAAAACTTTTCCCGGAGCTCAATTATACGGATCAGACCCATTTCATCAGGGAAATCAAAAAATTTTCAGGAGTGATTCCTAAGGAACTGGCCAAAAATAAAAACGACCGATTTATACTATTATCTGTTTTGAAACAAAGATAACTTTGCCTCTGTAAATTCAATTAAGATGCTTATAAAAAATAAATCAATAGCGATTATTGGCGGAGGTCCGGGCGGCCTTACACTCGCCAGACTGTTACAGCTTAAAAATGCAGAGGTAAAAGTTTATGAGAGAGATTTTGATAAAAATGCCCGTGTACAGGGTTCTCCTCTTGATATGCACGAAGATTCGGGAATGGCGGCTTTACGCGGGGCCGAACTTCTGGATGAGTTTAAGAAAAACTTCCGTCCCGGCGCTGACAAAATGCTGATTGTGAACCAACAGGCAGAAATATTTTACAGTGATCATGAGAGCAAACCGGATGAAAATTTCGGGCACGCTCATTTCCGTCCGGAAATTGACCGCGGTCCGCTGAGGAATATGCTTCTGGAATCGCTGCTTCCGGAAACTGTCATGTGGGACAGTCATTTTATTTCTATGGAAAAACAGGGTAACGGCTGGATGCTTCATTTTAAAAACGGTTCATCAGCCTATGCCGATCTTGTCATTGCGGCAGACGGAGCCAATTCCAGGGTCCGTCCATACCTTACAGATATCAAGCCTGTTTATTCGGGCATTATTATGCTTGAAGGCAACATTATTCATGCAGAAAAAACAGCTCCTGCCATTACCGCTCTTCTTAAAGGAGGAAAGATCATGGCTTTCGGAAACAGTCAGAATCTGCTGCTGGGACAGAAAGGAAACGGTAATATTGGGTTTTATGCAAGCTTCAGAGCCGATGAAAACTGGCCATCAGCCAGCGGCATCGATTTTTCTGATCAGACGCAGGTCCTGGATTGGTATCAAAAAGAATATCCTGAATGGAACAGCAGCTGGACTGAACTTTTTGAGAACGCTGAAACTCCATTCATCCCCCGTCCGATTTACTATATGCCTTTAGAAAAGGCCTGGAAGACCCGTTCTGATCTTACCCTGATCGGAGATGCCGCTCATGTAATGCCTCCCTTTGCCGGAGAAGGAGCCAACATGGCCATGCTTGATGCTCTGGAGCTGAGCGAACGCCTCACAGACAGCAACTGTCAGTCCCTGGAAGAAGCAGTTGCCCTGTATGAAAACCAGATGCGGAAACGGGCAGCCAAAGCGATACGGGAATCGCTTGACAACGGCGAAAGAATGCATTCTGAAAATGCTTTGGAAACCATGCTGGAATTTTTCAGCGGACACCATGAGTAGCAAAAAGTATCCGGATTTTTTGTCCCTGTTCTTATTTTCAATAATTTAACGGTTTAAAAGACTGGTCATGGAAATAAGATCTGTAACATCATTTATTGATTATTATGAAAAAATCAGGGGCCGGACAATCCGGCTCATCGAAGCAGTCCCCCCGGAGCATATTGATTTCTCCTACAAACCGGGAAAGTTTACCATTGGTGACCAGATCAGACATATTGCCGCCATCGAGCGGAACATGTACGGAGAAACCATTTCCGGAAGAAAAAGTGCCTACCAGGGTTGTGGGAAAGACCTTGCAGACGGCTATGATGAAACGGTAAAATATTTTAATGAAATGCACCGGCAGATGATACAAATTCTTAGCGGGCTTTCTGATGAAGATCTTAACCGCAGATGCCTGACTCCTGCCGGCAGCGAAATATCGGTATGGAAATGGCTTCGGGCCATGACGGAGCATGAGATCCACCACAGGGGCGAACTCTATATTTATCTTAATTTACTGGATGTACAAACACCTCAGATTTATGGTTTTTCTGCCGAAGAAGTTCAGGAGATGAGTATAAAATCTAAACTGTAACAGATTTTTCAAACCTAAGAATTTAAAAAAATTAATTTCAGGACTAACCCGGGATTTTATCCGGAAAAATTTTAAGCCGTTAAGGAATATGGGTCTTCAGGATATTAAGTAAGGTTTTGTCCTGAGAGGTTATGTTTGTAAAAATCTTTGATTTTTTTTCTTAATGGAACTTAAAGAAAGTTTAAACAGTTCTCAAGGAAAGAGAGGGCCTGTTATTTTGTATATTAGCCTGATAAAAATTAATAATGTCCAGATTACCGCTATTCTTCTTTATATTCTTTTTACAATCATTATATGGACAGAAAACACTGGATTTAAAATACGGAGACACCATAAGTTACCCGCTGAACTCCGGGAAACCGGCCTGGGTTTCTGTCCGGTCAGATGCTGCCAATCTTGCTTTTTCCCTTTTTAGGGATGGGAAAAAGATTAAAGATCAGGATGATTCCAAAGGAATTCGATCTTTGGAAAGGCTGTATCTTATTCCGGAGAAGAATAAAATCTATACTTTAAAAATCTGGGCTAAATCCTATGTGGGGCAATCCGGAAATACAAAAGTAAAGATTGCGGAATCAGGCAGTATTCCTGCTGTGAATAACAGGTTTACATCTGCTCAGCTCCTGGAAGATCTGAAAACCTTCCGCTCCATCAGGGAAAAGGCTAATGCCGGATTATATTTATACCGTAACCTTAAACAAATTGACAGCATTTATCACCGGGCTGAAAAGGAAACAGAAAACTGTAAGAGTCTTACTGAGTTTTACAGGATCATAGCACGGCTTACAGAGTTTGAAGGCAGCTGTCATAATTTTACGGATCTGCCGAACCACACTTCTTATTATCTGACGCAAAAACCTGAATATCTGCCCATTACTTTAAAAAACATCAACGGACGTCTTCTGCAGGATTCGGAAGGTACTCCTATTCCTCTTTCCGCTGAGATCCTGTCTGTGAATGATGTTCCGGCTGCCGATATCATCAGGCGTTTTGCCCGGTATTATTCTTCAGACGGTTATTCTTCCGTTTATAAGGAAACTGCCGGCTTTGAAAAGGGAATGGCGGATAAATTTTATATTGAATTCGGACTTCATAAAAATTACGAAATCAAGTATCAGTGGGAAGGTCGTGTTCATCGGGTAAATCTTCCGGGAATATCTTTTGAAAATGTAAAAAAGCTCCAGGAATCCCGGCATTCACTTATTTTCAGCAAGAAGCTTATGTCTGAAAAATATGCTCTGACAAAGGAAATAGCCGACGTTTACCGTCTATCTCTAAGAGGTTTTGATTTTGCAGCCGGTAAGGAAGATCCCGACTATAAAAAATTCAGTGATTTTCTGGACCGGATGATGCAGACCCTGGAAAAAGAAAATATCCAACATCTTATTATTGATCTGAGAGGTAATTCCGGAGGCACCGGTGCCTTGTATGAAAAGGTTTTTTCCTATCTTACGCAAAGGCCGTTCAGAGACAGCCACTATGCCTATACTCTGTTTAATGAAATTCCGGAGAAGGAAAGGCTGGTGATCACTCCCCTTTTTATTTCCAATGGTATACAGAACGGAAAAAGTCTGGATGTTTACCTAAAACAGCTTTATCCGGTATCTTCACAGGGAAAATTTTACTGGGCTGATGAAAAAAATCCATTGATATTACCCAACGGAAAAACATTTAAAGGACAGCTCTATCTTTTCACTGATGAAAACGTGGCTTCCGCAGGTTCTCATCTGGCTTCCCTGATCAAGTCATACACCAATGCTATTGTCATCGGTACCGAAACCAACGGAGGTTATTATGAACATAACGGGCACCTTCCCGTAGTCTATGAACTTCCCAATACCGGAATACAGACAGGATTTTCAATTGTTCATGTTGTACAGGATGCTCAAATACTGCCGGACCAGAAACCGGGCAGAGGTATAATGCCTCATATCAGGACTTTTCAGACCGATAATGAATTTCTGGAACACAGTGATCACTTCATGAAAAAGTTCTTCGAAATTAAAAAACAATAATACATCTTTGGTTTTTACCTATATTTGAAATCAGTCTCAGCACCGCTGAACACAATCTCTAACGATAAAAAATAATACATGAAAAAAGTAACCGGTATCGGGGGTATCCTCTTCAAATCCAAAGATCCCAATGCGATGAACGAATGGTATAAAGCACACCTCGGCCTTGAAACCAGCCCCTACGGGACCAGTTTTGAATGGCTTCAGACCGACGGTAAAAAAGGGCTGACCCAATGGGCACCTTTTGCTGAAAATACAAAGTATTTTGAACCTTCTGAAAAAGACTTTATGATTAATTACAGAGTAGAAAATCTTGAAGCCCTGGTGGAAGAGTTAAAAAAAGAAAATGTAACGGTACTGGATGAAATTGCCACTTATGATTATGGAAAGTTTATTCATATTCTGGATCTTGAAGGCAATAAGATACAGTTGTGGGAACCTATTGATTAGTATTTTCACTATCCGGATAATTTACGGCGGGCCGAAGGCCCGCCGTAAATTATCCGGAACCTGATGTGAATATTTCCGATCAAATCTGTGATCTTACTGCCGGTCAGAATAGGTACGAATTATATTTTACATTCCGGATATACCGGATGGGACTTATGATACAGGTGAAGCGATTGAGTAATCAGCAGCATAATCAGCAGAAAGCCAAAGGTTCCCCACAGGATACCTCTCCAGTTCCTGAAAAACCGCCAGTCAATGATGATTAAGGAAACCAGGGTAAAAATTCCGGTTCCCCATTTAAGCAGCTGAAGGGGTTTGAAAAGTGAACATTTAAAATCTTGATATTTTATGGCCTGGAAAAGGCAATAATTCTCGGACCAGTCTAAAATCATATAGATGGTTCCCAAAACGAGCAATACGGATAAAAAATCCGTTAAAGAACCTTTTCTTTTGGTTTCTTTAGCGTCATTTTTGAGCTTTGCGGCATACAGGATGAGAAATAGTCCTCCAAAGAGCACAAAGATATTATCATAGTTCAGCGTTACCCAATTCAGTTTTTTATCGCATTCATCAAGTATATTGAATTCATTTCTGAAAAATTCAATAGAATCGAATATCGTCAATGTTGCTTTTCCGCTTTTCTCAAACTGAAGAAAGGTCATTATTCCCCACAGTACGGAGCCCATAAAATAGCAGGTCCGGAGTGCCAGTTTTATAAAAAAAGGATTCATGGTGGTGAGTTTATTTAAGTTTTTTTCTGTCGGCTTTATATTTTTTCCAGTCAAATTTTTCCAGAAAGATCAGGGCAGCTTCTACTCCTTTCAGGAACAGTTCTTCTTTTTCTTTTGTAGAAATATTAAAATTCAGCCAGTTGATTTTGGTTTCATATGCTTTTATTTCAGCAATGCTGTGTTCTTTGTAGAACGGATTGATAGCCAGAAAAGAACTGTCTTCATTGTTACGGAGGGTATTGATCACATTGCCCAGGTAATTTCCGAATGTAAGATTCTGCCTGCTGTTAACAACGGGTTTTGAATCTACAATCCGGGCTCCCAGTACAGGAACTCTCGGTTCTTTAATATGTCTGAGATGAAATAAATTGATCGGAAAATTAGAAAGTGACCCGCCGTCAATAAGAACTCCTGTATCTGAGCGGTTTACATTTCCCTTTACCCCTAACCAGTCGGCTCCTTTGTTTACCGGAAGGATCTTGGGCTCGAAAAACAGCGGAATGGCCATGGAAGCTCTTACAAATACCGCCGGTCTGACAGATTTCTTAAAATCATACAGGCCTTCATCAAGCGGAAAAACAATTTTACACTGATTGGCAATATCTGTGGTGACAAAAGAATAATCAAAATAAATTTTCTTCAGGCTCTCCCTGATCTTTTTTTTATCTTTTTTGGTTACTGCGGGCTGATCAGAGTCTTCAGCAGCGGTAACTACTGCTGTTTCCTTTTTTTCTTTGGCCTGTTTTTCATCCCTTATGAGGTATAACTCCGGAAATCCTGAATTTTCTTCCGGACGGTATGTTTCAGTACCTATTTTTTTATCAGTTATATTATATTCATCCATTTCTGATGATATGGAAGAATACCAGAGATTATTACCGGGTTCAATAGGCTCACTGTTATTATTAAGAGGGACTGCTTTATTCAGGTGAGGGACGGAAAAAGCCTCAAATGCTTCATAAACCGGAACATCAGCCTTATTTTTGGGCAGAACTTTACCTTCAGGTGTATTAACAAATCTTTTGGGCGATATGTTCATATATCCTTCCGCTCTTTTTTTCAGTAATTCCTGAGATGTGATCCCTGATTTATCCAGTTCTGTGACCAGAAATTTTTCAAAAGTTCTGCCTGGATTGATTCCGTAGCGGAACCGGTGAAGAAGGGATAACAATACCCCGATAATAACAGACATCAGAACGAAAACAGCCATAAAAATCAGATAGCCCATTTTCATTTCCGTTCCTATATAGCTTAAAAGCGGAAGTATAATGAGTGCCAGTGCAGCAAGAGCCAGATAAGAAATCAGGATATTACTGATCAGGCCCATTCCTCTGCTTAAAGAGAAGATCATAAATCTGACAATACCTGATCCGGAATCAACAAAGCTTTTCATATTAAACCGATTATCATCCATCATCATATCAAACAGTTCCGGTGATTTGGGATCGTGTTTCTCTCCCATAGAAGCGAGAAACAGGGTATTAATTGCTCCCGCACTGGTTCCGGCTAACCTTAAAAACCGTATTCCCAGATATTCCAGTACAAAGACATAGCCTACCAGAGAAATTCCCAGCACTCCGCCTCCTTCCTGAACGAAATTGACCCACTGGAGGATATTTCCGTTTTCATCTTTTGAAATGGTATCGGAAAATCTTTTGTTTTTCAGGTTCTCCAGCCGATCTTTCAATTTTTCTCTTTTTTTATCTTTAAAGATTCTATCGGCAAATCTGTTTTTAATGTAATCTAAATCTTTTTTCATGGCTTTTTGTTTTGGGGTTATATCATTGGTGTTTTAGTTTGCTAATTCATTCTATATCAATTTTAATTTTCACATTTAAGTTACAAATGCTGTTTCATCTGCTGTATACAAATTTTGTAAATAAATATGAAATAATCAATTACACTTTTGGGGGATATTTATAATGGATAGACTGCCCGCAACAATATAAGCAGCAAATTGAAATCTGTTCCTGATCTTCTATACCATGAACAATTATAAAATTATATTTTACACTTTGATTGAATATAAAAAGGCGTAGTACATAAGTAGCAAGCATCTGAAATTACAAACAATCAAATAATAATCAGCAACTTACCCATAGCATCACATCCAAATTAAAAATATTTATTTCTTATTCTTAGGCAGGCTTTAATATATTTATTAAAACAGATTCAGATATGCATTTTACTTTTTAAATTTTTCGCTTTTTGTTAAAAAAATACCGCGTAGTACCTAAGTAGTATCGTGTTTTTTTTATATTTCATTTAAAAAATCCAAATTTGAGTTCATAAACACACTACCATCATGAATGGTGAAAAGAGAGTATTTCGATTGCTGCCTGGGTATTTCAGGCAGTTTTTTATCGTCAGGAAATATGAAATTCAATTCATCAGCTCTTTGTTCTATCTGATTTCATCAAAAAAATCATAAATATCCTGATCCGGAGGAATATTCAGCCTTTTCCGTATTCTGTATTTTTTCTGCTGAACTGTTTTGTGCAGAACAGAAGTATAATTGGCAATTTCCTTGGATCTGAAATGCAGTTTCAGCATAGCACAGAAAATGAGTTCAGAATTTTCAAGATCGGGATTTATTGTCAGGATTTTTTCTATAAATTCAGGATAAACTTCTTTAAAAACAGCCAGAAATGAAGGGTCGTTTTTTTTAGCCAGCTCAATAACTTCTTTTTCCTGAAAACCATCCATTCGTTTTTTCAGGTCTTCCGTTTCATTTTTCAGTTTTCCTTTTTTCTGATTCAGTTTTTTAATTACTTTCCAGACATATATTCCGGAAAGAACAAAAACAAGAGTTAATGTTACAGAAATTATAAGAACTTTATTCCAGGCTTTACGGGCTTTTTCCTCTTCGGCGGCAAAAATATCCAAATCATTGTGGGCTGTTTTCAGCATAGCGTCATTAGATCTGTTTTTTGCGTCCGTATAAGCTTTTAAATAATAGTAAGCTTTTTCTTTATCTCCTTTTTTATTATATAAAACCCTGAGGTCATTATAAATATATTTGGTATAATTGGTAAAAACAGGTCTTGTTTTACGGTCTACTTCCAGAGCCTGCATCAATGCCTTTTCAGCTTCATCATTCTGATTCATTTCAATATAATACTCCCCCATCAGGGTATTAGCATAAAGAGCTACCGCATCTGTTCTTTTTTCTTTATTCACTTTGTTATAGACTCCTGAAATATACCGGTAAGCAGAATCCATGTTTTTATACATATAGATGTAGTCGCCAATCATACAGTCTGCCATTCCGAAACGTTCCAGCTTTCCGGCTTTCTGCATATATTCCAATGCTTCCTTATACTGTTTTTTCAGTGCAAGATACTGCCCCTGTTTCAGGTATATTTTGAACATAATATTGTTCTTCAGCGGAGACGGATCAGTTTTCTTAATATAATCCATTGCTTTCCTGTTGCTCTCCGATACCTGATCAAGCCGGTTCAGTTCTATCTGAAACTGGCTGTATTCCGAATAATATTTAGCTTTGTGAATGTTGTTTTCCGATTTTGCCAATATTTTCCCCGCCCGGTCAAAAAAAGCCTGTGTCTGCAGATAATTTCCCATCGACAGGTTAACATTTGCCAGATTGATATAGCACAGTGCTTTTCCATCCTGGTATCCCATCTCAACAGCTTTTTTATAGTACTGCTGATTGAGAGCCAAAAGGGAATCATATTCACCGGAAAGACGAAGTTTTTCGTTCCGGGTAAGCAGAGGAACATCAAAACTGTCTTCATATTCCTTTTGTGAGTATGGACTGCAGGAAACCACCAGTTTGAAAATCAGTATGAAAAGAAAAAAACGCATCATTATTCTTAAAGGCATATCAATTGAGCTTTAAATATCTTCCGGGTTTTTCCGGCTGGCTGTACCATCCAACTCTTTAAAAAAATCATAAATATCAACTTCCTTCTGAATATTGAGTTTTTTTCTTATCCTGTATTTTTTCTGCTGAATCGATTTATGCAGTACAAAAGTATAGCCTGCAATCTCTTTAGAGCTGAATCCCAGCTTCAGCATGGCACAGAAAGCAAGTTCAGAATTTTCAAGATCGGGGTTGATATTCAAAAGAGCACGGATGAAATCAGGATACAATTCTTTGAATTTTAAAAGAAAAGAGGAGTCATTTGTTTGAGCCAGTTCAATAACTTCCTGTTGCTTTTTAACCTGTACATGGTTTTTCAATTCATCTGCTTCTCCTTTCAGAGCATTTTTTCTCTGCTGAAGCCGCCTGATCACCCGCCAGACATATATCCCGGAAACTGAAAGAACACATACTGCTATGATGATCAATACTCTCAGATCATTCTTCCGTTTATCTGATTCTTTTTTTATTTCCGCAGCGAAATCCTCTGTTGCTTTATTAATGGTGGCAAGTCTTTCTTCATCAAGTTTTTCTTCTTCCTGCATATATTTATTCAGATAATAATAGGCTTTTCCTCCGTCATTTTTCTTTTTATAAAGTTCTGCCAGAGTTTCATATATATTTTTGATGTGTGCAGAGTAGGTGCGTCTTGTTTTGATATTAATTTCCAGGGCTTTTTTCAGGGCATCTTCCGCCTGGTCATACATATTCTTCTGGTTGTAATAATATCCCAGTGTGAAATAGATCCAGAGGGACTCCACATCACGGGTTCTTTCTTCATTCATTTTTTTTTCAGCCCGCAGAATATATACTTCTGCAGAATCCAGCTTATGATTGTACAGATAAAACTGCGATACCATACAGTTGGTATAGGCCGAGTTTTCCAAAGCTACCGCTTTATGCATATTTTCCAGAGCAGTATCCGGTCTTTTTTTGAAAGTATAATAAATACCTCTGTTTATATAAATCCGTGGAAGCAGCTTGGCCTTCAACTCAGAATCTTTAGCTTCTTTTATGTATTCAAGGGCTTTATCATTGTATGCCACAGCTTTATCATACTGATCCAGATAGAAATAATAAAGGCTGTAATCGTTATAGAACTGAGCTTTATGATACGCATTTCCTGAAACCTCGATTTTAGTTTTAGCTTTCTTAAAAAAAACAAGTGCCTTTTCGTAATTTCCGGCAGCAACATTAACGCTAGCAATATTGAGGTAGCTGAGACCTTCTCCAGCTTCATAGCCCATTTTCTCAGCCTTTTTAAAGTATTCTGTATTCAGACGGATCAGATCTTCATGCCTGCCGGAAAGTTCCAGTTCTTCGTTTTTTATGATCAAAGGCAGATCAAACCACTGCATATCATCCTCTGTGGAAGTCTGGCTGCAGGAAACCAGAATAGACAGCATCATTATCCAGATTATATGGATTATCTTTTTATTCATGGCATTATTCTATTACTTTCTGCTTTTTAATGTTTATACGATTTAATTTTTCCACAGACAGCATTACATCCATTCCTACCTGTGCTCTATTTACAATTTTTTTTTTAAAATCATTGCAAAAATATTTTAATTTATCAGTTGACTGATTTCTTAAATATACATAAAATACTCATCAATCCATATAAATATTGATAAAATATTATATTTTTTTCATCTGTAAATATTTAAATTCATATCCAAAAATTTCATTCGTATGAAAATAATTAAACAGAATTTTAATATGATAAATAATTTTACCGGATCAGATAAAATATAATTTCAGAAATAATAATCAATAAAGTTTAAAATTATCTGCATATTTACTCCATGTACAAATTCTGTTAAAATGATGATAGAGTTCAGAAACCTTTTACCGGCAGAAAGTTCTGCTTACCGGGGCATCAGGCTTGAAAGTCTGAAGTTTTTCCCCGAATCGTTCGGTGCAGATTATCATGAGGCATCAAAAACCGAAAAGCTCAGACTGGAATCTGATATAGAGAATCAGACTCCGGGGAGGTTTGTTATGGGTGCATTTGCTGATGATGAACTTATCGGGATCTGTGTTTTTGTAGAAGAAGAAAATTATTCCGGACATATTTACCAGATGTATGTAAAGGCTGGATTTCAGGGTAAAAACATTGGTTCACAACTCCTTAAAGCAGTTATAGAAGAATCTGTCTCCCAATTCAGCACACGTGAAATCTATCTGGAGGTCACCTGCAGAAATACTGCGGCCTACGAACTATACAGAAAAATAGGTTTCAAAAAAATTTCTGATCATCCTGAGAAAAAAGAAACGCTTATAATGATGAAATACAGGACTGAAAATACGGTCCGGAATATCCTTTAAAACTAAATCACTCCGCTTTCCAGAACAGAAAAAGTTTTATCAGCACAGTTGATTTCTGCCAGTCTTCCATAAGGAATGGTGAAGGCGGGGCAGGTGTGCCCGAAATCCATACGGGAAATAACCGGAAGGTCATGTAAACCTTCTTCGTCCAAAACTTTTAAGAGCTCTGTTTCGTATTCCTGAGCATAGAGATCATCATAAGGGCGGCCGAAAATAATCCCGTTGGCCTGTCTGAGTATTCCCGTTGCGGCATAATTTCTCAGCCAGAATCTTACATATTCAGGTCGCGGCTTCTCTTCAGAAGTTTCAAAAAACAGGATGCTGTCTTTCCAGGTTTCGCGGTCTGGCCATAAGTCTGTTCCTTTCAGCATTTCCAGTACTTCCATACACCCTCCGATCAGTCTTCCTCTCGCTATTGAGTTTCCACGGATAAAAGACCATCCTGAAGACGGGGTAAGTTTTCTTTTCATATTCTGCAGAGAAGGATCAAACCAATCGAGATATTCCGTAGTCCAGCCTTCTGCATTCGGTAAGATCTGCCCTGCATTACCCGGCGAGAATAATGTATTGCGGATGTCCTGAATCTGATATTCGTGCATCTGAACATTTTCTGCAAACCCCACCAGCAGAGAGGTTCCGTAAAAAGAACCTAAACCTGCTTTAAGACACATAAAATGAGTAACCGTACTGTCTGAAAATCCTAAAAAGATCTTTGGATTACTGCGGATCACCTCCAGATCGATATATGGTAAAAGCCTGATGCTGTCATCACCGCCGATAGTCGTGATGACAGCCTTCACGGAAGGATCCTGAAAAGCATTCATCAGGTCGGCGGCCCGGGCTTCCGGATGTTCATAGATCCATTGAGAAGATTTCAATGCATGTTCAGTTTCTATGACTTTAAGTCTGAAAACCTCTTCCAGCCTCTTCTTACCTGTTGCATAGCGATGAGGCAGATCACCGGCTCCACCCCATGATAAAGAGACAACTGCCACTTTATCTCCTTCTGCCAAACCTTTTGGAATAATCAGATTCTTCATCATCAATATTTTATCCTGTAAATTTTTCAATGCTTTTAATGCTCAATAATCCTGATCTTATAATATCTTTTTTTAAGACCGCTTTCCGTATAGTTGCTCTCTTCTGAAAGATAGAGTGTCCTATCATCTGTCCAGAACGATTTTCCGATAATACAGAGCCATATTCCGGTCTGTTTTTCGAATTCTTCATCCAGCTGTATCTTCTTTATATATTCATTACCGATCTTACGCTGGATAAAATAGGAATAGCATTCCTGTCCTCCGAAATGACCGTTCAGCCTGAATTCTTTTCCGGGGGAAGTCACGATCAGATCAGGGTTTCCGGTATCTTCTGTTTTCTGTCCGTTTTTCAGATTAAAGCTTATATCGGTAGTATGCCCGCCCTCGCAGAGCAAAATATCTTCACCGGGAAAATAGGCGATAAAAAACTCACCGTCGAAATCGTTTCTGTTCTCAAGAATTTTCCCGTTTCTGAATCGGATTTTCTTTACAGCCATTGTCTCACCATGTTCATCCGCTCCGGAGAATTCCACCACACCTTTCAACAGCTTCCCCGCTTCTTCAAAACTGTCAATTCTTGCGATCTTATCCTGTTTATATCCTGATTTTGCCTCTGTCCTATGAAACTGAACAGAATCTATCTTTTCAACCTGAACTGAATATTGAATGTCTTTTGCTGAAGATCCGGAATGCTGTACCGTATCCGTTTTTTTGTTTTCTGCCGGTGTCTGTCTAACGGTTTTTTCTTCCTCTTTTTTGAAACAGGACTGTAAAAAAATGGCAGACAGGAAGAATATAAGTAAATTTTTTCTCATAATCTGATGTTCGGGGACAGGTTCAGTCGTCGTTTTTCTTGAGTGCAGAGCCTTTGTGGGCCGCAATATGGTTGGATTTATCACTTTTTATCTCATACTGAGGATCTTCCGGACTGGCATGATGGGTATAACCTTTATAATCAAAATCCCGGGTATGTACTTTAATAATAGTTCCTGAAACTCTCCCTGCTTCTGAGTTCCAGCTTACTTTATCGCCAATTTTAAATTCTGTTTTCATAAGTTTTTCTTTATTTAACTGAACAGATTTTCATCGGAATAGCAGACGTTTCCGTCTGTAATACGCGCCGCAGAAGTATAGGGATGTTCTTCTGCTTTTCCATGAGTCATGATATGGAGTACTTTCCATCCGGCTGCTTTCAGATAATCGGAAACCATAGACCGGTGGCAGCTCCACCAGACTGCTTCTGAACACATATATGCCGTAGTTTTTTCTGATGCTGTTTTTTCCAGCTCCAGGACAGCCTTTTTAAATTCATCCGTTTCCATATAGTCTGCATACCCTCTGAAAGAGTCATTCCGCCAGCGGTCGTTCTGTGAATTGGGCTGCACTTTCCTCCTTCCCCCCAGATCTTCCATATGAATATAAGAGATATTGTTTTTCCGCAGTTCTTTTTCCAGGTTTTCCTTATTAAACCAGGGATATTTCTTTGATCCCGGAAATCTCCTTATATCTGCCAGTACTTCAATCCCAAACTCTTTCAGCAGACTGATAAAATCGGTAATGCTCCTGGTGGAATGGCCAATGGTATAGATGATATGGTGATTCTGGGTCTGCATACGGAATAAGAGCAAAAAACGAACCGCTCAGCTGATAATATTATTTACGATTTTAGGGGATATTTCAATATTTTTCCCTGCAAGTTCACAGATAGTGCTTTCGATCATTTCACACATGCTGTCTAATGCCAGATCATTGTCTTCAGTACCGAAAGGTTCTTCAATTTCGTCTGCGATCGCTTCAAAAGCTACAAAAGTATAGGCTACAAACACCACAATAAGCGGTGTAAACCATTCCAGGCTGTCTACCAGCCCAAAAGGCAGCAGAAAGCAGTAAATATAAACAGTACGGTGAAGCAGCACCCGATAACTGTATGGGATAGGTGTTGATAAAATCCGTTCGCATCCGCCTACCACATCTGCCAATCTGTCCAGGTTTTCATCGAACCTTGCCTGCTGGATAGAATCTATTCTCTCCTCTTCTCTGGCTTTTTCTATCCATTCTGCCATCAGCCTCATCAGTATTACAGGTTTATATTTTGCTGTTTCAACAGTTTTCAGCTGTTCGGGAGAAAGCCTCTTTTGAAGATCTTCATAGGAATCGGTACTTCTTAGCTGGTGTTTCAGCGCATATAAAAAGGAACTGAGTATGTTCAGAAATTCTTCAACGGAAGCAGGATCAGTCTTTTTCCCCAGAGTAAGCACCTGGCGGGTTAATGCTCTTGCAATATTGAGTAGAGCCCCCCAAAGTTTCCGTCCTTCCCAGAACCGTTCATAGCTTGCATTATTCCGGAATCCCAGAAAAAGGGCCAGCACAAAACCAAATAAGGTAAGCGGAGCAGGATTAAGCGGCACTTTAAAATCAAGGATGGTTCCATGAAAATAAACCACGATCAAAGATAAAATGAAAAGAAGGCCCAGCCGTGGGAGCAGCCCCGGAAGTACCGAACCATGCCATACGAAAAGCATTCTGAACCAGTGTTCTTTTTTTCTTATAATCATAATTTCAGCAGATATACCTTAAACTGTTACAATAATACGGATTTCCGGCGGTTTACTCAATACTGTGGCTGTAAAAGGCATCACCAGGAAAGCATACGGTAATTCTTTTCAGAACTTAACCTGATGAGTGATAACAAACAATACAAAACCTCCCGGTACTCACCGGAAGGCTCTGCTTATCCTGCAAAACAGGATCTTTTTATTGAAAAAATACTATTGAGTTACCTTAATAAGCGCTCTGGTGATCTGTTCCTCTTTCTCTTTGGAATAAGTGGAATCAAAAGGTTCCATCACATCAAATAAATACTGGTAAAAAGGAGATATTTTCTGAATGTTTTCAGATTCTTTTATCGCCTTTTCTTTCCCCATCTGCTGAAGTTCTTTGATGAAGACATTGAATTTCTTGTCAATGGGTTCAATAGATTTCACCAGATAGGCATACGCTTTTTCATTCTGGCCGATCTTTCTGTAAGCATCGGTTACGGCAGCAACCACCAGTGAATACTCCATTGGTTTTACCCGCATCTGTCTTTTCGCATAGAGCTGATGTTGCGGGCTCAGGGCAAGATAATAATCATATTCCTCAAAGATTCCTTTTTTAAGTGTTTCCGCCAGCTGAAGGCCTTTCTGCTCCTGTCCTGCCATGATATATCCTGTAACCATTCCACTTAATGAGCGGGGATCATTGTATTTTTCAGCCGGAATTTCTCTTGCAGCAAGATCAAGAATTTCAAGAGCCTTAGCTTTCTGCCCGCTTAAAGCCAGTGCCGAAGCAGCCCTGCTTGCTGACATTCTGTAACTTATAATATTGGAGGTGGCAGCTTCATCATAATGAATACTGAGGTCCTTAAAGTTCCCCCATCTGAAATTTTTCACCACATGATAAAGAGAATTGGCATCTACTCTTCCCATATCGCCGGAAGCAGTCTGTTTTGTATGGATAGGAACCAGCCTGTAACTGAATCCGTCAAACTGAAGATATTCGTCAAGATAGAAGATATTTTCGCTGTCGTAAAGTCCTCCTGAAGAGAAGTTGATCGGGCGTTTCCAGTCGAAACTGGCCAAAAGATCCAGCATCATCAGATTGCTTTTGTAAAGTGTATTTCCTTTGTAACTGATCATGATCTGGTTCACTACATTCGGAAGGTCTGCCTGGGTAATGATTCCTGCCTTTACTGCATTTTCCTTATTAACAGGAAGGATGAATTTATTTACCGGAAGGATGTTGTATTTCTCATATTTTTCTTCCCCGAAATACATTTTCAGAAGCTCATCTTTTTCAGGAGATTTGAATCTGATGAAATCAATAGCTTCCTTCAGGGTAATGGAATCCTGGGTAAGGTATTTTCTGAACGCCTGGAATTCGGTATCCGGTGCTCCCTGTTCTTTAAGCATGGAGAAGAATCCTTCCCAGTCTTCTTTTTTCATCAGATAGATCTGATCATTTACTCCGTCTCTGTATTCCTCGTGGGTAAGCTGGGTTGGAATTCCTTCCGCATTGTAGGTTTTTCTTCTTACCTGATCAATATTCCACGGGGTGGCCAGAAGGGTAAAATTCACGGTTTTCACATCATCCCTGAACCTTTCAGTCTCCTGAATCGCCCATACCGGGAATGTATCATTATCTCCGTAAATAAAAATAATGTCATTTTTAGGTAAAGATCTGAGGAAGGAGTAGGCAGAATCATAGGCTGCTGTCTTTTTACTCCGGTCATGTGACGTATAATTCTGGAACCCCATCATGAAAGGAACTCCCAGCAAAATAACGCCTAAGGCAATATTCGCTCCGCTGGACTTTACTTTAGACTGAAGAAACCAAAGAATAGCTCCGGCCCCCATCCCTATCCAGATGGCAAAGGCATAGAAAGAGCCTACCATCGCATAATCTCTTTCCCTTACTTCAAAAGGTTTTACTCCTGTATAGAAAACAATCCCCACACTCGTCAGGATAAATAATGAAAGCAGGGCATAGAATCTGCCGAAATCCCTGTTCAGCTGGAAAAAGAACCCGATAAGTCCTAAAATCAGCGGAAGGAAGAAGAATTTCACGGTACTTTCATTTTTGAATTTAGCAGGCAGTTTATCTTGGTCTCCCAATAAAGCATTGTCGATGAATGAAATTCCGGAGATCCAGTTTCCTTTTGTATTTTCCATGTTTCCTTCAAGATCGTTCTGTCTTCCTACAAAGTTCCACATCAGGTATCGTACAAAATAATACCCGTTCTGGAAGGAAATAAAATAATCAAGATTCTGAGCCAATGACGGTTTCTGAACATTGATCAGATCGTAGGGTTTTACTTTTAAATAATCGGCAGCCGTGATGGTTTTATCTTCATATTTGGCTCTCAGCTCATCAAAGATCTGTTTGGCCTGAGGATTATCCCCCACATCTTCATTGGCATAGTTGAAGGTAAAATCAGGAGCTCCGTACATCGAAATATAATTCTCCATAACTTCTTTATCCTCTTTGAACATTCTCGGCATAAAGCTGATATGAGACTTACTGAACACATAATTGAAGCGCTCTCCTGTTTTCCTGTATGTTCCGGTTTTTTCATCCTTTTCATACGTATCCCCGGTTTTATTTATTTTATAGCTTCCGTCTTCATTTTTCTCCATTCCTTTGGCATCAAGGAAAGCGGTATAATTCTGTCCGTAGATTGTTGGCCAGTCTCCGTACTGCTCTCTGTTGTAATAATCAAGCATACCGATCGCAGTATCAGGATCGTTAAGGTTCATCGGAGGGTTGGCATTTGCCCTGATCGGGATTACCATCCAGCATGAGAAACCGATAATCATATACACCACCGATAAAGCCGCCGTCTGGAAAATATTTCTTTTTGCTTTTCCGGCATACTTAATAAGGAAATAGCATGCAGCCGTCATTAAGATAAATGCAGCAATCGTTCCTGAGTGGAAAGGAAGTCCCAGTCCGTTTACAAAGAAGATCTCCAGTTTTCCGAACATCGTCATGATCAGAGGGAAGATAATTTTGAAAACAATAATCAGGATTCCCAGAGTAATCACGTTAGCCCAGATAAAATTTTTCCAGGTAAACTTATAATTTCTGGCATAATAAACCAGACATACAGCAGGAATGGCGAGCATACACATCATGTGTACCCCGACAGAAAGGCCGATGATAAAGAAAATAAGAATGATCCATCTTTCGCTGTCCGTTGCCTGGTATTCATTTTCCCATTTTGTGATCAGCCACACCAGCAGAGCGATAAACAGGGAAGCCATAGCATATACTTCTCCTTCTACCGCCGAGAACCAGAAGGTATCCGAAAAGGTAAAGCACAAAGCTCCCACTGCTCCCGCAAAGAGAACGGAGATTTCCTGATGTTTTGTAATTTCATCAAAATCTTTGTTCAGCAGTCTTCTTACAAAATGAGTAATGGTCCAGAACAGGAAAAGAATGGTAAATGCACTGAATACTGCAGACATGGTGTTGATAACCACAGCATAGTTTTCTACATTCCCCAGCGCAAATATGCTGGCCACCGCCCCCACAATCTGGAATAATGCCGCTCCGGGAGCATGTGTTACTTCAAGTTTTACTGCCGAAGAAATATATTCCCCGCAATCCCAGAAACTGAGGGAATGTTCAATGGTAGAGGTATAGGTAATTAACGCAATAATGAAGACCATCCATCCTGCAATGGTATTCTTCTTTTTAAAAGACCAGTTTTTCATATCAATATTTAAATCCAATAATTATTAAGACAACCGGCCACAACAGATCATTACATGGTTTTTATTAAAAAATGTAATTTTATTTTTTTAAGCAGTTTTTTTCTTCTTTTATTTTAAAGGATTGCTTTCGCCAGATCCATGATGATCATTTTTTCCGGAAAGCAAATTTTGGTTTTCTTATTTCTAAGACATCCGGAAACTGCAGAATATTACATGGATTTTATTAAAAGGGGAATTGATCTCGTAAAAAGCAGAGCATCCGTACAAGCAAATCTCCCGGATTACACAGATGTTTATATTGTTCAGGCTCGCTGATCAGGCAGATCTTTTTTGAATAAGCTTTGTTGAAAAACGCGACGGCTCAAGTCTTTTTTACCATTATACTGCTTTTAAGGCGCAAGAAAATCAAATATTTTCAGCAAGTTTTTATAATAGCAATCAATTATCTGAAGAATTAACGAACAGCTGGGAGTACTAAAAGAATATACATTTTAAGACAGGCAGATAAGAACAACCGGAAATGTATGAACATTACCTCTTAAAAAACAATTTACAAAAAATTGCTTTTCAGCTTAATATCCAGTTCATTTTTTTGATTCAGGCTGGTTCCGTTTTTGAATATGATCCATAATTTAAGGCCTATAAAACCGATTAAAACAGGAAGAAAAAGAGGAAATTCCACAGATAATCCCTTTTGAATAAACGGGCTTAAGATCATCAACAAAGAGAGAATTACCGAGAGCATGATCTGTACTCCGGCAATCTCTTTCCCGAGTTCTTTATTTTTCCGGTCTTTTGTTCTGTACGTTAAAATCAAAGGAAAGATAACTCCTCCAAATGGCAGGATCAACCCGGATAAGGCGGAGAGATTAATCATTTTTGCACGGTCTGTTGTTTCTTCTGCTACTGTTTCAACAGAAGCAAGGTCTTCAGGTTTCACGTCCAGAGCCTGTGCAATGGCTTTCAGGGTATATCCTTTGAGTATATTTCCTGCTTCAATCCTCTGAATGGTCCTTAGCGAAAGTCCGGCGCTGCCTGCCAGTTCAGTCTGGGTGAGGTTTTGCTGTTCTCTCAGAATTTTAACCCTGTTACCTGTGTTCATCCGGTTATGCGTTTAATGAATGTTGCCTGCTAAAATACAGGATTTTAACGAAGTTTTTCAGATTTTTCTAATAGATATTATTCAGTCCCCCGTCTAAAGGTATGCTGGCTCCGGTAAGATAAGAAGCATACTCCGATGCGAGAAAGGCGGTGAGATGTCCGTATTCTTCCGGCTGTCCCAGTCTTTTCATCGGAATTTTATTTTCCCTGTTTTTCAGGATTTCCTCAACAGAAAATCCCGACTGCTGAGCTTCGTGGCGGATCAGGTTCCGGATCCGTTCGGTATCAAAATATCCGGTCAGAATATTATTGACTGTGATATGATGCTGCGCTACTTCATTCGATAAGGTTTTTGCCCATGCCATGACTGCTGAACGGATTGAGTTGGAAAGCGCCAGATTCCCGATAGGAGCTTTCACAGAAAGAGAAGATACGTTGATGATTCTCCCGCTTTTCTGCCTGATCATATGTGGTAAGGCCAGCAACGTTGTTTCACAGACTGTTTTAAAAAGCAGGTCAAATGCTTTCTGGTAATCATCCGGTTCTTTTTCCAGAGCGAAGCCAGGTTCAGGGCCATTGGTATTATTCACAAGAATATCTATGGTATGGTTCTGAAAATATCCTTTTATCACTGATCTGTACTTTTCAAAATCGGAAAAATCAGCAACGAGATACTGATGGTTCTGGCCAGGAGCTGTAACCGGAAGTGATGCTGCCATATCTTTTAATTTGGTTTCATTCCGGGCCATGATGGTAACATTGGCTCCGCATTTGGCCAGCTCAAGAGCAATTCCGGCACCTATTCCCTGAGTGGCGGCCCCCACGAGAGCATTTTTTGAAGAAAGGCTGATATTCATGATAAGATGATTGGATATGGATAAAGTTACGAAAAGTTTTGAGGATGGGAAGCAGAAGATGGGTTTTCCGGTTTCTGTGTTTATCACAATTCAATTTAAAATAACAAACACCAAAAACCTGATTAAATCCTATTCACAATCTATTATAATATTGACTGTCATATATTTATTATTAATAAAATTCAGCAGACCGTTCTTGAATTTTTTTTGATTAAAAAGATTATCGTAAAGTTGATGAATAATTCCGTTCTATCTTAAGCGGGTAAAATGATACAAAAGCGGTATGCTTATCCGTAGCCTCGACGAATCAACGGGGTTGACTGTATCCTTTGCTGTCTTAAAATCAACAGCTGCAAAAATGATAACTTAAAATACTGCCGGATAAAATTACAGAATTGGAGTGAAAAGCTTTTTATTTCGGTAAAACCGGAGGAACAACTCTTTCCGTTTTTGTGGTCAGTGTACGGAGAAATGCTTCCAGTTGAAAAATTTCTTCATCAGTGAGATCCAGTAATCTTACAAAAGTTGATTTCTCGGAGGTCAGGGTAATTCCTTCATGAACGGTTGAACGTTTCTGAGTATATTCGGGATTTCCTTTACTGTAAAACTGTATAACTTCTGTAAGGGTGGTCATGGAGCCGTTATGCATCCAGGGTCCTGTTTTTGCTGCGTCACGCAAACCCGGTACCCGGAACTTGCCGGCATCTTCCGGTTTTTTGGTTGCCAGGTAACGTCCCGGGTCCTCTCCTGTTTCACCCAGCAGAGCGGTTCCTACATTTTCAAACCTGTTATTGGAGAAATATCCTGAATTGTGGCAGTTCATGCACTGGGCTTTGGTACGGAACAGGTGCAGCCCCATAAGCTCATCATCCGAATAGGCATCGGATTTTCCACTGATGAAAAGATCAAATTTTGCAGTTCCGCTTTTAAGGGTTCTTTCAAAGGTAGCTATGGCTTTGGCTATACGGTCTTTGGTGACTGTTTTATCTCCGAAAGCTTTCTCAAAAAGGATTCCGTATCCGCTGATCTTCGCAATTTTCCCTGCAGCAATATCGATATGTTCTCCCATTTCGCGTTCGTCCTGAATCGGTATATGGGACTGTTCTTCCAATGACGATGCTCTTCCATCCCAGAATAAAGGCTGGGCATAGGCAGAGTTCATAATGGTCATTGCATTGCGGATGCCCATCTGTCTGTCGTGCCCGAAGGAAAAAGTCCGGTTATCTGCCCAGCCCAGTTCGGGATCATGGCACGAGGCACAGGCAATCTGATTGGAGCGGGAAAGCCGGGGATCAAAAAAGAGGATTTTCCCTAAAAGAGCCTTGTCTCCGGAATAAGGATTATCTTCAGGGAACTTCACTTCCGGTAAATGTCCGATTTCAGAAAAATACGGCAATGCATCCGGATCAAGAATTGGTTTTGGCCATTTTGAAGGATCTCCCGAGGAATATAACGCTCTCAGTTCAGCAAGGAATGAAGATTTCTGCCGGAATTCTTTCTGAACGCGGGTGCTTAAACAGTTCTGCAAAAGAAAAACACTGAGAAATACAATCAATATCCAGCTTATGGCATTCTTCATCAGGGAACGGGATTTTGGCAAAAATAACCATTATCTGCCAATACTTTCATGATTACGGAATGATATTCGTTCTGCGACAGAAGTTTTGTAATGTTGTTTTTCAGACTTTAAACGGATAACGTTCTTCCAGCCCGGGGCTGATGCTGTTCAGTGCTTTATAAAAAGCCTGTTCTTTACATTCCGGAATGCTTTCATATTCTTCATAGTAATGGTCCAGCTGCCGGATGATATAAGCCATCTGAAGCCACTGCCCGAAACTGATTTTCATGGGCTGTAAATGATCAGGAGCATCGTGATCATAGAAAAAAACGGAGTTTTCTTTACTCAGGAGCCAGCGGTCCCCCTGCCCGTTTTCCGCAAAAAGCCAAAAATCGGTCCATTCTGATTCTCTGTTTTCGGAAACGGCTTCCACAGAGTTATACAGGACGGCTTCCGAAGCAATTTCAAAAGTTCCGATCTGTGTCACCAGATTTTCATACTGTTCAGGAAATGGAAATGTGATGGTTGCCGGAAAGTTCTGCGGGCTTCTTTTTTCTTTCAGAATATCTGCTACTGCTTCAGAAACAGTACCTATTGTAAATGGGATCATATAATACTGAAAAAAGGGGTTACGAATTTCTCAGTTCACCGATTTCTTTTACCAGCCGGGGATACATTGTCTGCAGTTCGGCTCCTCCTTTCGGTTTACGGCTCATATGGCGGTTCATACTGTCGTAATTGTTCCCGGGATAACGTTCATAAACGGCATCTCTTATTTCGGATTCGTCTTCATTATCATGGTTTTCAGAATAGGCCTCATCCGATACG
This sequence comes from Chryseobacterium sp. FR054, assembly GCF_056844565.1. Classification (NCBI taxonomy): domain Bacteria; kingdom Pseudomonadati; phylum Bacteroidota; class Flavobacteriia; order Flavobacteriales; family Weeksellaceae; genus Chryseobacterium; species Chryseobacterium sp. FR054. The sequence continues at coordinate 36,857 of NZ_JBXDSA010000005.1, read as the reverse complement.
TACAGCAGTCCTTCTGCCCAGCAGTCGCCGATATTGAAGCTGTATTTTCCGCTTACGAACGACCGGATATCTTTTGTAATATCTTCAAAGAATGCTTTTCCTTTCAGCAGCAGCCAGCACCGGAAATAAATGAATCCGTCATCGGAAAGATATTCATCAAAAATATAGGTACCGTTTTCCAGTTTAAAGTCGCATTCAAGGATGAAGGAAAGTTCTGCAATTTCTGCGGTGTAGAGTTCACTTAACTTTTCCTGCAGCGTTTTTTCGAAAATGATGAGTCTTTCTTTACTGTATGCGGAGAGATAAACGGTCAGGTTTTCCAGATGTTCATCTATATCGTATTCGTTCCAGCGGGCTTTTTTGTATTTATTGGATTTTTCGATGGCATCCCAGAAACAGATGTCTGCTTTTTCATTTTCTGAAAGTTCTTTTTTCCGGGGAACCTCATCGTTTTCCTGAATTTCGGTATATCCTTTTCTGATCTTTTGGCTGATGAGTTTTTCAGATTCCCGGGAACAGTCTTTTTCATCAGCAAAATCTTTGACGGTCTCGCGTCCTTTTGTTCCGGTTTTTCCAAATGTTACCGTTTGCCTGGTTCCGGAATATTCAATGTTCCAGAATTTATCTGAAAGTTCCTCCTGATTGATAAAGTTTCTTTTCATAAAGTTGATAAGGTAGGTGAAAGCATATTTTCAATGGAGACTAAACTACAAAAAAACGGGAAACCGGGGTACTTTTTTTATTCAGACTTCTGTTTTATGCAGAAAGATCTTCTTCCATTTGGCAACGGTATTTCTGCTCAGTTTAAAATGGGCAGCCAGTTCGGTATTATTCAGCTTATTTTTTTTCTGATATTCCAGCATAGACAGGATATCTGATTCTTTGTAGGAACGGTATCTCTGGCTGTTCTTTTCTGATACTCCGAAAATAAGGGTGTTGATTTTCAAAACATCCAGGGCTAAAAGCTCTTTTTTTAATAACAGACCTTCGCAGGCATTATATTTATCCGGATATTTTTTAATAAGAATATCTGTGTAGATCTGCTTAAAATCCGGCTGTCTGTATTTTTTCATAGTTCTTATTTTTTACAGGCTGTTGTATTTTCCAATCCATTTGAAAAGTGTTGTTTTGGGGATGGCATAGCGCTCGATCACTTCTTTTTTGGTCATATTTTCAGAACGTATCTGTTCAAGGATAAAATCGATGACCTCCTGGGTGTAAATTGTCTTCCTGAACTGAGGAAGGCGGGTTGATGCTGCGGCTTTCTTTTTCTGCATTCTCCGGGAAGGCGGTGAATACAGGATAAGATGCTGGGAATAGCTTCTGAAAAAATCATATTCCAGAAACTTACTCCATTTCAGCAGCAGAAGACTATCTATACTTTCGGCACGGTACATTTCTTCTATTTCCTGTTCCGTACACTGAAAGAAATGGCAGATCCGGGAAAGTTCCGCCTCGCTTTCCTTTACTGCATTCCGAATCATATTTCCGATGTGAATGTTCTTGAAATTCATTTGCATTTTCTGTTTTAAAAGTCCTGCCGGAAGCCAGCCCCCGGCAGGACAGAATAGTATATATAACTTGTGTTTACTTTTACTGAAAGCTGGAATTATTTCCAGTAGTTCCAGCTGGACCCGTCAAATACCGCTAATGATTTACTCGCCGTATCATAGCACATCATTCCGGGATAAGGGCTTTTTACTGATGTGTGAGGGGTATTGATCTGGGGAAGAATCATTGCTTTATCCTGAGATTCCAGAACAAGTATTCCTTTGGCATTACTGGATGAAGCCCCTATAATCACGCCCTGATTTTGTCCGGATCCGGCACTGGTATTCGTTATGATCTGTGAAGTGTTTCCCGGACTGCTCAGATCTACCCAGGTTCCGTTTTCATACATTTTTACTTTCTTATCGCTTTTATCAAACAGAAAGGTTCCGTTGTTATCTGCGGGAGCTGAAGATAACGCTCCGGAAAGGTCATTCACGGCAGAAAGTATAATGCCTTTGGTGTTTCCGGCTGTATTATTAAAATCCAGAATGGTGGCTGTACCGTTAACATTTTCTTTTTCTATTGCCACCTGACCTGAAACCAAAACGGCTAACGAACAAAATAGAGTACTGTATATTACTTTTTTCATTGTATTCAATATTAATTATTAGTCATTACAACTTCTTTCAATGCATTTCCATACTGTACCATTGTACAGTTTTACGCATTTATCCTGAATGTCATAAACGATCATTCCTTCTTTCGGATCGCTGATCATAGAGGAATTCTGAACTCTGGTAATCACCAGCCCTTTTGTATCAGATTCCAGAGCAACGAAACCGTTTGGAATATTTACCGGCCAGTTGGATAACTTATTCTGCTTGGTAATTCCTAATCTGGTAGGTGTACCTGCCATTGAAAAATCTCCGGGCTTTATACAGAATCCTTCACACCCAGATTGAACTGATGTGTTCTGAGAGGTGCCAATCCCCTGCCCTGCTGTTCCCACTATGATGGGAATACCATACTGGTCAACACATGTTCCATCAGCACATAAATTCTTATTGAGAGCAGACGAACCTGCACCAACCGTTAGGGTACCGCCGGCATCTACCAATTGTGAATTGGCTATATTCCGGTCTCCCTCTAAGGCGTCAAGGCATCCGTCATTATCAGAATCAAGGTCAAGATGATCAGGAATTCCATCTCCGTCGGTATCCTGCGTGAAGCATTTTCCCTGTAAAAAAGTATCAAATGCAAAAGCCCATACATCTGCCGCCACTTTTAATGTAGCATTGGTCCCTATCGCAGCGACAGACTGATTGTCAATAAAAATGGTAGCATCCGGTATAAAAACTATTTTAGCCTCTCTATCTCTGACGAATGTGGCTTTTCCTGCTGCATCTGCCATAATAGAAATATAATTTCTCTCTGCGGAATTAATGGTCATTTGTACGGATCCTGACATGTTAAAAGTAGTTACCGGCCAATACCCGTTGGTAAACACAGCTTCACCTGTGGGCCCATAGGGTGTTGAAGGGTTGGTGCTTACATTTGATAATATATATCCGAAATCTGTTGCATTATTCTGGAGTGCTATGACACCCTTATCATGGTTTACGGCCCATGAGAAAATACGTTTATTGGTTGCTGTCAGTAATTTATCCGTTGAAGTCTGTGTTTCATTGGCAGAAGATCCTGTATAAAATACATCTATCTTATCGGTCAGTAGCTGGGCTTCAGTAATAGCATCCTGTGTAGCATACGGAACGAAAGTGATTCCCGGAAATTTATTATAAACCCCTGTATCGCTGAAATTCACAGGATTATTCAGCATATTCATCATCAGGCCATATTTACCCAAAGTGGTATCCAGATAACCAATCCTTAAATTTCTGTTCAATGAATTGCAACTCAACCCTTCATCTGTATCCAGTATCCCGTCATTATCATCATCAAGATCAATGCTGTCTACAATTCCATCGCCATCGCTGTCTTTACACTGGTTGATGGTACTGTCCAGTGCATTAGGATCATAAAGGCTTAAAAAATCAGGGATACCGTTCAGGTTGGCATCAACAATATCTGCCAGCCCGTCACTATTAGCATCTGTGGATGTACCCGCCTGTGTCACAAAAGAAAAATCTGGAGTTGTACTTGCGGTTGCTCCGGATTCAAGGGCATCACTACACCCGTCTCCGTCCGAGTCTAAATCCAGATGATTGGGTATTCCGTCTCCATCCGTATCAAGGAACGTACACTGCGTATGTAAGTACTTATCAAACACATAAGCCCATGTATCTGCAATAGCCTTTTGATCATTATCGGCAGGAGTATTCATACCTGAATTAACATTGTATATGGTGGCATCAGGAAAAATAACTAAATTGTATTCTCTGTCTGCAACGACAACGGGTCTCAGATTGGCATCTGTCATTAAAATATCGAATATTCTTGTAGAAGACATTATCGTCATCTGGACACTCCCTGACTGCATGAGTGCAGGTGTAGGCCAATATCCGTCTGTATATACGCTTTTACCGATTGTTCCTGAAGGTGTATTAGGATTGGTATTATTGGATGTTGTTCTGTATCCGTAGTCTACCGCATTATTCTGTATGGCAAAAATTCCTTTATTGTGGTTTTTCGCCCAGTTAATCAATACTGTGTTTACAGATGTTGGAACCTTATTAGTTGATGAAGTACCGGTAGCGTTATTATTATCTTCTGCCGTAGAACCTACAAAGAAAACATCAATATTATCAGCCAGTAAGGTTGCTTCAGTAACAGCCGCCGCCGAGTTATAAGGAATTAAAGTAACTCCTCTTACTTTATTGAAAGTACCATAAATTCCAAAATTCTTTAAATTATACAGAAGGTTTGTTGCCAATCCGCTGCTTCCTGCTCCTGAATTCAAGTAACCTACCCTTATGTTTCTGTCGAGTTTACCACAAAAATTTCCTTCATCCGTATCGAGCACACCGTCATTATCATCATCAATATCGACAGGATCCGGAACTCCGTCATGATCTGTATCCAGACATAATTTCTGATTAGCCAGAAGGGCATATTTATGATAGGTAGAATTGTATTGCACTATTCCATTATCTAAACTTGTTTCCAGTGAATCTGCCAATCCATTATTACCATATGGCCCAGGAATTACAGACATATTTTTATCAGTAGCTGCCCCTCCTTCATACGCATCGGAACATCCGTCACCATCAGAATCCAGGTCTAAATGATTGGGAATACCGTCTCCATCAGCATCAGCATGACAAGCTCCTTTTTTGGGGTGAGCCGAGGCATTATAGGGAACTGCTGTTGATATTACAGCGGTAATTTCATGAATCGCGGCTGTCCCGATTATTCCGTTAGAAGAATTACCAGCCGCTGTTGTTCCGATATACCTGACCTGATAGTATCGATATGGAGCTGGTGAAGCAATAGCAAACGGACGGGGGCCCGTAGCCAGGCTAAGACCGTTCCCTACTGTAAGAAGTGTATAATTTATTCCATCGTTTGAACCATATAACTTTCCATATATTGTAGTTGATGTCATACCATAATTGCTTTGAACAAAAGTTAAAGAATTCAATACAACTGATGTGGGATATTCAATTGTAAAAATTGGGGTCCCCGGGGTCACTACCTGGCCTGATGCAAAAGTAAAAGCAGCAGCTCCATTATTGGTATTATCATCGTATAATGACGGTATCGTATTTCCGCCTGACGGATTTGCTCCGGAACCGTTGAAAGGGGATTGAACGGAAGCAATTCTGTGAGCCTCAAAGACATTGTAAAAACATTCCGGAGATTCTTCCGCATCCAAAATGCCGTCATTATCATCATCCAGATCTATATCATCAAAAATGCCGTCATTATCAGAATCTGTGATGCAGCCCGCCAGTTTGATGTAATATCTGTAATCTCCCTGTGAACGGGCATTAGGTGTTCCGGTAAGATAAGGATAATAATTTCTGATCTCTATACTTCCGGAGCTTATCGTAAGTGCTGTTGGAAACGTTAAAACAATATGGTTTTTCACCCAGCCGGTGGAAACTGCCGGTGCATCCCGTTTAGATTCCCGGATTTGTACGGAAGACTGACCGTTTATGACAGCCCCGCTAAAGGCAGTTGCAAGGGCATAAACTGTTCTGTCATCGTAGTCTGCAATATGATAGAGAGTAGGATCACTATCTCTTGGCACCTCCATATCCATGTACTTCACTCCATTTACCCAAAGTTCTGTTTTTACGCCATCATTATAATCATCAAATGCAATATCAAATTCCAGTTTATTTGTATTGATATTCACTCCGTTATATGGAGCAGCAAAAAAACCTCTGGCAATGGTAGTTCCTCCTGCATCATCATCAGATAGAACATAAGGATCGCTGCCGTAATTAAAGCCAAAACCTCCACGGTTAGGATCATCTTTCCGGGTCTGTACCCAATTCAGAATATTATCACTGCACTGGCTATAAGCTATGTTGGCCATCAGCAATGAAAACAGAAATAAAATTTTTTTATTCATCAGCTTTTATATTTTAAAATAAATTGATTATTGATCTGGGATCATTGGTCTGCCTCTAAGGAATTTGTGTTTTATATATAGAGAGAGAAAGCAGCCAATTCATCCGGTTATGATGTTGAGTACCCGGAAATAGCGGAGATCTTATATGTTTTTTTAAACAGTGACCTTCTGTTTGCCTTCCTGAACTCCTGAAATGTTTTTCAGCACCTGAAAAGAGAAAAACAGGTGACCTTAAAATAAGCATCGCGATTAGTGTTCTCAGTTTTGAAACTGAAATAACAGGTAACCCAATGATTAATGCTGTATCGTATTTTTCTGATCTCATCAATGTGCTGTAAAATCAGCTGCAAATGAATGAAACTCATCAAAAAAAATAAAAAAAACAGGCCCTCATCAGGCCCTCTATTTACTAAATATAATTAATTATCAGCACTTTACAAAAATTAAAACCTCAGCGTTTTTTTAATAAAAAAGTTAGAATTATATACTTTTCCCTACTGATGCACGGTCTCATTTTTTTATTCCGGGAATAAAAACGGGCACAAAAAAAGAACCTTTTACAGGTTCCCGTTATCAAAACTAAATTATCTGTTAAGCTCCGTCTATGTATTTTCTGATCCAGACCATCAGGTCTTCTTCCGGACTCAGGTACAGTCTTTTTCTGAGGTTGTACCTGTTGTTTTCAATGGTTTTGGAAGCTTTAAAAGTATATTCGGCAATTTCTTTGGTAGAAAATCCCATATAGATATAGGCACAGAATGTAAGTTCAGAGACTTTCAGCATTGGGTTTATTTCCAGCATCTTTGTACAGAAACCGGGATAGACTTCCTGAAACCGTCCCCAAAACCGGGAAGAGTTCTCTTTTACAAGATCATTGAGTTCCGAAAAAGATTCTGTAACTTTCTGCTGCAGTTTTTCAATTTTAGCTTCTCTCTCTTTTAACTCGGATTCTTTTTCAGAAAGTCTTCTCTCCTGCTCCCCGATAATCTTTCTTTTTTTCTTTCTGATTTTCCGGTACCGGTTTATAATAACTGCCAGCAGGATGATAAAGGTAAGAATCACAAGCAGGACAATTAATGTACTGTTTTTCATTAAATCAGATTTTTCAGCCTGTTTTTTCAGCAGAATCCGGTCTAATTCTTTCTGAACAATTTTTTTATCGCCATCCAGATCCAGCTTATGCTGCTTTTCTGCTTTCTGCAGATAATAAACTTCTTTTTCACGGTTGCCCAGCATTTTGTATGATGCGGCAATTTTAGAATCCACATAGGCTGAATACTGCATAAATATTTCTTTATTTTCTGCAGCTTTTATGTAGAAGTCAACCGCTTTTTTATAATCATGGATCTGAAAATAATAGTCACCATAGATTTCATAGAACGGGGCCATATATTTATGCTTTTCAGCAACGGCCAGATCATAAGCTTTCTCAACAAAAGGATATGCTGAAACAGCTTTGTTTTCCTGGAGATAAATCCAGCTTTTGTAGAAGTAGATAAAAGGTCGGTATCTGTAAATCCGTTTAACGGAGAAATATTCTTTCACAGGAATTTTTTCGGAAACGGCAATAGACTTATCAGCATAGCTGTGTGCTGTCTTATAGTCTTTCAGCTCCGTAAAATAGTCTGCTATTCCTATATACATTTTTGAAATGATAAGCTGTGATTCAGGGTCTGTTCCGGATTTCAGCAGATTGAGTACTTCCAGATTAGTCTGGTAAGCCTGCTCAAATAAAGACATTCTGCTGTAATAAGCGGCCCGCAGATCCAAAAACGAAGCTTTTAACAGGACATTCTCCTCAACGGCTTTTTCCTGAAAGCCTTTTTCCAGGTATGGGGCACATTCGTCAAACTGTCTGAAAAAAATCAGAGAGCGTGCGATATAGTAATAAGACCAGGCTCTTCTTTCTGAATCACCTGCCCTTTCTGCCTTAGTTAAAGCTTCTTTTGAAAATTTCAGTGCATTACCAAAATCTACCTGCGCACAGCTGTCCGACAAATTCAGCAGTTTATCAATTTTCACCAATTCGTCCCGGTTCTGGGATGAGTACCGTTGAGATTGAAAGATAACCAACAAAAGAAGAACAACCTTCTTACAGCCAGACGGAATGCTATTAAGAAAAAAATTAATATTAAAAATATTTATCATGAAAATATTTAATAACAGTACAATAACAAGGAAATTAAAAAAAACAAAAATAATATATAAAAACAAGTAATTAAGAATATATTTAAGTTTATATCACGCTACATAAATAGATATTTTTCTATATAAATTATTTTAGCTTATCAATAAAAAAATCATATAAAATTAATATATGATGAATTTTTTACATTATTTATTTCAGTTAAAAATCTGAGCGGCTTCCAGATGATTTAATTCCGGATCTCCTTTATCAATAAGGACATAATATTTATGTACATTTGCAGCCTTATATTTTCTATAAAGAATCCCTTTTTCATGGATACGGATACCCTCATATCACAGTTAATACAGCATTTCACAGAAGTCATTACCTTAGAGGAAGCAGATGTTGCATCCATCATTTCCAAATTAGAGATCATACATCTCGGCAAGAAAGACTACCTGCTTCATGAAGGACAGGTTTCAAAGCATATGCGTTTCATTGCCAAAGGCAGCCTTTATACCTATTATATTGATGAAAAGGGTAAAGAAAATATAAATCAGCTCGGGATCGAAAACTGGTGGATCAATGATCTGTACAGTTATCTGAGCGGGCAGCCATCGAGAATGTTTATCCGTGCCAATGAGACAACTTGCGTCATACAGATCAGCAGAAACAACCTGGAGCTCCTATATAAAGAAGTTCCGGCTTTATCTGAATTCTGGAGGCTGAAAATGCAGAATGCCTATGTAACTCTTCAGGAGAGAACTTTTGAACATTCAAGGATAGATGCTTATTCCAGATACCGCGGCTTCATCCGGGCCTACCGCAATATTGAGCAGCGCTTTCCTCAGTATATGATTGCCTCTTATCTGGGGATCACGGTAGAATATCTGAGCTATTTAAGAAAAAAACACCTGTCTGACCTTTCTTAAGATTTCTTAAGTTTTTTCCGTCTGAGCCTGAATAATTTTGCCCGTAGAATTTTTAACGGATATCATTATGAAGGCTAAATATGCTGCTGTCATTTTCCTTGCAAGTGCCCTGTCGGAACTCAGTGCACAGAAACTTACCTACACTCCCGATCTTGTTTTGGGACACCGTTCCTATACGTATATGCATCAGGTGAATTATCAGCTGAATGACCGGATGAAACTGAACAACCTCACTTTATCCGATACAGAATACACCCGGGATAAAGACAACATATTCTTTATACGGAATACTCTTTCCTATGCTCTCACCAGAAAGATCAGTATAAACACAGCGTTAGGAATAAAAAATCCCGGAGCTTTCTTTACGCTTTCCGCCCAGTATAAGATCATCCGTCCGGCCTATTCTTTTTCTTATTCCATCGGAACTACCTATCAGAAGGGATTTTCTCTGGAACAGTCGGTGTCATTTGAATATTCTCCTTATCTGAAAGAGGGGCTTCAGGGGTATTTCAGTGTACTGGCCATCGGGAATCTGGACAGCAGCGGCTACCCCAGAGGTCTTCAGTTTTTCCGGCTGGGACTGAAACAGGATAAAATAATATACGGTATCGCTTCCAATTTCGACCAGTTCAACAATGGCAAAAAAAAACTGGAAAATATCGGAGCATTCGTAAAGTATAATTTCTAAACAATCATAAAAATGAACAAAAACATCGATTTGGGTATTCTGATCAGCAGAATAGCCGTAGGATTTCCCATGCTGGTTTACGGAATCAGCAAACTGGTACACGGAATCGGATTTATTGAGAACATGATGACCCTGCACGGGCTTCCGCCATTCCTTGCCTATGGAGTGTTTGCAGGTGAATTTATAGCTCCTTTAATGATCATCGCAGGATTCAGGATAAGGCTTGCAGGGTTAATTTTTGCCGGAAACTGCTTTACCGCAATTATTCTTGCCCAGACCGGCAGTATATTTAAACTTAATGAGTATGGAGGCTGGGCCCTGGAACTTCTGGCGATCTATTTTCTTGCCGGCCTGAGCTTCTTCTTTACAGGAGCCGGAAAATATGCGGTTTCTGTAAAGAGTAAATGGGATTAAGCTTTATGAAGAACAGGGTAAAGAGACCGAGATTGAAACCGGTCTCTTCATCTATCTTAAATCCTGTTTTAAAATCCTGCCCGGAAGAAGGCTATCTTTTTCTTATAAAATGATTCTGAACGACTGAAACCGGGAAGATTTTTGTATCTGTACACTCAAATTCGAGCATTTCAGGAAGGTCCCCGAATAAAGAAATGCCTCCGCCCAGTAAATAAGGAATCAAAGTGATGATCATTTCATCGATCAGATCCTGTTTCAAAAAGCCCTGAATGGTCTTTCCACCGTCAATATACAGGTTATGAAAGCCTTTTTCATGAATTTCCATAAGAATGTCTTTCAGCTCACCATTGACGAGGAAAGCCCTATCTCTGAATTCTCCGGGAATTTCCGTCATACTGTTACTTAATACGAAAACAGGCTTCTGATAATACCATTCTTCAAATCCGCATACGACCTCAAAAGTATTCCGCCCCATCACAATGGCATCGATGTGTGCGATAAATTCCTGATATCCCATATCATCATTACCGGGATTGGGTAATGAAAGCAACCACTCTATTTCTCCGTTCCTGTCTGCAATATATCCGTCCAGACTTGTGGCAATAAATACCTTGTTTTTCCTGTTCATCGAATTTAATTTTAAAATTTACCGTACAAAATTAATTCCTGTACCTGTTTTAAAATTGTACAGAATTTACCTTTTCCCGGATTTTAAAAATTCTTTGGGAGTCTGCCCGGTCATTTTTTTAAACACCCTGATGAAATGTGACTGGTCATAAAATCCCGAGTCTAATCCGATGTCTGTTAACCGTCCTGCCGGATCAGTCTTTATAAGCGCAACAGCTCTGTTCACCTTATAAAGGTTCAGGTATTCACCGGGAGTCAAAAAGTAATATTTCCTGAATTTCTGAATGAAGCTTTTCCGGGAAACCGGCAAAAGGTCACTGAAATCTTTAAGCATTCCCTTCCCTGCCCTGTCAGAGCCCAGATATTTTTCAAATTTCATAAGATCCGGATCGGTCTGCATTTTCCCGAACAGTTTCAATAAATAATGTTCAGCTTTCTTAAAATCGGGGGTTTTTACATCCAGCAGACAGTCATATAAAGCTTCAGAAATGGCTTCCATTCCGGGAGTCCCCAATTTACGGATCAGTATTCCGTAGCAGAAAGGTTTTAAAATTAAGCCGATACACCTGTAAACGCCTTCAGCTTCAGTGATGAACGGCTGTTTTTTCAACCCTGATATCACCTGAAGTCCCGCACCCCTGCTGATCTTTTCGGTATTCATTCCTTCTACCGTGTAATAATCTCCATAACTGAAGATCAGCTCGGTAAACAGTGCCGCATGATGAACAAACCTCATCTTAAGATCGGGAGATGTTCCTATCCAGATATAATCCACGAAATTATTCAGCGGATATTGCGGTCTGTATGATATTTCTGTGGGCATTGTGTATTAAGGCGTTTGTTTTAAGGCTTAAAATTAATAATGGTAAAACCTAATTTTTCAAGATAATCCTGGGCGTGGTAAGTCGTAAAGTTTCTGGGATCAGGATCCAGCTCTTCACCATTAATGAATATATTAGCCCGGGAAATGATAAGTTTACACGGGTATTCTTTTCCTGCGTAAACTAAACTATAACAGAGCGCATTTCTCCGGGGTGGGATTCCCTCCCTGTCGGTTTTAATAATCGCCTGAAACACATGTTCTCTTTTTATATTATCAGGAATTGGCATATGATTCTGTTTAAATATTGCTGGTTTATAATTTTTGATGATTTTAATTCCCAAATTCAAATATAGTTAAAAACACTATGATTAATTGATGGAAAAGCAGTCTGTTATTCTCAGTCAACATGACCGTTAGAACAAAACAAATTGACTTTTACAACAAAATGTTACAGGAAATTCCGGAATACCTTTGTCATGTAACCTTTAAATAACAAAACAATGGAAACCAACAATTATCAAGGGGCTATGCAAAAGCCTGTCAATTCAGGATTCAATGCGAAGTCAACCACGGAAGAAGTGATCAGAGGAATTGATCTTTCGGGTAAAACCGCCATCGTTACCGGAGGAAATACAGGTATCGGTCTGGAAACAGTCAGGACCCTGGCCGCCGCAGGAGCAATGGTAATTATTCCCGCCAGAAACGTAGAAAAGGCGATGGAAAATCTTCATGGTCTTCACAATGTGGAAATTGAAGCTATGGACCTGATGGATCCTTCATCCATAGACCGTTTTGCGGAAAAATTCCTGGCTTCCGGACGCCCGTTACATTTACTGATTAATAATGCGGGAATCATGTGGGTTCCGTTCCGTAAAGATGCACGGGGTATTGAATCTCAGCTGGCCACCAATTACCTGGCTCAGTTCCAGCTAACGGCAAGGCTTTGGCCTGCTCTCCGAAGTGCCGGTGGAGCAAGGGTCGTTAATGTATCATCACAGGGTCATCAGTTCGCTCCTTTTCATTTTGAAGATCCTAACTTCCTTACCCGTGAATATGAAACACTTCAGGGCTACGGGCAGTCTAAAACAGCGGTTAATCTTTTCTCTCTTGAACTGGACGTGCGCGCAAAAGCCTGTAAAGTAAGGGTGTATTCTCTTCATCCCGGATCTATTGCAGGAACGGAACTGGGCAGAGAAGCTCCTTTGGAACTGTTTCAGAAAATGGGATTTGTTGATGATCAGGGAAATATGCTTCCGGAAGTACTGGCTTCACTGAAAACAATTCCTCAGGGAGCCGCCACTACGGTATGGTGCGCTGTAAGCCCTTCCCTTAATGATATAGGAGGAGTCTACTGTGAAGATGCGGAGGTTGCACTGCTGTCCCCTGACCATGCAGCAGGACAGGGTGTAAAACCTTATTCGCTGGACAGAGAAAGTGCAAAACGCCTTTGGACATGGAGTGAAGAAGTTACGGGAATAACCTTCAATGCAGATTAGTGTATTAACCTATCGTTTAACGCATAAAAAATAAAAAATGGATCAGTTAAAAAATAAAATTGCCGTTGTAACCGGAGGTAATAGCGGTATAGGATATGCTTCAGCAGAAGAATTCATCAGTGAGGGGGCCACTGTGGTCATTACCGGAAGACGAAAAGATGCCCTGGATGCAGCCTGCACAAAACTTGGTGCCCAGGGTATTATTGCCGACCAGTCTGATATTAAGGATATAAAGGCTCTGGCTTCTGAAATTGCCCGCCGCTATGGAAAAATAGACATTCTCCTGATCAACGCGGGTATTACCAGGGCGGCCTCCATAGAGTCTACGTCTGAAGAACTGTTTGATGAAGTAATGAATGTTAATTTCAAAGGAGCTTTTTTTACCCTGAGTACTTTCATTCCCCTGCTTAATGATTGTGCATCTGTTATCCTTCTGTCTTCAAGTTCTGCGCATATCTCTCCCTGCATGGCCTCTGTGTATGCTTCCAGTAAGTCTGCGGTAAATACCCTGATGAAAATAGCCGCCCTGGAGCTTGCAGACCGGGGAATCCGGGTGAATGCCGTAAGCCCGGGTCCTGTATCTACGGAAATCATGCAGAAGATAGGCCTTAATGACAGCCAGGAAAATGCCATGCTGGAATCTGTTCCTTTAAAAAGGTTCGGTAAACCTTCTGAAGTAGCCAAACTGATCACTTATCTGGCGGGGGATCATGCAGCTTTCATCACAGGATCGGAATTTCTGATCGACGGAGGCCAGAGTGCATAAAAGGAAATCCTGAATTTCCAGGCAAATAAAAATGATAAAATTCCTTATATTTAATCCTTTAAAATACAGTTCTGAACCATGGAACATATCTCGAAATACCTGACCAAAGAGATTAAATTGTCCTGCTATGAGGATAAGCTGTTCAAATCGGATCTTATGTTTGAAGATCATATGCTGGTATGGTTTATTTCCGGTGAAACCAGAATCATCCAGGCAGATCAGACCTATAATTTCTGCGCAGGTGATATATTCCTGATCCCGAGGAATCAGCTGGCTACCATCGTTAATTATCCCAAAGGAGGACTTCCCCACAAAACAGTGGTTCTTCATCTATCTGTGGAAAGACTGAAACTCTTTTATGAAAAGACTGATCTCCCGGCAACGATTATTCCGGAACAGCGTATCTACTGTTTTAACAATCATCCTTTGCTGGAAAGCTATATGAATTCTCTGATTCCCTATTTTGACATCAACGGGATCTTTCCTGAAAATATAGCCACTCTTAAAATTACAGAAGCCATCAGTATATTAAGAACCATTAATCCTGACGTAGACCGTGTACTTGCCAATTTTGACAGCCCGGGAAAAGTTGATCTGGTGAACTTTATGGAACGGAACTTCATGTTCAATATGCCATTGGAAAAGCTGGGATATCTGACGGGGCGGAGCCTTTCTACCTTCAACCGTGATTTTAAAAAACATTTTAACATCACTCCGCAGAAATGGCTGATCAGCAAACGGCTCGAACTGGCTTATTACCAGATAACCGAACATCATAAAAAACCTAAGGATGTTTATCTTGAAGCAGGTTTTGAGGATTTGTCTCACTTTTCTTTTGCATTCAAAAAGAAATATGGAGTTGCTCCCTCACTGCTGAAAGCCAATGCATAATCAATACCCAAAAATTATGTGTAAAATCATACCGTCTTTTGAGGCGCAGCCTTTTTCCTTAGCCATTTTTCGGAAAAACGGACAAACCGGATTCACAGTTCGTATATTCCGGCAGGACTGAAACAAAATAAAAAAGGAGGCGGCTGCCTCCTTTTTATTGTAGTTTAACCTAAAAGACCATTAAACTTCTTTATATTAATTTGTGTTTTTTTAAGCTTTCAAGAAGCGGGCTGTAAGGTCAAGCATACTCATCTCATCTCATCACTTGTGTTTCATCATCTGCGCTTTTATTATATAGCTTGTGTTTATTATTTCTATATGCCGGGAATCCTTTACTATTCTGCAAAATCATGAAAAATATTTCCAATTGATTTTTGCTGTTATCAGTAAATTTTCCTGCTACAAAGAAACAACATTGCGGAATAAAATCTATCATAAACACTATCGATACCCATCGATAGCGACATCGATATTTATCGATAAAAAGCTCTGATGATGAAATCTAGGCTGGAATCCTATATTTTGTGATGTGTTTTGATGAGATCAATCAGCTCAACCAGGTTTTCTATTTTTAATTTTTCGAATATATTCTTTTTAATGGTACTTACCGTATTCTGCTTGATATCCAGATGATTGGATATTTCAAGATTTCCGTATCCGTCTGCATACATTTCAGCGATCTGCAGCTCCCGTTTGGTAAGACTGCTGAGCGGATTGATGAGGTTCGGGTTGTAGACCAGCTGCACCAGTAAGTTGCGTAAGGTCTCAGAAAAATATTCTCCTTTTTCAATAAATTTTGAAACGGCTTCTCTTACTTCCTCTTCTTCACTCATTTTACTCAGATAGCCATTGGCTCCGGCCTTTATAAATTTGAGTGCATGCAGATCTTCTTCAAGCCCTGTAAAGATCAGGATCTTAATATCGGGATTGGCAGCTTTCATCTGAGATATGATATGGAGGCTGTTGCCTTCAGGAAAATGTGCATCAATAATGGCCATTTCTATCTCCCTTGCTTTTACAAGCTCTACAATCTGCTGCAGGGATGAGGTATGATAAATTCTGGCATTAGGAGCAATATCACTGACAACGATTCCCATTCCCTGCCTTACAATGCTGTGGTCATCAGCCAAAAGGAAATTAATTTCTCTGTTTTCAATTGGTATTTCCATTATTATTGATATTTAAATTCATTCTGAATGTTATTGTTGTTCCTTTGTACAGCTTGCTTTCTACGGATATTTCACCGTTAAACAATTCTACAATTTCCTTACATAAACTTAATCCCAGACCTGCCCCCAGATTATCGATCTCATCGGATACAATTCCCTGGTAATAGGGTTCAAAGATTTTTTTGACATCAGTTTCCGATATCCCGACTCCCGTATCACTTACGGTTGTGATCAGCGAAATCCTGTTTTCTCCTGCCGGTTCTGTGTTCAGGGTAAGATCAATCTGCCCGTTTTCTGTAAACTTGTTGGCATTTCCAAGAATATTCATAAATACCTGATTGATCTTTATATTGTCTGAATACACTACCAGATTTTCAGGAATCCTGTCTGTGACCACAAATTTATTATTCCGGGTTTCTATATAAGGTGTAATGACCTTTACAATGGAATTGATTTCATTTTTAAGATCAAAAACCGTATTGATCAGTTTTTTGTCTGCATCCTGGTTTTTGGTATATTCCAGGATCTGGTTAGACTGCAACAGCAGGGTACTGTTGGTAAACTTGATCGACTGAAGATAATCTTTTATAGTATCATCTTTTGTCGTCCTGTAAATCTTATCTATGAAAATATTGATAATCTTCAGCGGAGATCTCAGATCATGGCTCAACATTCCCAGAATTCTGTTTTTGAAATTAAGATTCCTTTTGATCTCATCGTTCGCTGCATTAAGCTTCCTTTCATAGATGAATGCCACTCTTGTAAAATACATGATCAGGATGGATACAATGAACATGAGTATCATTAACCCCAATACCAGATACCTTCTGATCTTATTATTGGCAGAACTCTGCTCGTTGTATTCCTTTTCCAGTTCAGACTTAAAATCCTTGATTGCATTGTCGTAGACATCAATCAGGCCATTACTGTAAACCAGCAGCTTTCCGAAATTACTGTAAAAGTGCATATTATCCTTCTGGCTTTTCACCGCATACAGCTTAATCTTTTTCACTTCACCGGCGTAATGCCGATCCATAGATTTCATCGTGCTGTCCATCTCTGATTTTAATCCGGGCAGGTCAACGGTTTTATTATTGGTAAGCGTAATCACCGTACTGTCTTTTTTCACCTCCACTTTACCGGTGATGGCATCTTTCAGCCTTCCCATGAAGCCTTTCTTTTTCACGGTAGTATCGGAGTAGGTTCTGGTTTGTATGCTCAGGTTTTCGAAATTATTTTTATATTTCTTCGGCTCGTACTGCTTATCTTCAATTTTGGCAGGCAGATTCAGGGAGGTTTTGTAAACAGAATCTATTAAGGTCTTCAGCTTTACAACTTCCATTGTATCTTTTTTCTGTCTTGCCAGATTGGTTTTCAGCCGCGGATTGATATTCTCGTACTGATTGATTTTATCAAAATTATTCTTCAGTTTTTTAAGGGCTTCAAAGTATAATTTCAGATCTTTATCATCCTGGGTAACCATATATTTCTGGAAATACATCTGTGCATCCATGAAGTCTTTTCTCGAATTATCTGTCAGTCCTCCCAGTGCCCTGCTGTCTTCAAGCTGGTCTTTAATGAACTTCAGCTTTTTCCCATTGACTGATTCAGTGTAAAAGAATACGGCTATAATCACCTGTATCAGCAAAATACAAAGGATTAATGAATAATGAACAATTTTCCTCAATTTAAAATTTAAGAATTTATATTTCATATTTGTCTTGTCCGTTAAATTTTGAATTATCCGGTATTAGTTTTTAATGATCTACAACACTCAGCAACGAGGTATATCATTTAATTGGCAAAGTTAAAGTAATTTTTGTCTTCTTACAGCAGTAAATCTTTTATAAAAACCATGAAAACTATTCAATGCCTGTAAAAAATTTCCTATAAAACCCTTAAATCTCAAACAGATTAAGTATTTTTACTGTGTAAATATAAAATAACCTGTTTTGAGAACCACTCTTAAACTTATTATTACAGCTTAATATCAGCTTCATCTATTGTAGCTGATCATTCTTTTGTCCGGATAATTCTGCCCGGACCTTATTTCATTCAGCCCTATTATTTACTGTACTGTCTGCAAAGGCGGCGGCGTGCGCTGTCCGTATCTTCAGCAGCACTCTTACAGCAACAGAATCCTGAATAATAGGTCATAAAAAATCAATAAAGAATAATTAAGCCTACTATTATAATGAGTACAGGATATATATGGGAGATCAAAGTAAAGAATACTCCCCTTCTCAAAAAGAAATGCAGCCACTGTGACAGCACCAGGTTTTACTGCAGTGAAAAATTCAGGACAAACGCTCAGAAAAAAAATATTGATGTCTGGCTGATTTACAAATGTGTAAAATGCAGCAGCACTTATAATATGACCATCATTTCCCGTACCGGAACAGAATCAATCGGTACGGAACTCTATGAAAAACTGATGTCAAACGACCGGAAAACCGCCTGGAAATACGCTTTTTCTCAGGAAACGAGGATGAAAAACAATATTGAAGCAGACCCCGACAGCGTGGAGTATGATGTGGAGTGTAACGATTGTATAAGAGACAATATCATCAGTGAACCCCATGACATGATAACTTTCACGATCCGGTATCCTTTTGAATTCGGACTCAGAATTTCGTCTGTAATCCGGACGGGTCTGGGACTCTCTTCTTCTCAATTCAGCCGTTTATCAGAAATGAATGCGATATCAGTTCACGGAAAATCTCTTCGGAAAAAACACCGGATCAGAAACGGAGATGTAATCCGGATCGACAGAGAAAAACTGAAAAACATCTATCATAACGGGACGTCAATGAAATAATCTGCATATAAACAGCTTAGTCCGAAGACCTTCAGAACCCGGATTGGAAGCTCTTCTTTTTTATCCTCCGGAATTAAAATACAGGAACAGTTCCTCCCATACCGTCTTTATAAAAATTCACAATACAATAATATATTTTAAATTTTATTGAATCAAAATATTTTTTAATGTTATTTTTTTATTAATAAAATGACAAAATACAATTATATCTTTATAATTAAACAATCTATATTTGAAAAATATTCATGTTAATTTTTAATAAAAAAGCGAAAATTATTCTATTTCAAATATTAACATGACAACAACAACCTTCATGAAAATCTTTTAAAACGATAAAATATGAGAAGAAAATTACTCACTGCCCTGTCTTTAGGGGTAATGGCTTTTTCGTACAATGTACTTTCTGCCCAGGATTACCAGACTTTGCAGATTCAATCAGGATTTACGGCTGATGTGATCGCCAATGGCATCGGTGCTGCCAACACTTCCACCACTTTGGATGTGGATGGGGTGAACTTCGCTTTCGTAGCAAGAAACTACCAGGCTACTTCTACAAGTACCCCTATTAATTTCGGAATTCCTGTAAATGGAGTGATCAATTCCGTAGTGGCATCTACGCCGGGATTATCGTATCAGCTGGCCCCACTGGACGCAAGCAATTCACTGCGTCTTGCAACAACCAGTGATTCGGGAACGCTTACTCTGGCTACACCTTCTGCCGCCCTTAAGCTATACCTTCTTGTAACGAGCGGAAGCGGAACATCCACGATATCCGCAACGGTTAACTTTTCAGACGGCTCCAGCCAGGCCTTTACCGGAATTTCTCTGGCTGACTGGTATGGAGGCACAGGCTTTGCCATCCAGGGAATAGGAAGGGTAAGTCTTGCAGATAATACTACGGATGCTGCAGGTGGAACCAACCCAAGATTATACCAGAAAGAACTGGCACTGGATGCTGCCAACCAGAGCAAAACCGTTCAAAGTGTTACGATTGCCAAAACCGGTGGAACCGGAATAGCCAATGTCTTTGCGCTTTCATCCAGCTTTGTTCCTGCCTGCCAGTCGCCTACCAATATTACCGCTGTCCCAACTTCAGGATCGGCTCAGATCAGCTGGACCGCACCTGCTTCAGCCCCTTCAGACGGCTATGACTACTACTACTCTACCAGCTCTACTCCTCCGACGGAAGTTACCTCTCCTACCGGTTCCGTAGGGGCCGGAATAACAACAGCAAATATTCCGGGACTGAATGCTGTTACCACCTATTATTTTTGGCTGAGATCCAACTGTGGTGGTATTAAAGGAATTTGGAAACCGTTTACTTTCTCAACTCTCTGCGGGGCTGTAAATCTTCCGTGGAGCGAGAACTTCGACACTATGACGAACCTCGGACCTGCACCGGCATGCTGGCTGAATGTTACAGGAACCAAAGCATGGACATCCACCAGCTCCACTTCCTACAACACTCCGAAATCAGCTCCTAATTATATGAGAATAGCATATGGCAATACTACGGCAAGCCAGCTGTGGACTCCTGGCTTTAATATGACCGGCGGTGTGGCTTACACATTTGTATTCAACTACAACACAGGAGGTACGGGAAGCAGCTATATAGGATATACAGGAAATGTAAGGGTAAATACCCAACAGGCTATGACGGGAGCTACCGACCTGGGAACATTTATCACCCCGGATCAGGGCACTACTGCCTATACCCCATATTCGGTAACATTTACTCCTCCAACTACCGGAGTTTATTATTTTGCCATTGATGTTTCTTCCACAGGTGCACCATGGTATCTTGGAATAGATGACCTTAAAGTAGAAGCAGGAAATCTTGCCACTAACGAAGTAAAGACAAAACAGAATACAGTACAGATCTCTCCTAATCCGTTCTCTGATATCGTTACGGTTTCACAGATAGAAAAAGTAAAAAGAGTATCTGTTTCCGATACTTCGGGAAGACTGTTGAAGACGATTGAAAAGCCGACAGCACAGCTGAGCCTTTCAGACCTTAATGCCGGCGTTTATTTTATAACAGTAGAAATGACAGACGGAACCAAACAGACTATAAAGGGAATTAAAAAGTAAAATAGAAACATTGGATTTCACAGAATGACCGGAATTTTCCGGTCATTTTATTTTTTACTCTGTCCAAAATGTAAACAAGATTATTCATGCTCAGGTTCAGGGAGATCAAAATAATCTCCCTGCGTTCTGCTGAGGGCTTCAGAAAGCATTTTGAAGTTATCAGGCATCGGCTTCAGATCAATATATTTATCTACAATACTCCTGTGTCTGTAAATGATAAATGTGTTTTTGACCGCTGGATTTATTTTATTCAGATAAGCCTCAGTTGCTTCGTCTGCAAAAGAAGGAACAAAGGTGAGTGCCATATTTCTGATGTGAAGCTCATTCCCCAGCTTTTCCAGCTCCGCCTGCCTGGACTGCTTAGTGTAATTTTTTTCGTTCCCGTATATAAAGTATACTTTCAGATAGTTTTTCCGCTTTTCACTCTCCTGTTCCAGAAACAGCAGCCAGCTTTTTATTTCATTCCAGTCCGGCTGATTACCTGTAAAATACAAGATACCGTGATAGCGTCCGTATTTACAGACCGGACAGGTTTGAGTTCCCTTATCCATCCCGAAAGCATGAAAAGGAATAAAGGAAGGCTGATCTTCACCGATATTCAGCCCTGATATTTTTGAGGTCTCTGGCTTTTTAGGATAACCGGGAATATTCAATCCGAGTACTATATCATGTTCGGCGATCTGCAGGCTGTCTTTTAAAAGAATTCTTACAACACCGCTTCCTCCCCGGTTTTCAAAAGGATGTTTCTTTTTGTAAGGAATCAGCAGCCGGTCGTCATCGAAATTAATTTCATCCGTATAATATTCGTTCGCCACATCCGGTTCTTTAACGGATAAGTGGATGTGAGCCGGCAGTACATCATTGGGATAAGGAGCAGGGCGGATTGTTTTTATCATATATTTTCCATTGGCATCGGTTTTCACCCATCCCCGGATATGACCGTGGCGTCTGATTCTTTCATCCATACCATCTGCAGGGGTGTAGCGGCCGGTATGATCTGTCTGCCAGTAATATATAATAACATTGGGAGCTGGAGTCCTGCCATCTATCTGAAAGACCGTGCCGGTAACCATCAGTTTTTGTCCGGCCTCATTCCAGCCGGGACTGGTATCTGTGGAGGAAATTTTTTCCGGCATACCTATGTACATCAGCTCACAGCCATCACAACCGCCACCCACGGTCTTATCATTCTTACTGACTGAATTTTTGGTCTGTCCGTCACAGGCAATAAACAGCAACAGAAGGAAAATTGTTTTACAGATCATCAGATTTTTCATTGTTCGGAATTTTCAGCAAAGAAACCCTGCAAAACATCACTTTACAAATAAAATACGGTAAGCTGAGGCAATATTACCGTAACCTGATGAACATTTATACCTCTGCTTTTCTTATCATTGGCAGCAGGAACAGTTTACTGATCAATGTTTTCAAATTTTGTTTTAAAATCCGAGGCATAATTACGGCTTATCCGTACAACTGTTCCATCTGAAAGGCTGGCATCATAATCTCCGTTTAAACGGGATTTATAGGAAATAACCTTTTGAAGATTAACAATACAGGATTTATGGATGCGTATAAATTTAGTGTTATCCAATTGGGTTTCCAGTAATTTCAATGTACCTGTATGCAGGTATTTTTTTGAAGGATGGTGAATGTTTACATAAGGTGAATTGGCAGAAAAATACAGAATATCATCCACAGCTATCCTCAGTTTCTGATGGAGATCTGAAACCATAACAGATTGAATGAAACCCGGATCATTAGCTTCTCCAGAGTTAATATCTGTTTTCTCAGGAACCATACTGCTTTTCAATACGATTAACGCTCCTGAAAAAAAGCCATAAACAAGTACGGTTTTTATAAAATATGCGGATAAGGCAAAGTTAAAAGTCTGTTCACACGGAAATGTATGCTCATAAAAGATCCGGGAAAAGCCCCAGACTACCGCAGGATAAGCAAGCAAATGAAAAATGATTGCCGAAACGGGCAGCATCAGTCTCCATCCCGTCACCTCCGTTTTCTTTAAACAGGTTGAAAGCTGAGCCAGCAATGGAAAAAATAAGCCCCAGTAAGAAGCACTGAATAAAAAAGATTCTGAAATGTAAAATACACTGTTCTGGAAAACAGTATACATATAATCCAGCAGAATATTGACAGCAATGAACAGAGTCAGACATCCGGCAAAAACAAACCTCAGTATCTTCTGATTCTGAAGAAGCTGATGAATAGCAGGAACTGTCAAAACATATTTATTCATAACAGGATAAAGCAGATAAAACTACCTGGCAATTTTCTTTTATAAAATTACAAAAAAGAAAAACATCAGACCGGAAAATCAAAATTAAAGAACAATATCCTACATTTATATTTTAAATTAAATAATTAAAAATAATTAATAATTTCACAAAATAAATTTGTTTTATTTAAAAATTTATTGTAATTTGGACAACAGTTACCGTTTTATTCTCTATTACTTTTGAATGCTCACTTAAAAGTGAATCTACACTTTAAGTTGAAAAGATCCATTCGTTATGCCGGAAATATCTGTTGTTGTAAATAAAGACAGCATGTAAAAACATCCGGCAGAACAGGATTCCGGAAGGCTGTGCCATACCCCGACAATCTCATTGTCTTTATTTTTACAGATTAACCCTTAATCCTGCCAAAATCCTATGTGAACAGGCAGAAATATGATACTGAATATCAGTTCCAATCACAAAATCCATTAACTAAATTATAATAATATGAAAAAAAGACTACTTTTTTTACTACTCAGCTTTTTTGCTTTACGTAGTTATGCACAAACGGAAAACATGGGAGAATTCAGCCAGAGGATGGCACAGCCTTTCATGGCACTGGAACGGGACAGAATCCCACACGGCATCCTGCTGGATTACGCCTGGGGTCTTACCGATATGGAACAGTTCAACAACAGTGAGCGGTCACAGGAAATGGACATCCATATTTACAGCAGTATCTATAAAGAACTCTTCTCGGGTGTTATTCATGAAAAAGGATTAAAGAATCTTCCCACCATGAATGATATGGCTGCCAAATGGGCAACCTACCGTATGCAGTACAACAATGAAGAAAGTGTAAACCCTACCTTTGTACTTTCGGGTCTGTATGCAAAATATTCCAAATTTGATGTGAACGCACATGTTAATCAGAAAATACGGTTTGAGGATCAGCAGTTTAAAGATGCCTACAATAACGGGGTATGGCAGAACCCTTACCAGGAGGATGAAATATTCGGACTGGCCGCTCCTACCAACGAAATCAATACGCTTGCATTCAACGTAGTGCTTCCGAGAGAGCTTTTACTGGGAAATGCAACAGAGGAGATCCAGTCTATTACAGCCGATTTCGGGGGTGGCAATGAACAGCAGATCATGAGGTTTGATCATCCTATTGCTTTAACCTACCCTTCTGAGGGAAAATACAATTGGTCATTCTCTGTTACCCTGGCTTCCGGGGGAATAAAAAGAATAAAACTTCCCATAGAAATCATCATAGGACCTGGCGGGCTGTTCAGGAACAATATCAATATAAGCAACGGAAAGCACGGGGCCATACTGCGTATAGATTACATTAATGACAATGACAAACGCATTACCCGTCCTCTGATCGTAGCTGAAGGATTTGACCTGAGCAGTGCCCTGTTTCCTGAAAAGCCGGGAGGAGACCTTTCCATCGGGAATTTCAGAGACCGTTTAAAGGCATCTCCTCAGTTACAGACCCTTTTATCCGACAGCCAGCAGTATGACATTATTTATGTAGACTGGCGTAACGGTATAGGCGATATAAGAGAGAATGCCGCAACCCTGAAAAAAATCATAAAATATGTAAATGATCAGAAAGCGATCAATGGCAGCACTGCACCGAATGTACTTCTGGGCCAGAGTATGGGCGGTCTGGTGAGCAAATATGCCCTGGTAAAACTGGAACAGGAACATTACAACCATCAGGTAAGTCTGTTTATTGCCCACGATTCTCCTATGGATGGGGCCAACATTCCGGTAGGTGCACAGTATATGCTGCGTCATGCCAATGAACTTTATACCTCCAACCCGTTTTTATATGCACTTGGAGATCATGTAGTCCCTTTTGTTCTTGATATTCTGGGACTTTTTAACAAGAAATTCCTTACGGATTTTGGGGGAAGTGATGTTTTAACTATCGTAGACTGTCCTGCAGCCCTGCAAATGACCAAAAATTATATAGCTCCCAACTGGCAGCTCAACACCTCTTATCATCAGAACTGGCAAAATGAATTTGATGCCCTCGGCTACCCTACACAAAGCCGTAATATAGCGATCAGCAACGGAAACATGTGCGGCATTAACCAGGGATACAACGCCGGAGACAATCTTTTCCGATATCAGAAACAGACTGCATCATTAAATGAGCTTAACAGTACACTGATCAATCTTTCTATGACATTCTGGGGAGCCACTACCAATAATTTAGGGCTTGTCCTGTTTTCAACAATTCCATTACCTTCACAGGTACGCGCCGATTTTCAGATCAAAACCATTCCTGAAACCACCAGTAGCGACAGGGAAGTTTACCGGGGAATTCTTAAGTATGATAAAAAATTCAGAATAAAGCTTTTAGGAATCAACTGGACCATCACTTACGACGTAGCCAATAAAAAGGGATACATCAGCAGTGCAGTACTTCCTACCGAAAATCTTGCAGGAGGACTTTATGAGGTAGATCAGAAGCTGATTAACGATTATGTGGTAAATTCTGCCTTCAATTTTATCCCCGTTCCGAGTGCCCTGGGCATCAAAAGAACGAACGGCAGTTTAACTCTTCAGGATTACAAGAGGGCATACAGCAGCAGCAACCTTCAGGGCAGCGGACTCAGCTCTCCTTTCAATGAGTTTATTGTGGAATCATCATCCGGAAATATTCATAACTATAACCATATTACTTTCAGCAGAAAAACCGGAGATTTCTTAAGAAACGAGTTGGTAAAAGTTATTAACAACAATGCCAGCTACCCTAATACAGACTGTTCGGCATTTTGTGGAATCTCTCTTCTTTCCGGAGCCAATCAGGTATGTCCGGGAGTCAATCAGGTATACAGCATCGTAGGTATCGGCGCAGCGGGCAACAGTATATGGTGGACTGTGGGTAATGGTCTTCAGATTGTTTCAGGCCAGGGAACAGCCAGTATAACGGTTAAGATCAATCCGAATGTGTTCATCAACGGTAAAAGTTCTATCAAAGCAGAGATTGATTCAAACAGTAACTGTGGCAGCAGAACGCTTAGTAAAGAAGTTAATATTGGTTTGCCTGCCATACCTCTGAACATTTACGGGCCATCCACTGTTAATGTTTATCCGATGCCAAACGGCAACCCACCGATCTCACCGATCTTAACGTATGAAGTGGATCCTGTTCCAACGGCGACTTATTATGAATGGCAGCTGCCGGGTAACTTCCAGACCGTTCAGAGTTTTTCAACCAACCCGGCCAACTGGGAACTGCTGGCCAGTACAGCGACCAAGAATTCCATTTCTGTAAAAACCAACAGCAGTACGAACGGTTATGTGAAAGTAAGAGCCTGCAACACTTGCGGCTGCTCGTCCTTTACCCAGTTGCCTGTTACTATAAAATATGTCAGCGGAGGCTTTGGTGTAACGCCAAATCCGGCAGATCACCAGATTCAGCTGTATCTTGTTGACAGTAACAACCGTCCGGAATTCAGGAATAACCAGACTGATGTAACAGTTTATGACATGAACTCACAGATCAGAAAACGTTTTCAGATCACCAACACCGGAGGTACCACTGATATTTCTGAACTGGAAGTTGGTATTTATAAACTGCAGATCGATATGCAGAACGGCAGTTACCAGGTGATTAATCTGAGTGTTTCAAGAAAATAAACAATTTAACCGGAGTTCGGGTTAAGGAGTTTAAATGTAATAGTCTGGAGGAAGGAGACCGGAAGTTAATTTTAGTTATACATATTGAAAAGCAGATCAATATTTGCTCTTAATGAATTTCATTGTTTCCCTCTTCCATCATTCAGCTTCAAACCTGTATCTGATATATTACTATCCCGGACTGAAGTTAATTTAACATAAAAAATCTGTCTCATAACCGGGACAGATTTTTCATTATTATAAGATTTTTTAAGTTCTCATAATTCATTGAAAAAAAACGGACAGGAAAGCAGATATCTCCCATCCGTTTTTATGTATGTTCAATTTAAACCATCATGAAAAATAATTCCCAGGCTATACCTGCTCCCACTGTGTAAAGGGCTCACACCATGCTTCACGTTAACCCGGTAATATCCTCTGCTCCCCTTTACGGGACGGAAATTGGTAGTAAAAATCACCATATCACCAAGATTGGGTCTTAAAACATTGGCTTTGGACTGTGCCCGGGGAATCTGCTCCATAATTACCAGTTCTCCGCCAGTATAATCCTCGTCAGCCTGATTCAGCATAAAGACGGCCTGCAGAGGAAAATATATTTCTCCATAAAGATCCTGGTGCAGGGTATTGAATCCTCCTTCTGCATATTTAAGGATCAAGGCAGCAGGCTTTTCCTGTCCATGATCTTTACAGAGAGCCTTCATTTCCCGATGAGTAGACGGAAATGTTTTTCTGATCCCCAGTTCTTTCATCCACCCGTTAGCTACGGGTACTATTCCGGCATACACACCTTCCCTGAGTTTCGCAATGAGTTCAGGCAGCGGGTATTGAAAGTATTTATATTCTCCCAGCCCAAAACGGTAACGTTTCATATTGACTGTCTTCCGGTAGGCTTCACCGGAATCGTAATCAGCGATCAGTGTGCTGCATTCCTGTTTATTCAGGATATTCCGGACAATGGTAAAACCTTTATCGTGCAATTCTTCGGTAACGGCCGGCCATTTTACAGCAGCCAGTCTTGTTTCTATACTTTCCATAATAACGAATTTATAAGGGGTAAAGCTAAAATAATAACCGGCATCAGAAAATCCGAACCTTGCGGAATATAGGCAAACCAACCGGTTCTGATATTTGTGGTCTACAAAGTACAGTCAAGAAAGCAAACTTGTCACAGACCCCTATTTCATCCGGGCAGAATCAAGTTCCGGAAGGTTGTTTTGATTTCATCCACTAAGTAAAAAAAGTCACAAAATGCAAATATTTTCAAAATAATTTACCTTAATCAATAAAAATTGATTAATTTCGAACTAAACCAAATTTATTATTATGAAAAATTTAAAAAAGATCCAGAGACAGGAGATGAAATCAATTAAAGGGGGCATCAACTGCCCGGGCGGACAGATCTGCCTAATCGGCGGAAAATGGCAGTGCATGCCTTATGATGGCTGTGGGGGCGGAAATCAGCCTTAAACTGTACGTTTAATCCAAATATTATTGTATTATGAAAAATTCTAAAAAAATTTCAAGAGATCAGTTAAAGACGATCAATGGAGGGGCATCAGGCTGTTCCGAAGCATGCTGCCCACCACCGGGAATAAAGAGATGTCCGTGGGTGAATTGTTTTGCACCTTGTGATATATTAAGCTGAGAACTTCCGTAATCTGCAATATAAAAGCCTTGAGATCTTTGATTTCAGGGCTTTTATTGTATATTACAAAGATTACTTATATTTGAATATTATCAATAACCATCTATAATTTAAAAAAAACTATCTTTCATAAGAAATGAAAATTATCATCGCTTTATTTCTCTTAATCTCAGGGCTTCTTTTTTCTCAAAATCAAAGATTTACCTATGAATATTCATTCAGGCTGGATACTTTAAATCAGGAAAATATTGAAAAGGAAATGATGAATCTGGATATCACAAAAGAGGGTTCTTATTTTTACAGTGCTTTGCTTATTACACGGGATTCTCTTTTCAATGCTGAAATTGAGAAAGGAAAGGCCAGTAATTCCTTCAATATTGATTTTAGAAAAATCAAACATCCGAAAGTCAATTTCAGAATTTCCAAAACATATCCGGACCTGGAAACGGTTTATCACACTTTACTTAATGCCAGTAACGTTGCTGTAAAAGAATTAAACAAAATCAAGTGGAGCATCCTTCCGGAAACAAAAAGCATAGAAAGTTTTAAGGCTCAGAAAGCAACTACCAATTTTGGAGGAAGAAACTGGACTGCCTGGTTCACGAATGATATCCAGATACAGGACGGGCCTTATAAATTCTGTGGTTTACCCGGTTTAATTTTACAGATTGAAGACGAAGGGAGAACTCATATTTTTAACTTAGTGGGCAGTCAGAGGCTCGATTACCCCCCGTCACTTATAGATTCAAAAACGAAAGAGGTTTCTATTACAAAGGAAAAATTTAACCAACTCTGGAATGAGTATATAAAAGACCCCGCCAAAAACATCAAACTCAT
Source organism: Chryseobacterium sp. FR054 (assembly GCF_056844565.1). Classification (NCBI taxonomy): domain Bacteria; kingdom Pseudomonadati; phylum Bacteroidota; class Flavobacteriia; order Flavobacteriales; family Weeksellaceae; genus Chryseobacterium; species Chryseobacterium sp. FR054. The sequence continues at coordinate 7,604 of NZ_JBXDSA010000005.1, read as the reverse complement.
ACACAATTCTTCCGAAATGTCTGAAACGCTAATGTTCGATTCAAATACCGGAAATCCAATGACGAAGCAGGATTTAATCAGAAATAAAGAAAACCGCACGAAAAAATTTTTGGCAAAATTCAATAATTTTATAGAAAAAGACCTTTATAAATAATATATTTTATCAAAGGCCGCTTAGTTAAAAAATTATGGAACCTTTTCTATTTTCCCTATTTTTTATTTTATCCAATACCTGCTTTTTCCTCGTCTCTAACGTTCCGGTGACTTCTAAAATGTCATTGCTGAAATCTCCAAGCCAACCCTGTAAAATATCATTTACCTCCCGCCTTAGATCGGGTAAATCCGATTCCTGACAGATAATACTATCATCTTTTTCTATGGGAACAAAAACCAGGAGGTCAATTTCAGCAATTGCTGCGGTCATTTCTTCGTAGAGAGCGGATATATTTCTCTTTTTGTTTACCGCATAAATGTATGCTAACAGGTCTAATGGACAACGGTCAAAAAGCACGTTGTTCTCATTATTTTGCAGTTGTCTTACAGAAAAATTGAATTGTTGTGTGTAATCATCTAATGCCGGAATCTCTGAAAACAAATATCCATCCTCTTCAAGCTGCAGATAAGGCTCATGGATCAATTCATATTCCGGCAAACTCTCAGCCACCTCTTCGGCCAAAGTTGTTTTCCCAACTCTATGTGAACCTGTAAAAGCTATTCGCATCATTCATTAGTTTGTTTTTGCAGGGCAACATCTTTTTTAATGTGCTATACCTTTCAAATTTAAAACTATATTTATATTCGTTTCGGTTTTTGGGGAAGATTACAATATCTTTTGAGAATTTAATATTTGAATATACATCCTGTATAGGGGTACGAACAAAATTAGAGACTGCCCAAACTTTTAGGACAGCCTCTCTTCTTTTTTATCCGCTCAAAGTCACAGACTTTGCACAGCAGGGGCAGATTGACAACGATACGCTGAAAAAACTAAAAGCAATACAGGAACTTGACAGCGATACCAAAGCTCATATATTTGCTACCATCGATGCTTTTCTTAAAGCTTCTAAACTTAAAAATATTGCTGCACTTTAGTTCTGTTTTCATATATAAAACAGAACATTATATAACACAAAAAACCTCGCAAAATGCGAGTTTTTTTTATTATCAATGGAACGAGCGAGATGCTCGCACCAGCGGCGGGGAACATATTAATTAATTTTCAAAATATTGCTCTAAATATCTAATATCTTCAAAACTATTAAGATTACACTCTACGATAATTATTTTTTTATTAATTAATCCATTTAGGTTCTCGAATATTTTCTTTAAATTATCTATTAAAAATTCAAATGATTGCATATGAAACCCTATATTACTAATAACAATATTATCTTTTTCACCATCTATTAATAATTTAAGCAGAATTATATGTAATTTACCCAAAACATCATCCAATCTAATTTCAATACCAGTTAGCTGAGAAAATAATAGTACTAATTTGCTTAGTTCATTTTGGTCGATTTCATCATAAAAAAAACCTATTTTTATCGCCTTATCATATGCAAAGTTGACAAAAATATATTCATCTTTATATTTCAAAGATGACAATACATTTAAGTTTATTATAGAAATATCATTCATTATCTTGTTGGTCTTACTGGAAATTTGTATACTTTACCATAATTACGAGGATTTGCAATATCAAACTTAGCATTATTTTTCATAAGCATATCTAAATATTTATAGCTTCCTGTTTGTATTCGATATTGAATAGCTGCATTTATCCTATGATTACCTTCTTTAAAATAATGTACTCCTTGCCATTTAAATCCTCCCACTCCAGTTTTATCGAATGATTTATCATGCATTTGTTTAAGATATTACTAACTATACTAGGATTTATTCCCGAATTAAGGCTCTTAAAGCCTTGTTTTTCAGCCTCTGCAGATATTTCCAATAAAGGAACTTCTTCTGATGCCCCTCCAAATAACTTTCTAATTGATCCGCCAAGTCCATTGAACATCATCGTTCCGCCAGAGCCATATTCTCTTACTCCTTCATGAGCAAAACCACCACCTAATCGCATATTTCTATCCATTAAGCCTTCTCCGGGATGTTCTGCTGTACTAGTCCTCCATGCAGAATAGGCTTCATATTGATTGGCATAATTTGATCCGTGCCCAGCATTCTATTCTTCAAAATTTCTCTCAGCATATTTTACATCATTGGCTGAGCTTCCTAAAACAACACCTCCTGATCTACCTCCATTTATACTTGTATTCTCAACAACTGAGTTATCTGCTGCAAAACTTGTATAACCTCCTTTTTGATAAGCTGCATCTCCTTCCTGCATTCCTGCAACAAAACTCCATCTACCATCCTTTAAGCCCCACCCTGTTCCTTCTCTTCCGTCAGGATCGATAAAATTAATCGGATTATTAAACGCATAATTAAAAGGACTATGGCGAGTCATTTTCTCCGCCAGCGGATCAACAACACCCCCATCTTCCAATGTCCGGCATATACATCCTTGCTCCATAATCATACATTCCTGACTCCTGAAGTTCTTTGCCGTTGTACTTGTACTGATAAGCATTCTGAGTAGTAACCGTATAATTATGCAGCAATCCAAACGGGTAATAATCATTCATTTCTACAATCTCTCCCGGTCTCCAGTCCATATAGCAAACATTTCCGGCTGGGGATTCTGTACATTTCATAGCCTGGTATTTTCTGGGCTGAATGATTCCGTCTTTGTTGGCATCCGTATAACTTAGTCTTACATTGCCCAGATGATCTGTGTAATGATAGACATATCTGCCGCTCAGTGCATCATAATATCCTTGTGAAGTGGGTATAATTCTCAGTTTCATCTCAGCCACTTCATTCGGATCAACAAAGTTCAATCCAAAAGGATAATAATTTTTGACATCTGTTATTTCAATCACGCCTTCGCTGTTTCTGGCATAGCTCACCCAGGCATTGTCGAGGAGGTCTCTGTACTGGTAAATATAGCGGTTTTATTATTTTAGCTTTCCCACATTGTCTATGTATAAACTACACATGTTTAAGCAGTCTTCATAAAAAGTTCTCTTCATTTTACTTGTCCAAATTATCTTATTATCTACTAATTCTTTATCAAATCGCTCTTTAGGTTGATGTCCATATATACTAAGTGATTTTTTCAGTCTAAAAGAATACAACTTTCCTTTTTGAATTTTATATTTATACTCTTCTTGACTATTACAAACTTTAGAAACTGAAAATATTGCTTTTCCTGGTCTACTTTTTATATATATTATATAACTGTTATTTGTAGAATCTATTTTCTCAACCCTTGCTATCAAATTTATAGTATTTACTTGTTGAGAAGATTGGCTAAAAATTGAAATTCCTAAAAAACTCAAAAATATTGCTAATAACTTTTTCATTATGGTAAAGTTTTAAAACGCCCTAAAGACGTCTGCTCTTTCGTTTTTTTATTTATATAAAATACTTCTTCTTCTGTGTATAAAAGTCTTCCATCAGTATTTCGTACCCTATCCTTTGTACGTTCAGTAGTGAAGTCATTACCTGGGTCTCTAAATCTTGGATCTAATTTTTTTGCATCTTTATGAGCAGCATTATATCCTTTTGCGTTATTTTCTTCAGATGTTGCTCCAGGACTACCAGGACTATTGAGTAATCCTGAGTAAAGTTCAAGAGCTTCATGAAGAGTACCAACTCCTTTTGGTATACCTAAAATTTCATCCATTTTTTCATTAACCATAGGATTTACGACATTAATTCCTATCATTTTCCCATTTCCAGCCATTTTGCTTCCTCCATATGCCCTCCAACATAAAATGTACCATCGTCGAATCTATAATCTCCATCTGATTTCAAGACCGCTATATTACAGTTATCTTGCGTTGCCTTTAAAAATGTTGCGGACGCATCCGTTAATTTTGCTCCTTTTACTGCTGTTGCTGTTACTTTTCCACCTTCGTCCATCTTCAAATCTAACTGCCCATTGGTAGCAGCCTGTAATTGAGCTAAAACCTTATCTTTATAATCTCCCGTTATAATAACATCATTTACACCTCGGCCATCTGGATCAATAAATCTAATAGGATTGTTTACAGCATAGTTGTAAGGCGACCATCTGCGATATTTCTCCGCCAACGGATCCACCACCCCCATCTTCCAATATCCGGCATATACATCCTTGCTCCATAATCATACATCCCCGTCTCTTGGAGTTCCTTGCCATTATACTTATACTGATAAGCATTCTGCGTAGTAACCGTATAATTATGCAGCAATCCAAACGGGTAATAATCATTCATTTCTACAATCTCTCCAGGTCTCCAGTCCATATAACAAACATTTCCGGCTGGGGATTCTGGACATTTCATAGCCTGGTATTTTCTGGGCTGAATGATTCCGTCTTTGTTGGCATCCGTATAACTTAGTCTTACATTGCCCAGATGATCTGTGTAATGATAGACATATCTGCCGCTCAGTGCATCGTAATATCCTTCTGAAGTGGGTATAATTCTCAGTTTCATCTCAGCCACTTCATTCGGATCAACAATTACCTTTTTAAGGAATGACTAATTACAATTATTATCCATAAAAGCCTTTATTTCTTTATCATCATTAATAAACTTATTATTTTCAAAATAAAGAGCAGTTGCATTAACCAGAGACTGATTTCCTTTTGGTAAAATAGATATATCATATATAACTTCTTTAAAATGAGAGTTAAAAAAATTAATGACTTTCAAATCTTTTTCAGATTCATCTATATCATAAACTATTAAAACATTTTTATACATATATAATTTATGCCTTTTAGGGATATTATCATTGTAATTCATTTCTGCCAAAGAAAACAAAAACTTATTATCATTACATTTCTTTAAAAAATTTATTTCAAAAAAAACAAATCTTCCAGAACTAATCCTGTTATCTAAATAATTATTAAAAGACTTATCTACCCTTTGAGCAGAACAACTTATACAACTAAAGTTTAGCAAAGTCGTTAAAAATATTACTGTTTTAATCTTTTTTAAATTTCCCTTCATAAGCTTTAATTATTGTGGAACTATTGTATATTACCGTTGTATTATAATTTGGAGAATAAATAAAATGTATAGCCTTAGGCATTTTCTCTGCGGATGCTCTATCTCCCTTAATTGCACTTTTTATTATAGAAAAAGTATAGCCATTTTCTTTTCTCGGGAATTTGGACATCATAAAACCACTTGGGTTTAAGGGACCTGAAAAATCAGTTCCTCCCCCATTTTGAGATAACATAAATCCCGGATGGAGATGTCCACTCAATTTAACATGATCACCACTATAAACAGTATTTGCCGAAGTTTCATTGTGAGATGTATAAACTACAGTATTATCTTTGCCACCTATATCTGCTGTTTGAATTCCGAATTCAACGTTAACCTCTCCTGCTTTAATCCAATCAGCAACCTGATTAAAATATTCTAATGCTTTAGCCTCATTTCCTTTGAAATCTATATATTTATCTTCAGCAGCATTATATTGGTATTGGTTTTTTTAATGAAATCTTTTTCTTCAATATCATATCCGCCGTCATTATTTTCTTTTAATTTTCGGGTTTTTCCTTCTCCTTCAAAATTTTTAGATGTGTAGATAACGTCCCTATCTGATTCCTCCCTTCTGGTTAAATATCCCTTGTCATCCATCTCATAAACATCCAAATTCATTCCATTGGGATCAATAAACCGAATTGGATTATTTCCTCCGTAATTATATGTTGACATTGGCTGGTACATTTCTGCTAAGGGATCATGTACTCCCCATCTTCCCAAATCCGGTATGTAAAACCTAGCGCCATAATCATACATTTCGGTCTCTTGCAACTCTTTTCCATTGTACTTATAATTATAATAACCTCATAAAATACGAGGTTACCTATTATCATAAGAATCAGTTGTCATTACTTTTTCTTAAACTGAATATTATTACACTTATTTTTTTCATACCATTCAATCCAACCTTTTCGGTCATCTTCATATACTCCCATTGGATATGTATTTGCATAATTTGACATGCTTTCGGCTGAGACATGTGCATATTTTGAAACGAATAATAATGATTTTGTAAATTGTTTATTTTGTGATTTTTCAACAAGACTGTCTATTATTTTTATATGATAAAAATACTCCTTTTTGAAATCTAAATTTTCAATACAATCTCCATTCACATAAACATTATTATCTTTATTTACGGAATTAGCACAACTCATCAATATTAATAATACTAAAATAGAAAATATGTTTTTCATACTATGGCAATTTTGTTTTTTTAACTTCGGCTCCTCCAGTTTTTGGAAACCACAAAGCTTGATTGGTTTTGGTTCCGTCTTTTTCTTTGAAAACATTAATATTGTTACTATTACTAGTATTATTTGCTTCAGTTCGTGTATTACCATTCACTTTATCTTCAGCCTTAGAAGCTTTATTATGCGCTTTCTCAAAATCGACATATTTTTTCCACCTACAACTGATGGATCAGGTTTTGTCTTTCCAAGATCTCCTTTAGATAATCCCATTTTTGATTTTTCAAGTTGCTCAACATGTTCATGAATAAGTGCTCCCGCACTGCTTGTACCTCCTTTCCCTGCTTTATCAAATTCTACAATATCTCCCATGTCAATATCACCTGTTTGCCAATTTCCTACTTCAGCTTTAGTACTATTCTCAACGATGGCTTGATTAACAATTTCTTTCGCTCCAACAACATCATTATAATTATCGTAGAAAGCTTGTTACTCTTTTGTCAACGAAGCATCTTTATTAATCATATTAAGAGTTACTGTATATAAACGGCTTCATATTTTCCACCTAATGTATTTTTAACTAAATCTTTATAAGATTGTTCTGCTGTTGTGGTAGCAAACGAAAGAATTAATTCGTTTCCGTCTGGATCTATAAAAGCAATTGGATTATTTCCAGCATAAATATATTGAGACATAGGCGAGTATTTTTGTGCTTTATTATCTATGTCTCCCCATCTCCCTATATCCGGCATATAAAACCTCGCTCCGTAATCATACATCCCCGTCTCCTGTAACTCCTTACCGTTGTACTTGTAATTAAAATAGCTGCCCAACTGTCCTCTGGAGATTCCTTCAATATGATTCAATCCAAAAGGATAATAATTGTTGACATCTGTTATTTCAATTGTGCCTTCGCTGTTTCTGGCATAGCTTACCCTGGCATTTCCGAGGTGGCCTCTGTACTGGTAAATATAGCGGTTTTCCTAAACCTATACATAAAAACCACTACTGATGCAGTGGTTTTTATGTTTATTGGCGCAAAGTCAGGATAATTTACAACTTTGGCTACTTATTTATCTTACTCCGAAGTTTGAAACTTCGGAGAGCAAGGGTGATCTCTGTAAATATAGCGGTTTTATAAGGAAAGATATAAAAAACCATTGCCGTTTGATATGCAATGGTTTTTATTGTCAGCTCAAAGTCGGGAGACTTTATGTAATAGGTTTAATCAATATAATGTTCTCTACCATTAGCTATTATAGTGATGATTTTACCATTTTTTCCTTTTTCCCACACCTGT